>NZ_CP031194.1:1207836-1811754 GCF_003344965.1 Streptomyces paludis | reverse complement strand
CGGGCCATAACGGCAGTACAGGGGATTCACCATGCGTCACTTCGGGCATATCCCGCCCGCTGCCCGAAAGGGCCTGTTCCACCAGGAGCCCGGCGAGTTCACGGCCGACTCTCCCTCAGCGCTGCTCTCCGTCGCGCTCGGCGCGACCCTCTACAGCCCCGCGACCCGGCCCCGGCTGGCGGACGACGTGGTGAAGCAGGTCGGCGGGGGCGTCGTGTCCATGGTGCTCTGCCTGGAGGACTCCATCCACGACTCCGAGGTCGAGGCCGCCGAGGAGAACCTCGTCCGGCAATTCGCCGACCTCGCGGAACGCGTCGGGAGCGGGACTGAGGGCGGTGCCGACGGCGTCTCCGGGACCCCGCTGCTCTTCATCCGCGTCCGCGAGCCCGAGCAGATCACCGACCTGGTGCACCGGCTCGGCCCGACGGTCCGGCTGCTGTCCGGATTCGTACTGCCCAAATTCACCGAGGTACGCGGTATCCCCTTCCTGGAGGCCCTCGCCGACGCCGAACGCGCCTGCGGACGCACGCTGTACGCGATGCCGGTGCTCGAATCCCCCGAGCTGCTGCACCTGGAGACCAGGACCGAGACGCTCGCGGGCATCGCCGGCGCCGTCGACAAACACCGCGACCGGGTGCTCGCGCTGCGCCTCGGCGTCACCGACTTCTGCTCGGCGTACGGCCTGCGCCGCTCGCCCGACATGACGGCGTACGACGTACGGATCGTGGCCGGGGTCATCGCGGACGTGGTGAACGTACTGGGACGCGCCGACGGCTCCGGTTTCACGATCACCGGCCCGGTCTGGGAGTACTTCCGCCTCCAGGAACGCATGTTCAAGCCCCAGCTGCGCCGCAGCCCCTTCCTGGAGGGCCGCGCCGAGGAGCTGCGCGCGACCCTGATCGAGCACGACCTCGACGGACTGCTCCGCGAGATCGCGCTCGACCGGGCCAACGGCCTTCTCGGCAAGACCTGTATCCACCCCTCCCATGTGCCGCCCGTCCACGCGCTGTCGGTGGTCAGCCACGAGGAGTTCAGCGACGCCCGGGACATCCTGCGGCCCGAACGGGACGGCGGCGGAGTGCTGCGCTCGGCGTACACGAACAAGATGAACGAGGTGAAGCCGCACCGCGCGTGGGCGGAGCGGACCCTGCGGCGGGCCGAGGTCTTCGGCGTCGCGCGCGAGGACATCGGCTTCGTGGAGCTGCTCGCCGCGGGACTCGCCGCGTGACCGGGCGGGAAGAGGGACGGGAAGCCGGTCAGGAAGCCGGGCCGGTGTGGTCGGGGACGTGGGTCGCCGACCGGCTGGGGGTGGAACTGGCCGGGAGTGCCGGGAGCGCCGAGGCTGATGGGGGCGGCGGGGGTACTGTTACGGACGAGCCGCGGGATCTGCGGGATTTGCGGGACCTGCTGGGGCTGGCGTTGCGCCGTAACCCCAAGCGCGCGCATCTGCTTGTCTCGAATGTGCTGGGCAAACATGTGCCCCAGCGTCCCGAGGTCGTATACGGCACCGGGCTCGGCCTCGGTGAGCGCGTACGGCGGCTGCTGGGCGCCGAGGTGGCACGCGCGGTGGTCCTCGGCTACGCGGAGACCGCGACGGGTCTCGGCCACGCGGTCGCGGACGGAATCCGCCACGCCCCCTATCTGCACTCCACGCGCCGGCCGGTGCCGGGAGTCGCGCGGGCGGGCGGCTTCGAGGAGTCGCACTCGCACGCCACCTCGCATCTGCTGCTGCCGTCGGACCCCGGACTGCTCGCCACGGACGGTCCGCTGGTCCTCGTCGACGACGAGTTCTCCACGGGCAACACCGTGCTCAACACGGTTCGCGCGCTGCACGAGCGCTATCCGCGCGCGTGGTACGTGATCGTCGCCCTGGTCGACATGCGCTCGGCGGCCGATCAGGGGCGGCTCGCGGAGTTCGCCCGGGAGATCGGGGCACGGGTCGATCTGGTCACGCTGGCCTCCGGGACCGTACGGCTGCCGGACGGCGTCCTGGCGAAGGGCCAGGCGCTGGTGGCGGAGTACGAGGCGCGGGCCGCGGCCTCTGTGCCGGCTGCTGCGGCGGCCTCCGTACCGGCTCCGGCTGCCGCGTCCGTTCCGTACGGTCCCGTGTCCCGGGCCGTGCTCGGCTGGCCGGAAGGGGTTCCCGATGGCGGGCGGCACGGCTTCACGCCCGCTCACCGGGCGCGGCTGGAGGCCGCGCTGCCCGCGATGGCGGACGCCGTCGCCGCCGTACTGGGCGAGGGCGTGCGGCGGGTGCTCGTGCTGGGCTTCGAGGAGCTGATGTACGCGCCGCTGCGGCTGGCCGAGGCCCTGGAGCGGCGGGCGGGCGGGAGCGACGACGGAGCCGTCGAGGTGCGGTTCTCGACCACGACCCGGTCGCCCGTCCTCGCCGTGGACGACCCCGGTTACGCGATCCGCACCCGGCTCGTCTTCCCCGCGCACGACACCGCCACCCTCGCCGAGGAGGACCGGAGCGGCGACCGGTACGCGTACAACGTGGCGGGCGGCGGCTTCGACGCCGTCGTCGCGGTCGTCGACTCCCTCGGCGACACCCCCGAACTCCACGCCCCCGGCGGCCTGCTGGCGCGGCTGGCGGCGCATGTCCCGCGCGTGGTGCTGGCCGCGATCCCGTCGTACGTACCGCCCGCGCCCGTACCCCTCGCGCCCGTACTCCCCGTGCCCGTACTCCCCGCACACGCGCATCCCGAACGGCAGGAAGAACCCCCCATGCTGCCCGAACCCCTCCGCGGCCCCGCCTTCTCCTCCTACGCGCCCGACGACGTCGGCTGGCTCCTCCAGGACCTCTCCGACGTGCGGCTGGAGGCCCCCACCGAGGAGCGTGAGGAGGCCATACAGAACGGCGGCGCGCACTACGCCGAGTCGCTCCCCGTCGAGTACCAGCCCAGCGAGCGGTACCAGCGCCTCTTCACCGCCGCCCTGGACACCTCGGCGGCCCGGGTCGCCCGCGCCGTCGGCACCGTCACGGAGACGGTCCTCGCCGAGCGGTCGCCGCGCCCCGTCCTCGTGTCGCTCGCCCGCGCCGGTACGCCCGTCGGCGTCCTGATGCGCCACTGGGCCCAGCGGCGGCACGGCCTCGATCTGCCGCACTACGCCGTCTCCATCGTGCGCGGCCGGGGCATCGACGCCAACGCGCTGCGCTGGCTCGCGGCCCACCACGACCCCGCCGATGTCGTCTTCGTCGACGGCTGGACCGGCAAGGGCGCCATCACCCGCGAACTGGCCGAGGCGCTGCGCGAGTTCGACGGGTTCAACCCGGAGATCGCCGTCCTCGCCGACCCGGGCGGCTGCGTACGGACGTACGGCACGCGGGAGGACTTCCTCGTCCCGTCCGCCTGCCTCAACTCGACGGTCTCCGGGCTGATCTCCCGTACGGTGCTCCGCGCCGACCTGGTCGGCCCGGACGACTTCCACGGCGCGAAGTACTACCGCGAGCTGGCCGGCGCCGATGTCTCCGGGCGCTTCCTGGAGACCGTCGAGGCCCGTTTCGACGAGGTCGCGGACGCCGTGGACATCGAGGTCAAGGAGCTGCTCGCGGCGGACCGCGCCCCCACCTGGGAGGGCTGGGCGGCCGTCGAGCGGATCAGCGAGGAGTACGGCATCCACGACGTGAACCTCGTCAAGCCGGGCGTCGGCGAGACCACGCGCGTGCTGCTGCGCCGGGTCCCCTGGAAGATCCTCGCGCGGCGCGGCGCGGGCGCCGACCTCGACCATGTCCGGCTGCTGGCCGAGCAGCGCGGCGTACCGGTGGAGGAGGCCGACGGCCTCCCGTACACCTGCGTCGGGCTGATCCACCCCCGGTTCACGCGCGGCGCGACGGGCGCGGACGGCACGGCGGTGGCCACCTCATGACCACTGCCGTTACCGGTACGGGCGGTACCGCCGCTGCCGAGACCGCTGCCGCTCCGGTCCTGGTCGCCAGCGATCTCGACCGTACGCTCATCTACTCGGCCGCCTCGCTCGGGCTCACCGGGCCGGACGCGGCGGCGCCCCGGCTGCTCTGCGTCGAGGTGTACGAGCACCGGCCCCTGTCGTATGTGACGGAGACGGCGGCGGAGCTGCTCGCGCGGCTGGCCCGCGCCGCCGTCTTCGTACCGGCGACGACCCGGACCCGCGAGCAGTACGGACGGGTCCGGCTGCCCGGCCCGGCGCCGGAGTTCGCGATCTGCGCCAACGGCGGGCACCTGCTGGTCGACGGGGTGTCCGACCCGGTGTGGCGGGCGGCCGTGGCGGAGCGGCTGGCGGCCGGGTGCGCGCCGCTGGCCGAGGTCAGGGCGCGGCTGCTGGCCACCGCCGACCCCGCGTGGCTGCTCAAGGAGCGGACCGCCGAGGATCTCTTCGCGTATCTCGTCGTCGACCGCGAGCGGCTGCCCGGGGGCTGGGTGGCGGAGCTGACGGAGTGGGCGGGCGAGCGGGGCTGGACGGTCTCGCTCCAGGGCCGCAAGATCTACGCCGTACCGCGCCCGCTCACCAAGAGCGCGGCGATGCGCGAGGTGGCCCGCCGGACCGGCGCGCAGCTGACACTCGCCGCCGGTGACTCGCTGCTGGACGCCGATCTGCTGCTGGCGGCCGACCGGGGCTGGCGGCCCGGCCACGGCGAACTGGCGGACGGCGACTGGAACGCCCCGGGGGTGACGGCGCTGGCGGAGAGGGGGGTGGCGGCGGGGGAGGAGATCCTGCGGCGCATGGTCACGGTCGCGGAGGACCGGATGGGCGCGGGGGACGTGCGTACGGCGGTCTGACCTGGTCGGCCCGGGCGCGGGCCGGGCGGTCAGCCGGTCGGCCTGCCGCCGTACGCGTACGTATCGCGGGTCCGGTTGCACGTGTACGGCCGGACCCGCCGCGTTCAGCCGCAGCAGCCGCCCCCGCAGCAGCCGCCCCCGCCACCACCGGCGGCCGGGGCGGGCGCTCCGGCGGCGCCGGCGCCCTTCGCGCTGCCGCCGACCGCGACGGTCGAGAGCAGCTTGATGGTGTCGTCGTGCCCCTCGGGGCACGCGGCGGGGGCCGAGGACTCGGCCATGGGCCGGGTCAGTTCGAAGGTGTCACCACAGGACCGGCAGCGGTATTCGTAGCGAGGCATGGGCCCAGGCTAGTGCCTCGGGTCTCGGGTCTCGGGGGCACGCCTCCGTTCAGCCGACGGGCAGTTGGCGGTGGCTGCCCGCGCGGGCGCGTTGCTCGCGCTCGGCGTCCTCGGGGTGGCGGGCGCGCCAGTACGGGTTGTTGTGCGGGAGGGTGGCGCTGACCCGGCCGAACATGCCGAAGAACATCAGCAGCACCCCGACCACAAAGCTGAACAGCACGTTCTGGATGTGGAAGGCGAGGAAGTTGTAACTGGTGTCCAGCAGCGCCAGATTCACGAATCCGCTGGCGATGAAGAGGATCCCGAAGACCATGTTCAGCGTCGAGGCGGTGTTGCCGCCGATCACCATGCCCACCAGGAGGATCAGCCCGACGCAGATCGACAGCACACTCAGTGTGCCGTTCGCGTTGAGGCCCGCGACCTCCTGGCCGCCGGTGCCGAAGAAGCCGATCTTGTCGACCAGTCCGAGGATGCCGAAGACGATCAGGAAGAGCCCCATCAGCCCGGCGCCGACGCGGTAGACCTGGTTGAGGCGGTGGTCGAGCGGGAGCTGCGAGTCGAGCTTCACCCGCCGCCGGTGCCAGCGCGCGCGGCGCGGGCTCTGGCGGGGCTCGTGGTGCAGCAGGTGGTACTGAGGATAGGGGGACCGGTCGTGCCGTGCGGGCGGTCCGGCTGCCGGAGGTGTCACTGGGGTGGCCATGGAGGGGCCTCCTTGGGACGAATCCGAAATCCAGTGGTCGTTCCAGCATCAGCCCGGCCGGGCCGTCGGACAACTCAGAGGGGCTCGGGCCGCCGGGGCGCTCGTACGACGGGAGCCGCCGGGCGGCTCGGGCGCCGTCCCGTTGGCTCAGGCCCCCGTGCCCCGCTCCTCGCGGATCTCCGAGACGACCCGCGCGGCCGTGTTCCGTACCGCCTCCGTCTCGGTCAGGAACTGCCAGTAGTCGGGGTGGCGGCCCTCCAGCGCGGCCACCGCCCGGTCCAGCCGGGCCACGGAGTCGTCCAGCGGGCGGGCGTGCCGGGGGTCGGGGGTGTGCCGGCCGGTCATGGCCAGCCGCTGGGCGTCCCTGACCGCGAAGCGCGTACGGTCGATCTCCTGCTGGGGATCCTTCGCCACGGCGTTCAGCCGGCGCAGCCGGTCGCCGGCGGCCGACACCGCCTCGTCCGTACCGTTCAGCAGCGCGCGGGCCGTGCCGAGCCGCGATGTCGCGTCCGCCCAGCGCTGCTCCGCGCGCGCCTCGGCGGCCTCCTTGATCTTCTCCTCCGCCTGCCGGACGCTCCGCGCCGCCTGCTCGGGAACGTGCTGGAGGTCCTGCCAGCAGGCGGCGGCGAAACGGCGGCGAAGCTCGCTGAGGACCGGGTCGACGGTGCCGGCGCGGGTCGTCAGGGCCTGGGCGCGGGTACGCAGCGACACCAGCCGCCGGTCGATCTCCTGGGCGCGCTCGGGCAGCCGCGCCGCCTCGGCCCGTACGGCGTCGGCGGCGTGCACCACCTGCTCCGCGCGCTGGATGGTCTCCGGCACGCCGTGCCGGCCCGCGCCCTGGTTGAGCTTGGTCAGCTCGGGGGCGAGCGCCGCGAGGCGGGCGGCGAGATCGTCCGCCCGCAGTCCGGAGCCGCGCACCGCGTCGAGCGCGTTGCTCGCGGCCAGCAGCGCCTGCCGCGCCCGCTCGACGGCGGGGGCGAGCCGCGCGAGCTGTGTCTCGGCCTTGTCGAGCAGCGGGGTGAGGCTCTGGCCGAAGCGGTCGAGGTCGGTCTTGACGCGGGTCAGCTCGTCCTTGGCCTTTGTCAGCTCGTCCCGCGCCTTGGACGCGGTGGACGGCTCCAGGTCGTCGCGGTCCAGGTCGTGCGCGTCCACGGCCTCGATGTAGGTGTGGCTGGCCGCGTCGATCCGCTCGCCGAGCGCCGCGAAGCCTTCGGCGGCGCGCCGGGCGGCGGGCGAATTGTCCACCGCCGTGATCGTCTCCATCGAGATCCGCAGATCGCGCTGGGCGGTGTCCAGCTCGTAGAACGCGGCGGCGGCGGCGTCCTTCGCGGCCTGGGCGTCGGCCCGCAGACTCTCCCCGCGCCCGCCGAACCAGCGCCGGGTGCCACCGCCGGCGAAGGCGGCGGGGGCGGCGGCGAGGAGGAGGGGGACGGGGAGGAGCAGGAGCGCGAGGACGTCGGCGAGGGGGCGGGTGCGGGGCGTCCGGGGGCCGCGGGTGGGGGTGCCGGGCGTACGGGTGCCGGTGGCACCGGGCGTACGGAGGCTGCGGGTGCCGGGCGTACGGGCATCGGGTGTGCCGGGCGTACGGGCGCCGGGTGTGCCGGGGCCGGGCGTGCCCGGCGTACGCGGGCCGGTGGCATCGCGCGCACGGGGGCCACCGCCCGCGTGGTTCGCGTCTCCCGGGTCATGGGCGACCGCACGCGCCCGCGCCGCGCCCTCCGCCGTGGCTCTCGCTCCTGCGTGCGGCTGCGCGTGCGCGTGTGTCGCCGTCACATCCCTCTCCCGTGCCGATCGCCATGGCCTGGTTCATTCTCCCACCAGGTATGAACGAACACACGGGCCGGTCAGTTCGCGCTTCGCACCGTGATCTTCCCGTTGTCGCTGCGGGCCTTCACCACATGCGGACTGTTCGCGTCCCTTTCCACGTCCACCTCGACCCGGCCGTTGTCCGAGGACGTCGTCACCGCGTACGAGCCGCCCGGCGGCACGACGATCTCGGTCCGGCCGTTGTCACTGAGGGTGTCCACGTGGTCGGGTACTTCGCTGAATCCGAGCCGGATCGCGCCGTTGTCGGACCTGACGGTCACGGTGCGCGAGGAGACGTTCCGCGCGGTGACGCTGCCGTTGTCGCTCTTGAGGTCGAGCGGTCCGCTGGAGTCGGCGACGGTGATCGAGCCGTTGTCAGAGGCCAGCTTGAGCGCGGTGGTGAATCCGGTCGCCGTCACCTTGCCGTTGTCGCCCGTCAGCGTCACGGCGACACCGCGCGGCACCTTCACCTCGTTCCGGGAGGAGCAGTCGCTGCTGAGGCCGGAGCACTTCACCTTGAGCGTGAGCGTGGCCCCGTCCATCTTCCAGACGCCCTTGGGCCCGCTGCCGAGCAGCACCCAGCCGTCGACCTGGCGGGTCACGTCGACCGAGGTCACATCGGCGGGCACGAGATCGATCTCGGCGTTCTCGGCGTCGATGGTCAGCGTCTTCCCCTCGAACGCGAACGACTTCTTCTCCTCCGGCGCCCCGGAGGGATCGCTCCCGCACCCGCTCACGACCAGCGCGGCGACCAGCGCCCCGCCGGCCGCCATGAGCGTCGTACGCGTACGGTGACGGCTTCCGACCACGATGGATTCCCCCGGTGTGTGTCTGCGGTGCCCGGCCGAACCCCTCGGCCGCAGGTCTCCCACCGTACGGACGAACACACCACCCGCCGATCCGGCCGCCCACCGTCCCGAGGTAGGGCTATCCCCCGCACGCCCGCGCTCTCGCGCCCTGCGCCCCGCCCGAACGCGGATTACGGCGGGCCCGCCTCCGCCATGTACGCTGTTGCCTCATCCACGGGTGCGTAGCTCAGGGGTAGAGCGCTGCTCTTACAAAGCAGATGTCGGCGGTTCGAAACCGTCCGCGCCCACCATGGAACAGGCACGTAGCACGAGAAGGCCCAGGCCGGAGACGCTTCCGGTCCGGGCCTTCTCCTGTTTCGCGCCCCATGCCTACGTTGGCGATACGTTGCGGCTACGGTCGTGATGCGTGGCCAGGTGGCGGAACCGGGCGTTGCTGGCGAGGCTCCCTCTTTCGCCGACCTTGTCCGTCCACTTTCGGCAGGTGGCGGATACGAGAGCTTCGACGGCCTTCGGGTCTGCGTGCCGCCAGCTGGCGAATCTGTTCAGCCACGACAGCGCGGCGGCCGGAGGCTGTCCGTACTCCATGAGGCGGACGGCTGTGTATGCCGGATCCACCCAGGCCGGGCCAACGGCGGACATGGCCCAGTCGACGACATGAGCGCAACCCCTGCTGTCGATCATGATGTTGTGGGGGTTCGTGTCGGTGTGCAGGAGGTGCTCACCGGCCAGCGCGTCAGCTTCCCCCGGACTCAGGTAACCGGCCAGCCGGTTCGTAAGGGGCGGGGGCTGGATGTCGGGCGGCGCCAACTCACCCATGCGTTCAAGGGCTTCCGCCACTGCGGCGAGGTCGGCGGACCCCGGGCCGAGGTCGGCATTCCGGCCCTCTACATGCGTGAATGCCAGACAGGACCAGCCGTATGCGTGGAACGCGTGGCGGATCTCCGGCGCGATTCCCGCCACGGCCGGGCTGACGAGCCGCTCCCAGCGGAGAGCGGCGGTCCCGTCCGTGTCGCTGTCGCGGACGCCCTTGAGGAAGAGGAGCCCGTCCTGGACCGTGTTCAGTGTCAGGGCCACGGTGCAGCTCAGACCTTGTGGAACGGTCTGTGACGAGAGCACGGCCCCTGTCCGCGCCTCTACGCAGGCGCGGAAGTCCGGGGGAAGCTCGGCCCATTGCACGCGGTTGATCATGCGATCCTTTCGAATGAGGGAGGGGCGCCGGTGTCCGGCGCCCCTCCGTTTTGCCGGTCAGTTCTGCGTCGTGCCGCACTTACGGCAGCGCTGCTTGCCGCTCCACTCGGTCCAGTCGTGGTCGCATTCGCTCAGTGTGTGCCACATGGCGTGTCCCTTCACTGGTGCTCTTCGGCTGCCGCTCCGGACGGAGCGGGGGCGGTGGGGTGTGTGGGGTGTGTGGGCACGGCAGCGGAAGCAGTTCCCCAGGGTGGCTCGGCGGCCCGCGCGGCGGCGAGGCGGATGTTCACGGCGTGCACCCGCACGGGCAGGACTCGCCCCGGGACAGGGCCGCGCCCAGGCACGGCGCGGCCGGCGGGGTGGCCGCGGTGGTCGCGATGTACCCGCCGGCCTCGCGCACCCTGCGCTGGTAGTCGGCGCGGTCGCCGTGGCGGGTGAGGCGCTCCCAGTGGTGTACCAGGCAGATCTTCGTGCGGTCGCCCGGGATCTCCGCCATGAAGGTCACCAGCTCGTCGAAGCCGGGCCGCCGGTGGTCGGTGAGCGCGTCGTCGCCGAGGTCGACCCATCGGCCGGCGATCTCCCAGTGCCGGGCCGCGGCCCAGTTCTGGCAGCCGTCCAGCCTGAGATTGAGGATGGCGCGGGCGCGCAGGCCGGGGTGACGGTCGTAGAGGAAGACGAGCGGCGGCGGCTCGGCTGTGGTGTCGGACATGGTCGGCTCTATGTGACGTCGAGTCAGGTGCTCGTCACATCCTGCCGATGAGGCAAGTGCCGAAGTACCCCGGATTGGGGTACCCCAGCGAGTGCCGTCGCCTTGACTACTCCAGCCCGAACCAGCTGCTCAGTGACCGTAGTTCCTCCGTGGTCCGCCGGTACTTCATCGTCAGCAGCAGCGCGGCGTCTCGCGCCATCGGCTTGTACCGCGTGATCTGGGGCGCCGCCCGACGAGCCTTCTGGAGATGCAGCAGCGCCTGCTCGCGCCGATCCGCCTCGACATGCACCCGGGCCACGTTGATGTGGAAGGCGCTCACCCGGGTGGGCGGGACCGAGCCCGGAAGGCTGGTGGCCTCGATGACCTTGTCTGCCTCCGACACCTGCCGCAGTTCCAGCCGCGCTTGGATCTCGTGAATGGCCAAGTTGCCCGCACCGAAGACCATGCTGTGCTGGCGCCGGTCGGCACGCGCCGGCATCCGGTCGAGTACCTGCCGGGCCGCATCCATGTGGTGGGCCGTCGCGTCTGAGTCGCGGTCCCGGGACGCGAGGGTGATCTCACGCAGCCGGATCCCGCCCAGGACGGTCAGGTACTCGGATCCCTTCGATGGGGTCTCGTCCTCCAGCCGTTCGCGGGCGGCCCGGAGGACGCGCAGACCGGCGCCGTACTCGTGAGCGGACTTGAACGTCTCGGCTCGCTTGTACTCGGCCAAGGCCATGAGCAGCGGGTCGCCGGAGAGCTGCGCCGACCACCTGAGCCGGTCCTCGACTTGGCCTCTCAGGTCGGGGTATCCCAGGCGGTAGGTGAAGGTGTGCGCCATGTCGTAGGCCAGGGAGAGCAGCCGCGCCGCCCGCCGCTTGTCGGCTCCCGAGCGCAGGTGGACGGATGCCGTCAGCTCTTCGATCAGCGCGGGGAGTACTTCTCCGAGCCGGGTCAGGCGTCCGTGTACGCGGTGGTCCATGGCGGTCTGCACGTCCGCGCGCAGCTCCGCCAGCGGGCGGGGTGCCTCGAACCAGTCTCCGGGCAGGTCCCAGTGACGCAGCGCCGCCCGCACGTCCGTGATGGGTGCGTGGATCCGGTCATCCTGGGGGTGGAGCCGATACGGCTGGCCCGTGAGGTCTTCGACTGTGACGTGGAGGGCTCGTGCGGCTCCGGCCAGGAAGCTCGGGGTGGGGGGGCGTTCGCCGCGTTCGACTTTCCGGATGATGCCGAGGGAGAGATGCGCGTGCTCGGCGAGCTGGCGCTGCGTGTAACCGGCCAGTTTCCGGCGAGAGGCTACTCGCGCGCCGATGTGAATGTCAGTGAGGTCGGGCATACTTGGCTCCGTTCTGCGGTGACACTCAGAACGGTACGCCCGGTCGGCTCCGGGCGCGGCGCCTCGGCAACCGGTCACCCGGTCCGGGGCGTTCCGCATTTCTCCGGACATGATGGAACGCCTCTGCCCTCCCGGCGGAGAGCAGAGGTGCGCATACTGGAGCCGGTTCGCCCTCGGGACGGCTGCTCGCACCGTACCCGCGCGACCGGCGCCCGGTGCCGAGAACGTCACTCGCGTCCCCGGACGGGTCAGCTCACGATCTCCAGGAGCTGGAGCAGGCCGTCGATACGCCAGTCGGCCTCGGCAGCCTCCGGGGTGTCTGCCCAGAGGTATCCCCAAGGGCCACGGCGCAGATGAGCGGTCTGGAGTCCCGCTGCCCGCGCCGGTGCGATGTCGTTCTGCGGGTGGTCGCCCACGTACAGCGTCTCGTGCGACAGCGCGTCGGCGGCGTCCAAGGTGCGATCGAAGAACTCGCGCGACGGCTTGGCGACGCCCCACTCCCCTGAGGTCGCGATGAGATCGGCGGGCAGATCGAGCCCGCGCAGCAGCTGCCCGGCCTTGACCGTCTGATTGCCCGCGATCACCACACGAACACCGCGCTCCTGGAGAGCAGCGAGCGCGGGCCGGACGTCCGGATACAGGTCGGCCTCGTCCAGTTGCTCGCCGCGCCCGGCGGCCTCCCGCGCCGCATACTCCACGGCGATGTCGATCCCCGGGCGGATCAGCCTCAGCGCGTCCCCGTTGTCGTGGCCCTGCGCGACGACCGCGCCGACGAGCGCCGCGACCGTATGTCGCGGCGCCCCCAGCCAGTCCGCCCAGGACGCCCAGTACCGGTCGTCCCGGACCAGCGTCTCGCCGACATCGAAGACCACCGTACGAATCATGGGCGGAAGCCTAGGGCGGGGCAGGTGGAGAAGCGTCCCTCCGGCAGTGCGGCCCTCGCGGCCAACCACCGGGTGGAACCGTGTGATGGTGGGGTGCCCGACGGGCCACCCCGGCCGCTGCGGGCCCGCTTCCTTGGGGTTCTACCAGGGGAGCGGGCCTTCGGCGTCGAAAAAGCGGGCGCTGGGGCCGTCGGGTATGACGAGTGCCATGCGGACGGTGGACTCGGCGCCCTGTTCGGCGGTCTGGACGCAGGTAATTGGCGTTCAGGTCGGTTTTGGTGGACGGCAGGCGTACGGCGGAGTGCCCGGGGTGGCGACTCGGGTCAGGAGAGCTGGCCGTCGTAGTCGGGGAGCTTGAAGGTGCGTTCGGCGTGGCCGCCGGTCAGGTCTGTGGTGTTGTTGCCGATGTTGGCGATGATCGTGTAGCCGTTCTTCTCGATCTTCACCCGCTGGGCCGTCTTGAACTTGCTGACCTCGGTGAACAGGTCGAGGAACGAGCGGCTGTAGAGGCCGTCCACCGGATAGCCGACCTTCTTCAGGTTGTACTCGGTGATCGGCTGGATGAGGTCGGGGCGGGCCGAGACGAAGAAGATCTTGACGCCCCGGGCGTGGGCGAAGTTGGCCAGGGCGAGGGTGCGGCGGATGGCAGGGGTCGGGATGGCCGAGGAGTAGTCGGTCTCCAGTGACGTGTTGTCGATGTCCAGGACGATCGCGGGCTTCTCGCCGGCCGGTGCGGCGGCGATACGGGCGGCGACGTAGGCGTCGGCCTCGTCCAGGACGACGGCGATATCGGCCTGCCATGTGGCGTAGTCCGGTTTCGCCGCCGCCGCCGCTGCGGTGGTGGCGGCGGGGGTCGCTGTGGGCGCCGCTGCCAGGGCGGGGAGGGCGGTGCCCGCGGCCAGTGCCGCGGTGAGCGCCGCTGTTGTGGCGATGCTGCTGAGTCGGCCGAATGCCGCCATGCCGGGCTCCTTGGGTGAGGGGCGGGGGCTGAAGGGTCGACCGCATCGTGACAGTTACAGGTTACTGATGGGTAGAGTCCGGACGGACAAACATCGAACTCCCCTTCCCGGGTGAACCGTACGGCGGGGAAGGGGAGTTCGGGGTGCTCGGGTGCTCAGGTGTTCAGCCGCTTACGATCGCTCGTACGCTCTCCTGCGCCGACGCCACCAGCGCCAGCAGCGCCGTCCCGCTCCCCAGCAGCGCGCGCAGCCGCTCCAGACGGCCCAGGACGCGGTCCGGGTCCGGCGTGGTGGCGGCGAGGTCAACTTCGGCCGCCTCGGCCTCCGCCAGGGCTTCCGAAGGGGTGGCGGTCTCCGCCGCCAGCGCGCGCCTCAGCTCGGCGATGCTCTCCAGCGCGGCACGCAGCGCCTCGGGGTCCGCGGCGCCGCCGGGCAGTTGGTACGAGACCGCCCGCGCGTTGCGGCCCGCCGCCATGGAGCCGCCGCTGACCTGCGCGTTTCCACCGATCACAATGCCTTCGTTCATCTGCGGCCCGTCGTTCACGCTCATGGCGGGGTCCTCTCGCTCGTCGAAGTGTGGCTGCCTGTACGTCACTTGGCGGCGCTCGGGGCCGGGCCCGCCCCGCCGGGGCCGTTCGTCGTGGCCGTCGCGCCCGTACCGGCGGCGATGCTGCCGTTCACGGAACCGCCGTACATCATCACGCCGTTGTTCAGGATCGTCGTCCTGCGCGCGTCCAGGTCGCTGACGTCCAGACCGTGTTCCGCGAGGAAGTTCAGGACGGAGCCGAGCACCTGCAACTCGACCTGCTTGCCCGTTCTCGTCGCGTCGACGAACTGGAAGAAGTTGCGGTAGTTCGGTGACGCCGCCGCCTCGCGGAGGCTGAGATGCGCGCCGAAGTCGTACCGCTTGTCCCGTTCGATGGCCCAGCGTTCCTCCTCCTCCCAGCGCCGCAGCCGCCCGGCCGCGCCCAGCTCGGACAGCACGTTCGGTACGGAGGCGAGCAGCACCGGGCCCGCCGCCAGCACGGATTCGGCCGCGCGGCGCGCGCCCTCCTCGGCGCTCTCGGTGGCGTGGAGCGAGTCGGCCACCCGGTACTCCTCCCTGACCGGCGCCAGCACCCGGGTGTCGGACTGGAGGTAGAGCGTGCCCCCGTTGAGCGCGACCTGGACGAACACCGTCAGCACCAGATCGGTGTCCCAACTGCGGATCTGCACGCACAGGCAGTGCCGCAGCGGCCCGTCGATCAGCCCGCGCGCCGCCGTGATCCGGTGCCGCGGCAGCCGGTCGGTGGGGCGCTTCAGGCCCGGCGCCGCCCACTCGCCGCCCGGCCAGATCTCGGCAGGGGGGATCAGCGGTGTGCTGAGCAGCGCGGAGCCGTGCACGAAGACCTTCTCGCCGACCTCCAGCCCGACGATCCCGTCCGTCGAGCCCGGCGTCCGCGCGGACAGCTCCGCGAGGTCGGCGCCGAGCCGGTCCACCAGATCGGACGTGGTGAACGCCACCGGCGGCGGACGCTCGCCGGTGCCCGGCTTCCAGCCCTCCGGCACCAGCCGGTTCGCGAACGACCAGGAGCTGAAGCGCACCCCCGCTCCCACGAACGGCGTGTAGCCGCTGTAGGCGATCAGATTTGCGTCGTCGCCCGTCGTCGCGTCGCCCGTCGAGTCGTCGCCCGTCGTCGCGTTGCCCGTCGCATCGGCCTTCGCGTCGCTTGCCGCGGCCGGCGGTCCCCCCTGCGCGGGCACCTGAGGACCGGGGCGCAGCTCCTGCCGTACGACGGCCCACGCGGCCGAGCGCTGGCGCCAGGTGAAGTACCAGGGGCAGCCGATCAGCAGCGCCATCGTCATTACGTACGTCGCGAAGGCCGGCGGCGACCAGAGGAAGAGCGGGCCGAACCAGCAGGCGGCGAGCAGCACCAGGGCCTGGGTGATCAGCGGCCGGGCGATGGCGCCGATCTGGGATCCCTGCGGCTTCCTCAGATGCGCGGGGCCGGCCGACTCGCCCGCCGACTCCCCCTTCCGTACGCGGATTCTCCGCCGGGTGCCGGAGCCCAGCAGGGCGGAGATCAGGGCGTAGAGGATCGTCACCCAGGGCGCGAGGAGCAGAGAGAACACGAACGCCGCGCCCACCCACCGGTCCCGCAGCCGCAGATCGCGCAGCGCCGCCTCGGCGTGCCGGGCGACCTCGTCGAGATCGACCCCGTACGAGGGGGCGCGGGCCTTGATCCGCTCGAAACGGGTCTCGGCGACGACGGTGCGGGCGAAGTCCTCGTAGAGGCGTACGCCGGTGCACAGGTAGCGGGTGGCGGAGTTCTGCCGGTCGGCCGCCGCGCCCGGTGGCTGACGCGGCGGCTGAAGCGGTCGCTGGAGCGGTGGCTGAACGGGAGGTCTGTGTGGTTGCTGGGGTGGGTGATTCGGTTGTGACGGTACGGTCATGGTGTCCCCGTGATCTCTCTGTGGATCCTCCTCGTACTGTGACGGGACAACGACTTTTCGGACAGTCCGAAAACGACCAACAGTGGAGCGCACGGGGGCACTTGGTGGCGTGCGGGGGGCGCACTCGGCGGTGGGGTCAGTCGCGCCGCCGGACCTTCGGGGTGGCGTCGCGCGGTGTGTCGTGCGTGATGGTGAATACCGTGTGCAGCTCCCTCGTGTGGTCCACCTGCCGTACGGGACCGGTCAGCGTCACGGCGGCGGTGAGCCGTACATCCGCGCTGGAGGCCGCCAACCGCATTTCCAGCGCCCCCGGTTCGACGCGCCGGCGCCCGTCGCGTCCGGTGAACGAGGCGAGGTCGGCAGGTACGCGCACCGCGACGCGGGCCCGCTCGTCCGGCCCCAGCGGTACGCGCGCGTAGCCGATCAGCCGCTGTACCGGCTGGACGACCGACGCGACGGGATCGTGCAGATACAGCTGGACGACCTCGGTGCCGGCCCGGTCGCCCGTGTTGCGGACGGTGAAGGACAGCTCCAGCGTGCCGTCCGTACGGGCGGTCCCGGCCGCCTCCACCGTCAGCTCCGACCAGTCGAAGGAGGTGTACGACAGCCCGTGGCCGAAGGCGAAGTCGGGCGTCGGGTCGATGTTCGAGACCTCGGTGAGCCGGGCCAGCGGCGCGGCCAGATACGTGGACGGCTGGGCGCCCGTCAGCCGCGGCACACTCACCGGGAGCCGGCCCGACGGTTCGATCCGGCCGCTGAGCACCCCGGCGAGCGCCGGTGTGCCCTCCTGGCCGGGGAAGAAGGACTGCACGACGGCCGCGGCCCCGGTGGCCGCCCGGCCCAGCGCGTACGGCCGGCCGGCCAGCAGGGTGACCACCAGCGGGGTCCCGGTCTCCTGGCAGGCGTCCAGCAGCGCGTCCAGCAACTGGCGCTGCCGTCCGGGCAGTTCGAGGCTCTCGGCGTCGCAGCCCTCGCCGCTCGTACCGCGTCCGAAGAGCCCGGCGCGGTCGCCCAGGGCCGCGATGACGACATCCGCGCCGCGCGCCAGCCGTACGGCCTCGGCGATCCCGTCCGCGCCGGAGGAACCCCCCGAACCGGCGGCATCGTTGTCATCGGAGATGTCCGTGCCCAGCGCCGTGACGATCTCCGCGCCCGGGAACTCGGCCGCCAACGCCTCGCGCAGTGTGGGAAGTTCGATGCCCGCCGGGGTGTCCGGGTGCTGGGAGCCGACATGGACCGGGAACGAGTAGCAGCCGAGCACGGCCGTCGGTGACTCCGCCTGCGGGCCGATGACCGCGATCGTCACCGGGCCGCCGCCCAGCGGCAGTGTGCCGTCATTGCGGAGCAGGATCACCGACCGTTCCGCGAGCCGGCGGGAGATGTCCCGGTGTGCGGGGGAGTCCAGGGTGACACTGCCGCGCAGTGTGTCCGGATCGTCGCGATGACGGTGGGTGCCGGGGCCCCGGTCCGTGAGCGCGGTGGGGCGTGGCGTCCAGTCCGGGTCCAGCAGGCCCAGCCCCGCCTTCTGTGTCAGGACGCGGCGCAGCGCGCGGTCGACCGTCTCCTCCGGCAGCCGCCCGGCGGCGATCGCCGCCCGCAGGGGTTCGCGGAAGGTCTTGACGGTCGGCAGCTCCACATCGACCCCCGCGCCGAGCGCCATCGTGGCCGCCTCGCCCCAGTCGGCCGCCACCCCGTGCAGTGTTCTGAGGAAGCCGACGCCGAAGTAGTCGGCGACGACCGTACCCTCGAACCCCCAGGTCCCGCGCAGCAGTTCGGTCAGCAGCTCGCCGTCCGCCGCGCAGGGCACCCCGTCGATGTCGTTGTACGCGTGCATCACGGACCGTACGCCGCTCTCCCGTACCGCCATCTCGAACGGTGGCAGCACCACATCCGCCAGCTCCCGGGCGCCCATGCTCACCGGCGCGAGATTGCGCCCGGCGCGCGAGGCCGCGTATCCGGCGAAGTGCTTGAGCGTCGCGACGATCCCGGCGGACTCCAGGCCCTGTACGTAGGCCGTGGCGACCGTCCCGACCAGGTACGGATCCTCGCCGATGGTCTCCTCGACCCGCCCCCAGCGCGCGTCGCGCACCACGTCGAGCACCGGGGCCAGCCCCTGGTGCAGCCCCACCGAGCGCATGTCGCGGCCGATCGCGCCCGCCATCTCCCGTACCAACGCGGGATCGAAGGACGCCCCCCAGGAGAGCGGGACGGGGTACGTGGTGGCGCCCCACGCGGCGAAGCCGGCGAGGCACTCGTCGTGCGCCATCGCCGGGATGCCGAAGCGGCCGGCGGCGACGATACGTTCCTGGGTGCGCATCAGGGAGAGCGCGCCCAGCGCCGGATCGACCGGGACCGTACCGAACGGCCGGGTCAACTGCCCCAGCCCGTGCGGCAGTAGCTCGTCCAGCGTCGGCGGGGTCTCCATGTCGTGCTGGTACGGGGCGACTTCGGCGCCGTCGGCGGACGCGCCGGCCCACAGGCCGTAGAGCTGGGCGAGTTTCTCGTCGAGGGTCATGGCGGCGACGAGGGCCTCGACGCGCTCGGCCCGGGCGGTGGCCCGCGCGTCGGCGCGTACGTCGGCGCGTACGTCGAGGGCGGTGCGTTCCGTACTGCCGTCGAGTGTGTCGGCGTCGAGTGCGTCGCTGTTGAGTGTGCCGCCGTTGAGTGTGTCGCTCACGTTGTGGGTCACTTTCCTCCGACGCCCATCAGCCCCTGGACCAGGGCTCTGCGGGCAAACAGATAGACGAACAGGACGGGCAGTGTGGAGAGGACCACGGCCGCCAGCAGACCGGGGATGTCCACCCCGTGCTGGGTCTGGAAGTCGTACAGACCGAGGGTGAGCACCTTCGTCTCCTCGGACTGGGTCAGCACGAGCGGGAAGAGGAAGCCGTTCCACGCCTGGAGCGCGGAGAACACCACGATGGTCGCGAGACCGCCCTTGGAGAGCGGGACGACGAGCTGGAAGAAGACCCGCCGGGTGGTCGCGCCGTCGATGGCCATGGCCTCGAACAGGTCGCTCGTGATGTCGCGCATGGTGCCGGTGAGGATGAGCACACAGACGGGCAGACAGAACGCGGCGGTGGGCAGGATGACACCGATGAGGTTGTCGTACAGCCCGGCCTTGCTGATCACGTAGAACATCGGCACGATCACCGCCTGCGCGGGGATGGCGAGCCCCAGCAGGAAGATCCGGAAGATCCGGGAGGTGGCGAGGCCCCGGTTGCGGACGATGGCGAAGGCCAGCGGCGGCACGAGCAGACACACGAGCCCGACGACGCTCGCGGTGACCACGACGGTGTTGAGGAAGTAGCGGCCGAAGCCGCTGGAGAAGTCCTGGGTGTAGTTGGAGAGGGTGAGATTGCGCGGCAGCGAGAGCGGGCCGCCGGCGGTGTAGTCGGGGCGGGACTGGAGGGTCGCGCCGATCATCACGTACAGGGGGAGCGCGACGACGCAGAGCCAGAGCAACGCCCCGAATCCGGCGGCGTAGTTGGGGCGGCCACGGGTGACGGAGCGGTTCCTGCCCTTTGAGTGGTTCGTGTGCGTGGTGTTGGTCGTCACATCCCCTCCTTCGTGCCGGCCATCCGGTCGTAGCCCGACATCCGTACGACGACCAGCGAGATCAGCGTCGCGACGACGACCAGCAGCAGCGCGATGGCCGAGCCGATGCCGAACTCGAAGCCCTTGAACGCCTTTTGGTACATGTAGAAGGCGGTGATGGTGGTGTCGGTGCCGGGGCCGCCCTGGGTCAGGATCAGCACGGTGTCGAAGGTGGTGAGCCCGCCGACCACCATGAGGATCACGGACGTGATGATGGAGTTGCGCAGCTGCGGCAAGGTGATGTGGAAGAACTGCCGTACGGTCCCGGCGCCGTCGATCGACGCCGCCTGGTAGAGGACCTCCGGGACGGCGCGGGCCGCACCCTGGTAGATCAGCGCGTGCAGCGGTGTGAACTGCCAGGCGGCGACGAGGACGAGCACGGCGATGGCGCCGTCGCGCGAGCCCAGCAGATTGCCGTCCCCGAAGAGCCAGCGCGCCTGCGCGGGCACCCCGAAGTTGGGGTCGAGCAGCGCCCGCCAGAGTACGGAGATGGCGGTGGCGGACAGCAGCAGCGGGACGAAGAAGACCGCCGAGAGCACGGCCCGGTTGCGCTGCGGCCCGGCGGCCCAGACGCCGAGCAGGATGGCCAGCGGGGTCTGGGTGACCACGCCGAGCACGGTGAGCAGCAGACTCAGCCAGAGGCTCCTGATCATCACCGGGTCGTCCAGCAGCTTGGCCCAGTTGTCCGTGCCGGCGAACTGCGGGGCGCCGAGCCCGTCCCAGGAGGCGAAGGACAGGACGGCGACGAGCACGAGCGGGACGAGGGCGAAGAGGCCGAAGAACAAGGTGGCGGGCAGGGCCCAGCCGACACCGGGCCGGGCGACGGTGCTGCTGGGGGTGGCGGGGGCGCGGGTACGGCGGCGGGCGCGGGCGGGGCGGCGCCCGGCGTCCTGGGAGGCGCGCGCGCCCGTGCTTGCCCCCGTACCCGTACCCGTACCCGTACCCATATCCAGGTCTGTGTCCGTATCCGAGGTCACCGTTCCGTCACTCCGTGCTCAGGGCCTGCATGGCCTTGATGAAGCCGTCGGCGTCGAGCCGGCCGTTGAAGAACTGCTGGATGGCCTGGTGCATCGGCGTGGCGTTCGTCTGGAGGTACGCCTGGTCCCACGACAGCTGGAAGGCGGGCGCCTTGTCGACCAGGTCGAACTGGTACTTGAGATAGGCCGAGTTGTCGGCCGAGTCCAGGAACTTGGCGGTGTTCGTGGTGGTGGGCAGATTGCCGATGGCCAGCTGCTCCTTCACGAACTCGTCGGAGTACATGAGCTTGAGGAAGTCGGCGATGGCGTCGGCGTGCTTGGTCTTCTTCAGCACGGAGTAGAAGTTGTTGGTGTTGCCGACGAGGTTGGCGGGGTCGCCCTTGCCGCCCTCGATGGTGGGGAACGCGGTGTAGCCGAGGCCGTTCTTGGCGAACTCGGGGCTGGTCTCCTGCTGGGTCGAGAACGCCCAGGAGCCCATCAGCTCGAAGCCGGCCTTTCCGGTGGCGAGGAGCGCGGGGGAGCCGCCGTCGGTGAACTTCACCGAGTCGTAGTTGGTGCCGAACGCGCCCGCGTCGACCAGCTCGCGCAGCATGGAGAGCGCCTTGCGGCTGTCCTCGCTCGCCCATGCCTCCTTGTCGCCGGCCAGCGCCTTCTTGAACAGCTCGGGGCCCGCGACCCGGTCGTACAGATACTCGAACCACATCAGGGTGGGCCACTGGTCGCCACCGCCGAGGGCGATGGGGGTGACGCCCTTGGCCTTCAACTTCTTTACGGAGTCGAGGAGTTCGGCCCAGGTGCCGGGCGGCTGCGTGCCCGCGTCGGCGAGTACCTTGGCGTTGTTGAACAGCAGCACCGGCTGGGTCCCGCGCATGGGGACGCCGTACGCCTTGCCGTCGACCTTGGCGGTGTCGAAGACGGACGGCAGGAAGCTGGACGCCAGCTTCGGTTCCTCGGCGACCATGCCGTCGAGCGGCAGCAGCAGATCGGCCTTGACGAAGGGCTGGATGGAGCCGCCGCCCCAGTTGAAGAAGACGTCGGGGGCCTGGGGGGTGTTGATGACGGTCTGGAGCTTCTGCTGGTAGTCGGCGCCGGGGACGGTGTCCAGGACGGCCTTGACGTCGGAGGTCTTGTTGAACGTCGCGACGATCCGCTTCTCGACCTTGTTGGCGGCGTCGCCGTAGACGAGTACGTGGAACTCCTTGGCGCCGCCGGACGATCCGCTGCCGCCACCGCAGGCGGCGAGGCCCAGCCCGAGCGCGAGCACCAGCGTTGCCGTCGTGGTTCGAGAAAACCGTGCGCGATGTGTCAGCGTTGCCATCGTCCACCCCTCGAAAGTATCGGCTGCATTGCCGAAAGTATCTGGCGAGTGACCGTAGGACTCTCCTCCGGGGCGGTCAACAGTGCGGTCGTCGCGCAGCCAAACCGTTATCCTTCAGTCCATGCGTGATGAGACGAGTGCAGGCCGGGTCACCCTGGCTCAGGTGGCTTCGCAAGCCGGGGTATCTCTTTCGACAGTTTCGAAAGTCCTCAACGGGCGCCCCGATGTCTCCGCACCCACCCGGGTCAAGGTCGAGGAGCTGCTCGACAACCACGGCTACCGGCGCTCCACCCCCACCGCGCCCGAGGCGCCGCTCATCGAGGTCGTCTTCCACGAGCTGGACAGCACCTGGTCGATGGCGCTGATCAGGGGCGTCCAGAACGTCGCGAAGGAGACGGGGGTGAGCGTCGTCCTCACCGAGACCGGCACCCGCCACTCGCCGGGCGCGGACTGGGTCGAGGGCGTGCTGCGCCGCCGTCCGCTGGGGGTGGTCCTCGTCTTCTCCACGCTCCCCGACGACCTCAAGAAGAAGCTCTGGTCCCGGGCCATCCCGTTCGTGATCATCGACCCGGCGGGCGATCCGGAACCCGACGTACCGTCCGTGGGCTCGGCGAACTGGGCGGGCGGCCTGGCCGCGACCCGCCATCTCATCGAACTCGGCCACCGCCGGATCGCCGTCATCACCGGGCCCGAGGACATGCTCTGCTCGCTGGCCCGGCTGGACGGCTTCCGCTCGGCGATGGGCATGGCCGGCCTGACCCCGGACCCGGCGCTGACGCGCTTCGGCGACTTCCACGTACGGTCGGGCCACGCCCACGCGCTGGACCTCCTCGGCGCCCCGGCCGGCACCCGCCCCACCGCGATCTTCGCGGGCAGCGACCTCCAGGCCCTGGGCGTCCTGGAGGCGGCCCGCGTGCTGGGCCTGCGCATCCCGGAGGACCTCTCGGTCGTCGGCTACGACGACATTCCCCCGGCCCAGTGGTCCAGCCCCGCCCTCACCACGGTCCACCAGCCCCTGGTCGAAATGGCCGAGGAAGCCGCCCGCATGCTCCTCCGCCTCCGCCGCTCCGACCGCACGGACCGCCCGGGATCCCCGCCCCAGCCCTCAGGCGCCGACCAGGCCGACACCCGCATCGAATTCGGCACCCGCCTGGTCGTACGCGACAGCACGGCCCCACCGCCGGGCGCGTAGCGACCGGGGGCCGGTCGCTTACGCGGCGCGGGACTCCAGGCTGGTGACCGTGAACTCGCTCAGCCGCATGATCAGTTGTCCGGCCCGGAGCCAGTGGATCCGGGGGTCGCCGAAAGCGACTTCGGTCACCTCGGTGGCAACGGGCTGCGGATATCCCGGTCGGTAGAACGCGCCCCGGACTCCGGCCAGTTCGAAGGCGCGGGCCCGAAGGGGTACGTAGCGCTCACGCAGGTGCGGACAGGTGCGGACGGACGTCGCGGCGCATGGCATGCACAGCGGCGGGTGCGTCGTGCTGAGATCGGTGGCCCAGAAGCCGGGATCGCGGGGGTCCTCGCCCATCAGCCAGAGCACGCCGTCGCTGTCGCGGTCGGCGGGACAGCCGCAGACCTGACAGAGCAGCTCCCGCATGGCCCGCTGCTGCCGCAGCGCATGGACCCGGCCGAACTCGGGCCGGCCCTTGCCGGGGAGTGAGGGGACCCGGGTCCACAGCACGCCGCCGCTGTCCCGGTCGTAGGGCCGCTCGTCCGCGTAGCCGATGCCCCGTCCCTTCGCGACAACGCGCAGGTGGGGGGCCTGTTCCGCGCTCCACTGGGTGATGTAAGGCACTGGATGGTCCGGCATGTGGCGACCTACTCTCCCGAAGAGTGCATGCTAGCTTGCGATGAATATACGTGTGCTAGTACGCGCTCGCCAAGTCCATGCGGGAGTAGTGTTTCTGTGAGCTAGCCAACGATGCCGGGAGGGGACATGGCGCCACGAGTGCGGCGCGAGCCGCCGCCGTTCGTTCAGATCGCGGATCACTTTCGACAGCGGATCGTTGACGGGGAACTCGCGCCGGACGCGAAGCTGCCGTCCATCGCCGCGATTTCCGAGGAGTGGGGCGTGGCCACGGCCACGGCGGCCAAGGGGATCAAGCAGCTTCAGGCCGAGGGATACGTACGGTCGTCGACTCAGGGGACCTTCGTGGACCTGGGGGCGCGGCAGACGACCGGGGCGGACCGGGTGCGGATGTTGCGGGTCGGGGGAAGCGGGCTGCGGGCCGGGGAGCGGGTGGAGATCATCGGCGCGGAGGTGGTTCCTGCGCCGTCCGATGTGGCAGGGGTGCTGGGGCTGGCGGAGGGTGCTCCGGTGGTGCGGCGTCGGCGGCGGTACGAGGACGAGGGCGGCGTGGTGGCGCTGTCCACCTCCTGGCTGCCGGGGGAGCTGGCGGGCGACGCGCCCGAGCTGATCGCGGCGGAGCCGCTGCCGAGGATGACGTTCGGCCTGGTGGAGGAGCGCACCGGGCGGCGTACGGTCCGGCGGCGGGATGTCGTGTCGCTGGAGCCGGTCGGGCGCGAGGACGCCGCCCTGTTGGGGGTCGAGCCGGGAGTCGCCGTTCTGATGATGGCCAATTGCTACTGGGACCAGGACGGTTCGGTGACGGAGTACGCCATCGACCTGCTCGGCCCCGGCCGCCACCTCTCGGCCGAATACGACGTGTCCTGATGCGGCGGCGGCGCGCGGTGGAGCGGCTGGCCCAAGGCGGGTGGGCGGACGGTCGGTCCGTGTGGGAGGTGGATGATCCGGGGCGGGCGCCGGTCGTGGATCGGGTGCGGGTGGGGGAGGAGCCCGCGCCGGAGCGGGTCGCGCGGGTGCTTGATGTGGCCGGTGGTGACGCCGTGTGCGTGCGGCGGCGGAGGTATGTGCTGGAGGGGAAGCCCGTGATGCTGGCCGCCAGCTATCTGCCGGCCGCGCTCGTCGCCGAGACGGCGGTGGCCGAGATCGATACCGGGGCCGGTGGGATCTACGCGCGGCTGGCGGAGATCGGGTGCGCGCCCGTGCGCTTCCGGGAGGAGGTACGGTCGCGGATGCCGTTGCCGGAGGAGGCCCGGGAGCTGGGGCTTCCGGGCGGGACGCCCGTCGTGCTGGTCTGCCGGACCGCGTTCGCCGACGGGGGCCGGGCCGTCGAGGTCAATGAGATGGTCCTCGACTCCGCCGCCTATGTGCTGGAGTACGGCTTCGACGCGTAGCCCGTGGTGGTGCGGAGCGCGACACTGGACGTATGTGCCGCAGTATCAAGACCCTCCGTCCACCCGTGCTCCCCGGTGAGGCCACCGAGGACGACATGCGGGCCGCCGCGCTTCAGTACGTACGCAAGGTGTCCGGCTTCCGGGCGCCCGCCGCGCACAATCAGGAGGTGTTCGAGCGGGCCGTCGAGGAGATCACGGCCGCCACCGCCCGGCTCCTCGACGGGATCGAGGTGCGGGGGCGGGGGGCGGATCGGGGCGTACGCCCTCCTACGCCGGCGATGCCGTCCCCGGGCCCGGCCTGCGGATGAAGTACGCCGCCAGAGAACCCGCCGCGAAGAGCGCCAGCACCGAGATCGCCGCGCCGAACCAGCTCGCGCCGAGCCACTGGCCGCCGAGGTAGCCGAGGCCCGCGCTGTACCCCGTCCAGGCCACGGCCGCCAGTACCGACCAGGGCAGGAACTCCTTGAGGCGGCGGTGTGCCACGCCCGCGCTCAGGGAGACCACCGAGCGGCCCGCCGGGGCGAAGCGGGCGACCACGACCAGGGCGCCGCCGCCCGCGCTGAGCGCGCCGCCCAGGCGTTCCTGAGCGGTCGTCAGCCGGCGGGAGCGGGCGATCGTACGCGCGACCCGGCCGTCGCGGCGGCGCGCCAGCCGGAAGGCGACCAGATCGCCGAGCACGGACGCCGTGAACGCGCACAGCATCAGCAGCAGCAGCGACGGCACCTCCTGCGCCTGCGCGACGGCGACCTTCCCGGCCGCGCCCACGACCGTTGTTGAACCGGCCGCCGCGGCCGTGGCCGCGGTGATCACCAGAACGCCGCTGGGCAGCAGGGGGAGAAAGACGTCGAGGAGCACGGAGAGAGCGACGACGGCGTAGATCCATGGGCTGCCGGTCAGCATGCCCAGACTCTCCAACACCTTCAACACTCCCCGCCCGTCGCCCGTTTGCAGCGCCTCGGCATCACAGGGAGCGGCAGCGGCGGCTGCAACCATACAGCGTACGCGTGTGCGGTACCAGACTTTCGGGCGGGGCCAAGCGTGGCCGGACATGGCTGATCCCGGCCCGCCACGGAGGCGGGCCGGGAGAGCGTACGGGCAGGTCAGGAGGTTACGCGGAGACCGACGTGCGGTCGTTCCCGTCGTCCCGTACCGACTGGCCCGGTCCACGCGAACCGAACAGGTGGTCAAGCGCGAACGCGCCCGGGCCGGTGAAGACGAGCAGCAGGAACGCCCAGCTGAACATGGCCGACAGCTCGCCGCCGTTCTGGATGGGGAAGAGGCCGCCTTCCTGGTGCACGCTGAAGTAGGCGTACGCCATGGCCCCGGAGGCGATCAGCGCGGCCACCCGGGTGCCGAGCCCGAGCAGCACCAGCGCGCCGCCGACCAGTTCGATGACCGCCGCGTACCAGCCCGGCCAGCTCCCGGCGGCGGCCGTCTCCCTGCCGAAGGCGCCGAAGAGCGAACCGGCGCCGTGGCAGGTGAAGAGGAGGCCGGTGACGATACGGAACAGCCCGAGCGCGTACGGCTGCGCCTGCTGGAGACGCGCGTTGAGGGTGGCGCCGGAAGCGGCACCGGAAGCGGAGGAGGGCGTGGGGGAGGAGTTCATGGGGGTGCTCATGTGGGGGGTCGTACTCCGTTCGATCAAAGGGCGGACCGACAAGAAGCTCCGCCCCCCACGTTAGGCAGTGCTAATCAATGCTTGCAAGTTCAACTTTGTGTTGGCTGTCACGTTCGGGGCCGGGTGGGGGGCTGTTTCGGGCCGTACGTTCCGGATTGTCCCCCGCCCGCGTTCGCAAACCGGCACGCGCCACCGCGTCCGTGTCCGACAGCATCACCGAGTCGACCCCCGGCCGGGCGCCCGCCGCCGTCACCCAGTGCACCCCCTCCGTGGGCACGCCGATGGCGAATCGCCTTGGGTGTGGCCGTCCCTGACGGTCAATCAGGAGGTACGGGCGCTGGGTGACATCCAGCCCGCCGGTCTCGTAACCGCCCACCGTGTGCGGCCGGCACTGACCCGTCTTCAGCAGTCGCGACAGCAACGGATCGCAGTTGCGCCGAAGGTCCGGTTCCGGCAGCCGCGCCTCCACCAGCGTCGTCGCCAGCACCAGCGACCCCGGTACGTCGGGCGACTCGGCGGCGAACGCGCCGTCCTGCGCGCGTACGGCCGTCCGCGGGCCGATGACGTCCAGCACCCCGGCCTCGACCAGCGCCGCCATCTCCTCGACCCGGCGGCGCGGCGGCCCGATCGACAGAAAGGCGTTCAACGGCGTGTACCAGCGGTCCAGATGGTCGCGCCGGGAGACACCGGAGATCCCGGAGTGGTCCACGATCTGCCGCAGTTCGTTACGGAGGTCCCGCAGGACGTCGAGCGCCGCCTTGACCGGGCCCGCCACATTGCCCAGCACGGCCTCGGCCGCGTCCGCCCGCAGATGGTCCAGCAGCCAGGCGCGATGGTCGGCCGGGTCGCGGAAGGTCTCCGTACCGTACGGCCGGGAGACCAGCTCCCACGACCAGCGGTCGGCCGGGCCGAAGCCCGCGCCGTCGAGGAGGTCCGACTCGGCGGCGCCGCCGTGGGGCGTCGCGAGGTAACCGGCGAGGAAATCGGCGAGATAGCGCTCCGGGGGCCGGGTGTCGGGGGTGGACTTCCGCGCGCGCAGCGTCGCGCCGTAGTAGACCGCCTCCACCTCCTTCGCGACCAGCGGCCAGATCTCGCGCAGGAAGTCCGGCGGATCGCCGCCGTCCGCGCGCTCACGGAACGCCGCGATCACCTCCGGCGTCAGTACGAGCGGTTCGTGCCGCCCCGACGGCCCCTTCTCGTTGTCGCCCCGCGCCTGGTACGGCACCCCGCGCCGGGACCCCGCGTACAGCTGCGGCTCGCGGCCCGACGGGTGGTAGACGAGCACCCCTTCGGCGTCCCGGGTGAACAGACCGCCGCGGCCCGCCGTCAGGAGCGCCATGTGGTCGAAGAAGTTCAGCCCGAGCCCGCGCAGCAGCACCGGTTCCCCCGCGGCGACCCCGGAGAGATCGACATCGGCGGGGTTGGCCGGCGGCAGATAGCGCAGCCGGTGGCGCGTCGCGTACTCGGCGAGGGCCGCCTCGGTCTGGCCGGACACCACCGGGAGATGGCCCTGGGCGAGAACGACGGCACGGAGACCGGAGAGGGTCGTGCCGTTGTCGAGGGTCAGGGTCTGGGTGGGGGCGGGGGGAGGGGGTTCGGCGGGAGTGTGGGAGGAAGGGGTGTCGGCGGGAGAGAGGTTGCGGTCCTCGGCCGGATTCTTCGCGCTCGTGTCCGCCTCGTCGTCCAGGCGTACCGCCAGCGCCCGGTGCACCACGACCGTCACGTTCTCCGGGGCCTCCGCCACCGTCCGGTCGAAGGCCCACTGCAAGTAACGGCCGTACGCGGCCCGGTTCGGATAGTCGTCGGGGCCCAGCCGCTCCCCCGGGCGGGTCCGCGCCCACTCGTACAGGCTCGGCCCCGGCCGTATCGGCCCCTCGCAGGTGACGCTCTCGTCGGTGAAGACGGTGACCTGCGAGGCGACCGTGTTCATCAGCAGCTCGGCGGACTGGTCCGTGCGCCAGACGCGGCCCGCCCCCGGGGGTGCCGGATCTATCAGATGCACCGTCAGGGGTATGTCGGGCGCCAGCTCGGGGACGGAAGCGCAGAGTCTCTCCAGGACCGAGGTGCCGCGGGGACCGGCGCCGACGACGGCGATCGAATGGGACGGAGGCTGCCGTACGTCGGACAAAGCGGTGACTCCCGGGGCATGGGCGTGACGGGATGCGGATGGTCCGCTCATCATGCCGTTGGTGCACCAGGAGTTCGAACCCTTGGGGGAAGGATCACGTGGTGTGGGAATGATCACCCGGGGAGGGAGTGGCCCGGGCACCGGGGCGCTCTGCTGTACGGTGCCCGGTTTCGTCGCGCTCGGTACGCTCGGTGCCCTCCGGGGGTGTTCCGCACCGTACGTGCACGGGGCGGGACAACTCCCGGAGGGCTGTGTACGCGGGGTGGGGGACCCGGGGAACGGTCTGTCAGCGGCTGGTCAGTGGCGGGTCAGCGGCGGGTCAGCAGCCGCTGAGGACGCTGGTGAGCTTGGTCTTCTCGGCCGAGTCGACGGTGAGGTTGTAGTAGTACTTCACCTGCACCCAGGCGCGGACGTATGTGCACTGGTAGGCGGTACGCGTCGGCAGCCACTTGGCCGGGTCGCTGTCGCCCTTGGACCGGTTGGAGCTGGCCGACACGGCGATGAGCTGGGGGCGGGTCAGGTCGTTGGCGAACGCCTGGCGCTGGGCGGTGGTCCAGCTGCTGGCGCCGGAGCGCCATGCCTCGGCGAGCGGCACCATGTGGTCGATGTCGAAGCTGGACGAGGTGGTCGTGGTGGCGCCGTCGTACTCGGAGTACCAGTTGCCGCTGACGGCGGCGCAGGCGGCGTCCTGGACGACGTTCGTGCCGTCGCGCTTGAGCACGACCTCACGGGTGTTGCAGGTGCCCGACTGGGTGATCCAGTGCGGGAACAGGTCGCGGCTGTAACCGCTGGTGGAACCTTCCGCCGCCACGGTGAGCGTGCCGAGGTAGGTACGGGCGGTGGCGGCGGACACCGGGGTCGGCATGGCCGCCACGGCGGCGGGCGCGGTGACCAGGGTGGCGACGAGCGCGAGGGCCGCCGTGAGCAGGAGGATGACGAAGCGCGGCATTTGACGCGCGTAGACACGTGACATGCGAACTCCCGTGAAGTGGGGGGAACCTGACATGGCGGTGTGGTGCGGGGATTCTGCGGCGGTGCGGTGTGCTGCGGTGTGCGGGGATATGCGGCGGTGCGATGTGCGGGGATTCGGTGGTGCGTTGCTCGCGGCCGTGCGGGCCGCGCGGTGCCGTGGCCCGGCCGCCATCGTGGGGGCGGTGGGTTTCCGGGGGGTGGGCGCCAGGTAACAGCGTGGCGACATGTTCACGTCACATCAAGGGGTCGCGGGTGTCCGGCTTTCCTGACGGACGGGCAATTGGCGCTTAACCGGGCAAGGTTGGCGCGGTGGCGCGCCAACGCGAGCGGGGGCGCGGCCCTGCGCGCCCCAGTGCCTCCCGGGGCACCCCGGGATGTCTCCGGGCGTACCGGATGTTCACGGACACCGCACCACCTACAGTGGGCCCGTGCTGCTGCGGGTCGATTTCACGTTCGGGGTCGTGCTCGGCCTGCTCCTGGTCGCGGCCGTGACCGTCGCCGCGCTCGCGCATCTGGGCCGGGGCCGGGAGATGGCCGTCGCCGGGGTGCGCGCCGCGCTCCAACTCGGCGCGGTCTCGCTGGCGATCGGCTGGGTCGTCGGCTCCGTACCGCCGCTGGCCGGGTTCGTCGCGCTGATGTACGCGGTCGCCGTACGGACCGCCGGGCGGCGGGTCACCCCGAACCGGACGTGGTGGTGGGCGGCCCTGCCGATCGGGGCGGGGGTCGCGCCGGTGATGGCCGTACTGCTGCTCACCGGGGTCGTCCCGGCCAAGGGCATCGCGGTGATCCCGACCACCGGCATCCTCATCGGCGGCGCGCTCACCGCGACCGTACTGAGCGGGCGCCGCGCCCTGGACGAACTGCACACGCGCAAGGGCGAGGTCGAGGCGGGGCTCGCGCTGGGGCTGCTCGACCGCGACGCCCGGATGGAGGTCGCGCGGCCGGCCGCGGGGGACGCGCTGCTGCCGGGGCTCGACCAGACGCGGACGGTGGGGATCGTGACGCTGCCCGGGGCGTTCGTGGGCATGCTGCTGGGCGGGGCGTCGCCGGTGCTGGCGGGCGCGGTGCAGCTCTTCGTGCTGGTGGCGCTGATGGCGGTGCAGGCGGTGGCGGTGAGCGTGGTGCTGGAGCTGGTGACCAGGGGACGGCTGAACCGGGACGAGTGAGGTGGTACGGGTACGAGGGCCGGCATCGGTCCTGCGTGCGCCTTGACCGTGACACCGGTGTCACGCCTTAGCGTCCGTCGTATGGAGTCATCCCGACTGTCGAGGACAGCAGAAGAGACCATGCGTCTGGGCGTCGTCCTGCCGGACGGGGCGCCGGGGGCCGACCCCCGCACCGTCGTCGCCCTCGCGCGGCACGCCGAGGCGCTCGGCTACGCCGCCGTATGGCTGCCGGACCATCCGCTGCCGCCGGCGCCGTACGGTCCCGTCTACGGCGGCGTCTTCGAGCCGCTCACGCTGCTCGCGCACATCGCGGCGGTCACGGACCGGATCACCCTCGGCACCTCCGTGCTCATCCTGCCGCTCCGGGATCCGTTCCTGCTCGCCAAGCAGACCGCCACGCTGGAACGGCTCGCGCCGGGGCGGGTCGTGCTGGGGGTCGGGGTCGGCTGGGAGCGGTCGGAGTTCGACGCGCTGCGGGTGGAGTTCGGCGACCGGGGCGCCCGTACGGACGAGGCCATCGAGCTGATCCAGCGGCTGCACCGCACGGGCGGCGTCGGGGGAGCGGACGGTACGGGCTTCCGGGGGCGTTTCTACGCGGCGGAGTCCGGTGTGTTCGAGCCCCGGCCGACCGCCCCCGTACCGCTGATGATCGGCGGAACGTCGGACGCGGCGCTGCGCAGGGCGGCGCGCGTCGGTGACATGTGGCAGGCGTTCGGGCTCACGCCGGACGAGTTCACGGCCCGGAAGGAGACGCTGCGCACGCTTGCCGCCGGGCGGCGGGTCCGGGCCGGGACCGTGATCTCGCTGACCGACTCCGACCGGGAGATCGCGGCGCTCGCGCGCTACGCGCGCCGGTGGGAGGCCGCCGGGGCCGAGCAGCTCGGCATCCACTTCGGTGAGCCGGCGGGCGCGGTGGAGCGCATGACGGAGTTCATGCGGCGGTACGGGGAGGAGGGCGCGCGGGGGTGAGACGGCGCGCCGGTCGGTCGGCCGGGCGGTCCGTCAGATGATGGCGGTCGTTGTCAGGCGGTGGGTACGGGGGCCGGCTCGGTCAAGTACAGGGCGATGCCGCCCGACGGCGCGGCCGTCACCCGCAGCCGCGTGAGGTCCTCGACGTGCGCGTCCGGGCCCAGGTCCGCCGCCCGCGGGCCCACGCCGACCACGCGCATGCCCGCCGCGCGCGCCGCCAGGATGCCGGCCTCGGAGTCTTCAAAGACCACGCAGTCCGCCGGGGCGATGCCCAGGGTGGCCGCGCCGAGGAGGAAGCCCTCCGGGTCGGGCTTGCTCGCCGTGACGTCCTCGGCGGTGACGCGGACCGCCGGCACCGGCAGGTCCGCCGCCGCCATCCGGGCCCCGGCGAGAGCCGCGTCGGCCGAGGTGACCAGGGCGTGCGGCAGACCGGCGAGGGCGGCCAGGAAGGCGGGAGCGCCGGGGACCGGCACCACCCCGTCCGTGTCGGCGGTCTCCCTGGCGAGCATGGCGCGGTTGTCGGCGAGGTTCCGCTCGGCCGGACGGTCCGGGAGGAGTACGGCCATGGTGGCGTGCGCCTGACGGCCGTGCGAGACCTTCATGACCTCGTCGAGGGTGAAGCCGTTCTCGTCGGCCCAGACACCCCAGGAGCGCTCCACGGCGGCGTCCGAGTTGACGAGCGTGCCGTCCATGTCCAGCAGCAGGGCGCGGGCGGTGAGGACGGGGGCGGCGGGCGTCATGGGCGTACTCCAGGGCGGGAGCGGGAGCTGCGGGGGAGCTGGGAGAACTGGGGGGGGGAACGGGAGGAACAAAGACAAGTGGCCCCGCCCGCCGGTCAGGGTGAACGGACGGGGCCACTTTGTTTCGTCATTATACAAAGCGGGTCGATCGCCGCACGCGCGACCCCGTCCGTTCCCGCCCAGGACCTGCTAGCCGCGTCCCCGTCCGGGCCCCTGTCCCTGCTTGGTCTCCGCCTCCAGTGCGCGCCGGGTGTCCGGCCCGTACACCCCGAGCGGGTCCGTCAGGGCGTTCCGGGACCACTGGAAGACCTTGACGGCCTCCTCGACGCTCGCGTCGAACTGCCCGTTCGCCGCCCCCGGGAACAGCCAGAGCTGCTTAAGCCGCTGCTGGAGTTCCACGACCTCGGGCCCGGAGTCACCGACCCGCAGTGTCGCGCCCGCCGGATCGGGATCGGGGTCGGCCGACGCCGTTGGGCCCTTCGGGGAGCCCGTCGATCCGGAAGGGCCCGAAGTCCCCGCGGATTTGGTGGACTTGGAGGTGTCCGGCTCCTCGGACGAGGACGTGCCCGTGCCGCCCGTGCCCGCGCCTGTGTCCGTACCCGCCCCGGCCGCCGCCGCGTCGGATGCTGACGCCGACGTCTCCGGAGACGCGGTGGACGACGCCGTGTCCGTCGGCGCCGACCCCGTGGCCGCGGCGGTCCCCGTACCCCCGGAGTCCGACGGCGACGATGTGGCGGACGGTGACGCGGACGTGTCCGCGCCGGTCGCCTTCGGGTCCGGCCGGCCCGCGTACGTACTGTCCTTGAGCGCCGTGTCCCGCTCCCCGTCCCCCTGGAACAGCCCGCCCGCGAACGCCGCCGTACCGACCACCGCCACGGTCGCCGCCGCGATCGCCGCGACCCGGAGGGATCTGCGTCGCCCGCGCGCGGGCTCGGGCTCGGCGGCGGGCTCCGGGGTGGGTACGGGTGCGGGCCCGTACCCGTACCCGGGCGGGGGTCCGGGCGGGGCCCCGGTGGCGGCGGGCGGCCCGGGCGCGATGACGGGCAGGACGGCCGTCTCGGCCGCCGCCGCGGATGCCGTTGTGGCCGCCGTCGTGGCCGCCGCTGGGGACGGGATCACCCGTAGCGCGGTGGTCGGCCGGTCGTCCTCGACGGCCGGTGCGGCGGCCGGTTCGGGTAGTGGTGGAGCGGCCACCTCGGCCGCGTCTCCGCCGGCGCCTGCCTCCACGCCCGCCGCGCCCGCGCCCGCGTCCGCCTCGTCCTCGCCCCCCGGCGGCACCGGCACGTACGGCCTGATGCGCATCGGATGGAAGTCCTCCGACGCCGCTATCTCCTCCGAACGTCCGGCCTGCACGGCTTGTACGGCGCGTTCCGCGCAGCCGCAGCCGGGTCTGCCCAGCGCGGCCCGCGGCGTACCGCATTCGGGACAGAGCTGTCCGCTCACTGTTTGGGTCCCCTCCCCTTGAACTGCCGCTGATTATGCAGTGCCGCCCTGAGCGGCGGGGGCGATCCCGGCAGGCCATAACGGGACGGAGCGGTCAGGATGGACATCTGAGGCGCCCGGAGCAGAGAGCGAGCGACACCGCATGGCCCAGGAAGCGAGCCCCCCGGCGGATCCGCCCCCGGATCCGGCCGCATCCCCTGCCCCGGATCCAGCCCCGACCCCTGCCCCTGACCCCGGCAACGGCCGGAAGCCGCGCACCGTACTCGTCGCCATCGGCGCGCTCCTCATGGGCATGCTGCTCGCCGCCCTCGACCAGACGATCGTGTCCACGGCCCTGCCGACCATCGTCAGCGACCTCGGCGGCCTCGAACACCTCTCCTGGGTCGTCACCGCGTATCTGCTCGCCTCCACCGCCGCCACCCCCCTCTGGGGCAAGCTCGGTGACCAGTACGGCCGCAAGAGGCTCTTCCAGACCGCCATCGTCATCTTCCTCATCGGCTCCGCCCTCTGCGGCATCGCCCAGAACATGCCGCAGCTCATCGGCTTCCGCGCGCTCCAGGGCCTCGGCGGCGGCGGGCTGATCGTGCTGTCGATGGCGATCGTCGGCGATCTGGTCCCGCCGCGCGAACGCGGCAAGTACCAGGGCCTGTTCGGCGCCGTGTTCGGCGCGACGAGCGTCCTCGGGCCGCTGCTCGGCGGCTTCTTCACCCAGCACCTCAGCTGGCGCTGGGTCTTCTACGTCAATCTGCCGCTCGGCGCCCTCGCGCTGCTCGTCATTGCGACCGTCCTGCACATCCCCGTGCACCGGACGAAGCACACCATCGACTACCTCGGCACCTTCCTGATCGCGTCCGTCGCCGTCTGTTTCGTGCTCGTCGCCTCGCTCGGCGGCACCACCTGGCCCTGGGACTCCGCCCGGATCATCGGCCTCGGGCTGCTCGGACTCGTACTCCTCGCGGTTTTCATCCGTGTCGAGCGGCGCGCCGCCGAACCCGTACTGCCGCTGCGGCTGTTCCGGCTCAGGACGTTCACGATGGTCGCGTGCATCAGCTTTATCGTCGGCTTCGCGATGTTCGGGACGATGACCTATCTGCCGACGTTCCTCCAGGTCGTGCAGGGGGTCACCCCCACCATGTCGGGGGTGCATCTGCTGCCGATGGTGCTCGGGCTGCTGCTCACCTCCACGCTCTCCGGGCAGATCGTCAGCCGTACGGGCCGCTGGAAGGTGTTCCCCATCCTGGGCACCGGGGTGACCGCCGTCGGGCTGCTGCTCCTCCACCAGCTCACCGAGTTCAGCGGTACGTGGCGGATGAGCGCCTACTTCTTCGTCTTCGGCGCCGGTCTCGGGCTGGTCATGCAGGTCCTGGTGCTGGTCGTGCAGAACGCCGTCAGCTACCAGGACCTCGGCGTCGCCACCTCGGGCGCGACCTTCTTCCGCTCCATCGGCGCGTCCTTCGGCGTCGCCGTCTTCGGCACGATCTTCACCCACCTCCTCCGGGAGAAGCTCGCCACCGCGCTGACGGGCAAGCCGCTGCCGCCGGGCGCCAGCGCGGGCGAGCTGGCCGCCGACCCGCAGTCCCTCGCCCGGCTGCCGGACGCGCTGCGGGCGCCGGTCCTGCACGCGTACGCGACGTCCATCACCGACGTTTTTCTGTACGGGGTGCCGGTGGTGCTGGTGGGGTTCGTGGTGGCCTGGTTCCTCAAGGAGGACAAGCTGCGCGGCTCGGTGACCGCCCCGGAGGCCAGCGAGACCCTGGCGTCCAACCCGGTCGTCCGCTCCTCGCACGACGAGGTGGCCCGCGCCCTGTCGGTGCTCGGCACCCGCGAGGGGCGCCGGCGGATCTACGAGAAGATCACGGCCAGGGCGGGGTACGACCTGCTCCCGGCGGCCAGTTGGCTGCTGCTGCGCGTCCGGCGCCACGGCGTGGTCCGGCCCGCCGCCCTGGCGCAGACCACACCCGTACCCCTCGCGTCCGTCACCGAGGCGTCCCGGCAGCTGGAGGAGCGCGGGCTCGTCCGGCGCGTGGGGGTGGAGCTGGTGCTCACCGAGCGGGGCGCGGAGGTGGCGCGGGAGCTGGCGGCGGCGCGCGAGGAGTCGCTCGCGGAGCTGCTGGGGGACTGGTGGGGGCCGGAGCGGCCGACCGATCTGGTGCGGCTCGTACACGACCTGAACAGCGAACTGTGCGGTTCGGAGAGCGAGCGGCCGAGGAGACGGGAGGAGCCGCCGGGGGACCATGTGGCGCGGGTGAGGGAGTGAACGGTACGTACGTGCTGACGGGGGGCCGGGGGACTGCCCACGCATGCGATCCCCCCGTTAGCGCGTACGTATGTACGTATGCCAGGCGTACGTACATACGTACGCGCACCCGTCAGGCGAGCACGCGGATCAGCGCGAACCCGTCGTATCCCTTGCTCCCGACCGTCTGCACGGCCGTCGCGGAGAGCTTCGGGTTCGCGGCGATCTGCTCGATCATGAGCTGGACGCCGCGCATGGACGGATCGGTGGTGTCCGGGTCGGCCACTCCGCCGCCGCGTACGACGTTGTCCACGATGATCAGGCTGCCCGGCCGGGTGAGCTTCAGCGCCCACTCCAGGTAATGCGGGTTGTTGCGCTTGTCGGCGTCGATGAACACCAGGTCGAACGGGCCCGCGCCCTCCGCGGCCAGCGCCGGCAGCGAGTCCAGCGCCGCCCCGGTCCGTACCTCGGCGATCTTGTCGAGCCCGGCGTGCGCGAGATTGGCGCGCGCGACCTCGGCGTGCGCCGGGTCGTACTCCAGCGAGATCAGCCGGCCGTCGTCGGGCAGCGCGCGCCCCAGCCAGATGGTGCTGTAGCCCGCGAGCGTGCCGATCTCCAGTACCGTACGGGCCCCCTGGGTGAGGGCCAGCAGATGCAGCAGCTTGCCCTGGTTCGGGGCCACGCCGATGGCGGGCAGGCCGGCCGCGTCGGCGGCGGCGAGGGCGGCGGAGAGCGCCTCGTCGTCCGGCGAGAGCCGGTCGGTGAAGTAACGGTCGACGGTGTTCCACTGCTCCTGTGACATGGGGTCTCTCCGTGACGGTCGGGGTGTTGTCTCTGTCGTTGAGTCTCTGGGCGGGAATTAGTTTCCGGCGGGAACATATCGCGGAAGTCAGGGGCATTCGGCCAAAACAAGGGTGACAGTCAGGCGAAGAGGGGGTTGCCTGAGTCTCTTCAGCAAGACAGTGCGAGGCTCTATGCCCAGGACGGGCGTAATTCGGGACGGAGGGTCGGCGCGGCGTGGCGAATGCAGAGCACAGCGCGCACGGCGGTGCGGCGGCGGGTGCTGCGGGAAGTGGGCTCGGGAGGGCCCGCGCAGTGCTCTGGCTGGTCGCCGCGGTGCTGGCGGTAAGACAGGCGGCGGCGGTGCTCCGGCAGCCGCCCGGGGAACGGCTCACCGATCTGGAGACCTGGATCGGTGAGAACGGCGTCCTGCATGTGCCGGGATCACTGTACGACACAGGGCAGTTCACCGGAACGCCGTTCGCCGGTCTCGTACTGAAGCCACTGGCCCGCTCGGCGGAGGAGAGCCTCGGCGTCGTCTGGACCCTGGGGACCCTGCTGCTGGTCGTCGCCCTCGGCCTGGTCGTGGCGCGGGCGCTGCCGGGGCAGGTGTCGCGCCGTACCGGACTGCTGGCCGCGCCGGTCGCGATCAGCCTGCTGATGCTGTCCCTGCCGGTGCGCAACAGCTTCTCGCTCGGGCAGACGAGCATCATCCCCGTCCTGCTGGTGCTGCTCGGCACACTCGCCGTACGGAACGAACGCGGCGCCGGGATCCTCGTCGGCGTCGGCGCGGCGCTCCAGCCCGCCGTCCTCCTCTTCGCGCCGCTGCTGTGGCTGGCCGGGCGGAAGCGGGCGGCCGTCACCTCGGCCGGGACCTTCGCCGCCGGGACGGCGCTGGCCTGGGCCGCCATGCCGGGCGACTCGTGGGCGTACTGGGTGCACCATGTGGCGGGCGCCGGGCTCGGCGAGCGCGCCGACAGCCTCGCCAACCAGTCCCTGCACGGCGCGCTGCTCCGCTTCGGCCTGGAAGGGCCGCTGGAGGTCGCGCTCTTCGTCGTCCTGGCGGCGGGCGTGGTCTTCCTCGCGCTCCGCCGGGCCGCGAGGTACGCCCGGGACGGGCAGCTGCTGCTGGCCGTCGCGCTGACCGGCTGCGCCGCGATCGCCGTATCGCCGGCCGCCTGGCAGCACCAGCTGCTGTGGGTACTGCTGGCGCTGGTGGGACGGGTCGGCTCCCGGGCGCGCGACCGGCTGGTGTGGCCGGCGGTGGTGATCCTGGTGATGACGCTGCCGGGCAAGATGATGCTGCCGAACATGAAGGTGCTCGCCCCGCTGCGGGAGAACGTACCGCTGATCGCCGCGCTCGCGGCGGCGTGCGCGGTGCCGTTCCTGCTGCGTACCTCGCCGTACTTCGACAAGCCGGTCCCGACGGAGTACGCGCGGCCCGCGCCCTCGCGCTGGGGCCGGGTGCCGCTGGCGCCCTTCTGGAAACGGCTGGTGAGCCGGCCGAACCTGCTGCTCGAACTGCTTGTCATCCGCGTCGGCTACTCGGCGTACTCGCACATCCGGCTGGCGGCGACGGGCGGTCGCGAGACCGCCGAGAAGCACGCGCACCAGATCCACTCGATCGAGCGGGCGCTCGGGATCGACATCGAGCACTGGGTCAACCACGCGACCGTACGGACCGGGTGGTTGGAGAGCTTCTTCAACTTCTACTACACGTCGTTCCACTTCGTGGTCCCGCTGGCGGTCCTCGGCGTGCTGTACGTACGCCGTCCCGCCGACTACCGCTGGGCCCGCTCGTCACTCGGCTTCGCCACGGTGCTGGCGCTGGTCGGCTTCTGGTTCTACCCGCTGGCCCCGCCGCGGCTGATGCCGGACCTCGGCTTCATCGACACCGTGCACGGCCCGCAGGATCTGACGAACCCGGACTACGGCGCCCTGACGGCCCTCACCAACCAGTACGCGGCGATGCCGTCGCTGCACTTCGGGTGGTCGCTGTGGTGCGGTGTGGTGATCGTGGTGCTCGCCCCCAAGCTGTGGATGAAGCTCCTCGGCCTGCTCCACCCCCTCTTCACGGTCTGCGCCATCGTCGCCACCGCCAACCACTGGATCCTGGACGCGGTCGGCGGCGCGACGGTCGTCGCGGCGGGCTTCGGGCTGACGTATCTGCTGGCGGGCCGCCGGGAGCTGCTGGGCGGCCCGGTGCCGGCCGCCTCTGCCTCTGCCTCTGCCTCTGCCTCTGCCTCCGCCTCCGTGGACGTACGGGTGAAACTCCCGTCGCCGACGAAGGGGGACGAGCCGGTGGTACGGGAGCGCGAGCGCGAGCCGGTACGTGAACGGGAGCCGGAGCCGGACAGGTTGTAGCCGGAGCGGGTGACGGCGATGCGCGAACACGTGGAGATACGTGCCTGAACGCCTCGCCAGAAGCCCCCGGGACGGCCGCCGGAGGGGGCGCCGGCGGTATGTCGCGCCGGGGCGCGGGTGACGGGGCCGGACGGTCGTTGCGGGGGCGGCCGTCCGGCGCCGGTGGCCGTCCGGACTCTGCCGTGACCCGCTCCGAACTGGGCTTTCTCCGCGTCCGTCCGTACCGTGCTGCTCCTCTTCATGTCCCACCGCGAGAGGGCGAACGGATGGAAACGGAACACCGGAACATACGCACGGTCGACGATGTGCTGAAGCTCATGGACACGCTGTTCGCGCCGGAGGCCGACCGCTGGACGAGTGAGGCGGCGACGTGGTGGGACGGGTTCTACGCGGACCGGTCGAAGCCGGTGCCGTTCTTCGTGGCGAAGCCGGACGAGAATCTGGTCTCGTACCTCGACCGGGGGCTGATCCCGCGCGGCCGGGCACTGGACCTGGGATGCGGACCGGGCCGCAACGCCCTGTACTTGGCGTCCATGGGCTTCCAGGTGGACGCCGTGGACCTCTCCCCGGCGGCCATCGGCTGGGCCGGGGAACGCGCCCGGGAAGCCGGCGCGGACATCCGGTTCCACTGCGGCGACGCCTTCGCCCTCTCCGCCACGGAGCCGGCGGAGCTGGGCGGCCCGTACGACCTCATCTACGACTCCGGCTGCTTCCACCACCTGCCGCCCCACCGCCGCGTCAGCTACCGCGACCTGCTCACCCGGACCCTAGCCCCCGGCGGCCACCTCGCCCTCACCTGCTTCGCGTCCGGCCGCATGGGCTCCGAACTCCCGGACGCCGACTTCTACCGCGCGGGCGACCCCCGCCTCCACGGCGGCCTGGCCTACACACCGGAGTCCCTGCGCAGGATCTTCTCGGACCTGACGGAAGTAGAACTGCGCCACATGCACAACGAGCCAGCCGACTCACCACACTTCGGCGAACCCTTCCTCTGGACGACCCTGCTCCAGCGGCCGTTGCTCTGACCGCGAGGGGGGGCCAGCGGCTTGTCGCTGTCTGCGAGTTAGTACCAAGAGGTAACCGGGGCGGGCCGGGGGCGAGGTGCTGGACGCCGGGTGCCTGCCGGGCCGCCCCTCCTTTTGCCAGTGTCGCGCCTCCAGGGGAGGTGTAAAGGGCGCTCCTTCGTCGCGTCGGCTGCGCCGACTCCGCTGCGCTCCGCCCTTGACACCTCCCCTTCCGGCGCGTGTACGGGAGAGGGGGGGCGGCCGGGGGGAGGGGGCCCGGGGGGTCCGCTGTTCTGCCACTAGGTTCAGGGTCCGGCGGGCGGGTGGGCCCTGCGGGGCTGCGCGGTAGAGGAATGGGGCTGCCCGGCTGGTCTCAGCGGCTGACGGCCGTCTGTTCCTCAGACACATGCCCCGCTGGTCACCGTGGTGTGGGTTGTGGGGTTACTGGGACGTGGGTGGCGGCAAGTGGGTCCCAGAAGGCTGTCCATGCGTCCTGGAGTGCCGCTTGTGCACCTGAGGACACATGTGCCGCCCGAGGGGACTTCCAACGGGTTGCCAAACCTGCCCATATAGGACATAGGGGCGGGAGTGGGCGGCCTGAGGGTTCGGCCGGGGAGTAGGGTCCGCCCGGTGGTGTGGGGAAGTGCCTGCTGGGGCGCGGGCGAGGGGGAGTGGGCCCCTGGGGGTCGCCTATGTGCCGTGGAGTGCCGCTTGTGCACCTGAGGACACATGTGCCGCCCGAGAAGACTCCCAACGGGCCACCAAATCGACCCATATGGGGCAGGTGGGTGGGGTGTCCGGCCTGCAGACCCGGTCGGGCAGCGGAACCCGTCCGCCTTCCGGGCACCACAGCGCATCGGTGACCAGCGGGGCTTGAGTCGCAACCAGCAGCGGGCGGTTGGCCGCTGAGCCGGTGCCGAGTCACCCCATTCCTCTGCCGCGCAGCCCCGCAGGGCCCACCGGGCCGCCGGACCCTGAGCCGAGCGGCAGTAGGGCGCCACCCTTTGGGCCCCCTCCCCCCGGCCGCCCCCCCTCATCCGCACTTGCGACTCCGGGGGAGGTGTCAAGGGCGGAGCGCAGCGGAGTCGGCGCAGCCGACGCGACGTAGGAGCGCCCTTTACTCCTCCACCAGAGGCGCGACACTGACAGGAGGAGGGGCGGCCCAGCGCTGCACGCTTGCTCCCGTACACCCCGGTTTACCTCTTGGTACTGACCCGCACCCGGCAATCCCACCGAGTCCCGGCGAACCCGTCCCCCCGCTCAGTGCGTTGTCGTAGGGCGGCTGGGCCTTCTGCGGCTTCCCAGGAGGTAGCCGATTCCTGTGCCGAAGGCCAGGGCGATGCCGACCAGCCACAGCACGCCGCGTCCGTCGGCGCCGCTCAGGGCGTTTTGCGCTGCTGTCGTGGTGGTCGCGGGGGTGGTGCCGGGAGTGGTGCCGGGGGCGCCCGGGGTGCCTGGGGTGGGGGTGGGGGCGATGAACTTCGGGGCCGGGCCCGTCTCGTTCAGGCGCTGGACCAGGTCGATGCCGCCGAAGTTGCGCGGGTCCGTGCCCGTCGCGTGGGCGGCGAAGATCAACTGGGCGTAGGCGGCCGGGCCGTTGGCCTGGGCCCAGGCGCCGCAGTTTTGCTTCAGCCACTCCAGGGCGACGATCGCCTGGTTTCCGTATCCGGCGGTGGTCAGCGCGACCACGGCCGCCGCCGTGCTCGCGTAATCGGGCAGCGGCGCGCCTTCCTTGGCGCCGGGCCGCCGCGGCTGGTCGAGGTGGCCGGTCGCGGCGAGGGTGGTGGAGAGATAGGCGGCGCCGTTGCGGGCGGCCCGCTCGGGCGGCAGGTCCGCCTTCGGGTCCGTCTCCGTGCCCGCCACGTTCTCGCAGCTCGGCGCCGGACCCGGGATCACCGGCATGGTCACCATCCGCTTGCCGATGCCGGCCAGTACGGCGGCGGCCGTGGCGCCGTCGTCGGCGGTCAGCCGGTTGTCGGCGTCCGGCTGGTACGCGAAGGCCCCGGCGTCCGCGCCCGAGTCCGCGCCGCACGGGACGGAGAGGCCCACGAGCGCGTCGTAGGCGTGCTTGCCCTCGGGGGAGGGGGCGTTGTTCCGCGTACGGACGGAGCTGGGCCGTACCCCCGCCGCCGTCAGCGCGCCGATCACCACGGAGGTGGAGTTCGCGTCGCTGGGCTGCCCGGGGCGGTAGCCCCAGCCGCCGTCCTCGTTCTGTACGGAACGGAGCCAGCTGATCGCGTGATCCATCGGGAGCCGCTGCTCGCCGAGCGACGAGAGCGCCTGTATGGCGGCGGCCGTGGACCGGGAGTCGACGGCCGTGCTCTCGTCGCACGGTACGGACGGGTCCGCGCGGAAGGAGGGGAAGGCGCCGCTGGCGCACTGCTGCGACTTGAGCCAGATCACGGCCTGGTCGCCCGGGCGCACCTGGGCCGCGGCCTGCCCCAGCATGGCCAGCGACTGTCGCCACACTCCGTCCTGCGTCGGATCCTTGTCTCCGTACACGCCGGGCGGAATCACTATGGTCGACGTGCCGGACGTGCCGGAAGCAGTGGAGGTTCCGGACGTCGTGCCCGAGGCTCCGGAAGCCGTTGTCGTACCGATGGACTCCCTTGTCGGTTCCGCCTGCATAGGAGACGCTCCGGTGACCGGAGTCGGCTCCGCGGCCGGAGCCGTGTCACCCCCCGCGCTGGCGGCCGGAGCGAACGCCACGCAGAGCACGGCGGTTGCGGCGAGCGCCGCGGTGCAGCGGCGAACGGTGGTCATGGCGGGCGGAGCCTCTCCTGCGGGAGCTGCGGTTCAGTGCCGGTCCGTACCGGTTTGCCGCGATGTGATGCGATGCGGGCGATACGGGGGTGAAGGCGACCTCGCCCACTCTACCGGCCCCTGCCGGACGGCCACCCGGGCCCGTACCGACGCCCGCGCTGAGGCCCGTACCGGCGCCCCGTCCGGCGACCGTACAGACGCCCGCACTTACGCGCGTACCGACGCCCACGCTTCCCGACAACCAGGTTAAATCCGGCGAACAGTCGGGAAACATTGCCCCCTTGACGCGACCACCCCCTTGTAGACGGCAGATCTACGCGCGTATCTTGAGCCGACTTTCGCGTCATTACGAGTCACCCGAGTCACCCGAACCTGAGTCACCCGCGTCACCCCCGAGCCCCAGCCCTTGCCGCACCGGCCGCCCCCACACCACGTGCGCAGGAACACGCCGTAGAAGAACACGCAACAGAGAGAGTCACCGTGACCTCATACATTCCCCCGGCCCTGCGCGGCAGGCGCGCCCGCCTGATCGCCCTCTCCGTCGCCCTTCCCGTGGGCATCGCCGGATCGCTCGTGGCCCTTCCGCTCACGGCCCAGGCGACCCCGTCCGCCGACGCGGTCATCGCCGAGGTGTACGGCGGCGGCGGCAACTCCGGTGCCACCCTCACCCATGACTTCATCGAGCTGGGCAACGCCGGCGGCGCGGCCTTCGACCTCACCGGCTGGTCCGTCCAGTACCTGAGCGGTTCGCCCGGCGCCACCACCAAGTGGTCGGTCACCCCGCTCTCCGGCGCCATCCCGGCCGGCGGCAGCTACCTCATCCAGCAGGCCAAGGGCACCGGCGGCACCGACGCCCTGCCCACCCCCGACGCCACCGGCACCATCGCGATGTCCGCGAGCAGCGGTACGGTCGCGCTGGTCCACTCCACCACCGCGCTGACCTGCCTGACCGCCGACGACTGCGCGGCCGACGCCGGTATCAAGGACCTGGTCGGGTTCGGTACGGCCGTGGTCCGCGAGACCTCGCCCGCGACCGGCGCCGACAACACGCACTCGGTCACCCGCGACGCCAAGCTCACCGACACGGACAACAACTCCGTGGACCTCAGCGGCGCCACGCCCAGCCCGCGCAACAGCGCCGGTGAGGGCGGCGGCACGGCCCCGGGCGACGGCGACCCGTCCCCGACCCCGTCGCCGACCAACACCACCCCCGGCGATGTACGCATCCACGACATCCAGGGCAAGACGCGCATCTCGCCGTACGTGGGCCAGAGCGTCACCAACGTCCCCGGTGTGGTCACCGCCGTCCGCTCCACCGGCACCTCGCGCGGCTTCTGGATCCAGGACACCAAGCCGGACAACGACCCCGCCACCAGCGAGGCCGTGTTCGTCTTCACCGGCACCACCACCCCGCAGGTCAAGGTCGGTGACTCCGTCCTCGTCTCCGCCAGGGTCGTCGAGTACTACCCCGGCGGCCAGGCCAGCGGCGTACAGTCCCTCACCGAGCTGTCGGGCGCGACCACCGTCGTGCTGTCCTCCGGCAACGAGCTGCCCGCGCCGGTGGTCATCACCGCCAAGACGGTGCCAGACAAGTACGCCCCGAAGGTCAAGGGCGGCGGCAACATCGAAGCGCTGCCGCTCAAGCCCACCAAGTACGCCCTCGACTGGTTCGAGGCGCACGAGGGTATGCGCCTCCAGATCGGTGACAGCCGTGTCGTGGGCGCCTCCAACTCGTACGGCGAGACCTGGGTCACCACCAAGCCCAAGCAGAACGCGACCCCGCGCGGCGGCACGATCTACAAGTCGTACGACGACGTCAACTCCGGCCGCCTCAAGCTCATCTCGCTGACCGGCGACCAGATCACCGCCAACGTGGGCGACACACTGACCGGCACCAGCACCGGCGTACTGGACTACTCCAACTACGGCGGTTACGTCCTCCAGACCACCACCCTCGGCAAGGTCAAGTCGGCCGGTCTCAAGGCCGAGGTGGCGAAGAAGGGCAAGAGCGACGAGCTGTCCGTCGCCACGTACAACGTCGAGAACCTCGCCCCTGCCAACGCGCAGAGCAAGTTCGACCGGCTCGCCGAGGGCATCGTCACCAACCTCGCCGCCCCCGACGTCGTGAGCCTGGAGGAGATCCAGGACAACAGCGGCGCCACGAACGACGGTACGGTCGCGGCCGACAAGACCCTCGCCAAGTTCATCGCCGCCATCAAGGCGAAGGGCGGCCCCTCCTACGAGTGGCGCTCGATCGACCCCGAGGACGGCAAGGACGGCGGCCAGCCCGGCGGCAACATCCGTAACGTCTTCCTCTTCAACCCGCAGCGCGTGAGCTTCGTCGACCGTCCGGGCGGCGACGCGACCACCCCCGTGAAGGTCGTCACCACCACGACGAAGGACAAGAAGGGCAAGGTCGTCAAGACCGAGGTCTCCCTGTCCGCCTCCCCGGCCCGTATCAACCCGACGTCCACCGCCTGGAACAGCAGCCGCAAGCCGCTCGTCGGTGAGTTCACCTTCCGTGGCCAGCAGGTCTTCGTCGTCGGCAACCACTTCAACTCCAAGGGCGGCGACCAGCCGCTGCACAGCGCCAACCAGCCGCCGGTCCTCAGCTCCGAGACCCAGCGGGTGGCGCAGTCCAAGGAGGTCCACGCCTTTGTCTCGGACCTGCTCGCCAAGGACAAGCAGGCCAAGATCGTCGTCCTCGGTGACCTGAACGACTACCCGTTCTCCAAGCCGCTGGACACCCTGACCAAGGGCAAGGTCCTCACCGACCTGATCGACACACTGCCGAAGAACGAGCGCTACAGCTACGTCTACGACGGCAACTCGCAGACCCTGGACCACATCCTGGTCAGCCCGGCGATCAAGAAGCCCGGCTACGAGGTCGTCCACATCAACGCGGAGTTCGCCGACCAGGCGAGCGACCACGACCCGCAGGTCGTCCGCATCAAGTAGTTCCCTGCGTCAGGGAGTTCCCCGCGTCAAGCAGGGCCGGCCGGTGACAGTGGCTGCTCACACCACTGTCACCGGCCTCTTTCATGCACGGCCCGCCACATCGGCCGCGAACGCGCTCACCCACGCGAGCGCCGAGTTCCAGTTGATGGTGATCTCGTTGACCGACCACGCCTCGATGTTGTCGACGTAGCACAGCTGCGGAGCACAGCCGTGCAGCCACGACGCCGCCAGCGGATCCTGGAGGCTGGAGTTCGGGCCTCCCGAGACCGACCCGGCCGGCGGGTTGGGCAGGGTCGCGTCGAGGGACTTCGCGTACCAGCGGTGGTGCTGGTTCTTGGCGTCGTTCGTGCCGTAGCCGGTGATGTACGACTGTCCCAGGGCGTTACGGCCCATGAGGTAGTCGAAGGCTTCGAACACGGAGTCGGCGTACTTCTTGTCGCGGGTGAGGTCGTACGCGGTCGCCAGAACGACCTGGTTGTTCAGGATCGACGCGTTCGACCCCCAGTCGTACTTCCCGTTCGTCGGTGTGTACGTCTGTCCGAACCGCTCCGCCCGCTGGAACGAGATGAGCCGGTCCGCGGCGGCGGTGACCCAGCCCCGTATCTGGTTCCGTTCGGAGAGGTCCGTTCCGAAGCGTGCCAGGTCGAGCTGGGCGATCGCGGCTACCGAGCCCCAGTAGAAGCCGTTCTGGTTGAACGCCTCTCCTGCTTTGTGGAAGCGGCTGACGCGTACGGCGTCGAGGTAGCGCTGGCTCTTGGTGGTGAGGTAGAGCTGCGCGGAGGCCCAGTAGATCTCGTCCGAGACGTCGTTGTCCGCGTACGGGCCGCCGCCGATGCGGTCCGCCTGTGGCGCGTACTGCCTCTGGTTCATCTCCGCAGCGTTGTAGGCGCGTACGGCGGCGAGGCTGAGCCGGTCGGCGAAGGCCGGGTCGAAGCGCTTGTAGACGCGGGCGCCCTGGGCGGCGACGGCGGCGAGGTTGAGGGTGGCCGCGGTGGAGGGGCGGTGCAGTTCGCGCTTCTTCTTGTCGAGGTGCGGGAGGGTCGGCGGGCCGGTCCAGGTCTCGTCGTGGACTTTGTGGTGGACCATGCCCGCGTCGGGTTTGCCGCTGGGCACCTGCATTTTGAGCATGAACTCCAGGTTCCAGCGGGCCTCGTCGAGGATGTCGGGGACGCCGTTGCCGCGCTCGGGGATGGCGAGGGTGGAGTCACCGAGGGCGGCTTCGCTGCCTTCGGCCACGGCGCGCTCCCAGGCGTTGAGCAACTGGTAGGTGGCGATACCGCCGTTGACGACGTACTTGCCGTGGTCGCCCGCGTCGTACCAGCCGCCGGTCACATCCAGTGTGTAGTCACACGTCCAGTTGTCGACGTAGTGCTTCGGTGACTGGCACGGCACCTTGGTGTCACCGCCGCCCGGCGAGGAGGCGACATGCCCGGCCGGGCGGGCGTACGCGGCGCCCGCGATGCCGCCGTCGATCGCGATGCCACTGCGGTTGGTGTAGAAGAACCGCATCGAGTCGGACCGCAGCGAGGTGTACAGGTCCTGTCTGATGTCGAAGGGATGGCTCTGCACACCGCCGACCGTGAGCCTGAACCGTCCGGTGGCCTTGACGGCGCTGAAGTCGATGGTGTGGACCGACGCACCGGCGGAGCCGTCGTAGCCCCCGGGCTTGGTCAGGCCGAAGGCCACACCGCTGCCGTCGACCCGGGTGAGCGTCCATGCCGTCGCGGCGGTCGCGTTCGTGAGCACCGTCGCGTTCTTCGGGCCGTTCGGCAGATAGCCGTGCTGGTTCACCTTCACCGCCGGGCCCGTCTTCGCCCGGTAGGCGTACTGCTTTCCGTTGAGTGTGACGTCGTCCATGCAGAACTCGTACGCCTTGGCGGCTCCCCCGAGCCGGAACTGCAATTGTGCGAGCACATACTCGTCACTGAACGCCGTGTTGAAGGTGTATTCGTATTCCTTCCACGCCCCGCCGGTCACGCTGGGGTACTTGACGAGATACGTGGCGTTGGTGGGGTTGTCGAAGGGCGCCACCTGTACGACGAGATTCGCGGTCGCGCTCGTGCGCACCTTGAACTTCAGGGTGTACGAACCCCCGGTGGGCAGATAGATGCTGTTGTGCCCGACCAGCACGTCCCACGGCTTCTCCGACGCCGGGGCGTTGACGCAGAACACTCCGCCGTCCACCTTCGGTGTCATTCCCGCGTTCACCCACCACGGCTTGTCCGTCCCGGTGAAGGTGCTGTTCTGGAGCAGCCTCCCGCTGACCTGGGGCTCGGGCTGTCCGCCGGTGTACGGGGGGAGGGTGCCGGCCGGAAGCCCGCCGGTGTCCGGCGGGGTCGGCTGGCCGGGGCCCTGCTGGCCGCTGCCGTACCGGGGCAGCAGCCAGCCGTCGACGCCTCCGGTCCTCGCGTTGTACATCAGGTAGTCCGCCACCTGGTCGTTGTTCAGGTCGGCGAAGACCCCGAAGTCGCCCGGGAACGGACTGCCGCTGCGGATGGTGCCGAGCGACTTCCAGCCGGTGGTCATGGTCCACGGCCGGCCGGTGTTCTCCCAGGCGGCCACATCGCCCGTCATGTGCTGGACGAGCACGGCATCGGCGCGGCCGTCCCCGGTGATGTCGGCGAAGGACAGCTGTCCGGTCGGCCCCGTCGCCGGATGGTCGAAGCCGGAGATCAGCTTCCAGTCGCCGGGCGAGGGAAGCCCGGTCGCGGTGTTCTCCCAGGCGGTGACGTAGTTGTTCCTGCCGACGATGAGAACGTCGTCGTCCCCGTCACCGTCGATGTCCGCGAAGAACACGTCCTTGGTGTAGCCCAGGTTGTTCGCGACCCTGACGGGCTGTGCCGCCCACTTGATCGTGCCGCCGCTGGACTCGTTGCGCCAGACCATCATGGCGGGGACCCCGGTCGGGGACTCGCTCGCGTTGAGGATCTGGATGTAGTCGTCGCGGTCGTCCCCGTCGACATCGCCGAAGAACACCGAGTTCGGGTCCAGCCCCGCGCGTACGGCGCCGGGGGGAGTGATGTCGCCCAGCGCGGTCCACCGCAGCCGTGCGTCGTTGCGCCACCCGCTGATACGGCCGTCGGCGCCGACCTCGACGCGATCGGCGGCCCCGTCGCCGTTGAGGTCGGGGAATTGGGCCTGCAAGCCTTTGCTTTTGCTCGCGATTTCCTCAAGGGTGATCCAGGCCATGGTCCCGCCGCGTACGAGATCCATGGCCAGCTTCGCACCCGCGCGCAGCGGCCAGACGCAGATCGCGAGGACCTCCCCGGCGTTCCACCACCAGCCCTTGATCCTCTCGATGGTCCTTTCGAGAGCAGTCATGACGCTGTCGAACATTTCCGGGAAATGGGGTTGAATGAGCTTTCCCAGGGCTCCGGTGAGCAAACCGGCGACCAAGGTGCGCGCAATGGTGTTCTTCCACGCTTCGGGATCCTTGATCAGCCCGTCGAACGCCTGCGAGATGGTGCCGTTGAGCAATTCGCCGACGGCTCCGGCGCCCATCCCGCACAGGAGTCCCGCCGCCGGAAAATATATGAGGCAGACAGTGTTGAGCAGGGCATAGGAAACCGCACCGATGGTGCCGGCGAGTATGCCCTGCTTCCAAGTTGTCGACGCCTCCACATCGCCCGCCGGAATGGTGAAGATCACCAGGGTGTCTCTTACCTGCACCTGGGCTCTGAAATCGGGGATGCTCGGATCGACGTCAGCGCCGGATTCTTTGAGTAGCGCCTTGTATCCATCGCTGAACCGTGTCTGGTCGCGCGCCAGTTGGTCGAAAAAGGTGCGTATCCGGTCTGCGAGGTCCGGTCTGGCGAAGTCGACTTCGACGACGAGGTCGGTCGCTGCCGCGCGGGCCTGTGCCGGCTGCGCGCCGACCCCGAGCAGGAGCGAGAGGGCTGTCACCACCGCCATGAGGGCGAGCGGCAGGTATGTGGCCACTGGTAAAGGTAGATAACGTCTGGAATTCATCGCGAAACGATCCTTCCGGAGGGAGGGCGGTCGGTCGGCGGCTCACTCTAGGACAGGGAGCGATACGTGCCAACGGGCGATGATTTCAAGGCTGTTGCATGTGAACGGAAGTCAGTTTCCATTTGCCGTTCCGGGCTTGGATCTCAAATCGCTTTGCCCGGATTGAGAATTCCGTACGGATCGAACGCGGCCTTCAGCCGGTGGTGCAGCGCCAGACTGTCCTCGCCGAGTTCGTCCGCGAGCCACTGGCGCTTGAGCGTGCCGACCCCGTGCTCGCCGGTCAGGGTGCCGCCCAGGCGCAGCGCCAGCGCGAAGATGTCCGAGGCCGCCGCCCAGGCCGCCGCCGGGACCTCGGTGAGCGCCGGGTCGATGACGAGGATCGGGTGGAGATTGCCGTCGGCGGCGTGCGCCAGGGAGTACACGGGGACCCCGTGGTGCGCCGAGATGGCTTCTATCTCCCTTACCGCCCGCGCCAGTTGGGAGCGCGGCACAGCGATGTCCTCGATCAGCGGACGGCCCAGCCGCTCCAGCGCGGGCAGCGCCAGCCGGCGCGCGGCGAGCAGGGCCGCCGCCTCCGCCGGGTCGTCGGTCGTCTCGACGGAGGCGGCTCGCGGGGTGAGGAGGCCGGCCACCCGCGCCGCCTCGGCCGCCGCGCCCGCGCCGTCGCACTGCACGAGCAGCAGCGCCCCGCCGCGTGCCCGCAGTTCCGTACCGCGCGCGGCATCGATCGCGGCGAGCACCGGACCGTCGAGCAGCTCGGCCATGGCGGGCTCGATCCGGGCGGCGGTGAGCGCGCTCGCACCGGCCGCCGCGTCCTCGAACGTACGGAAGTACGCGGCGAGCGTCGACACCGCGACCGGGATCGGACGCAGCCGCAGCGTCGCCGCCGTGATCACACCGAGGGTGCCCTCCGAGCCGGTGAGCAGCGCCGTCAGGTCGTAGCCCGCGACGCCCTTGACCGTACGGCGGCCGGTCCGCAGCAAGGTGCCGTCGGCGAGTACGGCGTCCAGCCCGAGGACGCTGTCCCGCGTCACCCCGTACTTGGCGCAGCGCAGCCCGCCCGCGTTGGTGGCGATGTTGCCGCCGATGGTGGAGATCGCGGCGCTGGCCGGATCGGGGGCGTACCGCAGCCCGTACGCGGCGGCGGCGCGGTCGAGATCGGCCGTGATTACACCGGGCTCGACCACGGCGAGCTGGTCGTCCGGGGAGATCTCGACGATCCGGTTCATCCGGGCCAGATCGAGGACGACGGTCCCCTCGGCGGCGGTCGCGCCGCCGGACAGCCCGGTGCCCGCGCCCCGGGGCACGACCGGCACGCGCAGCGCGCCCGCGTGCCGCAGGGTGGTGCGCACCTCGTCGGCGTGCGTGGCGTGTACGACGGCGAGCGGCTGCCCGTCGGGGCGCGCGCCGGAGCGGTCGGTGGCGTACGCGGCGGTCGCGGCGGGGTCGGTGGTGAGCCGGTCGGCGGCCAGATCGCGGGCGAGCAGCCCGAGCAACTGGGCGGCGGCGGTGGCCTGTTCGGTGGGCTGATACGTGGGCCGACGGGTGGTCGTCATGAGCCCTCCCTCTTGCTCCGCGCCCACGCGCCCAGCGCCGAAGCGCCGATGGCCAGCAGCGCGGTGTCCTCCTGCGGGGCGTGCACCGGAGCGCACTGGATGTCCCGGAAGTGCCGCTCCAGCGGGTTGTCCCGGGTGAGCCCCGGATTGCCGAGCAGCCGCAGCGCGGTCCCCACGGCGGTGGTGGCGTGCCGGGTGGCCAGCACCTTCGTACCGAGGGCCTGCTCCGGCGCGTACGTGCCGTCCCCGAGGTCGACACGCCGGGCGCCCCCGTACACGAGCTGCTCCGCGCTGCCGAGCAGCACCTCGATCTCCCCGGCGGCCTGCCGGAAGCGCTCCGTCGTCGCGACCGGACGGCCGAGGTTGGCGGGCACCCGCTCATGGGCGAACCGGTGGAAGTACCGCTGCGCCGCCCGGCCCACGCCCAAGTACAGCGCGGCGAGCGGGAGATGGAGCGGTGCGCCGGCCCGGTTGTCCTGCTCGGCGGCCGGGCCGTGCGCGGCCACGCTCACCAGGTTCCCGGCGGGGACCGCCACCTCGTGGAACGCGATGTCGTGGCTGCCGCTGGCGCGCAGCCCGAGATGGTTCCAGCGGTGGGTGATCTCGATACCGGGCGCGTCCCCGGGCACGGCGAACGTGCCCACGCGCGGCTCCGGTTCGTCCGTGGTCGCCCACACCAGATACCAGCTGAGCCCCTCGGCGCCGGTCACGAAGCGCTTGGCGCCGCTGATCGCCCAGCCGCCGGCCGTACGGCGCGCGGTGGTGGCGGGCAGCCCGCCCCGGGCCGGCGAGCCCAGATCGGGTTCCACCCGCGCGTTGTTGAGCAGGACGGGCCGCTCGGCGGAGTCGGCCAGCACCCGCGCGTACAGCTCCTCGGGCCAGTGCGGGCGGCGCGCCTGCACGGTGTGCGCGTTGAGGGTCATGGCGGCGATCAGCGCGGTGGCCGGATCGCCCTCCCCGAGGGCGGCGAAGATCCGCGCGGTGTCCTCGACACCGAGACCGGCCCCGCCGTACCGGGGCGCGACGGTCGCGGTGAGCAGCCCCGCCTCGTGGACGGCGCGGATCCCCTCGGCGGGGAACGCGCCCGTACGGTCGTACTCCCCGGCGTGGCGGGCGAGTTGGCGAGTGACGTCCGGGAGCCGGTCGAGAGCGACGGGCCGGAGCGCGGGCGAAAGTGGTGTCGGGAGTGTGGTCGGTGGTGTGGCCGGTGGCGCGGTGCGGAGGTTCGGCGCGGTCATGAGGTGGTGTCCCCCTCGCCGCTCCGCGCCTTCGCCAGATCGGCGTTGAGCGCGTCCGTCCAGAAGTCGGAGACCGTGAGCGGCTTTTGCAGCGCGCCCAGCGCGTGGAACGCGTCAGCGACCTTCTGCGCGGACGCGATGGCCTCCGGCGTCGTCGGGCCGACCTTGTTCGGCCGCTGCTTCTCACCGTCCCGCAGCTGGCTGAGCGCCTGCTCCAGCGGCTGGTGGGTGGCGGCGGCCGTCACCTTCGCGAAGTCCTTCTCGTGGCCGTCGCGGATGTAGTCCCAGCCCTTGCCGATCCGGGCGATGAGATCGGCGGCCGCCGCGCGCTTCGCCGGGTCGGCGATCGTCTTGTCCGATGCCTCCCAGTTGAAGTTGCCGGAGAGGATGTCGGCGCCGGAGCCGATCGTGGTGGCGCCCTGCGCGTGCGCGGCGATGATCGCGTTGCCGTACGAGGCGAGCGCGTCGACCGACCCGCCGGTCAGCGCCGCGAGCCCGGCGTCCGGCAGCAGCGGCACCGCCTCTATGTCGCTCCACTCCAGCCCGGCCTGCTTGAGCAGCTCGTACAGGAAGTACTGGGCGGTGGTGTTCTTGACGTAGCCGACCTTTTTGCCCTTGAGCTGCGCGATCCCGGTGAGCGGGGAGCCCTTGGGCGCCACGACCTCCTGGAGCAGGGTGCTGGCCCGCTGCACCGCCACGACCTTGAAGTTGGCCTTGCCGTCGGCGGCGGCGAACACCGGCGGGATCTCGCTGGACTGCGCCACGTCGAGCGCGCCCGCCCGCATCGCCTGGAGCTGGAGATCACCGCCCTGGAACACACTCCACTTGATTCTGTACGGGGTCTTGTCGAGCCCGGCGAGTTTGAGGATGGACTCCTGGCGGGCCCAGCCGGTGTCCCCGACAGCGAGGGTCACGGACGACAGGTCCGTCTCCCGGCCGGCCTTCGCCGCGTCCGCGCCGTCGCTGGAAGTGGAAGTGGAAGTGGACGTGGACGTGGCGTCGGCGGAACCGCCGCAGGCGGCCAGCGGGAACAGCAGGGCGGTGAGGGCGAGCGCGAGCGCGGCGGTTCTGCGGACACGGGGCATGGGGGTTCCTCGGGGGGTGTGTGGTGGGTGGTGCGCGACGTACGTGTGACGCCGCACCTCGCGCGACGTACGTGTGACGCGGCGTACGTGGTGCGCGGCGTACGTGTTACGCGGCCGGCCTCGCCCCGGCGGAGGCCCGCGAGGCAAGCTCCTGCCGTACCAGCGGCAACACGTAACGGGCGTAGTCGATCGCGTCGTTGAGCGGGTCGTAGCCACGGATCGACAGCAGCTCGCAGCCGATGTCCACGTAGTCCAGCAGCGCGGCGGCGACGGTCTCCGGGGAGCCGACGAGCGCGGTCGACGAACCCGCCGCGTTGGTGGCCGTGGCCAGCGGGGTCCACAACGCCCGGTCGTGCAGATCGCCGCGCGCGGCGATGTCGAGCAGCCGCTGCGAGCCGACGTTCGCCGGCCGGCCGGTGCCCGGGGCCGGGTAGTGGTTGGCGTGGTCGTCCTTGAGGCGGGTGGCCGCGCCCTTCTCGACCTTGCCGAGTATCCGGTGTGCCTTCTCCCAGGCCAGCTCGTCGGTCGGCGCGATGATCGGCCGGAACGACACCCAGATACGCGGCCGTGGCCGCCCCGCCGCGTCGGCCACGGCGTTGACCGAGGCGATCTGCTCGGCGGTCTCCTTCAGCGGCTCGCCCCAGAGACCGAAGATATCGCCCTGCTGCCCGCCCACCCGGTACGCGTCGGCCGACGAACCGCCCACCGACACCGGGATCGTGCCGTGCACCGGCGCCACATCGGAGACGAAGTCCTCGAAGCGGTAGTACGTGCCCTCGTGCGAGACGGGCCCCTCGGCCGACCACACCTCGCGCAGGATCCGGATGTACTCGTCGGACCGCTCGTACCGCTCCGACTTGGAGAGGTAGTCGCCCTCCCGGCGCTGCTCCTGGTCGCTGCCGCCCGAGATGATGTGTACGGCGAGCCTGCCGCCGCTGATCCGGTCCAGTGTGGCGAAGGCGCGCGCCGCGTGCGTCGGGAAGATCACCCCGGGGCGGTGGGCGAGCATCGGCTTGAGCCGCTCGGTGTGGTTCACGACGAACTGCGCGAGCTGGAGCGCGTCGGCGGACGAGGAGTGGTACGCGACGAGGGTGTAGTCGAAGCCGCCGTCGTCCAGGGCCCGGGCGTAGCGGCGGGTGTGGTCGGGGTCGATGCCCCGGCCGAAGGTGGAGGTGCCGTCGAAGGCGGGATTGGGATGGATGGCGCTGATGAACTCGACGGGCATGACGGACCAACTCCTTTGTGTGACAGGTGAGTTGCGTGGACAGTGCGGTGGCTACTCGGTGTAGAGGCCGGCGTCGACGGAGTCGGCGACCGAGACGTTCGGGTCCAGCACCTTGATCGAGTGCATCGTGTCGGCGACCTTCTGCACCGCCTTCGTCACCTCGGGGGTGATCGGCACGAGCCGGCCGTAGCTCTGGCTCACGATGGTCTTCGCGACCTCGGCGGACGCCCCGTTGTTCTTGCTGATGGCGGCGGCGTACTCAGCCGGATGCGACCTGGCCCACTCCAGCGCCTTGCCGATGCGCTGGAGCGCGTCGCTCAGCGCCGGCTTCTTCGCGCTGTCGGCGAGCGCCTTGTCGGACGCGCCGATGAACCCGTACCCGCTGACCCGGCCGTCCGCGCCGTTGACGATCTCCCGGCCGCCCTGCTGGGTGGCCACCGCCTTGTAGACCCCGAAGATCGCCCAGACCTCGATCCGCCCGGCGCTGAACGCGGCCTGCGCGTCGGTGGGCAGCAGATACTTGACCTTGACGTCGGAGTACGCCAGGCCCGCCTGCTGAAGGGCGTTGGCCAGCAGATACTCGGAGATACTGCCCTTGGCCGACGACACCACGACCGTCCGCCCCTTGAGGTCGGCCACCTTCTTGATCTTCGAGTCCTTCCGGACGACGATCCCGACCGCCGTACCGTCGTTGCGCAGCCCGGCGACCGCCTTCACCGGCACCCCGCCGCTGAGCGCCTGGAGGGTCGGCAGATCGGCGGCGTACGTGGTGTCCACCGCGCCCGCCTGGGCCGCCTGGAAGAGCGGGGCGGCGCCCTCGAACTCGGCCCATTTCACCCCGTACGGCGCGCCCTTGAAGGCACCCGAGGCGTTCACCAGCGTCTGGAGGTTCTTCGCCTGGTCGCCGAGGGTGAGGGTGACGCCGGACGACCCGGATCCGGCCGCACCCGACGCCGCGTCCGCCCCCGACTTGGATGTCGCGCCGCTGCTCGTACCGCACCCGGCCGCGCCGAACGCGAGGGCGGAGAGGGCGAGGAGCGCGGCGGCGGTGCGCACGCGGACAGCTGTTCCGCGCATCATGACGGAGACCTTTCGAGAGAGGGCAGAGAAGACACAGAGGGAAGGGAAGACAGAGCGGGGGGAGAGGAGGCGGCCCGCGCGGCGCCTTCGGCCGGAGCGTCGTCGTGCACGCCCAGCCAGGCCAGCAACTGGCCGCGCAGCGCGACGAATTCGGGCGAACCGAGCGAGCGCGGCCGGGGCAGATCCACGGTCACCTCGTGCGCGATACCGCCCGCGTCCATTACCAGGACCCGGTCGGCCAGCAGCAGCGACTCCTCCACGTCATGGGTGACCAGCAGAATCGAGCAGCCGTGCCGCTGCCACAACCTCACCCACCAGACGCTGCGCCTTGACCCGGGTCAGCGCGTCCAGCGCGCCGAACGGCTCGTCCAGCAGCAGCAGTTCGGGCTCTCGCACCAGAGCGCGGGCCAGCGACACCCGCTGTGCCTCGCCGCCCGACAGCGTCTTGGGCCACACCGCCGCGCGCTGCTCGATGCCGACCTCCGCGAGATAGCGGGTGGCCAGCTCCCGGTCGGGTCTGCCGGGCAGACCGAGCACCACATTGCGCCAGACCTTCAGCCAGGGCATCAGCCGGGGCGACTGGAAGGCGGCGGCGCGCCGGGCCGGTACGGTCACCTCGCCGCTGATCTCGTCGTCCAGCCCGGCGAGGATCCGCAGCAGGGTGCTCTTGCCGCAGCCGCTCTGGCCGAGCAGCGCGACGAACTCGCCCCGCTCGATGGTGAGATCGAGATCGTCGAGCACGGTTCTGCCGTCGAAGGTCCGGGTCAGCGACCGGATCTCCACACTGGTGCGGTCGGTGTCGGTACTCATACGCGTGTCACGCCCCGTCGCCGTCGAAGGAGGCCCGCCAGGTCAGCAGGCGCTTGGAGAGCAGCCGTACGACGAAGTCGCAGAGCAGCCCGAGGACCGCGTAGACGGCGAGGCAGAGCACGATCACGTCCGTACGGAAGTACTGCTGCGCGTTGCTCATCAGATAGCCGATGCCGTTGCTGGCGTTGACCTGCTCGGCGAAGACCAGCGCCAGCCAGGCGGTGGACAGCGCGTACCGCAGCCCGACCAGCGCGCCGGGCAGCGCGGACGGCAGGATGACATGGCGGATCAGCCCGAACCGGCCGAGACCCAGCATCCGCGCGGCCTCGATGAGCTGGGAGTCGGCGGAGCGGATCCCGCCGTAGATGTTGAAGTAGAGGGGGTACGTCACCCCGAGCGCCACCAGCGCGATCTTCGGGGTCTCGTCGATGCCGAACCAGACGATGAAGAGCGGGATCAGCCCGACCCAGGGGATCGCGCGGAACATGCCCATCGAGGAGTCGATGACGTCCTCGCCCAGCCGGAAGAGCCCGGCGGCGAGGGAGAGCGCGAGCGCGATCGCCGCGCCGATCACAAAGCCGGTCGCGGCCCGGCGGCCGGACGCGGCGATGGCGCTGGGGAGTTCACCGCTGACGGTCAGATCCCATGCCTGGCGTACGACATCGACCGGCGAGGCGAGGATGTTCTCCGGGAGCACCCCGGTCGTACTGGCGAGGTACCAGGCGAGCAGCACCCCGACGGGACCGCTGGCCCGCCGGGCCCAGCGCGGCACACGCGGCCCGCTCCGGCCGCCGGCGCTCTGCCGTGCGGGACGGATGGTGAGCGTACGGGGCGACGGTTCCGGTGGTGCGGTCCCGGGGGCCGTGTGCTCCTGGACGGGCATCGGGGTTCCTCTCGTCATGCGGTCGCGTCCGGCGCGGTGAGGGCAGGCAGTGGCGCACTCCGGCGCGGATCCGGGCCGGGCGGCGCGATGAGGTGATGAGGTGGGGGGGGAAGGCGACAACGACCGTGGTCAGCGGTCAGCGGTCACTGATCAGCGGTCACTGATCAGCGGTCACTGATCAGCGAGATGAATCGGTGCGCGATGCGCGGAAGCGCGGCAGAGGCACAGGCGCGGGCACAGGAGCAAGCCCAGGAAGAGGCGCAGGAAGAGGGCGCGGGCACCCGCGACCACGGCGACGGGGTCAGCGACAACAGGCGCTGTTGACGAGGCCGAAATCGACCACGCGGCGCTGCGTCAGCGGCACGCCCACGGCGGCGTACCGCCCGGCGTCGAGGGGCTTCGGCGCGGTGGCCGCCTCATTCGCTGTCTGCAACATGGCACCAGGATGACCGACCCGGCACCCCACGTCCAACGACGATTCGGACTCATAATCGATCACGTTTTCTGATCGATCAAGGTTTCCGGTGCTAGCGTGCGCGCATGGCACACGTACTGGACATTACGGCGCTGCGCAGCCTCCTCGCGGTCGCGGACCGCGGCGGCTTCCACCGCGCCGCCGAGGCGCTGGCGCTCAGCCAGTCCGCGGTCAGCCAGCACGTACGGCGGCTGGAGAAGACCCTCGGCCGCCCGGTCGTCGAGCGCCAGGGCCGCGGCACCCGCTTCACGGCCGACGGCGCCCGGCTGCTGGAACAGGCGCGCCGGATCGTCGCCGTGCACGACGAGGCGGTCCGTACCCTGCTCGGCGACGACGGGGAGGCCGTCGTCATCGGCTCCACCGAACACGCGGCCGACCAGATCCTGCCCCTGCTGACCGCCGCCGTCCGCGAAGTGCGCCCGCAGTGCCGCGTACGGTTCCGCATCGACCGCTCCGCCCGGCTGGTGGAGGCCGTGGACCGGGGCACGGTCGACCTGGCCGTCTATGTCACCGAGGCGGGCGGTACGGAGGGGACGCCGGTCGGCGGACTGCCCCTGAACTGGTACGCGGCCCCCGGCTGGACCCCGCCGCAGGCCCCGGCGCCGCTCCCGCTCGTGGCCATCGAGGACCCCTGCGCGATCCGTCGCCGTGCCCTGGGCGTGCTGGCCGAGCGCGACATCCCCGCCACCGTCGTCTGCGACGCCGGCTATCTCGCGGGCGTCCTCGACGCCGCCCGCACCGGGCTCGGCGCCGCGCTGCTGGCCGGGCTCGGCGACGCCCCCGAAGGGCTGAGCGCGCGGCACGACCTGCCGCCCGTACCGGCCATCCGGATGAGCGCCCACGCGCGGCGGGGCGCCGACCCGGCGATGGTCGCGGGCGCGGTCGCCGCCATGGGCGAGCTGCTGGCCCGCCCCGGCGCGGCTCCAGCACCGGCTTCAGTACCGGCTCACGCGTCGCAGGGCGCCGTCAGATAGTCAAAACTCCGCGTGACGTCCAGTACGCGCCGTACGGGAGGCGTGTAGCGCAGCAGGCACAGATCGCCGCCCGCGCGCCTGCTCGCCCGGCGCTGGCTGCGCAGGATGTTGAGCCCCGTGGAGTCCATGAAGTGCACCTGGCTGAAATCCAGCTCGACGTAACGGTGCGCCAGCGGCGCCAGCGTGGCGAACAGATCGGGCCCGGTGTCGCAGTCGAGTTCGCCCCCGACCTGGACCAGCACACGGCGGTCGGGCCGGGAGACGATTTCCACGCGGAGGGGCTCGTACGAGGGCGGCAGAGAGATGGGGAGTTCACTCATTCCGGTATCCGGTGAAAGGCCCTGTGCGGGCGACGACCGGGGAACGCTACACCGTGCGATCCCATGACGAGGTGTCAGGAAGGGCGCGCCGTCGCGCAGCCCGGTCATTTCGGCCACTCGCCCGCGTGTCGTGCGCGGCGCGGATGCGCTGTCCGGGAAGGGCCCGAGGTGCGCCCGTACCACGCGCGAGGTGGTGTGAATCACCTGATCCGACGGGTGCGGCGAGGCTACCTGCCGGTAGATTCGGTGCGGTGTACGAGAACTTGTTCTAGCTCGACGGCAGCGGTTACGCTCCGTTGAACAACCTGAGAGCACAGTGAAAGCAGCGAGAAGGGGACCGCGAGTGACCGCTGAGGCTGTTGAAGCGGGCACCGGGTCAGGGTCCCGGAACGACGAGGACGACCGCGACGCCGAGGCAGGCGACCCCGAGGCGGACGACTCCACGGGCGGTGAGAGGCCCCTCCGTATCGCTCTCCTCAGCTACAAAGGGAACCCGTTCTGCGGCGGCCAGGGCGTCTACGTCCGCCACCTCTCCCGCGAACTCGCCCGCCTGGGCCACCACGTCGAGGTCATCGGCGCCCAGCCCTACCCCGTACTGGACGAGGGCGTACGCCTCACCGAGCTGCCCAGCCTCGACCTCTACCGCCAGCCCGATCCCTTCCGCACCCCGAAGGCCGCCGAGTTCCGTGACTGGATCGACGCCCTCGAAGTCTCCACCATGTGGACCGGCGGCTTCCCCGAACCGCTCACCTTCTCCCTCCGCGCCCGGCGCCATCTCGCTGCCCGCGCGGGCGAGTTCGATGTCATCCACGACAACCAGACGCTCGGTTACGGACTGCTCGGCGACCTCGGCGCGCCCCTGGTCACCACCATCCACCACCCGATAACCGTCGACCGGCGGCTGGATCTCGACGCCGCGCCCACCTGGAGCAAGAAGGCGTCCGTCCGGCGCTGGTACGGCTTCACCCGGATGCAGAAGCGCGTGGCGCGCCGGCTGCCGTCCGTCCTGACCGTCTCCGGCTCCTCGAAGCAGGAGATCACCGAGCACCTCGGGGTGCCGGCCGGCCGTATCGACGTCGTCCACATCGGCGCGGACACCGAGCTGTTCTCGCCGGATCCGGCCGTGCCCGAGACCCCCGGCCGGATCGTCACGACCTCCAGCGCGGACGTCCCGCTGAAGGGCCTGATCCATCTGGTCGAGGCCCTTGCCAAGCTCCGTACGGAACACCCCGCCGCCCATCTCGTCGTCGTCGGCCGACGCGCCGAGGACGGGCCGGTCGCGCGGGCCATCGAGCGGTACGGGCTGGCGGACGCCGTCGAGTTCGTCAAGGGGATCTCCGACGCCGAACTCGTCGACCTGGTGCGCGGCGCGCAGATCGCGTGCGTACCGTCCCTGTACGAGGGGTTCTCGCTGCCCGCCGCCGAGGCGATGGCCACCGGCACCCCGCTCGTGGCCACCACCGGCGGCGCCATCCCGGAGGTCGCGGGCCCGGACGGCGAGACCTGTCTTGCCGTACCGCCGGGTGACGCGGGCGCGCTGGCCGCCGCCCTCGGCCGGCTGCTCGACGACCCGGAGCTGCGCACCCGGCTGGGCGCGGCGGGGCGTGCGCGGGTGCTGGCCCGCTTCACCTGGGCCGGCGCGGCGCGGCAGACCGCCGAGCGGTACCGGGAGGCGATCGCGGCGGCGGAGCGGCGGGGCCGCCGGGCCGGTGCGGTGGCCGGCGGCGCGGGCTGATGCCGTACGCGTCGTTCCTCCTGCCTCTGTCTCCTCTCCACCTCTCTCCACCCATCAGCTCCTCTCCACCCCTCTCCCTCCTCGACCGCGAAAGCAGGACGACCCAGTGCTGACCGTGGACTTCACCCGCTTCCCGCTCGCCGCGGGCGACCGCGTGCTCGATCTGGGGTGCGGCGCGGGCCGGCACGCCTTCGAGTGCTACCGGCGCGGTGCCCAGGTCGTGGCCCTCGACCGGAACGGCGAGGAGATCCGCGAAGTGGCCAAGTGGTTCGCCGCGATGAAGGCGGAGGGCGAGGCCCCGGCGGGCGCCACCGCCACCGCGATGGAGGGCGACGCGCTCCATCTGCCCTTCCCCGACGCGTCCTTCGACGTCGTGATCATCTCCGAGGTCATGGAGCACATCCCGGACGACAAGGGCGTGCTCGCCGAGATGGTCCGCGTCCTGCGGCCCGGCGGCCGGATCGCGGTCACCGTACCGAGGTACGGCCCCGAGAAGGTCTGCTGGGCGCTCTCCGACGCGTACCACGAGGTCGAGGGCGGCCATATCCGTATCTACAAGGCCGATGAACTCCTCCGCCGGATGCGGGAGGCCGGACTCAAGCCGTACGGCACCCACCACGCGCACGCGCTGCACTCCCCGTACTGGTGGCTGAAGTGCGCCTTCGGCGTCGACAACGACAAGGCGCTGCCCGTCCGCGCGTACCACAAGCTGCTCGTCTGGGACATCATGAAGAAGCCCCTCGCGACCCGGTTCACCGAGCAGCTCCTCAACCCCGTCGTGGGCAAGAGCTTCGTGGCGTACGCGACGAAGCCGCACCTGCCGGTGGCCGCCAAGTGACCTTGCCCCGACGCGGCCCCGACGCCACGGAACACCTGGTCCTGCCCGGTGTGCTCACCGCCGAGGAGGCGGCGGGAACGGTGGCGGCCGTCCTGGCCCTCCAGCGGCCCGACGGCTCGATACCGTGGTTCCACGGCCACCACCTCGACCCCTGGGACCACACCGAGGCGGCCATGGCGCTGGACGCCGCGGGCGAGGACGGGGCGGCGGCGCGCGCGTACGAGTGGCTGGCGCGGAACCAGAACGAGGACGGGTCCTGGTACGCGGCGTACGCCGACAGCGGCAGCGGCGGCGCTGGCGACGGTGCTTTTACCAGCACCGCCGTACCGACCGACGCGGCGCGCGAGACCAACTTCTGCGCGTACGTGGCCGTCGGCGTCTGGCACCACTATCTCGCCACCGGGGACGACGGCTTTCTCGACCGGATGTGGCCCGTCGTGCACGCCGCGATCGAGTTCGTCCTCGAACTCCAGCAGCCCGGCGGCCAGATCGGCTGGAAGCGCGAGGCCGACGGCACCCCCGTCGAGGACGCCCTGCTGACCGGCTGCTCCTCCGTGTACCAGGCGCTGCGCTGCGCCCTGGCGATCGCCGAGGAGCGCGAGGAGCCGCAGCCGGACTGGGAGCTGGCGGCCGGCGCGCTCGCGCACGCCATCACCCACCACCCCGAGCGGTTCCTCGACAAGAGCCACTACTCGATGGACTGGTACTACCCCGTGCTCGGCGGCGCACTGACCGGGGAGCGGGCCACGGCCCGGATCGCGGAGGGCTGGGACCGCTTCGTCGTACCGGGGCTCGGGGTGCGCTGCGTACTGCCGAACCCGTGGGTCACAGGCGGCGAGAGCTGTGAACTCGCCCTGACGCTCTGGGTGATGGGCCAGTCCGACCGGGCGCTGGAGGTCCTCCAGTCCATCCAGCATCTGCGCGCCGAGGACGGGCTGTACTGGACGGGGTTCGTCTTCGAGGGGAACATCGCGTTCTGGCCGGACGAGCGCACCAGCTGGACGGCGGGCTCGCTGCTGCTGGCCGTCGCCGCGCTGGGGGGCGACGAGGCGACCACCGCGGTGTTCGGCGGCGAGCGCCTGCCGCTGGGCCTGGAACCGGACTGCGACTGCTGACCGGGGCGCGCTGCGACTGCTGACCGGGGCGCGGTCGGCAGGGCGCGCTGACCTGTCCTCGGTGACCTGGGGCCGCCACCCGAACGGACCAGCCCGCATGGCGGCGGGACCGGGCCGCGGTGAGGCTTACAGGCAGTCTGCCAGGGAGGTTTCCCATGTCCGACACACCGCGCACCGAGACCCCGCACATACCGGGGACCGAGACCCCGCACATACGCAGCAGGCCGCCCCACGTGACGCTCCGGCGTGCCGTGCTGGCGGTCATGCTGTCCTGCGCGCTGCTGTTCACTTCGGCGGCGTGCGGCAGCGGTAGCAAGAACGCCGCCGGCACATCCGGCCAGGCGCAGGAGCTCCAGCAGCTTCAGGAGGTCCAGGACGCCGCCGACCTCATGGCGGCGGACCCCACCCCCACCTCCACCTTCGAGAAGCGGAAGTTCGCCAAGACCCGCTTCGTGGCCGACGCCGCGCTCGCGGCCGGCGCCGCGTACCAGTGGATCATCAAGCCCTACAAGAAGGGCAAGTTCAAGAAGGACGCCAAGGGCCGCAAGCTCGCCCTGGTCAAGGCGGGCCTCGCGGGCGCCTTCACGTACAACCGCCTCAAGGCGGCCACCAAGAACGCCAAGGGCGACCCGCTCCTCTCCAAGGCGCTGGCCCCTCTCACCGCCGGCATCGACTCGCTCAAGGGCCTCGGCACGAAGCTCCGCAAGGGCGACGCGAGCAGCAGCGACGTCGGCAGCTTCAACGACATCATCAACAAGGTCAAGGACGCGGGCAGCAGCGCGGGCGCACCGGTGAAGGACAAGGTGCCCTCGCTCTCCCAGCTCAACAAGGGCTGACCTCCCCCACAGAACGCGTCGGCCTCCAAGAGCTGTGAGCAGGCTCTTGGAGGCCGACGTCATGTGCGGTTGCGGCACGGGCTGTTCAGCCTCGCTGTATGCCCGAGGTGTCCTGGAGGACGCCGCGGCGGCCGTCCTGGGTCTGGGCGATCAGCGCGGCGCCGCGCTGTTCCACCGCGAGGTACCACGTACCCGGGGCGAGTTCGGCGATGGGCGACGGGGAGCCGTCCTCGCCGAACAGCGGGCGGGCCACCGGGACGGCGAACCAGAACGGCGCGAAGTCGCCCGCCGGGGCGGCGGCGTCCGCCTGGGCCGCCGGCTGGCCGGACTGCGCGCCGCCGAAGGGCGACGGCTGGCCGCCGGCCGGCTGTCCCGCGCCCGCACCGGCGCCGGCCTGCGCGCCGTACGGCTGGGGCTGGCCCTGCGCGCCGAAGGTCTGCTGGCCGCCCGGGTAGCCGTACCCCGGACCGGCCGGTCCGCCCGGCTGGGCGCCGTACGGCTGCGGGGCGGCCGGCTTCGGCGCGCCGATCAGCGCGACCTTCAGCGGCGGCAGCAGCGGCGTCGCCACCGCGGCGCCCGCGAGCACCGCGGCACCCAGGAAGCCGAGGATCTGACCGCTGCCCGCCTTGCCGTCACCGAGCAGGTACCAGAGCGCCGTCCACGCGGCGAAGATCGCCAGCGCCGTGCCGAGCTGACCGAGGTCGAGCCCCGCGAACTTCCGCGGCTGCGGCAGCGCGCGAGCGGTCACGATCAGCGCCGCCGCGATGACCCCGGCCAGATGGATGCTCATCACCACACCCAGCAGGTCCCATGCCTTCACACCATTGGTGTAGGACGAGTCGTAGAAATTGAGGAACGAGGCGATGAACAGCAACACCGCTGCTCCGATCACCACGCCGTCGCCTCTAGTGAGGGAGCGGATGTTCACGTGAAAAGTCCTTCGGTCAGTCGTCTCGTCGGGGCGGTCGTCGCTGCCGCTGCTGGGCCCTTTCCGTACGGGACCCAGGCGGTGCACGGTGCGAAGCTCGGGGGCGGCTCCCTATCGTACGGATGAATGTAACGCCTGTCCGATGGGGGCGTCTGCCCGGTATCACGCCTGGTTATCCGGCCGTTACTCGGGTCACACCTGTCCCGTGCCTGTCCCGCGCCCGTCCCGTACCTGCCTCGTACCTGCCCCGTACCTGTCCGAAGGCTGTCCTGCCGCTGTCCGTGGGCTGTGCGCGTAAGTGCCCTGCGGGCCTTCTTCCGGCCGGTTTACGCGGTCACTTCTTCAGGAAACCGCTGATGCCGCTTGCCAGGCCCCGCGCCGCTTTCTGCCGCCATTCCGCGTTGGTAAGGAGAGCGGCGTCCTTCGAATCGCGCATGTTGCCGCATTCGATGAACACCTTCGGAACGGTCGAAAGATTCAGGCCGCCGAGATCCGAGCGGACATCCAAACCGGTTCCACCGCCGAGGTAGTTGGCGGGCGCGCTGCCGGTCTCGCGCGCGAAATTCCCCACGATACGTTCACCAAGTTCACGCGAGGGCCCCACGATTGCGGAAGTATCCGCCCCACCGCCTTTGACCAGGGCGGGGAGAATCACATGGAATCCGCGATTCCCGGCCGCGGAACCGTCCGCGTGCACGGAGAGGACGGCGTCCGCCTTCGCGTTGTTGCCGATACGGGCCCGCTCGTCGATGCAGGGGCCGAAGGGGCGGTCATTGTCGTATGTGAGGGTGACCGTCGCGCCCTCCGCCACCAGCAGATCGCGCAGCCGGTGGGTGACGTCGAGGGTGAACTCGGCTTCCTGGTAACCGGCGTTGGTGGAGGTGCCGGTGGTGTCGCATTCCTTGGTGGTGGTCCCGATGTCGACCTTTTTGTTGATCTCGGCGGTGTGTTCGCGATTGCGCGGATTGTGGCCGGGATCGAGGACGACGACCTTGCCCGCGAGCGGTCCGGTGGGAGCGGTGGGCGCGGTGGAAGTGTCGGGTGTGGCGGGAGGGCTCGTGGGTGCCGTCGGGTCGCCGCCACCGGGGAGGTCGTCGGCCGGGGACTGTGGGGGCGTCGGCACGGCGGGGGAGACCGCCGCCCTCGCCGTCGGGGGTCCGCCGTCGTTCTCCCCGGCGCCGCTCACCCCCTGCCACACGAGCGCTCCGGCCAGCGCGGTCGGCACCAGCGCGGCGACCGTGACGGTGAGGCGGTTCCGGCCGAAGCGGCTGCGGACGGGCTGCGGACTCTCGTCGTACGACACCGTCGCGATGGTAGTGGGCCGGGTCAGATTCCCGCCGACACACGGCGCAGGACGCGCAGCGAGTCACTCGCCGAGACCTCCGCGAAGGCACCGGACGCCAGGGCCCGGCGGTACACGCGGTACGGCGCCTGCCCGCCGTCCGCCGGGTCGGGGAACACATCGTGGATCACCAGCAGCCCGCCCTCGGCCAGCCGCGGCGCCCAGCCCTCGTAATCCCCGCTCGCGTGCTCGTCGGTGTGACCGCCGTCGATGAAGACGAGCCCGAGCCCGCCGCCCCACACCCGCGCGACCTGCGGCGACCGGCCGACGACCGCGATCACGTGGTCTTCGAGCCCGGCCCGCAGCAGGGTGCGGCGGAAGGCCGGCAGCGTGTCCATCAGACCGCTCTCGGGGTCGACCAGCGTCGGATCGTGGTACTCCCAGCCGGCCTGCTGCTCCTCGCTGCCGCGATGGTGGTCCACGGTGACCGCGACCGTCCCCGCCTCCCGCGCGGCGGCGGCCAGCAGCAGCGTGGAGCGCCCGCAGTACGTGCCGACCTCCAGCAGCGGCAGCCCGAGCGCCCCCGCCTCGACGGCCGCGCCGTACAGGGCGAGCCCCTCGTGCACGGGCATGAACCCCTTGGCGGCCTCGAAGGCGGCGAGGACGTCGGCGGCGGGACCGGCGGGCATAGGTGACTCCTGGCGGGGTACGGGGCGTGGCGGACGCGGGCACGTTCGTACGGCGTACGGTGTGCGGGCCTACCCGCTGGTACGGGACGGGCCCGCCCATGCTGCCGTACGTCCCGCGTGGCGCGGGCGCCGGGGTGTTTCCGCCTGCGTCAGCCCGCGACCGTACCGCTGCTGCTGCTGCTGCCGCCGCTGCTGCTGTTGCTGTGCTCCCGCGTCTGCGGCGCGTCCAGCTCCGGCAGCGTCAGATCCACCTCGACCGGCACCCCGTCGCCCGCGTACCGCGCCGGGCACGCGTGTGGCGCGTGGCCGGTCGCCGAGCCCGCCAGTACGTACGCGCCGGCGCTCGGGGGCAGCAGCGCGAAGCGGCCGTCCTCGTCGGCGGTGGTGAGACCGGCCTGCCGGCCCCGGTGGTCGATCAGGGTGACGTTCGCGCGCGCGACCGGCGCACCGTCCGCGTCCCGTACCCGCCCGTGGAACCCGCCCGACCCGGCGATCAGCGTCCGCGACGGCCCGGGGTCGGGTACGGGGATGGTGGCGGCGGTCGCGGTTCCGGAGACACCCGCACCCGCATCGGCGCTCGTGTTCGCCGTGCGACGCGACGGCAAGAACGCCGCCAGGACCAGACCGATGGCTACCGCGCCCGCCGCGATTCCGAACGAGATCCGGAAGCCGTGCAGGGACGGCATCGCCACCCCGCCCGACACGATGGAGGTGTGCGCCAGCACCATGCCGATGACCGCGCTCGACACCGAGGTGCCGATCGACCGCATCAGTGTGTTCAGCCCGTTGGCCGCGCCCGTCTCCGACGGGTCGACCGCGCCGATGATCAGCGCGGGCAGCGAGGAGTACGCGAGACCGATGCCCGCGCCCACGATCACCGAGACGAGGACCGTCTGCCAGACCTCGCTCATCAGACCGAGACCGGCCCCGTACCCGATGCCGATGATCAGCATCCCGAGCATCAGCGAGAACTTGGGGCCGTAACGGGCCGCGATCCGCGCGTAGATGGGGGCGGTGAACATCATCGTCAGCCCGAGCGGCGCCACGCACAGCCCCGCCACCACCATGGACCGGCCGAGGCCGTAGCCCGTGGACTCGGGGAGCTGGAGCAGCTGCGGCAGGACGAGCGAGATCGCGTAGAAGGCGACACCGACCATGATCGAGGCGAGGTTGGTGAGCAGCACCTCGCGCCGGGCGGTGGTGCGCAGATTGACCAGCGGGGCGGCGCTGCGCAGCTCCATCAGGCCCCACAGCAGCAGGATGACCACGGCGAGCGTGAACAGCCCGAGCGTGGTGGGCGAGGACCAGCCCCAGTCGCCGCCCTTGGTGATGGGCAGGAGCAGGGCGACCAGCCCGGCGGAGAGACCGAGCGCGCCGGCCCAGTCGAAGGTCCCGGCGGCCCGTACGGACGACTCGGGCACGAGGAAGTAGGTGAGCGCCATCGCCAGCACACCGAGTGCGGCGGCGCCGAAGAACAGCGCGTGCCAGTCGGTGTTCTGGGCGATCAGCCCGGCGACGGGCAGCGCGAGCCCGCCGCCCACGCCGATGGACGAACTCATCAGCGCCATCGCGGAGCCGAGCTTCTCGCGCGGCAGCTCGTCGCGCATGATGCCGATGCCGAGGGGTATCGCGCCCATGGCGAAGCCCTGGAGCGCCCTGCCGATGATCATGATGATCAGGTTGTCGGTGAATCCGCAGATAATCGACCCGACCACCATGACGGCGAGGCTGGCGAGCAGCAGCCGCCGCTTGCCGAAGAGATCGCCGAGCCGCCCCATGATCGGGGTGGCGACGGCGCCGGCGAGCAGGGTCGCGGTCATGACCCAGGTGGCGTTCGCGGGCGCCGTGTGGAGCAGGGCCGGCAGGTCCTTGATGACGGGCACGAGCAGGGTCTGCATCACGGCGACGGTGATGCCCGCGAAGGCGAGTACGGGGACGATGGCCCCGGCGGCGCGGCTCCGCGGATCCGGGGGCAGCGTCCCGGGGAGCTGATCGGTCGTCGTCTGCGGCATTACGTGCGGCCTCCGGGTGGGGCGAGTGGGGATGCGGGGATGCGGGGATGGGTGGGGTGGTCGGGGTGGCGGGGGCCGACGCGAATTCGTTGCCCTATGAAACCATCTGGCTCAACCCGCTGCCGAGCCGAGCTATTCCGCTCGTTCTCCTGTTTCCGTCATTGTCAGACCCACGCGCTACGTTGCTGGCATGACGGAATTCGTGATGGTGGCGGGGGCGTGGCTCGGTGCGTGGGCGTGGGACGAGGTGGTGCCGGAGCTGCGCGCGGCCGGGCACGGCGCGCACGCGCTGACGCTGTCCGGCCTGGCCGAGAAGAGGGACGCGCCTGCCGGGCAGCGTACGCACGTCCAGGACATCGTGGACGAGGTGGTACGGCGCGATCTGCGCGATGTCGTGCTGGTCGGGCACAGCTACGCGGGCATCCCGGTCGGCCAGGCGGCCGAGCGCATCGGGGACCGGCTGGCCCGGGTCGTCTTCGTCGACTCCAACGTCCCGGCCGACGGCGAGTCGTTCGCCTCCGCGTGGTGGCAGGGGCCCGGTGTGCTGGAGCCCGTCATAGCCGCGAACGGCGGCTTCTGGGCACCCCTGCCCGCCGCCGACTTCGCCGGCCAGGGGCTCAGCGACGAGCAGATAGCCCGCATCGTGGCCGGCGCGACCCCGCACCCCGGCGCCGCCCTCACCGAACCGGCCGTGCTGACCGGCTCGCTCGGCGCGCTCCCCGCGACGTACGTGAAGTGCCTGCTCGACGGCCCGGATCCGACGGACGACGTGGCAAAACTGCTGACGGGCGAGCGCTGGCGGCTGGTCGAACTGGACACCGGGCACTGGCCGATGTTCTCCCGGCCGCGCGAGCTGGCGGGAATCCTGCTCGCGGCGGCGGAGTCGGCGGAGTCCTGAGAGCGGGGGCTGCGAGGCGGTCCCGTACGGCCGGTTCGGTCGGTTCGGCCGGTACGGCTGGTACGGCGGGTTCGGTCAGCCGGAGCTACTCCGCGAGATCGGCGACGGTCGCGCTGTCCACGGCCGTGTTCAGCGCGTCCCGCTCGCGTTCCGCGGCGGCGGCCAGCGCCGGATCGATCACGGTCTCGCCGGTCAGCACCCGGCGGATCGCCCCGGCCAGCTCCGCCACCGGCCCGTCCTTCACCAGGAAACCGGCCGCCCCCGCCTCCGTCGCCCGCCGCAGATACCCGGACCGTCCGGACGTCGTCAGGATCAGCACCCGGCAGTCGGGCACCTCGGTACGGAGCAGCGCCGCCGCGTCCAGCCCGCTCAGCCCCGGCAGTTCGACATCCAGCAGCGCCACGTCCGGCCGCGCCACCAGCGCCGCGTCGACGATCATGTCCCCCTGACCCACTTGGGCGACGACCTCGATGTCCGGCTCCATCCCGAGCAGATGGGCGAGCGCGCCGTGCGCCGTCCGCCGGTCCTCGGCGAGCAGCACCCGCACACACTTCGCCGGCCTGTGGTCCCGCGGCATCTCCGTCACGGATCCAGCGTAGGCAGGGGTGGGGCGGCGGACGAGGCGAGAGACCCACGCGGCGAGAGACGGATACGGCGAGAGGCCGCCACGACGTTGCCTTGCCCGCCGTGACGGCCTCTCCTGTCCGGTATCCGGGGGTCCCGGTATCTCGTCAGGCCGCGTTGTCGCGGTCCCCCGGGCGGCGGTGGCGACCGTGGACGGGGGACGCGGAGTCCTCCGTCGGTGCCGCGCCACCTCGGTGTTTTCCGTGGCTGTCGACGTCGCCCCGGTCCGTGGCCACCGCTCCCTGCGGATGGCTCTGGGTCGTGTCGGTTCGGGTTTCGGACATGTGGGAAGTCACTCCGTCGTCATCGCTGCGTGCTGTCTTGCTGTTCTGCTGTGGCGCGGGGCCCGGCCTTCCCCGTACCGCCCGACAGCGGCACGGGCACCGTCCACTTCGCACGTACTGACGGAACGAGCAGGTCAGTACGGTTGTGGGGCCCCGACCGGGATTCTAGGGCCTGTCGGCGCTGTCCAGGCGGCCGGTGAGTGGAGCCTGCTGCAAGGGCACCGGCCTGCACATCACAGGAGTGTGTGCGGCGGCGTCCGGTTCCCGATCCGGGTCATGTGATCGTCCGGCTCCCGATTCCGCGGCCCCGGGTGCGTAAGGCGTCTGCGTCGGCAATCGCGTCGGGTCCGGCTCGTACTCGTGCTCGGGTTCGGGCCGCGGGACCACCGTCGCCATCCCGCACGGCACCGCCTCCGTCGCGTACGGCAGCCGCAGCACACCGTCCCGGGTCCACAGCCCGGACCCCGCCAGCCACCCCTGGGGCGCGGGCAGTTGCGCCAGCCGCCGGTCGGCGGGCCGCCACACGCCCAGCCAGCTGCCCGCCGCGCCGTCGATCCGCAGCGCCACCGCGCAGCTCTCCGGCATCAGCACCTGCCCCGGCTGTACGGCGAAGGGCGTCACCGCGCAGTCCGCGGGCCGCAGGCACTCGGGGAACCGCACCGGCCGCAGGCTGCCCAGCACGCCCCAGCCCAGCCGGTCGTGGCCCGGCGCGTCCGAGCGGATCAGCAGCAGTCCGCTGTCGGCGTCCGCGAGCAGCAGCCGGTCGTTGCTCTCGTCGGTGATCTGGAGGAGCGGCGTCACCTCGCCGCCGCGTTCCAGATCCACGGCGACGGCCTTGACCACGCCGTCCCGCTCCCGGTCGAGGGCCAGCATCCGGCCTGTACGGTCCAGCCAGACGCCGCCGGAGCAGCGGCCCGGCACCTCGGCGATCCACTCGGGCCCGAACGCGCCGCCCGCCACCAGCCAGAGCGTGGTGGACCGTTCGCCGACGACCAGGGCGTACGCGCACCGGCCGTCGGGCGAGGGCGGCAGTATCGTCAGCGACCGGCACTCGACGGCCCCCATGGGGACCTGCCCCGTGCCCGGCCCCGTCGGGTAGAGCAGCGAGAAGTCGTTGCGGTCCGCCACCCGCCGGCTGATCAGCACCCGCCCGTCGGCCAGCGGCAGCACCTCGGTCTCGGGCTCCTCGGGCTGGTCGAGGGGGAGCGATACGGCGTAGGGCTCGGGCCCGCCGAGGGTCCACCGCTCCGGGTACCACGCGTCACCGTTCCCGGGAAGGCCGTATCCCGGGGTGCCCGGGGCAACGGGGATGCCCGGGCTGGCCGGGTTGCCCAGGGTGAGCCGGGCGGCATAGGCACCGTCCGCCGTGATCGCGAACTCCGTAGCACAGGCCGTCATCGGTCTGTCACCTCCGGCGACGAAGCTAGTTTTCGTACTCGCTGCCGAACAACAAGTGACACCCCTCTTCACACATAAGGGTGGTTGGTGCGGGATTCGCCTGAAAGTGCGGGGCGGCTGTGCTTCCTGGGGCGGGGAAGCGTGGAAGGGAGACCGGCCGGAGGGCTGAGAAGGAGGCCCGGCAAGAAGGTGAACGGAAGGCCGGGCAACAACCGGGCAACAAGGCGAACGGGAGGCCGGCAAGAAGGCCGGGAGGACACCGACCGGGCGCCGCACGGGGGCAGGTAGCCTTTGTGGCGTGCCCCCTGTCCCTTCCCCCGTCCCGTCCCCGGTCCCGTCCGCGCCCCGGCTGTCCGAAGTCCTCGCCGCGCTCGACGCCCTCTGGCCCCCCGAGCGGGCCGAACAGTGGGATGCCGTCGGTACGGTCTGCGGCGACCCCGACGCCCCGGTGAACCGCGTCCTGTTCGCCGTCGACCCTGTCCAGGACATCGCCGAAGAGGCCGTGCGGCTCGGCGCCCAGCTGATCGTCACCCACCATCCGCTCTATCTGCGCGGTACGACGACGGTCGCGGCCGGCACGTTCAAGGGCCGTGTCGTGCACACGCTCATCAAGAACGACATCGCGCTGCACGTCGCGCACACCAACGCCGACTCCGCCGACCCCGGTGTCTCCGACGCCCTCGCGGGCGCCCTCGACCTGCGGATCCTCGGCCCCCTCGTACCGGATCCGACCGATCCGGCCGGACGGCGTGGCCTCGGCCGGATCTGCGAACTCGACCACCCGGCCACCCTCCGCGACTTCGCCGCCCGTGTCGCGCACCGGCTGCCGGCCACCGCGCAGGGCGTGCGGATCGCCGGCGACCCGGACGCCCTGGTCCGTACGGTCGCGGTCAGCGGCGGCTCGGGCGACAGCCTCTTCGACCGGGTACGGGCGGCGGGCGTGGACGCGTTCGTCACCGCCGACCTGCGCCACCACCCGGTCTCCGAGGCCACCCAGCACTCCCCGCTGGGGCTGATCGACGCCGCGCACTGGGCCACCGAGTGGCCCTGGTGCGAGCAGGCCGCCGCCCAGCTCGACGAGGTCTCCGACCGGCACGGCTGGGACCTGCGGGTCCATGTGTCCAAGACGGTCACCGACCCGTGGTCGGCGCACCAGGCTTCGACGGTCCCGTACGCTCCGTCCGCCACGTACTCCACGGCAGACGCGCCTTCGTCTTCGTCCTCATCCTCTCCCTCATCCTCCTCAGGAGCCCCCAACTGAACGCCGCGCCCGCCGACCAGATCCGACTTCTCGACGTCCAGGCCCTCGACGTACGGCTGTCGCAGCTCGACCACAAGCGCACCTCGCTGCCCGAGCACGCCGAGATCGAGTCCCTCACCAAGGACCTCGCCCAGCTGCGCGACCTGCTGGTCGCCGCGCAGACCGAGGAGAGCGACACCGCACGCGAGCAGATCAAGGCCGAGCAGGACGTCGACCAGGTCCGTCAGCGCGCCGTGCGCGACCAGCAGCGGCTGGACTCCGGCGCGGTCAGCTCGCCCAAGGACCTGGAGAACCTCCAGCGCGAGATCGTCTCCCTCGCCAAGCGCCAGGGCGACCTGGAGGACGTCGTCCTCGAAGTCATGGAGCGCCGCGAGTCCGCGCAGGAGCGGGTGGCCGAGCTGACGGAACGTGTCTCCGCGGTCCAGGCCAAGACGGACGACGCGGTGGCGCGCCGCGACACCGCCGTCGCGGGCTTCGACGGCGAGAGCGCGACGGTCACCAAGGAGCGCGGGCTCGTCGCCGATTCCGTACCGGCCGACCTGCTCAAGCTGTACGAGAAGCTGCGCGTCAAGGAAGGCGGTGTGGGCGCCGCCCGGCTGTACCAGCGCCGTTGCGAGGGCTGCCGGCTGGAGCTGAACGTCACCGAGCTGAACGACGTCAGGTCCGCCGCGCGCGACGCGGTCCTGCGGTGCGAGAACTGCCACCGCATCCTGGTCCGTACCGCCGACTCGGGTCTGTGAGCGGATGCCGATGCCCACGTCCCAGCCCACGTTCGTGGTCGAGGCCGACGGCGGCTCCCGGGGCAACCCGGGACCGGCGGGTTACGGTGCGGTCGTCCTCGACCCGGTGACGGGTGAACCGCTGGCCGAGGCCGCCGAGTACATCGGTGTCGCCACGAACAACGTCGCCGAGTACAAGGGCCTGATCGCCGGCCTCAAGGCCGCGCGGGCGCTGGACCCGGCGGCGCCGGTCCATGTCCGGATGGACTCCAAGCTCGTGGTCGAGCAGATGTCCGGGCGCTGGAAGATCAAGCACCCGGACATGAAGCCGCTGGCGGCGGAGGCCGCCCGGATCCTCCCGGCGAGCCAGGTCACGTACGAGTGGATCCCGCGCGAGAAGAACAAGCACGCGGACCGGCTGGCCAACGAGGCGATGGACGCGGGCAAGCGCGGCAAGCAGTGGCAGCCGTCGTCGTCCACGGCGGCGCTGGACGCGAGCGCGGCGCGCTCGGCGGCTGCCGCGGCTGCGGCCGGCCCGCCCGGCGACGCGACGGCCGGCGCGGCGAGGGCGCGGGCGGCGCTGGCGGGCGGTCGCGCGCCGGTGACGTCGACGCTGACGGCGACCACGGCAGCCACGGCAGCCACGACGGGTGTGGGCGGCACGGAGACGGAGTCGGCCGGCTGGGGCTCGTCCGCCGACCTCGGCGCGCCGACCACCTTCGTCCTGCTGCGGCACGGCGAGACGGCCCTGACCCCCTCGAAGCGCTTCTCGGGCAGCGGCGGCACGGACCCCGAGCTGTCGGAGATCGGCCGCAGGCAGGCCGATGCCGTCGCCGCGTCGCTGGCCGCGCGCGGCACCATCCAGGACATCGTCTCGTCACCGCTGCGGCGCTGCCGCGAGACGGCCGGGGCGGTCGCGGCGCGGCTCGGCCTGGAGGTGACGGTCGAGGAAGGGCTCCGGGAGACGCACTTCGGCGCCTGGGAGGGCATGTCCTTCGCCGAGGTACGCGAGCGCTACCCCGACGACCTGACCGCCTGGCTCGCCTCGACCGATGTGGCACCGACCGGCGGCGGCGAGAGCTTCGCGACCGTCGGCCGCCGGGTCTCGGCGGCCCGCGACCGGCTGCTGGAGCGCTACCGGGGCCGTACGGTGCTGCTGGTCACGCATGTCACCCCGGTGAAGGAGCTGGTACGGCTGGCACTGGGCGCGCCGCAGGAGTCGCTGTTCCGGATGGAACTGTCGGCGGCGTCGCTGTCGGTGGTGGCGTACTACGCGGACGGCAACGCGTCGCTGAGGCTGCTGAACGAGACGTCACAACTGCGCTGAGCGGTCAAGCGGGTTGGTGGGCGGGCACCCGCCCACCAACCCACTTGAATACGGCACGGGCTAGCGACTTGAATACGGCACCGGCTAGCGACGCAGAGCGGAAGCCTCACGCGCGAGCGCCTCGACCCGAGCCCAGTCCTTGGCCGCCAGCGCGTCCGGGGGCAGCATCCACGTACCGCCGACGCAGCCCACGTTCGGGAGCGCCAGATAGGCCGGGGCCTTCGCGGCGGTGATGCCGCCCGTGGGGCAGAAACGGGCCTGGGGGAGCGGTCCGGACACCGACTTGAGATAGGCCGGGCCGCCCGCCGCCTCCGCGGGGAAGAACTTCATCTCGGTCACCCCGTTCTCCAGCAGCGCCACGACCTCGGAGACCGTCGACACCCCGGGCAGGAACGGTACGCCGGAGTCGCGCATCGCGCTCAGCAGCGCCTCCGTCCACCCCGGGCTGACCAGAAACCGCGCCCCGGCCGCCACCGAGTCGGCCACGGCCCCGGGCGTCACCACGGTCCCGGCCCCGACCACCGCGCCCGGCACCTCGGCGGCAATAACCCGAATCGCCTCCAGCGCCGCCGCCGTCCGCAACGTCACCTCGATAGCGGGCAACCCACCGGCCACAAGCGCACGCGCGAGCGGAACGGCATCAGCCACGTCATCAATCACAACAACGGGCACAACAGGCGCAAGGCCCAGCACAGAGGTCATGCCCAACATCCTGCCCCGCCCGCTCATGCTCCGCAACGAACGTTGCGGAGGACGCAAAGCGGCTGGTCGGGGGCGGGTGGGTGGCGGAGGTTGTTGGGCGCGGGGCCGCCCCTCCAGCTGTGAGTGTCGCGTCTCCGGTGGAGGAGTAAAGGGCGCTCCTAAAGTCGCGTCGGCTGCGCCGACTCCGCTGCGCTCCGCCCTTGACACCTCCCCCGGAGCCGCAAGTGCAGGTGCGGGAGGGGCGGCCGGGGGGAAGGGGGGCCCAGGAGGTGGCGCCGTACTGCCACTCGGCTCAGGGGCTGACAGCCCGGTGGGCCCTGCGGGGCTGCGCGGAAGGGAAATGGGGCTGCGCGGCGAGCCTCAGCGGCTAACGGCCGCAGGTTGGCCAGGACATGCCCGGAAGGCGGACGGGTTCGCCGGACACCCCACCCGCATGTCCCATATGGGGCGGTTTGGTGAGAGGTTGAGGGCCTCCTCGGACGGCACATGTGTCCTCAGGTGCGTTAGCGGCATTCCTGGACGCATGGGCGGCCTTCAGGGACCCACTTGCCGCCACCCACGCCCCGGCAACCCCACCACCCACACAACGGCGCCCAGCGGGGCATGTGTCTGAGGAACAGACGGCCGTCAGCCGCCGAGACCAGCCGGGCAGCCCCATTCCTCTGCCGCGCAGCCCCGCAGGGCCCACCGGCCCGCCGGACCCTAAACCGGCCGAGAGGACAGCGGACCCCTTGGGTCCCCTTCCCCCGGCCGCCCCCCCTCTTCCGTACACGCGCCGGAAGGGGAGGTGTCAAGGGTGGAGCGAAGCGTAATCGGCGTAGCCGACGCGACGGAGGAGCGCCCTTTACACCTCCCCTGGAGGCGCGACACTGGCGAAAGGAGGGGCGGCCCAGCGCCAGCACCTCGCTCCCGTAAGCAGCCCCCCCGCTCCACCCCCAACTACACGCAGATGAAGCGTTCGTTCTCTGTCTCCCCTCCCCTCCCGCGTCAGTGGATCTCCCGTACCACCACGTCCAGCGCCCACGGTCGGTCCGGCTGCCCGGCCGCAGGGGGCTTCGGTTCGACCGTGTAGCCCAAGTCCCTTACGGTCTCGACCAGTTCGGCCGGCGTTTTTGGGCGGGCGCCGGAGGTCAGCAGGTCTCGTACCAGGCGGCCCTTTGTCGCTTTGTTGAAGTGGCTGACCACGGACCGCTTCTCCGCGCCCGTCGCCGGATCGACGCGGGCGTGGAGTACCCGTACGGTCGCCGTGCGGCCTGCGAGTGCGGCCGTCGGCTTCCAGGCCGTCGCGTACGCGGCGGAGCGCAGGTCCAGCACCATCCCGTCGCCCGCCGCTTCCGGCAGTGCCGACCGCATCGGGGTGCGCCAGTGTGTGCCCAGTGCGCCGATGCCCGGGAGCTTGATGCCCATTGAGCAGCGGTAGGACGGGATGCGGTCGTTCACCCGTACCGCGCCCCACAGCCCCGAGAAGACCAGCAGCGAGGCGTTCGCGCGGCGGCGGGCGGCGGGGTCGAGGGTGGCGAGGCCGAGGGCGTCGTACAGGACGCCGGTGTAGATCTCGCCTGCCGTACGGGTGCCGGCCGTACGCAGCTCCGCGTTCTTGGCGACCTCGCCGCGCAGGCCCTCGCTCAGCCCGAGCACCTGGCGCGCCTTCTCCTCGTCGGCGGCGCACAGCTCCACCAGCTCGTCCAGCACGGCGGCCCGCGCCCCGGCCAGCCCCGGCAGGGAGAGGGACTCCGGCTTCAGCGGAGTTCCCCGTCCGGAGGGGGCCTTGCCTTCGGACGGCGGCAGCAGGACGAGCACGGTGCTTCTCCTCGGACGGTGCGGGGGCGTATCCGTGCCAGCGTAGTCAGGAGCCGGGGGCCCGGGGTGATCAGGCGCCCCGGGCGGCTGAGGCGTTCCCGCCCGCGGCCGCCGGGTAACATGGCACGCACGGCAGACGAGCCGGGCGGACGGCCGCGTCAAGATCTTCGATCTTGCCGAGGAACGTCCGGGCTCCACACGGCAGGGTGGTGGGTAACGCCCACCCGGGGTGACCCGCGGGACAGTGCCACAGAAAACAGACCGCCGGGGATTTCGGTCCCCGGTAAGGGTGAAACGGTGGTGTAAGAGACCACCAGTGCCCAGGGTGACCTGGGCAGCTAGGTAAACCCCACCCGGAGCAAGGTCAAGAGGGAACGCTACGGCGCTCCTGCGCGGACGTTCGAGGGCTGCCCGCCCGAGTCCGCGGGTAGACCGCACGAGGCCGGCGGCAACGCCGGTCCTAGATGGATGGCCGCCTCCCCGGCCGCCGCGAGGCGACCGGGAGACAGAACCCGGCGTACAGCCCGACTCGTCTGCCGCCATCTGCGGTTTTCCTCAGAAAGGGCCTCTGACCTGCGTCGGAGGCCCTTTCTGATCTTTCAGTGGCTTACTGTCTTAGGCGACGAAAAGTCCCTCGGAAGTCCCTCCGGCAGAGCTGAAAGTCCCTGAAAAGCCCCAGGGGTGGAGGTGTCTGGGGTGCCGTTGACCAAGGGGTTCGAGGCGGCTTGAGGCCGATTTGTCGGCACAGAGATCCTGCCACGCGGCTGTGAGTTGCCCCGCGAGGGTGCCCGCGGATTCGACCCCTGTCCTCTGGGCTCATCGCGTCGTCAGGTGGTCAACGGCGTCTGGCCCTCCAGCCTCGTGGGCGGCTGATGTGGTGCGGTTGAGCTGGGCGGTAGTGTTGCGGCGCTATTGCTCTCCGATACGGAAAGTTACTTACTGTGACTGTTGCTGTGGCCTCGTCGACGTCCGACTTCTACTGCCATCAGGCCATCCCCGGGCTTGTGCCGATCAAGGCCCACGACGGTTGAGAGCTATCGGGCGCGACGACTGCGCCTTGGCCGGGCGGCGGCGATGGTCTCCCGTGCGAGCAGATCGGCAGCTCGGTAGAGATCTTTCGGCTCCAGGTGTTCCCGCGTGGTCCGGTTGAGGCCGGCGGCCAGTTCCGTGCACGCCTTGAGGGCGGGCGTGAGGTTGCCTTTCCCTCGTACGTGTACGACCGCGAAGCGCGCGCACAGGGAGCTGAGTTGGTTCTGTACGGCGTCGTTGATGCGCTGGGATCCGCTGCTGCCGCAGAAGACCAGGAGAACAGGCGTGTCCGCCGGGATGTCGAGTCGCTTGCGTAGTTTCTCCGGTCTGAGCGCCTCGGAACGGGATCGACCGAGCACGAAGAGCTCACCTTCGCGGTGAAGGGCCGGAAACGTTAAGTCAACGGCCGTGAGCACTTCGGAACCCGGCAGGCATGAGACTGTCTGAAGCGGCCACGGCCCTGGAACTGTCCGGATCTTCAGCCCTGAGCAAGATCGAGAACGGCAAGTAGCGAGTGCCGGCGATCACCCTGGCGGGATACTTCGAGGTCTGCGGCCTCACTGATGACCTTCGAAAGCACAAGATTCGCACCATTGCTTTGCTGGCGCTGTCCGGCAAGCGGAGCAACCTGTTCGAGCAGTACCACCAGTCCATCCGCGATCCCTTCGCCGAGTACCCGCACCTCGAAGAGCCGGCCAGCCGGAACGAGACCTGGTCGTACGTCGTGCCGGGCCTGCTTCAAACTCCCATCTACGCCAAGGCGGTTGTGGAGCGGAGCCGGACGTGGCAGACCGGGCGGGAGATCGACAACTTCGTAGAGCTGCGGATGGCGCGTCAGCAGGCACTTACGCGGAAAGACCCACTGCACCTGTGGTGCGTACTGGATGAGGCCGCGCTCCATCGGCAGGTTGGCGGCGGCGAGGTCAAGGCGTAACTGAAGCATCTGCTCGTTGTCACGGAGGAGCACAAGAACGTAGCGATACAGGGTCTGTCGAACGAGCGCGGTGGCCGCGCCGGCATCGATGGCCCTTTCCATCTCCTACACCTTCCTCGCAGGGCCGCCGGTCGCCGTGGTGGAGCCGCTGACAATCGCCATCTACCTGGAGCAAGATAGCGACATCGGTCGTTACGAGACGGCGTTCAACCATCTCCGCAGCGAGGCCCTCGATGCGGACGCCTCCCGGCGATACATTCACGACTTGATCAAGGACTGAGCATGAACAAGAAGGTCGATCTCACCAACGCGGCCTGGGTCAAGAGTGACCAGAGCAACGGTGGCGACAACTGCCTGGAGATCGCATTCGTGGACGGCGTGGTAGCCCTCCGCGACTCCAATGACGTCGGCGACCCCGAGGCCAAGATCCTTGTCATCTCCGAAGACGACTACCGCGCCTTCACCGGCGGGGTGTCCAAGGGCCAGCGCAACCTTCTCCTCCCCTGACCCGCAACACCCGCACACCCGAGGCTCCGTAGTCTTGAAGCAGAACTACGGAGCCTGTCGAGCTGCTCAAGTCACGGCGTGCAGCTCGTCGTAACTGTCCACGTAGCAGACATCGATCAGGTGGGCGGTCGATCAGTGAGTCGGGCCAGCCGAGGCGGTAGCGAAGCAGTGGGGCCCGTGCATCACGTGTCGGCTTCGCGAGGGGAGGAAGCCTTCTTCGAAGGTCATGTCCGCGTTCCAGGGGCGGGCGGAGTGTTCAGGGGCGTGACCCGTTTGTTCTGCATGGAGGGGACGGCGTTCGACTATGCCGATACGGTGCTGCGATGTCGGCCTTCCTCCAGCAAGTTCCGGCGCTGATCGGCGTAGTCGTCGGTGCCCTTGGCTCCTATCTGGCGGTCACTCTCGGCGATCGAGCGCGGTTTCGTCGTGAGCAGGCGGCTCGGTGGGAGGATCGGCGTTTGACCGCCTATACGGATTACGCCAGGTCACTCAAGGCGATAATCAGCGTGCTGTTCAGGGTCTCGGCTCACTTCGGCAACGACCCGCATCCGCAGCCTCTGGCGCCGGCGGAGGCGAATCCGCGGTTGGCCAGTGCGTCCGAGGCCCGTGACCAGGCATGGGAGATGGTTCTGCTGCTGGCAGCCTCGGAGGTTGTGGACGTGGCGCACGCGTGGGCGAGGACGATCGCCGCGATGGAGCGGTTCGTGCGGGACGAGACCCGTGATCCGGATGCCTGGTCGGCCTTGCTCGCGAATCAGCGCTTGGCCCGCGAGAGGTTCTACGCGGCGGCGCGGCACGACGTTTCGCTCCCGGCCGGCCACCCCGGGCGATTCGACACGACTCCAGGACCTTAAGAGGAGCTGACGGAAGTGCGGTGAACAGGAATAGTGAATTCCGGTAACTCCACGTCCTCGTAAGTGACTTGTCACTGAAAGAGCTTTCCCTGTGGGCTCGGTTGGGGCCGCCGATCCGAGGGAGAGGGGCCCGGTCGGTGAGCCCGCCACCGCCACAGGCCAGGACGTGAACGGCTACGTTGGCCTGCTGGAAGGCATATCGGGAAGCCGGATATCGGCGCCCCCGCAGGGACCCCGGGGCGCTCGGTATCGCCAAGGCCGCCGGGACGGTCGCCGTCCAGGCCGCTCCCAGCTGCAAGTTGAGCATGTACAAGCCGTTCACGGTGGACCGCATGATCAAGACCAGCGCCTCCCTGGTGTGCAACCAGAAGGGGGACATCAGGCTCAGGGGGTACCTGCTTCAGTACCGGGCCCTGGGTATCTGGGTGGCCAAGGCGGCCGAGGAGTACTCGGGCCCGGGTGCCTCGGCGACGGTGGTCACCGCCGAGTGGAAGTGCTCGGTGGGTGACAACCAGCTCTACCGGGGCCGAGTGACCACCCGCCAGCTCAAGAACTCCAACGGCACCTGGTTCGCGAGCGGACCGGTCGAAGGTCCCGAGCAGCGGCTGACCTGCCGCGCCTGATCACCGCCCCCCAGAGGCCCCGGTTCCGTGCCGACCGGGGCCTCTGGGGTTGCCTGTGTGGTCGGCGTTCACCTATCCGGGTGTTTGTGTCTTCCGGTTGCCCGGTTCTGCGGAACGGTTGGGTGGTCAGCCGCGAGAATCCCGGGCGTCAATTCTTCAATTCGCCTGGCGCACCGGAGGTTTATCATCAATCGTACATTTCGGGTCGGCAGGCGGTTCGCGGTCGCGGGGGCCGTGATGACGGCCGTGGCCATCGGTGTCTCTCCGGCGGGTGCGGGGTCGGTGCTGGCTCTGGACGCGTGTTTTGACCGGGCGCGGGAGCCCTATACCTCGGTCGTCGACAGTCACCTGCACACCCGTCCGTTCGGCGGCAAGGCGATTCCGTTCGAGGAACTCACCGGCTATCTGCACAAGAGCGGTGTCCGCTACGCGAGCATGTACGGCATCGGGCAGACGCTGCCGGTGGACTCCGGCTGTACGTACTATCTCGACTGCCCCGGGGTCCCCGTGACACCGAGCATGAAGAACGACTTCGTCAACGCCGCGAACTATCTGGAGGAGCGGCCCGAGGATCCCGAACTCGCGCTCTCCATGACCTTCATGGACCTGAACCACCCGGAGACCATTCCCAGCGGCATCGACCTCTACGACAAGGAATTCCCCGGGGCGTTCCGCTGGGCCGGCGAGGTCAACCTCGTCAAGCAGGCCCTCTTCCCCAACCAGCACGAGCCCGCGACCAGCGAGAACATCAAGAACTGGGCGCCGTTCATGAAGGTGCTGCGTGACCGGGGCATTCCGATCACCATTCACTCGGATCTCGGCAGTGACGCCGAGCCGACGAAGTATCTCCCGCTGATGGAGGAGACCCTCCGGCGCTATCCCCAGAACAAAATCGTCTGGGCGCACATGGGTCTGTCCAAGGAACTCTCCACCATGAACCCCGATCAGCACATCGGCATCATGAAGAGGCTCCTGGACCGCTACCCCCGGCTGACACTGGACCTCAGCTGGCGGGTGCTGGAGGACCAGTACTTCAGCAAGCCGGGAGTACGGCAGAAATACGCCGCGTTCCTCGACCGCTATCCGACCAGGGCCATTCCCGGCACCGACTTCGTGGCCGCCGCGAACAAGGACTACCAGGTCTACGCGGAGGAGCTGGAGGTCACCAGCCGTATCAACAAGGCCCTGGGGGACGAGGCGTTCCGCGGCATCGCCCTCGGCCGGAACTACTTCAGGCTCCTCGGTATCGACCGTACGGCCCCTGAGGTGTGCGCGGCGCGGTGACACCCGGGGGTCACCGTACCGTGCGGTCCCTTGGCTTATTACTACGTCTCATTGTCCAGCGCCGTCGGCAGGTCCGCCCTCCGCCTGATGCCCAACTTCCGGTAGGTGCTGGTGAGATGGGTCTCCACGGTACGCAGCGCCACATGCAGCAGTTCGGAGATCTCGGCGTTCGTCCGGCCGCCCGCGGCCAGCGTGGCGATACGGCGTTCGCTCGCGGTCAGTGAACTCCGGCCCGTCAGCGAGGCGTTGGTGCGGCGGGCGCCGCTGGCGCGCAGGGCCTGGTCCGCGTCGCCCGACAGCCGTACCGCGCCCAGCCGTTCGGCCGCCGCCGCGGCCTCCCTGAGCAGCGGGCGGGCCTGGCCCGGCTGACCGGCGGCCGTGAGCTGGAGGCCGTGGGTGATGAGCGCGGGGATCAGCTCGACTTCGAGCGCGGTGCCGCGCAGGGTGGCGACGGCCTCGGCGGTGAGTTCCAGACCGCGCCGGCCGCCGGTGGCCGCGCCCAGGGCGCGCAGCGCGCGGCCCCTGACCCGGGGGGTGTCCCACACGGCCGCGTACCGGTATCCCTCCTCGGCGAGCGCGAGGGCCTCCTGCGGTTCGCCGAGGAGCAGATGACACTCGGCGGCGGCCGAGCGCCACGGTGTGACGACCGGGCTCTCCACACCGCGGCCGAGCTGGCGCCTGCCGCACTCGCGGAAGTCGTCCAGGGCCCCCGCCGCGTCACCGACGGACGCACGCAGCACACCACGGGCGTAGAGGAAGCGGTTCAGCTCCCAACTGTCGTACGCGTCCTTGACGTTGACCCCGGCGGTCAGCCGCTCCGCCTCGGCGGGACGGCCGCACTCGACCAGCGCGAGGACGCGGTGGGCCAGGAAGTTGCTCGCTCCGGTACGGGGTGCTTCGCCGGGCGCCGGGATCTTGCCGGCGGTCTCCTCCAGCACCCACCGGTACCGCCCGCGCGCCGCCGCCGTGTCCAGCCGCGTGTTGAGCAGCGCCCCGTGGACCGGGTGCAGCGCCGACAGCCGGTGCTCGGTCAGCCCGTTCCTGATGATCCGCTCGGCGTGGTCCAGCGCGTCGGCCCACTGTGTCACGGCGGCGGCCGTACCCAGCAGATACGGCACCAGCAGCGGATCCTCCGGGGCCGCCAGCAGATGCTGGATCTGCCGTACGGCCGACTCGGCGGAGAGCAGCCCGGCCGTCGCCTCGTACCGGATCAGCAGGGCGCGCAGAGCCGGGCTGATCTGCTCCGGGGCGTGCTCGGCGCTCTCGCGCAGCCGGGTGTAGACGGCCCGCCGGATCTCCCGGTCGTGGTCGGAGAAGAACGCGGACGCCGTCTGGACCGTACGGGCGAGGACGGGTTCCCCGTCCAGCGCGCCCAGATCGCGCATGACGTCGAGCGCGGCGTGCGGATCGCCCCGGTTGGTCAGGGCGCTGCCAAGGGTGACCGCGGCCAGCACTCGTTCCCGGGGCTCCTCCTGGAGGCGCAGCGCCTCGGCCAGCAGGGGTATCCCGCCGGACCGTTCGCCGGACCGTTCGGCGGCGAACTCCAGTTCGCCCAGTTCGGTGAGGACCGCGGCCCGGCGCTCGCGCGGCAGCGGTTCGTCCAGCGCGCGGCGCAGATAGTGCGCGGCGGCACCGGTCCGGCCGGCCCTGGCCGCGTCGGCCGCCGCGTCGAGGAGTGGCTTGACGGCGTACGCCGTACCGCCGGGGGTGGTACGCAGCAGATGGCCGGCCACGGCTTCGGCACCGTCGCCCCGGCGTTGGCGCAGTTCGGCCGCGCGCAGATGCAGGGCCTGCCGGTCCGCGTGGGGCCAGCCGTCGAGGACCGCGCCGCGCAGCAGGGGGTGCGCGAAGCGCGGGGCGCCGCTGCCGGGGGCGCGGCGCAGCAGGCCGATCCGGATCATCGCGGCGATCCAGCCGCCGACGCGGGCGGGATCGGCCCGGGTCAGCTCCGCCAGGAAGGCGTCGAAGCTGTGGCCCATGCCGTTGTGTCCCATGGCGTTGTGTCCCATACCGCTGTTGCCCATACCGCTTCCGGGGTGGGGACTTGGGCCGGTGCCGGCGCCGGCGCTGCTGTCGGGCTGGTCGTCCTGGTCCTGGGCGTCTGCGCGGGGGCCGGGCGTTCCGGGGCCGCCGGGAGCCCCGTACTCCCCGCCCTCCACGTCCGTGCCCTCCAGCTCCGCGAGCGCACGCGCCACCGCGGTGCTTCCTGGGCCCGTGCTCTCCAGCCACCACGAGACCGCCGCTGCGAACGCCCCCGGATACAACTCCGCGCTGTTCCGAGGCAGTTGCGGCTCCGGTCCGACGCCGTCCGGGAAGACCGCCCGCAGATCGTCGAGCAGGGCGCGCAGCAGCAGCGGATTGCCCGCGCCCGCCCGTACGCAGCCGTCCACCCAGGTGTCACTGGTGTCCGCGCCCAGGGCGCCCCGGATCAGCTCCTCGGCGGCGCGCCGGCTCAGCGGCGCCACCGGGTGCACCCGGACCGCGTCGGGGGGCAGCGAGTACGCGAGGCCCGGTGTCGGCGGGGCGATGTCGTACTGCCCGCGCTCGGTCACCACCATCAGCACCGGCATCCCGGTCAGCCGCCGGGCCCCCTCGGCCAGCAGGCGCCGGGACTCGGGGTCGGCGAGGTGCGCGTCGTCCACGGCGACCAGCACGGGCGACCGGGCCGCGTGCGCACAGAGCAACTGCCACAGCCTGGCCGGGAGTTCGAGGTGGTGCGGGGTCTCCGGGGTGTCGTCGCCAAGGCCGCCGAGACCGCCGAGGCCGCCGAGACCGGGCGGCCGTTCGAGGAGCTGCCGTACGAGGGCGAGGGGGACGCCGGAACTCTCGGCGGAGGCATGGGCCCGCAGCACCCGCATGCCGAGCTTCGCGCCCAGCTCGACGGCGGCCTCCAGCAGCGCGCTGCGGCCCGTACCGGTGGGCGCGCGGAACAGGACCAGCCGTCCCGAGCCGCGCAGGGTCCGTTCGGCCTCCGCGGTCAGCAGCTCCAGGGCGGCCTCCCGCTCCAGGAGCCCGGCCGAGGCGGGGCCGGTGACGGGGGATGGGGTGGAGGACGGGGCGGGGGACGGAGTGTGGTTTGTGGCGGGGGCCGGGGGAGGTTCCTTGACCTGCGTTGACGGTACGACAGCGGCTTCGGCGGGCGGCACGGCGGCGGCCGGCTGACAGCACGGTGCCGGCGGGCGGGCCGGTGGCGGGTTCGCCGCCTGATCCGGACTCGCCGTCATGGGGAACCTTCCACCGATCTCGTGGTCGGTCTCGTGGTGGGCCACGGTTGTGGTCGTCCTATCAGCGAAGGAAGGGTGGTCAGGGGCAGGAATCGGTTGTTCCGCTGAGGCAAGACGTAAGGACGTATGGGCATGGTTCTGCGAACTCCGGTCAGAATTCCGGTGGAGATCCATGCCTCGGATCCCCTCTCCCACGACGGAGCGGTCAGCCAGCTCCGCCCGCAGGCCGAGATCGAGCTGGTCGACGAGGGCGCGGGCCGGCAGGGCACGGTCGCGGTCCTGCTCGCCGAGGGACTGGACGAACCGACGCTCTCGCGGCTGAGGCGGCTGACCCGTACGGACGGCACCAAGGCCGTCCTCGTCACCAGCCTGATCCGGGAGGCGGAGCTGCTCCAGGTGATCGAGTACGGCGTCGGCGCGATCGTCTGGCGGCGCGAGGCCACCGGCCACCGGCTGCTCCAAGCGGTGCTCGCGGCATCCCGGGGCGACGGGGATCTGCCGGCCGACCTGCTGGGCAGACTCATTGCCCAGGTCGGCACGTTACAGCGTGGCACCGGCGGCCCGTCGGGAACCACCGGCTCCGGCTTGGCGCCGCGCGAGGTCGACGTGCTCCGGCTCGTGGCCGAGGGGATGGACACCGGGGAGATTGCCAGCAAACTGTCGTACTCCGAACGCACAGTCAAAAACGTCATGCACGGTCTCACGACCCGTCTGCAACTCCGCAACCGCGCCCATGCCGTGGCGTATGCCTTGCGGGAAGGCTACATCTGATGGTTCGCGAGTGAGTCAAGGGCCCTGAGGACAGGGATGGGGCGGCGCGGGGGCAGGGGGATTGCCCCTTGATCGTCCCCCCGGCGGCTCGCGGGATGGGCGTCCGGACGGCGATGATGGGCTGGGGCGCACCATGCCGAGGCGCCCACGACGACATGCAATCGAGTACAGGTAAGAGGCCGCCCCACCTATTCGCGCGGCCTCCCCATCGGGTACAGGTGACAGGTCGTTCGGCGACGGGGCGTTCGGTGACGAGCGGCCGGACGGCGAACGGCGACAGCGAAGGGCTGCACGACCGTGATCCACGAGGTGGACGACATCCTCCGGGGACTCCTCACCCGCGGCGCCTTCGCGGGGTCCGACGTCGAAGTCGTCTTCGACGCCCCGACACGCGACTGGGCGGCCCGGCGCAACGCCCCGACCATCGACGCGTATCTCTACGACATCCGCGAGGACACCACACGCCGTCAGCGTGGCGCGGTGTCGGTCCGTGACGAGCGGGGCATCGCCGTCCATCAGCGCCAGCCACCGCGCTGGTTCCGGCTCGCGTATCTCGTCACCGCCTGGACCAAGCGCCCGCAGGACGAACACCGGATGCTCTCCGCGGTACTGCACACACTGCTGCCCTGGGAGATCCTCCCGCCGGAGGTACTGACCGGGTCCCTCGCCGGACTCAAGCTCTCCATCCCGCTGTCGGTCTCGGGAACGCACACGGAGGCGCGCTCGCTCGCGGACATCTGGTCCGCGCTCAACGGCGAACTCAAGCCCTCGCTCGACGTGGTGATCACCGCGCCCCTCCTGGCGTCCCCCGAATACCGGGTCGGTCCGCCGGTCACGGAGGGCCTCGGTGTGCAGATACGGGGGAGGGGCGGTGCGCCCGACGACAGTCCCACGCACTACCTCAGCCCGGAGGCCCTCGCCGCCGCCAAGGAGGACTTCGTGAGGAGGAACGGTACGAGCGGAGCGGTTCCGGAGCAGCGGAAATGAGCGGCGACCCCTCCTACCCTCTGCTCGAACGGCTCGCGCGACTCCGCGACCGGGTGGCCCTCCTGGTCGACCGGCGCAGCGCCACCGACCCGACGGCCAACGACCCGATGCGCGGGATGTATCTGACGGACGACCGGGTACGGCACCTGCTGTTCGAGCCGGAAGGGCCGGCAGAGGCGGAAGAGCCGAAAGCCCCGGAGCCGCACCCCGACGACCGGCTCCACCGACTCGCCCGCCGGCTGGGCTTCGGCCCGCTCGACATGCAGATCCTGCTGATCGCGCTCGCGCCCGACCTGGACCGTACCTTCGAGTCGCTGTACGGCTACCTCAACGACGACGTCACCCGTCGCCGCGCGACCGTCGCGCTCGCGCTCGAACTCTGCGGCCTGCCCACGCACTCCGCCTTCGGCCGCTCCCGGCTCCACCCGGCCGCGCCGCTGCTCGCGCGGGCGCTGATCGAGGTCGAGGAGCCCGAACGCCCCTTCCTCAGCCGCTCCTTGCGCGTGCCCGACCGGGTCGTGGCGCATCTGCTGGGCGACGACACCCCGGACCCGGCGCTGGGCGGCACCGTACGCCCGCTGCCGTACCCGCGGAGCGCGGGCCCGGTGCACGGCGACGACCCGCTGGTACGGCGGCTGGCCGAGGCGCTCTCGGCGCGCCCGCTCACCGTCTACCTGCGCGAACACCGCGACGGCGACGGGCTCGCCTGCGCCACCGTCGCCCTGGACGCGGCCGGTATCGACGCCCTGCATCTCACCCCGGGGCATCAGGCGGGCGACCCCCAGGACGACCACCGCCCCGATGACCACACGTCGGCGGACCGGGCGACGGGGGAGCGCCTCCCGTACCGGGAACTGCTCCGCGAGGCGCGGCTGACCGGGCAGGCGATCGTGGTGACCTCGCTGCCCGAGAGGCCGGAGAAGCTGGTCCGGGCGCTGGCGGTGCACGATGTCCCGGTGGTGTTCGCGGACCCGCGCCCGTACGACCCCCAGTGGTGCGAGGGCGGGCCCGACCCGCTCGTGCTGGACGCCCCCCGGCAGCGGGCCGGCGCGCTCGACGCCTGGCGGGCGGCGCTCGGCCCCGAGGAGCCGGGCTTCGACCTGGCGCCGGTCGTCGCCGCGTACCGGATCGGACCCGGCGGGATCGACCGCGCCTCCCGCGCGGCCCTGGACCTCGCCGCGTTCGACGGTACGGAGCTGTCCGCCGCGCATCTGCGGCTCGCGGCCCGGCAGCAGTCCGTGTCCGGCCTGGAGCGGCACGCCCGCCGTATCCGGCCCGACGTCGGCTGGAACGATCTCGTCCTGCCCGAGGGCCCGCTGTCGCAGCTGCGCGAACTGGTCCGGCGCGCCCAGCACCGCGACCGGGTGCTCGGCGACTGGCGGCTGAGCGCGGGCGGCGGGCGCGGCCGGGGTGTGGTGGCGCTGTTCGCGGGCGATTCCGGTACGGGCAAGACGCTCTCCGCCGAGGTGGTCGCGGGCGAACTCGGCCTCGATCTCTACGTCGTACAACTGCCGTCCGTCGTGGACAAGTACGTCGGCGAGACGGAGAAGAACCTGGAGCGGATCTTCACCGAGGCCGACCGTACGGACGCGGTCCTGCTCTTCGACGAGGCCGACGCGGTCTTCGGCAAGCGCTCCGAGGTCAGCAGCTCCAACGACCGCCACGCGAACATGGAGAGCGCGTATCTCCTCCAGCGCCTGGAGTCGTTCGACGGTATCGCGCTGCTGACCACCAACCTGCGCTCCAACATCGACGACGCCTTCACCCGCCGGCTGGACCTGGTGGTCGACTTCCCGTTCCCCGACAAGGCCCAGCGCCTGGCGCTCTGGCGGCACAGCCTCGCCCATGTCCCGTGCGCCGACGACATCGATCCGGCGTCCTGCGCCCGGGACTTCGAGCTGGCGGGCGGCTCGATCCGCAGCGCGGTCGTCACGGCCGCGTACGCGGCGGCGGACCGGGGCGGCGCCGTCTCGACGGCGGATCTGCTGGCGGGCGCCCAGCGCGAGTACCGCAAGGCGGGCCGGCTGGTGCTGGACGACGCGTCCTGGTAGACGAAGCCCGTTCTGGTGGCCGCGCCGCGGGCTTCACAGCCCCGCGGCGCGACCACCCTGACCAGCGGTCTACTGCATCGGTCCCGGGAGCCAGTCCTTGGCCACCACGGTGCCGGGGAAGTCCGCCGCCTTGGTCCAGCCGTGCTTCGCCTTCGTGAGCGCCGCCTGGTCGACCACGCCGGTCTTCTCGGCGCCGATCAGGCCCTGGTACTCCTTGATCCTGTTCGTGAGACCCGGAGTCAGGACGTCCTTGTCCTGGATACGGTCCCGCAGATACTTGATGTTGGCCCTCGTGTACGCGATCGTCGACTCCAGGTCACCGTCGTCGATCTCGGCCTGGGTGCCCCAGAGCAGCATGTTCCGCACCCAGAACACCTCCGGGCTGGCCTCGCCGTCCTTCAGCGGCACGGTCTCGACGGCGACGAAGTGGGACGCCAGGAGCGCGGTCATCGTGCTGCGGCCCAGGAACCCGTAGCCGTCGAACTCGCCCAGCCGGCTGGAGCCGCTGTAATTCCGGTCGTTGGCCTGCTGGAAGCACTTCAGCGCTTCCTTGGTCGCCGCGTCCAGCTTGCCCACCGTGTGCGGGGCGGTCAGCTTGCAGCCGGCCGCTCCCTCCACCAGGCGTACCTGGGCGAACTGCACGAAGAGATTGGGCTTGTCCGCCTGTGTGATGGGCAGCGGACCCTCGGGGATGATCTCGTTCTCGACCTCCTCCTCTTCCTTCTCCTTTTCCTTGTCCCCGCCGCCTCCGCCTCCGCCACTGCCGCCGCTGTCCCCGCCGCCGTCCCCGGTGTCCACGGTGTCCCCGGGACCGTCGTCCGTCGTGGGCGGCTCGGGGGTGATCTCCGACGTCGGCTTCTCGGGCGTCAGTTCCTGCGCCTTCTCCGGTGGCTCCTCCGGCAGCGCGGTGGCCCCCACCTGCTGGATCTTCGGCCGCGCGAGGGTGGTGACCGGTGCCTTGTAGTTGAACCAGAGCACAACGCCGGCGATGGTGAGCGCGAGCAGCAGACTCAGCGTGGTCATCAGCCAGAACGGCAGAAAGCTGCGCTGTACGTACGTTCCGTCCACGGTCAGGGGCTCGGTCCCCGAGCGCCGCAGCGCCAGCTCGTACGGCCGCTGCTGCTTCTGCCCCACCCAGGTGATCTGCCGGGGCTTGAGGGTCGCGTCGACGAAGGCGGCGCGGCCGGGGGCGATCTGGATGTTCGCGGGAACGATCTCGTACGACAGCTGGTCGCCGTTGTCGCCGCCGGTGACCGACATGGTGAGCGGCGTGTTGCCGAGGTTGTCGACGGCCAGCTTGGGCCGGCCCCTGAAGCGTCCCTTGACGGTGTGCGGGACCAGCTCGGCCCGTACCTCCGTGAAGGCGGTGAAGGTGACGTTCCCTTCGGTGACCGTGGCTGACCCGGGGTGCTCGGTGGGCAGGATGCGCACCCCGTACGGATGCGGCCCGGCCGTCGCGTCCGGGCTGCGGGGCGGGGAGAACGTCAGCTCCACGGTGCCGGTGGTTCCAGGAAAGAGCCTGATGGACGGCGGTTCCACCGTGACGTACGGTGCGATGTCGCCGACGGCCTCGAAGCGGTACTCATCGACGACGTCGCCGGTGTTGCGCAGACGCAGTCGTACGGTGGTGCTGCTGCCCGGGTCGACCGTGGTCGAGGCGGGCTCCAGGGATGTCCAGGTGGTCACCCGATGGACGTTACTGTCCCCCGGGAAGACGACGGCAGAAGCCGCGGGGTACCGCCGCTGCCCGAAAGGTGGCGCGCCTTGCCCTTGAAACCCCGCACGCAAACGCCCGTTCGCCGCCAGGCACCGGCTACACCGTGGCGCGGCGAGGGGCGGGGTGGCTCCGGGGGCGCGGGAGTTGCCCCCAGGGACATATTCCGTGCCCCTGATCAGGTACGTGAGGACGTTTACCTGACCGCACTCGGACCGAGAGGCTGAATTCTGGACTTGTCTTGGTACCCCGAGGAGAGCAGAGCATGCCGTCTTACCTGTCGCCGGGCGTATACGTGGAAGAAGTGGCCAGCGGCTCTCGTCCGATCGAGGGGGTCGGCACCTCGGTGGCCGCGTTCGTCGGGCTGGCGCCCGAAGGTCCGCTGAACGAGCCGACGCTGGTCACCAACTGGACCCAGTACGTCGCCTCCTTCGGAGAGTTCACCGACGGCTACTTCCTGGCTCACTCGGTGTACGGCTTCTTCAACAACGGCGGTTCCGCCGCCTATGTCGTCCGTGTGGGCGGCACCCCCGGCGGAGTGGCGGGCGCGCCGACCGAGGGCGGCAGCGCGGTCGACGGCCGGCGCGGCCGGTCCGCCGTCGCCGCCGGTACGGGTCCCGCCGCGCTGACGGCCGGGGCGCCCCAGGCCCTCGGCACGTTCAAGGTGTCGGCCATCGCGCCCGGCGAGAGCGGCACGCTCAGCGTCGAGGTCACGGACGCCGAGGGCGAGGGCCCCGCCGAGCGTTTCCGGCTGGTCGTCAAGGACGGCGCGAAGCCCGTCGAGACCTTTGACGTCTCGGCGAAGAAGAGCGCCCGCAACTACGTGGTCACGCAGGTCAAGGAGCGCTCCGCGCTGATCTCCGTGCAGGAGGCGGTCGCGGCCTCGCAGCTGGCCCGCCCCGACAACCAGACGGTCGCGCTCGCCGTGCCCGCCGCCGCGCAGACCCCCGCGGTCCCGGACCCGGTGGAGACCGAGTCGGTCGGCATCGCCGAGTACCTGGGCGACTCCTCGGACCGTACGGGCTTCGGCGGTCTCGAAGCGGTGGACGAGGTCTCGATGGTCGCCGTCCCCGACCTGATGGCCGCCTACCAGCGCGGCGCGATCGACCTGGAGGCCGTGAAGGCCGTCCAGCTCGGTCTGATCGCCCACTGCGAACTCATGGGCGACCGGCTGGCGATCATCGACCCGCCGCCCGGCCTCAACGCCCGGCAGATCCGGGTCTGGCGCCAGGAGACGTCCAACTACGACTCCAAGTACGCCGCGCTCTACTACCCCTGGATCAAGGTCTTCGACCCGGCCGGCGGCCAGACCCGGCTGATCCCGCCGAGCGGTCACATCGCCGGCATCTGGGCCCGTAACGACTCCGAGCGCGGTGTGCACAAGGCCCCCGCCAACGAGGTCGTCCGCGGCGCCGTCGACCTGGAGCTTCAGATCACCCGGGGCGAGCAGGACCTGCTCAACCCGATCGGCGTCAACTGCATCCGCACCTTCCCCGGCCGCGGCATCCGCGTCTGGGGTGCGCGCACCCTCTCCTCCGACCCGGCCTGGCGCTACCTCAACGTCCGCAGGTACTTCAACTACCTGGAGGAGTCGATCCTCAACGGCACGCAGTGGGTCGTGTTCGAGCCCAACGACCAGGCGCTGTGGGCCCGGATCAGGCGCAACATCTCCGCGTTCCTGGTGACGGAGTGGCGCAGCGGCGCGCTCTTCGGCGCCTCGCCGCAGGACGCCTACTACGTGAAGTGTGACGCCGAGACCAACCCGCCGGAGTCGGTGGACCTGGGACGGGTCATCTGCCAGATCGGCGTCTCGCCGGTCAAGCCCGCCGAGTTCGTGGTCTTCCGGCTGGCGCAGTTCTCGGGCGGCAGCGGCGAGTTGGAGGAGTAGGACGAGCCGGAGGAGACAGGACCGGTCGGTCCACGTCCTCCCGCACACCCTTGACTCGCATCTGATTTCGCTTACAGACACGGGCCCCGCGGGCCCCCCCATCAGTGGAAGGAACGGCTTTCATGACTCTCTCGCAGGGCGATGCCCTCACTACCCATAACTTCGGCCTCCAGATCGACGGCGTGATGGTCGAGCACCTCCACGGCGTGGGCGAGCTGGGGATGGAGCAGGACGTCATCGAGTACTCGCAGGTCACGGAGAACGGCCTGCCGATCATCAAAAAGATGCCCGGTGTGAAGAAGGCCGGCGAGACGACCTTGACGCGCGGCGCGAACCAGTCCAAGGAGTTCGACGAGTGGATCGAAACCTCGCTGCGCGGTGACATGGCCTCGGCGCGCAAGAACGCGAGCATCATCTACATGGACTACCAGTTCAACCCGGTCAAGCGTAAGCACCTGCGCAACGCCTGGTGCTCCAAGGTAGTGGACCCCCCGGTGACGGCGGGCGAGGCCGCCATCATGACCCAGACCGTCACGATCGTCTACGAAGAGCTGGTCACCGAGTAATGCGCCGCGGACCTTCCAGGCCCGCCACCGACGCCGTTGCCGCCACCTCCGCATTCGCGGACGTGGCGGCCCCGGCCGTCGTTCCGGCGGAAGCACCCCCCGTACGAGAGCAGTTGCGGACCGAGTTCGCGTTCGAGCTGCCGCGCGGGTACGTGGACAACAACGGAACGGTGCATCGCGAGGGTGTGATGCGGCTGGCGACCGCCCGGGACGAGCTGGTCCCGCTGCGGGACCTGCGGGTGCAGGAGAATCCCGCGTATCTCTCGGTGGTACTGCTCGGCCGGGTCATCACCCGGCTGGGGACCGTGGAACACATGCACGACGGGGTGGTGGAGAACATGTTCGCCTCCGACCTCGCCTTTTTGCAGGACTTCTACCGGCAGGTCAACGCCGAGGGCCACACCCGGGCCGGTGTGTCCTGCCCGCACTGCGAGCAGCCGTTCGAGGTCGAGCTCGGCGGGAGCCGCCTGGGGGAATCGTGACGTACGCGACCGACCGGATCCACGAGGAGATCGCGTACATCGCCTACCACTTCCACTGGAGCCTGGAGAGCATCCTGGACCTCGAACACCGTGAGCGGCGGCGATACGCCGAACAGATCGCCACCTTGGTGACGCGTGCTGCGACGGAGCGGTGATGGGGATAATCGACCGGCTCAAGGGCCGGGGCCGGGGCGGGAATCAGGGTCCGGGACAGGACCGGGACCCGAGTGCGGCCGGGGGCGGGGACGGTGCGGTACCGGGACCCGCCCCTGAGGCGTCCGCCGGTGCGGGTGCGGCTTCCAGTGTTTCCGGTGGCGGGGGGTTCGGCTGGGCCGGTCTGCCGCCGATCCAGCGTGCGGTGCTGGCGCCGGGACGGCACACGGTCGCGTCCGCCGACTTCGCGGGTTCGCTGAGCACTTGGCAGAACCACTCCTTCTCCGGGACGCTCTCGCACGCCGTGCTTGACAGCGCCCCGACCGGTGTCATCAAGGACGCCCTGTCGCCCGCCGTGGGATCCCGGCCGGGCGGCCTCGGCGGGGCCAGGCTCTCCCTGCCGGTCGCCGTCGTGGACAACGGTGACGGCGAAGCGGCGGACGGTACGGGAAGGGGCGGTGCGGGCGGCCGGGGGTATGGCCCGGCGCCTTCGGTGCAGCGTGCCCAGGGCCCGCGGGTCGCTCCCGTACGGCCGTCACGTCCTGGCCCCACGCCCTCGAAGCTGACGCGGGCCGCCGCGCCGAGCGCGGTGCAGCGCAGGGTGCTTCCCGCGGTGGCGCCGCGCAAGGTGGCGCCCGCGCCGGCGGCTGCCGCGGTGGCGGCGCCCAAGCCCGCGGTGGCGCCGCCGCCCAAGCCTGCGGCGGCGTCGGGGCCGTCGCCCGCGCCTGCTTCGCCGTCTGCGTCTGCGCGGTCCGCTGCCTCCTCTTCTTCTCCGGCGGCTTCTGCCGCCGTCCAGAGGTCCGCCGTTGCGCCGGCGGCCACTCCTCCGGTGCGGCGCCCCGAGGGGGGCCAGGACGGCCCTCCGGGAGGCTCCGCGCGGATCGTGCCTCCGGGCCCCCGGCGGCCGGGTCCTACGGGTGCGCCCAAGGCGATGCCGCCGGCTCCGTCCGGCCCGCCGCCCGGTGTGCCCGGTAAGGCGGGTGGGGCGGATGCGGTTGCCCCGGTCGCCCCGGGCAGGACCGCTTCGGACCGGACTCCGTCGGCTCCGGCCTCGTCGTTCCCCGTACAGCGCCGTGCGGTGAGTGCTCCCGGCCGGGAGGCGGCGGGACCGGCGGACGCCCCGCGCCGGGACCGCCCGCTGCTCGGGCCTCCCGTGGCAGGGCCGGTGGTTCCGCCGGCCGCACCGGCTTCGCCGCCGCCGGTACGGCCCCGTCAGGGCATCGCCGCTCCCGTCGTACGGCCGTCCGCGCAGGCACCGGCGACGCCCGGAACGCCTCCGGCGGGCGCTGCCGGGCAGGCGCGTGCGGCCGACGGCGGCCGGCGCGGAACACCGTCCGTGCAGAGGGCATCGGCGGCCGGACCGGGGGCCGTCGCGCCCCGGGCCGGAGCGTTGGGGCCGGGTACGTCCCGAACCGTTACGCCCGGAGCCGCTGTGCCCGGTGCCGGTATGCCGGGAGCCGGTACGCCGGGAGCCGTTGTGCCTGGCTCCAGTGCTGGACAGCGGCCGGCCCGGCCCCGGCTGGGCGCTCCGTTGAGCGGGCCCGCCGGTGCTCCGGCGGTGCCCCCGCCGGTGCCCCCGCCGCTGCCCCGTGCGGCGCGGCCGACGGCGCAGCGCGCGCCCGGTGCCACGGCCCCGGGCGGCACTGCCCCCGTACAGCGCTCGGCGGCGGCCGGTCAGCAGCCGAGCACTCCGGCGGCTCCGTCCGTACGGCCGCACGTTCGGCCCGCGCAGGGGTCCGCCGCGCCTGCCGCTCCCGCCGCGCCGCTCGCCACCGGATCGGCCACCGGCCCCGCAGCCGCACCGGCCTTGCCCGTACAGCGGAGCGACGCTTCGGGGGGCGCGTCACCGAGTGGCGGCGCGTCACCGAGTGGGAGCGGGCCGTCGAGTGGGAGCGGGCCGTCGAGCACGGGGGGTGGTCCTGCCTCCGGTTCCGGTTCCGCCGGTCCGGCCGCTTCGGTCGTCGTACCCCTCAACTCCCCTCAGCTTCCTGCGGTTTCCGGCTCCTCCGGTCCTTCCGGATCCCCTGCGCGTGCCCCTGCTGCCCCGGCGCGTGTGAACGCCGCGCCCGGTCCGGCGCCTGCCGCTCCGCGCGTCACCGGTGGTGCGCCTCCCTCCGTGACTCCCTCCGTATCCGCGTCGGAACCGGGGCGTTCGGTCGGCGCGTTGCCGGTGCAGCGGGCAGCGGCGCCGACCGGGTCGACGCGGCGGCCGGAAGCGGCTCCGGTTGTTCCTCCGGCCGCTCCTCCAGTGGCTTCTCCAGCGGCTTCCACGCGGTCGGTGCCCATGGTCGGTGACCGTCCTGCCTCCGGGACCGTGCCCGGGGCCGTGGCCGGTGAGCCGGTGCGGCCCGTGGTGAACGACGTGTCCGGACCGGGCCGTTCCGTCGGTGCTCTGCCGGTGCAGCGCGCGTCCCTCGACCGCACACCGCCCGGTACCTTGCCCCAGTCCTCCGCCCCCGGCACCGCCACCCCGGCTGCCCCGGCCGGCGGCGCTCCCGTGGCTCCGTCGCGTGCCGTGCCGTCCGCCGGGCGGTCGTCCGCCGTAACCCTGTCGTCCGCCGACGCGCCGGTGGTGTCGGTGTCACGGTCGCTGCAGGCCGCCCCGCTGGTGGGTTCCTCGCGGCCGGTGACGGCCGCCGGGTTCACCTCGCCGTCCCGGGCGGGCCGGCAGTCCGCGGCCCCGGCCTCCGCCCCCGCGCCCGTGGCCGCCGCCTCTCGGGCTTCCGTGCAGCGGGCCGCCGCTCCCGGGGCTGCCGTGCTCCCGGGCGTTCGTGGCGCCCAAGGGGCCGTACGGTCTCCTGCCTCCGCGCCCACGGGGATGAACGCCCCGACGGTCCGGACCGCCGCCCATGCTTCGACCGCCCCGGCTGCTCCGGCCGCTCCGGCCGCCGTGCGTCTCCGTCGTGTGGGGACCGCCGCCACAGCTTCCGCGAGCGGTGCGGCTACGGCCACCGCCGCGTCCACGGCCGCGTCCACGGCCGCCGGTGCGGTCGGCGCTCCCGGGCACGCCGTACAGCGTTCCGTGTCGGCCTCGGCCTCGGCCTCGGCTTCGTCGTCGGCGGCGCCCGTCGCCGTCCGTACGTCTCCGTCCACGGCCCCCCGCGCCGTGGACGCCCCCGTCATGGGCACCGCGCCCGTACAACTCGGCAACGAGGGAGCCCGGTTCAGCGGTGTGGCCGAAGCCTTCCCCGTTGTCCAGCGCTCCGTGTCCGCGACGCCGCCCGCTTCGGCGCCCGTGTCGGCGCCGCGTACCCCGTCCGGTCTCACCCGTACGCCGGTGAGGGGCGCTTCCGGTGTCCCTGAGGCCGCGCGCGCCGTGAGTTCCGCCGTAAGCCCTGCCGCGAGCCCTGCCGTGCGTCCTGCCGCGAGCAGCCCTGTCGTGTCCCTCGCGCCCGCCGGGCCCGCTCCGGCCGTGGCGCTTCCCGTGCAGCGGGCGCCCGCGACCCCGGCCGCGACACCCGCCGCCACATCCGCGCAGGCGCAGAGGCAGACACAGATGCAGGCGCAGAGGAAGGCACCGGCCCCGGCATCGCTGTCGACGCCGCTGCGCGGCACGTCCGTCGCGGTGCAGCGGAAGGGCGGCGGAGGCGGCGGCGCCCGGGGATCCGGCGGGAGCGCACCGCCGCCGGTGGCCGACTTCTCGTCGGGCGGAGGCTCGTCGGGTCCGCCCCCGCCGTCCGTGACCAGCCAGTTCAAGCCCCGTGAGTTGCAGGAGGACCAGATGGCTGAGCTGGTCCACCGGCTGGTCGGACCGCTGACCCGGTTGCTCCGCACCGAGCTGCGGCTCGACCGCGAGCGGGTCGGCAAGCTGCGCGACCCCCGCCATTGACGACACCGGCACGGACACCGGCACGGACGCGGGCACCGCGCCACTGACCGGCCCCGCAGGCCCGCGACCGAACCATCCCGACCAACCGCATGTGGAACCGCAGGAAGGCACCACCTGATGCCCCAGGAACTTGACGCAGGCTCCACCATCTTCTTCCACCTCACCATCGACGGTGAGAGCCTGGGCAACTTCAACGGTTGTGAAGGACTCTCCTCCCGGGTCGAGATCGAGCAGCGGCAGGAGGGCGGCAACAACGGCTTCGTCTGGCAGCTGCCCACCCGCGTCACCTTCTCCAACATCACACTGACCCGGCCCCTCACCGACGAGACCTCGAAGGTGGCGGAGTGGATCTCCTCCGTCACGACCGGGGTGTCCCGGCCCACGGGGCAGATTGCCGCGCTGCGCGCCAACGGCTCGATCGTCGCCCAGTGGGGGCTGATCGATGTGCTCCCGGTGAGCTGGCGCGGTCCTTCCTTCGACCCGGCGAGCCCCGCCGTGGCGACCGAGGTGCTGGAGATCGCCCATCACGGTTTCACGGACGCGGGGGTGGCGTAACCGATGAGCCTCAGCAGTTTCGGCGTGGGCGACAGCCTGGTCAAGGCGACGCTCGCCATCCACCAGCCGCCGATCGGCAGCAGCACCACCCCGGGTGCGCTGATGAAGATGTTCAACTTCGACTTCAACCCGGCGCAGATGTCGCTGTCCCGCAGGGCCCTGTGGAAGACCACACCCACCGCCGCCGTGCGCGACGGCGCGGTCCCGGAGTTCATGGGGCCCGAGCCCCGGGAGATGACGGTGGAGATCTTCCTCGACCGCTCGACCGACCCGGACAGCAACGATGTGCGCAAGAACGTCGAAGCGCTCTTCTCCTGCTGCGAGACGACCGCCGCCAGTATCGCGGCGAAGCAGCCGTCGACCCCGTGGGTGGTCTTCGAGTGGGGCGCCTTCTCCACCGCCCGCTTCAACGCGTACGTCAGCTCCGTGGAAGCCTCGTACACCCTCTTCAACACCAACGGGATGCCGATCCGCGCCACCTGTCAGGTGAATCTGCACGAGATCCCGAGCAGCACCCTCGGCCAGAACCCCACCTCCGGCGCGCTCACCACCCGCCGGGTGCACCGGGTCGTGGCGGGCGACTCGCTCCAGCTGCTGGCCTGGCGCGAGTACGGGGACGCCACCGCGTGGCGCACGATCGCAGAGGCCAACGACATCGACGACCCGAAGGTGCTGACGCCCGGTATCGAGCTGATGCTTCCCGCCGCGGAAGAGGTCGGCATCTGATGGCCGATATCGGTTTCTCCAACATCCTCACGGTGAACATCGCCGGCAGCCCGCTCAAGTCCCCGGAGGACAAGAAACTGGTGGGAGGCTGGGTCGACTTCGGCGCCGGGGTGCCCGGCGCGTTCCAGCTCACCTTCCGCGACAGCAAGAAGGACGTCCTCGCCAAGCTGGGCGTCGAGATCGGCGTTCCCGTGATCATCGCGCCCCTCTCGGACGGCCAGGGCACACCGCTGATCACCGCCGAGGTCACCGCGCTGGAGACCGACTACGACGCCACCGGTACGTTCACCGTCATCCGCGGCTACGACCGGGGCCACCGGATGCTCCGGCAGCGCCGGGTCGCCGCGTACAAGAACAAGACCGCCACCGAGATCGCGGTCGAGCTGGCGCGCAAGAGCGGCGTCCCGATCGGTGAGACCCAGACGACCAAGGGCCACTACGAGTTCATCAGCCAGGCCAATGTCACCGACTGGGACTTCGTCCAACGCCTCGCGGACGAGAACGAGATGGTGATGTCCATCAACTCGAAGGGGCTGTTCCAGTTCGTCAAGCGGAAGCGGGCGGCCACCGCTCCCGCGCCGATCCCGCCGGGCGCGCCGACCGGGCCGCGCGCGTCGGGCGGGAAGAGCGGGATCGTCCTGAAGGGCGGCGAGGAGATCACCCGCTGCCGCGCGGCCGTCACCTCGGCCGACCAGGTGGCCGAGGTCGCGGTGCGCGGCTGGAACGTCACCACCAAGCAGTCCCTCATCAACAAGGTTCCCGCCAACGACAATCCGGGCCTGGAGATCGGTACGACACCGGCCGCGGTGTCCAAGAAGTTCGGCAAGGCCGAACTCGTCGAGACCGACACGCCCTACGACACCCTGGACGAGGTCAGGCTCGCGGCCGAGTCACTGGCGGACGATGTGACCGCCTCCTTCGCCGAGGTGGAGGTCACGGCGCACGGCAACACCGAACTGCGCCCCGGCGTCGCCGTCACCCTCCAGGACGTGGGAAAGCCGTTCGAGGGCAAGTACACGGTCACGGCCGCGCGCCACACCTTCGGCGACCAGGAGCACTACCAGACGTTCATGAACGTCAGCGGGCGCCAGTGGCGTTCGCTGTACGGGCTCACCTCCGGTGGCGGCGGGAGTTCGGCCAGGCTGCCGAGCGTCGCCAACGCCCTGGTCACCGACATCAAGGACCCGAAGGAGCAGGGCAGGGTCAAGCTGAAGTTCCCGTGGCTGGACGACATGTACGTCAGCGACTGGACGCGTACGGTCCAGTTCGGCGGGGTCAAGGGCGGCGGCATCATCAGCCCGGACGTCGACGACGAGGTGCTGGTGGCGTTCGACCGCGGCGCCCTGGACCACCCGTATGTCATCGGCGGCCTCTACAACGGCGTCGACAAGCCGGACCCCGGCGATGTGCCGGTGTACGACGCGACGCGCGGCAAGGTCACCCGGCGTACCCTCTCCGACCGTAGCAAGAACCGGCTCGACCTGCTCGACCAGAGCGTCGGCCTCCAGCGCGGGGTGCGGCTCGCCACCGGCGACGACCGGCTCACCATCAAACTGGACCGGACGAAGACCGAGATCGTCATCGACAGCAAGGGAAAGGTGTCCATCCGGGGGAGCGGCGCCGTGGCCATCAACGCGGGCGGCAACCTCTCGCTCAACGCGGTGGGCTCCCTGACGATCCGCAGCGGCGGACCGATGAACATCAACGCGGCGAGCATGCTCTCCGTGAAGACGGGCGGCGCCCTCGGTATGACGGCCGGCGCGGCCATGTCGTTCACCGCCGGGGTCTCCCTCCAGATGACCGCGGCCATCAACATCGGCCTCCAGGCGGCCACGATCAAGTCCACCGGACTCCTCACCTCCAACCTGAAGCCGGTGCTGACGATTGGGGGTATCTGATGGCGGAACAGTTCGTCGGCTCCGGCTGGGCGTTCCCGCTGCGCATCAGTCCCACCGGCGGGATCGCCATGGTCAGCGGGGACCGCGAGGTCGAGGAGGCCATCCGGCTCGTCCTGTCCACCGCGCCCGGCGAGCGGCCGATGCGCCCCGAATTCGGCTGCGCCATCCACGACATGGTCTTCGCACCGGTCAACGAGGCCACCGCGGGCCGGATCCAGCACGAGGTCCACAGCTGTCTGGACCGCTGGGAGCCGCGCATCGAGGTGGATGACGTTGTAGTCTCCGCGGGCGACGAACAGGGCGTCCTCTTCATCGATGTCCGCTACTCGATCACGGGGACCAACAACCCGCGCAGCCTGGTCTTCCCGTTCTACGTGATCCCCTCCCACGACGGGCCCGAGGGGTCCGGCACGTCCGACGAGCACTTTGGAAGCGACCGCTGATGGCCCTGCCCTCCCCGAACCTCGACGACCGGCGCTTCCAGCAGTTCGTCGACGACGCCAAGCGCTATATCCAGCAGCGCGCCCCCGAATGGACCGACCACAACGTCTCCGACCCGGGGGTGACCCTGGTCGAGACGGTCGCCCACATGGCCGACCAGATCGTCTACCGGCTCAACCGGGTGCCCGAGAAGAACCATCTCGCGTTCCTGGACCTCATCGGGATCACCCTCTTCCCGCCGTCCGCCGCGCGCGCCGATGTCACGTTCTGGCTGTCGGCGCCGCAGCGGCAGCCCGTGGTGCTGGCGACGGGCACCGAGGTCGCCACCGCCCGCACCCAGACCGAGGACGCGGTGGTCTTCGCCACCGAGCGCGAACTCACCGTCGTACCGTGCGAGTTGTCGGCGCTGGTGGTCCAGCGGACCGGTGAGGAGGCCGTCGACCGTACCGCGGACCTCGCCGAGTCCAAGGACGTGCACTGCTTCACGGAGTCCCCGCGGCCCGGCGACCGCATGCTGTTCGGGCTCAGCGCCGCCGTACCGGAGTGTGTGGTCGTCCTGGAGCTGGACAGCCAGGTGGACGGTGTCGGTGTCGACCCCCGGCAGCCCCCGCTGACCTGGGAGGCGTGGACGGCCGACGGCTGGGTGACCTGCGAGGTCGAGCGGGACACCACCGGCGGGCTCAACCGCCCCGGTGAGGTCGTGCTGCATGTCCCCGGCGGTCACGCGCTCTCCCGCGCAGGGCGGCGCGAGGCGGGCTGGCTGCGCTGTGTGGTCACCGAACCGGCCCAGGACCAGCCGTTCTACACCACCTCGCCCACCATCCGCTCCGCCGAGGCGTTCAGCATCGGCGGCACCACCGGGGTGGTCCACGCCGAGACCGTGCGGGACGAGGCCCTCGGGGAGTCCACCGGGCTGCCCGGCCACCGGCTGCGGCTGGCCCACAGCCCCGTCGTCGGCGGCCCGCGGCCCCTGGTGCTCCAGGTCGCCGAGCGCGACGGCTGGATCAACTGGCAGACCGTCGGCCACTTCGCCGCCTCCGGCCCCAACGACCGGCACATCACCCTGGACGCGGCCACCGGCGAGATCGCCTTCGGCCCGTCCGTACGCGAACAGGACGGCACCCTGCGCCAGTACGGCGCGGTCCCGCCCAAGGGCGCGCCCATCCGGGCCCGTCTCTACCGTACGGGCGGCGGAAAGGCCGGCAATGTCGCCCGGGGCGCCATCCAGGTGCTGCGCGACTCCGTCCCGTACGTCTCCGATGTCGTCAACCGGGAGGCCGCGCGCGGCGGGGTCGACGGCGAGACCGTCCAGGAGGCGAAGCGCAGGGCGCCCATCGCGCTCAGCGCGCAGGACCGGGCCGTGACCCTGCGGGACTACGAGGAGCTGGCGCGGCGCGCGGCGCCCGAGACCGCCCGTATCACCTGTCTGGCGGCCGAGCCGGACGAGCACGGCGCGCATGCCGTACGGGTGCTGGTCGTGCCGCAGGCGGTCTCCGACCCGGGCGGCCGGCTGCGCTTCGAGCAGCTCGTCCCGGGCGACGAGATGCTGGGCCGGATCACCCGCTTCCTGGACGAACGGCGCCTGATCGGGACCCGGTTGGCCGTCGGCCCGCCGTTCTACCAGGGGGTGACCGTCGTCGCGACCGTGCACGCCTTCCGCGGTACGGACACCGACCGGGTCAGGCGGGAGGCGCACGACGCCCTGTACCGCCACCTCGACCCGCTGACCGGCGGGGCGCACGGCACGGGCTGGCCCTTCGGGCGCCCGGTGCAGGCGGGCGAGGTCTTCGCGGTGCTCCAGCGGGTGCCCGGCGTCGAGCTGGTGGACGAGGTGCTGCTGCACCCCGCCGACCCGCTGAGCGGCAAGCGCGGCGACCCCACCGAGCGGATCGATCTCCAGCCGCCCGCGCTGGTCTTCTCGTTCGACCACCGTGTCCGGGTGATTGGGGACGCGTCATGAGCGCGTACGGGAGTACGGGCGGGAGCGGCAACGGCGGGTACGGGAAGGGCGGTTACGGGAACGGCGGGAGCGGCAGCGGGAACGCGCGTGGGCAGGTGAGCGCGAGCAGGCGCGGCTCCATCGACGGCCTCGGCTCCTCGGCCCCGCTGGGCGTGATGCTGCCCGCCGTGTTCGCCGACGACGATCTCGCCCAGCGCTTCGTCGCGGGGCTCGACGAGGTCCTCGCGCCGCTCCACAACGTGCTCGACTGCCTGGACGCCTACTTCAAGCCGTCGCTCGCGCCCGCGGACTTCACCCGCTGGCTCGGCGACTGGGTGGGCGCCGGGACCGAAGGGCCCGACACCGCCGGGTACGCCGTGGGATCCGGCGGCCCGGACCTCGCGAAGTCCCCGCTCGCCGCGCCGGGCACCGGCCACCCCGACGACACCGAGGCGACGGTCGCGATGCGCGCGGCGGTGACCGCCGCCGTACGGCTGCACCGTATCCGCGGCACCCGGCGCGGACTGGCCGAGGCGGTACGGCTCGCCTTCGGCGTGGAACCCGAGATCACCGAGAGCGGCGCGGCCACCTGGGACGCCAGGCCCCTGGGCCCGGTCCCCGGCGAGGCCCGCCCGCGTCTGCATGTCACCGTACGGCTGCCGGACCCCGGCCCCGCAGCCGAGCACCGGCTGGACCGCCTTGTCGCGGCAGCCCGCCCCGCCCATATGCCTTACACGGTCCAGGTGACCGCAGCCGAAAGGACTTCCGACAGGTGACCAGTCAGCAGGCTTCCCCCTCCACGCCACCCGCTTCCGCGGGCGGCGACGGGGGGAACAAGGCACGTCACTGCGCAGAGTGCGGTACGCGGCCGACCCCGGGGCAGTCGTTCTGCGACGGCTGCGGCGCGGTACTGAGCTGGACCCCGGACACACAGGAACGGAGTGCGAGTACATCGGGCGCGAGCAAGCCGGGTGCGAGCGCTTCGGACGACGCGTCGGCCGACGCGGATGCCGATGCCGATGCCGATGCCGATGCGCGGAGGCCGGACTCGGCGCGCGAACCGGCGCGCGAGCCCGTACGTGAGCCGGTGCGCGAGCCCGCGCGTGAGCCCGTACGCGCCGACGCGCCGGATCCGGAGCTGGACGAGGCCGACACCCTGCCCACGTTCCCGCCGGTGGTCATCCCCCCGGCGGACGCTTCCCCGGCGGCGTCCGCGTCCGCCGGGTCCTCCGGGTCCTCCGGGGCCTCGGGTTCCGCCGACTCGGACGCGAGCGCGCGGGCCAGGGCGCTGCTCGTACCGGTCGCCGACCAGCGCGCCGCCGCGCCCCCGGCCCCGGACGTCGCCCCGGTCCTCCCCGGCATGCCCGCCGCGCCCCGCCCGCGCGTCCAGGCGCCCGGCGGCGATCAGACCGAGGAGACCGGCCCGCCGTGCCCCTGGTGCCAGGTCGGCAACCGCCCCGACCGGCACTTCTGCCGGCGCTGCGGTATGTCCCTCGCGGATCGCCCCGGCGTTCCGGAGGCCCCGCTCCCCTGGTGGCGCCGGATCTGGAGCTTCGGCGAGGGCCCGGTGCCGTGGGCGGGCGACCGCCCGAAGCTGCGCCGGGGGATCGGCCGTATCTTCACGTGGGTCGCGTACGGTCTCGCGCTCGTGCTGGTGATCTACGCGGCGTTCAACGTCGGTACGGCGTGGAACGCGGCCCGCGACCACTTCGCGAAGCGGGCCCAGATCACCCCGGACTCCGCGGCGGCGTCGCGTTCCTTCGGCAACCACCCGCCGAAGCTGCTCTTCGACAAGGTCAACAACAGCTGGTGGGGCCCCGGGATCTCGGGCGACGCCGAGGGCGAGTGGGTCGAGGCGGGCTTCAAGGAGCCCACCCGGCTGCTGGACATCCTCATCACGTCCGGCATCTCCACCAAGGCGCCCGACCTCGCGGAGGCCGCGCTGCCGCACCGGATGGACGCGATCATCACCACGTCCGACGGGAAGAAGGTCACGCGCCACATCAAGCTCGACCAGGTCAGCGGGCCCCAGCGGCGGAAGTTCCGGGCGCAGAACGTCATCAGCGTCCGCTTCGTCATCCGCTCGGCGTTCAACGTGGGCGACGACAAGCAGGTCTCGATAGCCGAGATCGAGTTCTTCACCCGCGCGACGACCAGCGGCACGTAGTGTTCAGCGGCGCCTAGCGCCCGGCGGTGGACCGCACCCCGCCCGCCCGCCTCCCCAACGGACCTCGCCCGAGGCCCTGTTGGGGAGGCGGTTTCCGTCTGCGGGCGGGCTCGCGGCCACACTTCCTCAGCTGATCAGGCCCTTGGCGCGCAGATACGGGATCGGGGGGATGTCGGAGCCGAACGCGGGCCCGGTGCGTATCTCGAAGTGCAGATGCGGCCCCGTGACGTTGCCGGTCGCGCCGGACCAGCCGATGAGCGCGCCGCCCAGGACGCTCTGGCCGACGACGGCCTTCACCTGGGAGAGATGGGCGTACTGGCTGTACGTGCCGTCCTCGTGGCGGATGACGACCTGATTGCCGTAGTCGCCGCCCGCCCCGGCCGTGACGACCTCGCCGGGGCCGATCGCCTTGACCGCCGTACCGCTGGGGACGACGAAGTCGACGCCGGTGTGCAGCCCGGTGGACCAGGAGGAGCCGCGCTGGTGGTACGGGGTGCCGGCCGGCCCCTGGACGGGCAGCGTCCAGCCGCCGGAGACGGCGGCGCCGCCGGCCGGCACGACCATCTGGGCGGCGTACTTCAGCACGGCCTTGACGTACTGGTACGTCTCCTCGTCGGCCCCGGTCGCGCGCGGCACGCCGCCGTACTTCTCGACGGTCTTCCAGCCCGCGTGATAGCCCGCCAGGGCCATCTCCAGCGGGGCGCCGCGGTAGTCGGTGTGCTCCTTCGCGGTCCGCAGGAGCGCGCACATCTTCTTGCCCAGGGACGGTATGGCGTCGGCCGGGTCGAGGATGTCCTTGACACCGTCCTTGTTGCCGTCGATCCCGTCGACGGCCCAGTCGGCGTCGGAGAACTGCGCGATGCCCCGGGTGACGGGCCGGTCGGCGGGGGTCCCTTGGGGCAGCTCATTCCCCGACGCCTCGCTACCCGACGACTCACTACCCGACGCCTCGTCATCCGGCGTTGGACTGTCACTGGAGACGCTCTCACCGGACGCGGTTTCCTCTTCGAGAAGTTCCCCGTCCTTCCGGCCGTCCGCCGCCTTCTCTTCCTCGGTCCGCGGATCCGTCAGCGACTGCTCGCCGCCCCCGCCCGACCCGTCCGAACCGTCCAGCGCGATGGACCGGGCCCGCGGATTGAAGTTGCTCCCGTGCTTCAACTGCGCTGCCAGCACAGGCGCGGTGAGCGCCTTGTCGGCACACCCGGCCGCGGCGTCGCGTATGAGCTTCGCGTACACCACGGGCACACCCACATCGCCCGGCTTCAGCTCCGTGTCGCTCGACGCGGAGATATTCGCGTCGGCCGCCTCACTGTCGTCGAAGGTGCCGAGCATGACGGCCCCGACCCCGATCGATATCGGCGTAATCACGACCACGGCGATGACCGGCACCATCCAGCCAGGGATCCTCACGGGTCTCACTATGCCACTACTGTTCGACGGCTCTCGCGGCGGTCCGGAGGAGTGTGAATCCGCCGCTGAGGTCCCAAAGCGGTTGCCCGCAAAGGGAGATGCACGCGGCCGGGCCCGGTCATGAGGGGGCGCGCAGGGCGTCGACCGGTTCCATGCGGGCGGCTCGGAGGGATGGGTAGAGGCCGGCTATCAGGCCGACCAGGGCGCCGGCCAGGGGGGCGCCGAAGGCGAGGGTCAGGTCGAGGACCGGTGTCCACTCCTTGGTGACGGCCACGGCCACCACCACCGCGATGCCCAGGGCCGCGCCCACCACGCCGCCGAGCAGGCCGATCGTCGTCGACTCCAGCAGGAACTGGCCGGCGACCTGGCGCCGGGACGCGCCCAGGGCGCGGCGCAGGCCGATCTCCCCGACGCGTTCCATGACGGTCACCAGTGTGACGTTGGCGATGCCGATGGCCCCTACGACCAGGGACACCAGGCCCAGGACGAGGAAGAGGCCGTTCACATCGCTCTCGACGTTGTCACGGGCCTTGGACAGGTCCGCGGGGGCCGACACGTTGAGGGAATCCTGATGCCCGGGGGCCAGCGCGATCGGTGCCTGGCGGGCCACCTGCTGGGCCGCGCCGAGCGCGGTGTTGATCAGTACGTGGGTGACGTTCCGCAGCCCGAGGCGGTCCCCGGCCGTCGTGGACGGCAGCAACACGGCGGTGGACAGCCGCTGTTCGCGCTTCATGCCGCCGAGAACACCGATGACCGTGTACGACTGTCCCTTGAAGAACACCGCGGGGGAGTCCTCCACCCGGCTGATGCCGAGCAGCTTCGCCGCCTGGTCCCCGAGCACCGCCACCTGGTCGTGGCGCGCCACATTGCCCGCGTCGAAGAACCGCCCCGCGGTCATCCGTCCGCGTACACCCGCCGGTACGCCCTCCGAGGCGGCGAGTACGGCCAGGGTCTGGCCGGAGGTGTCGCCGGGCGCGTTGACGTCGTTGGACCGTACCCGCACGCTGTTGGTCGCGGGGGAGTCACCGAGCGCCGCGACCGACTCCACCCCGGCGAGCCGCCCGACCGCCTCGGTCCCCGACCAGGGCACCAGGGGGCCGGAGTCCTCCGAACCCGGCGCCGGGGCCGGCACCTTCACCGTCACCGAGGTCGCGGTGAGCGCGTCGAACCGGCCGACGATCTGATTGCCCGCCGTGGCCGCCACCCCGATCGTGATCACCAGCGTCGTGATGCCGAGCACCGTGCCGAGCGTGGTCAGCGCCGACCGTACGGGCCGGGCGAGGACGCCCGCGAGCGCCTCCGCCCACAGATCCCGGGGGTCCATCCAGGGGCGGTCGGCGCGCCCACCGCGCCGGGCGCGCCTTACCGCTCTCACCCCGCCTCCCGTGTCAGCAGGCCGTCGGTGATCCGGACCCGGCGGCCCGCCCGGCGGCTCACCGTCTCGTCGTGGGTGATCAGCACCAGGGTCATGCCCTGCGCGGTCAGGTCGTCGAAGAGCGACAGCACCGACAGGGTGTTCTCGCTGTCCAGGTTGCCGGTCGGCTCGTCGCAGAGCAGCAACGCCGGTTCGCTCATCAACGCCCGTGCTATCGCGACCCGTTGGCGCTCCCCGCCGGACAGCCGGTCGGGCCGGAAGCCCGACCGGTGGCCCAGCCCCACCCGCTCCAGCGACTCGCGGGCACGGGCGCGCCGGCTGCCGCGGCCCCGGCCGGGACGAGGTCTGCGGTAGGTCTCGGCCATCATCACGTTCTCGTCCACCGTCCGGTACGGCAGCAGATGGAACGACTGGAACACGAACCCGATCCGGCTGCCGCGCAGCGCGGTGCGTTCCGGATCGCCCAGCCCAGTCGTCTCCACACCGTCCAGCCGGTACGTGCCGGCGGTGGGCCGGTCGAGCAGGCCCAGGGTGTTCAGCAGGGTCGACTTCCCGGAACCGGACGGGCCGACGACGGAGAGGTGTTCACCGCGCCGTACGGCCAGATCGACACCGCGCAGCGCTTGTACGGGCGGTACGGAGTCGAATGTCCGCTCCACGGCGGTGAGTTCGATGACCGTGGGCTCGGCGGGTGCGGTGGGCGCGGTGGGCTCGGCGGACGTGGTGGACTCGGCGGGCTCGCTCTGGAACGTCACTCGCCCACCACCACTTCGTCGTCCTGCGACAGCTTTCCGCCGTCCACCGGCTTCACCTCGACGAGTCCGGCCGCCGAGAGCCCGACGGTCACCCGCACATCGGCCGTCCCGTCGCCGCGCCGTACCCGTACCCGGGCCTGGCCGTCGGCCGCCGTACGGATCGCGGCGAGCGGTACGGTCAGCACCTTCCCCGCCGAGGCCCCGATCTTGATCGTCACCTTCACGGAGGCACTGGCCTGACCGGCCAGCGGACCCGGGTCCGGTACGGAGATACGCAGCTGGACCGGAGCCGTGGGGTCGGTCGCACCGTCCGGCTCCTCCTCGCCGCCCGGCGAACCGGCCCCCGCCGATCCCGTCGACCCCTCCGACTCCTCCGATCCCGCCGATCCCGCCGTCGAGGACGTCGCGGCGGCATCGGCTCCCAGCGCGCTCACCGTCCCAACGGCCTTCTCCCCGGCCGCCGTTGTCAGCTCGACGGCCATGCCCTTGCTGAGCAGCGCGGCGTCCGAGCCGGGGACGACCGTCTCCACCACCACATCGGAGCTGGTCACCGTACCGACCGGGCCCGACGGGGAGTCCCCGGCCTTCACGGTCACCTTGTCCAGCCGTACCGGCAGCTTCGGGAAGAAGACGACCTCACCGGCCGGGACCTTCGTCCCGTAGGACTCCCGGAAGCTGCCGAGGGCGGCGTTCGCGAGGTCCAGCGACTTCCGCGCCGAGCTGAGCTGGAGCTGCCGTACCTGCCGCTGGGCGGCGGACTCCGCGGGCGGCGAGGCGGCGCCGTCCTCCTCGCTTACGTCTGAGCCCGCGCCTCCGCCCGCGCCTCCGCCCGCGCCGCTGTCGTTCGCCAGCAGCAGCGCCTGCTGCGCCGCCGACACCGACTCCTCCAGCGCCCCCAGTTGCTGCCGGTCCGCCAGGCTCGGCTGCTGCGCCTGGTGGCCCTTGCTCGCGTACCAGCGGGTGACCGAGCCGGCCGTGCCCTGGCGGTACGCCCCACTGGCCGCCCCCGGGTCGAACCCGAGCCGCCGCAGCGCCTTCTGGAGCTGCCGCACATCGTCGCCGGAGGCGCCGGGCCCCAGGGCGCGGTACATCGGGACGGTTCCGGCGAGCGCGAACACCGGACGGCCGTTGACCATCATCAGCACATCGCCCTCCTCGACCTTCGTACCGGCGACCGGCGGTCTGGTGACCCGCTGCTCCCCGGCCGCCTCGCCGCCCGCGCCCCCGGCCGCCCCGGCGCCGACCTGGCCCGCCAGCGCCAGTGGCCGGGGCGAGGCGAACTCGACGGAACCCGTCGCCACCACGGTCGCGGTGAGGGACTGGCGCCCGACCTTGACCGTCACCGGGCCCGCCTCGGGCGGGCGGCGCGCGGCGGCGGCGTCGGCGGGGGAGCGTACCTGCGTACCGGCGACCCAGCCGCCCGCGCCGACCAGGACCACCACACCGACGACCACACCGAGCTTCTTGCGGCCGCTGAGCCGCCGTACCCTGCCGAGCCGGGTCACGCGCCATCCCCCCAGTACGGGTGGGCCTTCTCCTTGGGGAAGTACGCGGCCCGGAAGTCCTTGCCGCACTCCAGGTCCTTCAGGGCGAGGGTGATCTCCTTCGTGAGCAGCGGCAGCGCCTCCTCCTTGGTGAGGGTGGGGCGGTGCTCCGGCAGGGCCATGCTGATGCCCAGCCGCACCATGTCGGCCATGCCGGTCGGCTGGGTGGTGGAGACGGGGATGCCCTCGGCCTTGAGGCAGGTCGCGTACTTCTGGGCGAGCTGGACGAGTTCGGCGTCGCCGTTGAGTTCCAGTCCGTTCGCGCGGTTCTCCTCCTCGCGCGCCTCCCAGGTCTTCTTCTCCTCCGCCCGGCTCTTCTGCGGACCGTACGCGGCGACGCGCGCTTCGAGGGTGCAGCCGCCGAGCTGCTCCTTCTCCTTGGACGCGGAGGGGGGCCCGTTCAGCGCGGTGTCGTACGCCTCCTTCTGGGCCGGGCTGAACCCTGCCTGGTCGTTGTTGGGCGGGTCGAGGACCTTGCCGCCCAGCTTTCCGCCCGCGTTGCTGCCCGGGGCGCTCGGGTCCTCGGGGTAGACGCTCGCCGCGTAGGTGCCGAAGCCGTACTTCTGCCGGGACTTCTTCGCCGCCGCGTAGTCCTGCCCGTCGGCGCCGCTGTTCTCGGAGCTGTCCGGCGTTCCCACGTACGGGGTGTAGGTGAAGCCGAGCTTCTTCATGCAGGCCGCGAGGGTGTTCTCCTGGATGTAGAGCTTCTTGGTGTAGTCGTCCGCGTCGGCGGGGACGCCGAGCTGGGTGGCGCCGTCGACGGTCTTCGTCGTACCGCCGTCCGCCTTTGAGCCGGTGCCGGAGTTGGTGCCGGTGCCGGAGCCGGTGCCGGAATCCGCCGTCGAGCCGCTCGAACCGCCGCACGCGGCCAGCAGCGGCAGCATGCCGGCCGCCAGTGTGGTGATGAGGGCGGTGCGGAGCCTGTCTGTGGACCTACTTTTGGGCATGCTCATGCCACCTCTTCGCTTGTGTGTCATCGCTTGCTGTCGGACGTGTCGGACGTGTCGGACGTGTCGGACGTGGTGTCTGCTTGTGGTCAGTTGTCCTTGACGGCGGTGAGGAGCGCCGGGTCGACGGCCAGCGAGATCAGCTGATCGTCCGGCAGCGGCTCGTAGTAGCCGGTGCGGGAGCCGTCGAGAGAGCCCGCGATCACCTGCACCGTCCAGCCGTCCGCGGTCATGTAGGTGACGCCCACCGCCGCCGTCGGCTGTCCCGTCGCGACGGCGTAGAGCAGCACCGGGCCCGTCTTCCACGGCACCAGACGGCACTGCCGCGTCAGGCCGTTCCACCCGGTGGCGTACGCGTCCTCCGTACGGGCCGGACACGCCACATCGCCCTCGCCGGACTTCTCCCGGAGCGCCTTCGGGCCGGTGGCGGTCCGGGTGATCGACACGTACAGCTCCTGCCTCATGCCCTTGGGCGTGGTCAGCAGGAAGTACCGCCCCGGCCGCACCGGCCGCTCCGGCGCCGCCGCCTCGACCGTGCCGGTCGCCGCCGGGACGGCCGACCGCAGCACCTCCAGCGACGGGTACACGACCGCGCGCTCCCGGCCGGTCCCCGGGGCCGCGGGCGACGCCGTCGTGCCCCCCGCGCCCGGGAGCACCGGCAGGAGCACCGCGTACCCGCCGGTCAGCAAGGCCGCCACGACCGCGGCGGAACCCAGCGCCGTACCGATACGGCGCCTGCGGCGGATCCGCCCGCCGCGCTCGATCGCGCCCGGCACCAGGTCCGGCATCGGCGGTTCGGCGCCGAGGCTCAGTCCGCCGAGGGCCTCGGCGAGCGAGAACCCGTCGTCGCCGGCGCTTCCGTGGCCGTTCCCCGATGTGCTGATCATGGTCACCGCTCCGCCTTCGGATAGCTGACTCCGGCGCGCCCGCCCGCACCGGTCCCGGCCCCGGTCCAGGCCCCGTTCCCGGACGGCGTCAGCGGGGTGTCGCCCAGGACGCGGCGCAGCGTGGCCAGCCCCCGGGAGGTCTGGCTCTTCACCGTGCCGGCGCTGCATCCCAGCGCCGCCGCGGTCTCCTCCACGCTCTGGTCCTCCCAGAACCGGAGCACCAGCACCGCCCGGCTGCGGTCCGGCACCTGCCGCAGGGCGGCCAGCAGCGTCAGGCGCAGCTCCGGGTCCTGCGCGGGGGCCGCCACGTCGTACTCGTGCGCGGTCGGCCGGTCCCACCACCGCCGGCGCCGGTTCTCGTCCAGGAACGTACGGAAGAGCACCCTGCGGGCGTAACCGTCGGGCGAGTCCATGTGGACGCGGTGCCAGACCGCGTACAGCTTCGCCAGCGACGTCTGGACCAGGTCCTCGGCCAAGTGCCAGTCGCCGCACAGCAGATACGCCGCACGGCGCAGATGCGCCTGCCGGCTGCGCGCGAACTCGTCGAAGGCGATGGTGTTACCGCCGCCCGCCTTGGAGAAGGACTTCATGCCGTATTGACGGACGCTTTCGGCGGGCGGTTGTCACCGTCCCGAAGAAACTTTCCGGAACGGGCGGCCGTCTCAGGCAGAAGCGTCCTCCGGGGCATCCACCGGGGCGTCCACCGGATACCTGACGCCGATACGGTCCCGTACCGCGTCCAGGGTCCGCATCACCGCGAGGCTCCCCTCCAGCGGGACGAGCGGCGATTCCGTCTCCCCGGCCCGGAGGCAGCGCATCGCCTCGGCCGCCTCGTACTGGAGCCCGTGCATACCGCCGCCACCCGTCGAGGACGCGTCCGCCGTGAACTCCTCCGGCTCCGCGCCGTCCCGGTGCAGTACGAACCGCTCCGCGGTGAAGAAGCCGCCCGGTACGTCGATCCGGCCCGCCGTGCCCGTCACCGTCGCCGTCGCCGCGGTGCCCGCCGTCACCGAGCACGTCAGCAGCGCCGTCGCCCCCGTGTCCCAGCCCAGCAGCATCCCGGTGTTCAGATCGACGCCCTCGGGCGACAGCAGCGCGTCCGCCTGCACCCGGTCCGGCTCACCCAGCAGCAGCTGGGCGAACGAGACCGGATAGACGCCGAGGTCCAGCACCGCGCCACCGCCCAGCGCCGGGTCCCGCAGCCGGTGATCCGGCGCGAACGGCCCCTGGAGACCGAAGTCCGCCTGTACGGTACGGACCTCGCCGACCGCGCCGTCCCGCACCAGCTCCGCCAGCCGCCGGATGACCGGGTTGCAGTACATCCACATGGCCTCCATCAGGAAGAGCCCCCGCTCCCGCGCGAGCGACACCAGCTCCCCGGCCTCGCGCGCGTTCAGCGTGAACGCCTTCTCGCACAGCACCGGCTTCCCCGCCGCCAGCGCGAGCCCGGCGGCGGCCCGGTGCGCGGAGTGCGGGGTCGCCACGTACACGATGTCGACCTCCTCGTCCGCGACGAGCGCCGCCCACTCCCCGTACGCGCGCGGTATCCCGAACCGGTCCGCGAACGCCTTCGCGGACGCGTCGCTGCGCGAGGCCACCGCGACGATCTCCGCGTCCGGCAGCTCCCGTACGTCGGCGGCGAAGCGCTCCGCGATGCCGCCCGTCGCCAGTACGCCCCAGCGCACGGGCCTGTCCTGTGCGATGCCGCGCGCTGTCTGCCCCGTCGTTCCGCTCGCTGTCATGACTGCGCCCCATTAATAGGTCTCGACGACTCCGGTTGAGCTGAGAGCATAGGTGCGTCAACAACGAATCATGGAGCGATGGATGCCGGACGGCGGCCGAACCACAGAAGGACGCGGGACCCGCGAAGTACACATAGAGCCAGGACAGAGCCGTCCGGCAGACCCCCCGACCACGACGAAGACCGCACAGCCCCCGCAGACCGCACCGGCTTCGGGGACTCCACACCCCCTGCCCGCATCACCGCCCGTCGCCGCCGCGCGCCGCGCCGGGCTGCTCGTCACCCTCGTACTGGGCGGGCTCACCGCCCTCCCCCCGCTCTCCATGGACATGTACCTCCCGGCGCTGCCCGAGGTCACCCGCTCGCTGAACTCACCGGCCGCGACCGTCCAGATCACCCTCACCGCCTGTCTCGCCGGCATGGCGCTCGGCCAGATCGTCGTGGGACCGATGAGCGACCGGTGGGGCCGGCGCAGGCCGCTGCTCCTCGGCATGTTCGTCTACGTCATCGCCACCGCGCTCTGCGCCGTGGCCCCCACCACCGAACTCCTCATCGGGTTCCGGCTGCTCCAGGGGCTCGCGGGCGCGGCCGGTATCGTCATCGCCCGCGCGGTGGTGCGTGATCTCTACGACGGCGAGGAGATGGCCCGCTTCTTCTCCACGCTGATGCTGATCTCCGGCGTCGCACCGGTCATCGCGCCCGTCATCGGCGGCCAGGTGCTGCGGCTCACCGACTGGCGCGGCATCTTCGTCGTCCTCACCGTCGTCGGTATCGCGCTGACCTTCGTCGTCTGGAAGTGGCTGCACGAGACGCTGCCGCCGGAGCGGCGCCACAGCGGGGGCGTCGGCCATGCGCTGCGCACCATGCGCGGACTGGTCGCCGACCGGGTCTTCACCGGCTACATGCTCTCGGGCGGGCTCGCCTTCGCCGCGCTGTTCGCGTACATCGCGGCGTCGCCGTTCGTGGTGCAGGAGATCTACGGAGCGTCGCCGCAGACCTTCAGCCTGCTCTTCGGCGTCAACTCCATCGGGCTGATCGCCGTCGGCCAGATCAACGGGAAGATCCTGGTCGGCCGGGTCGCGATGGACCGGGTGCTGGGCTTCGGGCTGGTCGTCATCGCGCTCGCCGCGCTGGCGCTGCTGCTGATGACCAGCGGGGTGTTCGGCGAGGTGGGGCTGTTCCCGGTCGCCGCCGGGCTGTTCGTGCTGATGTCGGCGATGGGGCTCGCGATGCCCAACACCAACGCGTCGGCGCTGATGCGGACCCCGCACGCGGCCGGTTCCGCGTCCGCGCTGATCGGTACGGCGGCGTTCCTGATCGGGGCCGTGGCGTCGCCGCTGGTGGGGATCGCGGGGGAGGAGACGGCGGTGCCGATGGCGGTGGTCCAGCTGGTGAGCGCGCTCGGGGCGCTCGGGTGCTTCGTGGGTCTCGTACGGCCGTGGCAGCAGCGGCGGCCGATGAAGGAGCGGACGGCGCAGGACTGACCCGCCTCCTCCGTTGGCTGCCGCGCCGGGTCACTCCTCCTCGGAGCGGTGCGGATAGCCGATCAGATGCGGCCTGTCCTTGGCGTCCGTCCAGCGGAAGAGACCGACGTTCATGGTCTCCGCGCTGGGCAGCCGCACCGTGGCGGCCATCGGCGCGGGCGCCGCGTTCGTCATATCCACCCGGACCGGGGTGCCGCCGCCCGCGAGGGCGTCCGCCGGGCCGCGGACGCTGATCGCGCCGTACGCCGTACCGTCGTCCGAGACGGTCGTCAGGATCAGCGGATCGGTGCCGTCCTCCTCCTCGAAGCAGTACGCCTTCTTCTCTTCGATATCGAAGGCGAGCCGCCCGGCGATCAGGAAGTGACCGCCCGGGGAGGTGACGAGCCGCGGTTCGTCGACCGGCTTGATCACCGGCTTGCGGCAGCGGACCTGGGTGACGGCCTTGCCGGTCGCGACGTCGTGGAGCGCCCACAGCTCGTGGGTACGGACGTCCTTCGCGCTCTTCTTCTTCTGCCACTTGGCGAGGACATAGCCGCCCGCGACCGAGGCCGGGATCCCGGACGCGGGGTCGGCGTCCTTCGGCGCGGTCTTCCCGCTGTACCAGCCGCCGCGCACCCAGAACCCGCGCGCGCCGTTGACCAGCAGCCCCTTGTCGGTCATGGCCCGTACCTGGGTCAGCTTGCGGCAGGCCGGGCACTTCTTCGGGTAGCCGAGCGCGCCCGGCGGGACCTTGACCACATCCCCGGTCTCCGGGTCGACGACCGCGCTGGTGGCCTTGCCGTCGCTGATCAGGATGCCGGGACCGTCCGCGCTGACCACCGGCGCGTCCGTCCAGGGCACCTCGACACGCTTCACGGAGCCGGAGGCCGCGTCGTACACGTCGAGGGAGACGAGCGACTCGGCGGCGCGCAGCCCCTGCGCGTCGAGCTTTCCGTACGACCAGGTGACGAAGTACTCCTGGCCGTCCTTGGCGACGGACAGCAGCCGGGGGAAGCGGTCGCCGGAGGAGAGCGGGCGCGCGGGCGGCCCCTCCCAGCCGTGCTCGCCGGTGGCCGGATTGAGCGTACGGAGCCGGAACCGGTCGGTGCCGGCGCGTTCGAGGTAGGCGATCCGGTTCGTGGCCTCGGCGACCGCGTACTCGGGGGAGACGTCCCGGATGTCCCAGCCGCGCGACGTGTCGTACGCGGCCGGCACACTGAGCCGGGGCGCGCGGACCACACGCTCACCGGTCGCCTGCGGGACGGGCGGCCCGGCCTTCGCCTTGGTGGCACCCTTGCCGCCGCAGGTGGCCAGCAGGAGCAGCAGCGCCAGCACGATCACCCCGACCACCAGGGTGATCCGTACGACCCTCTGTCTCATGGTCCCCCCGGGAGAGCGCTGCTGGACAGCCGAGGGCCGTAGCGTAGCAACTGTGCGTGTCCGCCCGGCCGTTCGATCCCGGGTGCTCCGGGCGGGGTGACCGGAGTCGGACCGTACGCGCGGGTACGGCGCCCGCTTGGGGGTCGGGAGCCGCCCGTATACGCGATTGATCGTGGAGCCGTGCCGGCGGCGCCGAGGAAGTTACGGTGGCGGACCCGAGGGGAGCCGTGCCGGTGGCCCCGATGTGGAAGGAGGCATTCCGCGTCTACGATTTGCCGGTGAACGCCACCCTCTCCACCCCGGAAGCCCTGCGGGCCGCGCTCGCCGGACTGCTCGACGGACTGCCGCCCAAGCAGGCCACGCAGGCCGTCGACCGGCTGATCGCCAACTACCGGGGGACGACCCCGACGGACGCGCCCGTACTCCGGGACCGCTCCGACGTGGCCGCGTACGCCGCGTACCGGATGCCCGCGACCTTCGAGGCCGTACGGTCCGCCCTGACGGCGCTCGCGACCGCCGCGCCCGACTGGACCCCGGGCAGCCACCTGGACGTGGGCGGCGGTACGGGGGCGGCGGTATGGGCGGCGGACGCGGTGTGGGGTGACGCTCCCACCGGCGCACCGCCCCGCACCACCACCGTCCTGGACTGGGCCGAGCCCGCACTCGCCCTGGGCCGCGAACTGGCCGCCGCCGCCACGGCCCCCGCCCTGCGCGCGGCCGACTGGCGCCGGGCGAGGATCGGCGCGGCGCTGGAGCTGCCGGCCGCGGACCTGGTCACCGTCTCGTACGTACTGAAGGAACTCACCGCCCCCGACCGCGACGCACTCGTCACCGAGGCCGCCCGCGTCGCGCGCGCCGTGGTGATCGTGGAACCCGGCACCCCCGACGGCTACCAGCGCGTCATCGAGGCCCGGGACCGCCTGATCGCCGCCGGCCTGCACATCGCCGCCCCCTGCCCCCACGCCGCCCCCTGCCCGATCGAGCCCGGCACGGACTGGTGCCACTTCGCGGCCCGGGTCAGCCGCTCCTCCCTGCACCGCCAGATCAAGGGCGGCTCACTGCCGTACGAGGACGAGAAGTTCAGCTACATCGCCGCAGCACGCTTCCCCCCCACCCCAGCCCCCGCCCGCGTCACACGCAAGCCCCAGATCCGCAAGGGCCAGGTCCTCCTGGACCTCTGCACCGACAAACACGGCCTGACCCGGGAAACAATCACCAAACGCCACGGCCCCCTCTACCGCGAAGCCCGGGACACGGACTGGGGCGACGCCTGGCCGCGGTGAGACCCCCCGCCGGTCAGGGCTTCTCGCCGAGCGCCGAACGCAGCCAGTCGAGCGATCGAGCCGATCGCGCGGGGCGCGGCCCGCCGTTCCGGAGCGCAGGAGGTCGGGACGGACCTGGAGGAGCGCCCACACGCTGTGGATGTTCAGGTCCACGTATCCGTGGTGGGGCGTCATGCCCTGCACGAGATGGGCGAGGAGCCTTTCCCCGCTCCAGGCGCCGAGGGAGCCGTCGGCGATGAAGTCGTCCGAGAGCTGCGGGACGGCGGTCTCACCGATCCAGTACGCCCAGTAGGCCAGGTTCGCGGCTTCGCCCGCGTCGTTGTCCAGCAGCGCGCTGCTGATGAAGTGGGTCATACGGTCACGGTCGCCCTGCCGGGCCGCGACAGCGGCGACGGACCGGCCGGTGAGCCAGTCCGTGAGCCAGCCGTCCGAAGGCTCCGTGCGTTGCTGGTGGGTCAACCACTCCGCGGTGTCGGACGCCGAGCCGTACCCGGACAGATACAGGGCTTGGCGGCGGAGAAGGAACTGGCCCGGACCGCGTGCCTGCTCGGCAGTGGTCCGCATGCGAGCGAAGAAGGTGCGCCGTTCGGACGCGGTCAGCTCGGGGCCGGCCGGAGCGGGCCCCCGTCGCGGACGGGGAGGGTCCGGAAGTGCGCGTACGGGGCCCGGCGCCACTCCGTTGAGAGGCCAGACGAGCACCTCGGCGAGATCGCGCTGCATCACCACCGAGCCGAGGGGGCTACCGGCGGTGGGCGCGTCCTCGTCCAGAGCGTTGGTGAGAAGGACGTCCGCTTCCAAGGCGCGTTCCAGTGACTGGAGAAGAACTGCTGGGGTGCGCAGCCGCATGAGCCGGTGGCGTAACGCGAGCATCTGCCCGACGGAGATGGCGGTCAGAGGACGTCGTCCCGTCTCCCACCCGGCGATGGTGTCGGGGGACGCGCAGAGGAGTTCGGCGGCCTCGTCCTGGGTGTATCCGCCCTGCCGGCGGATCACTCGGAGAACGTAGCCGCTGAGCAGGCCGATGCGCGGACGTGAGCCGGTTCCCTTACCGGTGGTCAGGGTTTGGGCGGGACGTGGCCGCATGCAGGGTCCAATCCCGGCGGTCCTCGGCAAACCACCTGTACTCGCGGTCACTTCTATGAGCGTGACCGATTACCTACGGTCGTGGTGTCCCTGAAAGAGGCTAGCGGGGAGGCCGCGAGACATGGGGTCCGTTCGGGTGGGTCACTACCCGATGGCGCACCTGTCGGCGGCCTCCGCAGGAAAGGCCGATCGATGAACGCAAACGCGAGCGAGCCAACCGCTACCGCACCCGTGCTTGAGACCGGTACGGGCACGCTGCCCGCGTACACCGAGACGCTGCTGAGAGCCCCGGAGTCCGCACGCGATGCCCGGCGTCTTATTGGCCTCGCGCTGACGGTCTGGGGCATGGACGCCATGCGGGACAGCGCCGAGGTCGTCGTCAGCGAGCTGCTGACGAACGCGGTTCTGCACGCGCGGCGGGAATCGGTCCGGGTGACCGTGACGCGGTTGAGCGATGAGCGGGTCCGGGTCGCGGTGGTGGATCTGTCGCGCAAGCACCCGCGGCATCGGCCGGCTGATCCGTCCGAGGAGTCCGGGCGGGGCTTGGAGATCGTGAACGTGCTGAGTGGCGGGCGGTGGGGAGTCGACGCGATGGCCTGGGGGAAACGCGTGTGGGCCGAACTGGGCGCTCCGGCGGGCGAGTCCGGTGAGTGAACGCATTCGGCAGGTCTTCTGCGTGGTGACGCTGCCCCACCACGCGGTCCGGCTGAGCCGCGACATCCCGGCGAGCGCCGCGCTGCTGGGCGAGGTCGCCGATACGGTCCGACGGTAGAAGGACGTGGATCACCAGCCGTCGCCGCCCACACCCGCGCCGCCGATCTAGCCCGGCGTGCCCGCGAGGCCCTCGTTCGATGACCCTGCTGGTCGCGGCCGTCATCGTCCACGACAGGGCCGCCCACCGCGTCGTCCTTCTCCAGCGCGGCGACAACGCCAAGTTCGCCCGCGGCATGTGGGACCTCCCCGTCGGGAAGAGCGAGCCGGGAGAGCCCATCACCGAGACCGCGGTCCGCGAGCTTCACGAGGAGGCGGGCCGCACCGTGAAGCCCGAGTCCCTCAAGGTCGCGCACATCATCCACGGAGCCTGGGGCGTCGAAGCCCTCAACGGCTTCCTCACCGTCGTCTTCGCCGCGCACGAGTGGACCGGCGAACCCGAGAATCGCGAACCCCGCAAGCACTCCCGGGTCAGCTGGGTCGATGCCGACGCGATCCCGCAGGACTTCGTGGACACCACTGCGAGCGCTCTCCACCACTACCTGACCAGCGGCGCGGAGGTCTCCCTGGCCGGGTGGCCGGCCGGTTCAGCCGCCCCGTAGTTCCTGCGTACAGCACTTCACGCTGCCGCCGCCCTTCAGCAGCTCGCTCAGGTCCATGCCCAGCGGCTCGAATCCCCGCGCGCGCAGGGGGTCGAAGAGGCCGGTGGCGGACTGGGGGAGGAGGACGTGGTGGCCGTCGCTGACCGCGTTCAGGCCGAAGGCCGCCGCGTCCTGTTCGGTGGCCAGGAGGGCGTGGGGGAAGAGGCGGGCAAGGACGGCGCGGCTGCCGGGGGAGAAGGCGTCGGGGTAGTACATGATCTCGTCGGCCGTGTCGTCCAGCACGCACAGGGCCGTGTCGAGGTGGTAGTAGCGCGGGTCGACCAGGTCGAGGCCGATCACCGTACGGCCGAAGAACTCCTGGGCCTCCGCGTGCGCGTGCGGGCTGGTGCGGAAGCCGCGGCCGGCCAGCAGGTACGAGGCGGTGAAGGCGAAGTCGCCCTCGCCCTCGTTGACATGGACGGGCTCGCGCAGGTCCGCGTAGCCGTGTGTACGGAACCAGTCGAGGTGTGCCTCGGCCTCCGCGTACCGCTCCGGATGCGCGAAGCGCGCGCCGAGCACCCGGCCGTCGACCACCGTGGCGCCGTTCGCCGCGTAGACCATGTCGGGCAGGCCGGGGAGCGGGTCCAGCACCAGGACCGTGTGGCCGAGGGCCCGGTAGCGGTCGCGCAGGTCCTCCCACTGGGTGAGGGCCAGCGCCGGGTCCACCGGCTTGGCCGGGTTCATCCACGGATTGATCGAGTACGTCACCGCGAAGTACGTCGGCGGGCACATCAGATAGCGGCGGGGCGCGGCGGCACGAGGCATCGGGGCCATCGGGGGCATCGGGGGCTCCTCAGGGACGGCAGTGCTGCGATGCGGCGGTGCGGGCGCGCTCGACAGGTGACGGGACACGGGTGACGGGACACGGTGTTTCTGTACGTAATGGTCCGCCTGTGGGCCTTCGCGCGCGTGCACCGTTCGGGTGGTTCGTCGGGTCTCCCCGGCCGGTCTTAGATTGGCGTCATGGCTGACAGCGTCCCCAGCGGGACTCCCGACCCCTCCCGGGCCCCCGACTCCTCCCGGGCCCCCGACTCCTCCCGGCGCAGCGAGCGCTCGCGCCGCGCGATCCACGACGCGGCCCTCGCGCTGGTCGGCGAGGTCGGGTACGCGAAGACGACCGTCGAGGCCATCGCGGCCCGCGCGGGCGTCGGCAAGCAGACGATCTACCGCTGGTGGCCCTCCCGCGCCGCCGTCCTGCTGGACGCCTTCCTCGACCTCACCGAACGGGCCGCCCAGGTGGCGGAGGACGGTGCCGGGGCGACCGGCATCCCCGACACCGGCGATCTGGAGGCCGACCTCAAGCGCGTGCTGCGCGGCACCGTCGACGAGCTGAACGACCCCGCCTTCGAGGCGCCCTCCCGCGCGCTCGCCGCCGAGGGCATCGTCGACCCCGCGCTGGGCGCCGAATTCGTCCGCCGGCTGCTCGAACCGCAGCTCCAGCTGTACGTGGACCGGCTGCGCGCCGCCCAGGCCGCGGGCGGGACGGGGGGCGACCAGGCAGCGGGGGTACGTCCCGACCTCGACCCGCGGATCGCCCTCGAACTCCTTGTCGGGCCCCTGGCCCACCGCTGGCTCCTCCGTACCGCCCCGCTCACCCACGCCTACGCGGACACCATCGTCGACTACGCCCTGTACGGTCTCGCCCCGCGACCCTGACCCCCGACCACGGACCGCGCGCCCCCCGTACGGGGGGCGCGCGGGGGCGCGTAGAGGCATGTGGGGCGGGTGTGGTGAAGGACACCGGGGCCGGAGCCCCGTCCTCCGGGCCCGGACGGCGCCGTATATCGCAACATAAGCCGCAATAGGTTCCGGTGCGAGGGATGGGCCCTCCTACCCCGGTTGGGGCTCGCGGCCACAGGAGGAGCAGGATGGTGCGACCATGGGAGTGTCCGCGGGGGCCGGGCCATGTCCGGACCGGACACGGACTGGTGCCCCCTTCCGGCCAGCGGTACCGGCAGGAGATGTGAGGGGATAGATGGGCGACGATTTCGGCCGCTACCGCGGCACCGAGAGCAGGATTCCCCAGTGGCTGCGCAGGCGCCCCAAGAAGAACGCCGGTGATTCCGCGTTCGACGAGGGAGACGCCGCGGGCCGTGAGGCGCTGCTCGTCGCTGTCGCCGACGCCGGTATGCCCGTCTCACCCGCCGCCCACCCGGTCGGCTACCGATGTTCCTGTGACCGCATCGGCTGTCCCACCCCGGCCAGACACCCGCTCTCCTTCGCCTGGCAGACCCAGTCCACGACCGACCGGCCGCAGATCGAGCGCTGGGCGCGCAACCAGCCCGAGGCCAACTTCATCACCGCCACGGGCATGATCCACGACGTCCTCGACGTCCCCCTCGAAGCGGGCAGCCGCGCGCTGGAACGCCTGCTGGAGCGCGGCATCGACGTCGGCCCGGTCGCCGACTCCGGTGGCGACCGGATGCTCTTCTTCACCGCGACCCGGGGCACCCCGGAGGACGAGGACGAGTGGTGGCCCTGTGAGCTGGACTGCCACCCGGAGACCATGGACGAGCACCCGGGCCTGCGCTGGCACTGCCGGGGCAGTTACGTCCTGGTCCCGCCGGCCCGGCTCCCCGGCGAGCTGGCCGTACGGTGGCTGCGCGGCCCCGAGCACCCGCTGCCGGACCCGCTGACCCTGCTGGAGACCCTGACCGACGCCTGCGCGCGGTACGCGGGCGAGAACAGCGAGCTGGATCCGCACGCGGTCGCCTGGCCGCTGGGCCGCTGAGACGGACAGGCACGGCTTACGGGTACGGGCCTCGCGCCCGTACCCGTACCCGTAACGTCACAAGCGCCTACGAACCCTTCGCCGACGTCACTCCCTGAAGCCGCCCCGTGATCTCGACCTTCCCAGAGCCAGAGCCAGAGCCCGACCCCGCCCGCGGCACCAGCACCGACTGGCTCGACACCCACTGCTTCGTCAGCGTGTTCGTCACCTCGCCCGTCATCAGCGCCCGCACATCCGCGCTCACCTGCGGCTTCACCCCCTTCGCGCCCGTCTGGCGCTCGAAGTAGCGCGTCGCGAAGAAGACCAGCGCGCCCCCGTCCGCCGTCTCCAGGCCCAGCGGCGCGAAATCGCCGTCCGTCGCCTCCCGGTCCACGTACTGCGTGGCTATCCCGGGCAGCCGCTCCTTCTTCTTGCGCGCCGCCCGCCACTGGCTCGTGTGCGGGCCGTCCGCGAAGTGCTCCGGTGTGCCGTCGCCCAGATACGAGGCGTACTCCGCGCTCAGGTCCTTGGGCGCCACCGCGAGCGCCTCGGTGTCCGGCTCCACCGGTACGCCGAAGCCGTCCCCGTCCGTCTTGAAGGCCGGGACGCCGTTCTCGGGGACGATGGTCAGATACGGGACCTTCCAGTCCGCTTCGGGACCGTTCCGCACGAAGACCAGCAGCCAGCGGGTGTCGGCCGCGCTGCCGTCGTCCCGGTCGCGGTTGCTGTCGGTGTCCGCGACGAACCAGCGCGGCCAGCCCGCCTTCTTCAGGATCGTGAACTTCGCGTCCGTCAGCGCCAGCGGCTGGTGCGCGGCGTTCCCGCCGGGGGACGTGAGGGATCTGGCCCGCAGCCCGGCCTGGTTGATCGCGCCCAGCGGGCCGGTCACCCGGTCCGCGTCGAGCGCCGGGTCGTACGCCCTGTCCGCCGCGTTGTACGCGTCGGTGAACGCCTGAAGCGCCTGCTCGGCCTCAGTCGGCGCCGCCGCCGGCAGGACCGCCAACTCCCCGTGCACCGTCATGCATCCGCTCGCCGTCAGCGACAGCGCCGTCACCGCCGCGAGCGACGCCGCCGTCCGGACCGGCCTTCTCAGCCTGCTCATCGGTAGCCTTCTGCTCCTTCACCCGTGCGGGGACCCCCGCTGGACGACCGAACCCTACCGGGGCGAGGAACAGCGCGAGCGTCGGGACCAGATACAGACACCACACGACGACCTGAAGCACCGTCGGGTCGGGCTGGAAGTTGAACACGCCCTTCAGGAGCGTCCCGTACCAGCTGTCCGGCGGGATCGCCGTGCTGATGTCGAAGGCCGTGTTCGACAACCCGCCCAGGAAACGCGCCTCCTGGAGGTCGTGCACGCCGTACGCCAGCACCCCTGCCGCGACGACCACCAGCATCCCGCCGGTCCAGGTGAAGAACTTCGCCAGATTGATCCGCAGCGCGCCCCGGTAGAACAGCCAGCCCAGCACGACCGCGCTGCCGATGCCCAGCAGCACCCCGATCAGCGGCGCGTGCGTACCGTCCGACGACGCCCGCACCGACGCCCACACGAACAGCGCCGTCTCCAGCCCCTCCCGGCCGACCGCCAGGAACGCCGTCGCGACCAGCGCGCCCGTACCCATCTGGAGCGCCGCGTCCAGCTTCGCGCCCAGCTCCGCCTTCAAGTGGCGTGCCGTACGCCGCATCCAGAAGACCATCCAGGTGACCAGGCCGACCGCGATGATCGACAGCGAGCCGCCCAGCGCCTCCTGCGCCTCGAACGTCAGCTCCTGCGAGCCGTATTCGAGCCCGAAGCCGAAGGCCAGCGCCAGGGTGACCGCGACACCGATACCGATCCAGATCGGCTTCAGCGCGTCCCGGCGCTCCGTCTTCACCAGATAGGCGATCAGGATGCAGACGACGAGACTGGCCTCAAGGCCCTCGCGCAGTCCGATCAGATAGTTCCCGAACACGTCGGAACTCCTTACACAACAGGTGGGGAAGAGGAGGTGAGGAGGTCAGGAGAGCAGCGTCCGGCCCCACCAGTCGTCCTTGTCCCGGACGCCCGGCGGGATCGCGAAGACCGCGGAACCCACGTGCTGGATGTACTCGTTGAGTGCGTCGGAGCGCGCCAGCGACCGCTGTACGGGAATGAACGCGTCCCGGATGTCGCGCTGGTACGCCAGGAAGAACAGCCCCGCGTCGAGCCGGCCCAGCCCGTCCGTACCGTCCGTGAACGAGTAGCCGCGGCGCAGCATCCGCACCCCGTGGTGCGAGTCCGGGTGGGCGAGGCGCACATGCGCGGTCGGCAGCATCGCCTTCAGATTGGGCTTGTCGTGCTCGTGCGCCTTGCCGACCGCCGCGCCCTCGCCCTTGTCCCGGCCGAAGATGTCCTCCTGCTCCTGGAGGGAGGTACGGTCCCAGCTCTCGATCCGCATCGAGATCCGGCGGGCGACGAGGTAGGAGCCGTCCGCCATCCACTCTCCTCCGCCGGTCCCGCTGCCGCTGCCGCTGCCGTCTTTCGCCGTCGCCCAGACGTACCTGTCCAGCGCGTCGGTCTCGGTGACGGCGATATTGCTCGTACCGTCCTTGAAACCGAAGAGGTTACGGGGGGTCTGCGCCCCCGGCGTCGTGGACGACGTCTTGCCGAAGCCGAGCTGCGACCAGCGCACCGCGACCTTCCCGAAGCCGATCCTGGCCAGATTGCGGATCGCGTGCACCGCGACCTGCGGATCGTCCGCGCACGCCTGGACGCAGAGATCGCCGCCGCCGCGCGCCGGGTCGAGATTGTCGCCCGGGAACCTCGGCAGGTCGGGCAGCGCGGCCGGCCGGTGGCGCGCCAGACCGAAGCGGTCCTCGCCGTCCTTCGTGAAGAGCCCGGGACCGAATCCGACGGTCAGCGTGAGCCGGGACGGCTTGAGGCCGAGCGCCTCGCCGGTGTCGTCGGGCGGCGCCTCCGGCAGCCCGCCGTACGCGCCGTCGCCGACCGCGTGCCCGGCCGTCATCCGCTCGGCGGCCCGCGTCCAGTCCTTGAGGAGCTGGACCAGCTCGGCGCGGTCGCCGGTCGTCACGTCGAACGCGGCGAAGTGCAGCCGGTCCTGGACGGGGGTGGCGATCCCGGCCTGGTGGCGGCCGTGGAAGGGGACCGCCGCGCCGCTGTCGGCGGCCGTTCCCGTGGCGTCCCCGCCCCCGCCGTCGCCGCGCAGGGCCACCGCCGCGCCCCCGGCCGCGGCGGCGCCGAGCGCGAGCCCGGCACCGCCCCAGCCGAGGAGGGCACGGCGGGAGGGCGCGGGTGTGCCCGCCGCGTCGCGCACGGCGGTGTCGTCCCGGTCCGTGCCTCGCTCGGCCGTGTTGTCCCGGTCCGTGCCTCGCTCGGTCGATTCGCCCGGTGCCATGGCTACTTGACCACGGCCGCGGCGAGCTTGGAGAGCGGCTCGGCCAGCGCGTTGACGCCGTCCGACAGCTCCTTGCGCTGCGCCTTGGTGACCTTCTCGTACGAGGTGAACTCGTAGGAGTCGGCGCCGTCACGGTACTTGTCGAGCAGCGTGTTCAACGCGGCGAACTGCTTGTCCAGTTCGGTCACGAGCGCCGGCTCGTTCTTCTGCGCGACCGGCTTGAGCAGCTCGAACGACTTCTCCGCGCCCTCGACGTTCGCCTTGAAGTCCACCAGGTCGGTGTGGCTGTACCGCTCCTCCTCGCCGGTGACCTTGCCGGAGGCGACCTCGTCGAGCAGCTCCTTCGCGCCGTTCGCCATCGACGTCGGGGTGATCTCGGCGCGGCCGACGCGCTTCTGCCAGTCGAGCAGGTCCTTGTCCAGCTCGTCCGCGAGGGTCTTCGCGTCCGCGCCGAGCTTCTTGTCCTGCCAGAGTTCCTTCTCCAGCCGGTGCCAGCCGGTCCACTTCTGGCCGGCCTCCAGGCCGTCGGCGCGGGTGTCGACCTTCGGGTCGATGTCGCCGAACGACTCGGCGACCGGCTCCGTACGCTCCCAGCCGATGCGCGAGGGCGCGTATGCCTTCTTCGCGGCCTCGATGTTCCCGGCGCGCACGGCGTCCGTGAAGACCTTGACCTTCGGCAGCGTCTCGTCCGCCTGCTCCTGGACGTACGTACGGTACGCGGCGACCGCGGCGTCCATCTCCGGGCTGCGCTTGGCGGCCGTACCGCCGGTGACGGTGACCTTCTGGCGGATGCCCTTGCCCTTCATGCCGGGCTTGCAGGCGATCTCGTACGAGCCGGCCTTGACCTCGGCGGTGATCTTCGCCTTGGTGCCGGGGCCGATGTTCTCGCGCTCGGTGACGATGCGGTCGTCGGGGAAGAGGAGATAGACCTCGGTGACCTTCGAGCCCTTGTTCTCGACGGCCAGCTCCACATGGCCCGAGGGGAACTCCGTCTTCGACACCTCGCAGGCGTCGTCCTTCGCGATGACCTGGACGGCGCCGTCGCCGGCCGTGGAGTCGCTCTTCGCGGTGCAGCCCGTGACGGTGGCCAGGGCGGCCACTGCCACGGTGGTGGCGGTGACGACGGAGAGGCGGGCGGGTCGCATACAGGCTCCACGATGGAAGGGGATACGGAAGGGGATACGGAAGAGATATGGCGTGATCAAAACAGCTGACGACGGCCGGAAAACGCTGATACGGCGGGGATAACTTAACCGAGGCTTACCTTAGTTATCCCGGTTCGTCCAGTGATTCGCCTCTCACTTATCCCCTCGAACCGCCCCCACCCACAGCAAGATCACAGCAAACTCTCGGACCGGAATCGGTCCGGCCAAAAGCACCCCAAGAACCGGTCAAGAGCGGCGTCAGGCACCCCGCTTCAGGCACCCCGCTTCAGGCGCCCCGCGTCAAGCACCCCGTTTCGGGATCACCAGCGGGGTGCCCGTCCGGGGGTGCGGGAACACCTCGACGGGCTGCCGGTAGACCCGGCTCAGCAGCTCGTCGCCGAAGATCTCGGCGGGCGGCCCCTCCGCCGCGATCCGGCCGTCGTGCAGCACGGCGGTCCGGTCGGCGTACGCCGCCGCCAGCCCGAGGTCGTGCAGCACGACCACCACGGCGTCGCCCGCCGCCGCGCGGTCCCGGCAGATCCGCAGCACCAGCTCCTGGTGGCGCAGGTCCAGCGCGGCGGTCGGCTCGTCGAGCAGCAGCAGCGGGGCCCGCTGGGCGAGCACCCGGGCCAGCGCCACCCGGGCGCGCTCACCGCCGGAGAGCGCGACGAAGGGGCGCGGCGCGAACTCGGTGACCTCGGTGGCCGCCATCGCCTCCGCGACGGCCGCGCCGTCCTCGTCCTCGCGCTCCGTCCCGGCCCAGGGCGCGCGTCCCATCCGTACGACGTCCAGCACCGGGAACGGGAAGGACAGCGTCGCCGCCTGCGGGAGCACCGAGCGGCGCAGGGCGAGTTCGGGCGGGCTCCACGCGCCCACGGGCCGCCCGTCGATCCGTACCTCCCCCCGGTCCGGCCGCAGATCGGCGGCGAGGGCGGCGAGGAGCGTCGACTTCCCGGCCCCGTTCGGCCCGACGAGCGCGAGCACCTCCCCGGCGCGGGCGGTCAGCTCGATCCCGGCGAGCACCTCCCGCCCGCCGAGCCGCAGATGGAGCCCGGAGACCTCGGCGACGGCGGAGCCGGGGGCGACGGGGGAGGGGAGGACGCGCGAGCGCGCCGCGAAGAGATCTCTGAAACTCATGCCCAACCACCCTGCTTACGCCGCGTCCTGCGCAGCAGCCAACTGTGCTTACCCGGGGGACAACCCCCGGCCCCCCGGCCGAGGGGCGCGTCGTGGCTCATGCCCAACCACCTTGCTTACGCCGCGTTCGACGCAGCAGCCAGAAGAAGAACGGACTCCCGAACAGCGCCGTCAGCACCCCCAGCGGCAGTTCCGCCGGGGCCGCGACCGTACGCGCCGCCAAGTCGCCCGCGAGGAGCACCACCGCCCCGCCGAGCGCGCTGCCCGGGACCAGGAAGCGGTGGCCCGGGCCGTTCGCCATCCGCAGCAGATGCGGTACGAGCAGCCCCACGAACGAGATGATCCCCGCCACCGCGACCGCCGCCGCCGTCAGCAGCGCGACCACCAGGACCAGTGTGATCCGCAGCCGCTCCACATCCACGCCCAGATGCCGGGCGGGCCGTTCACCGAGCGCCAGCAGGTCCAGCTTCCGCGCGTAGAACGGCGCGATCGCCAGCCCCACCAGCGCGCACGGCAGCACCGCCAGCACCTTCGGCCAGGTCGCCTGGGCGAGCGAGCCGAGCTGCCAGAACGTGATCTGGGTGATCTGCGCGTTGTCCGCGAAGAAGATGAACAGCCCGATCAGCGCCCCCGCGAACGCGTTGACCGCGATGCCGGTGAGGATCAGCGTCACCACCTCCGTACGGCCGCCCGAGCGCGACAGCGCGTACACCAGCAGCACCGTCACCAGCCCGGCGACGAACGCGAAGACCGTCACCGTCCAGTTGCCGAAGAGCGTCAGCCCCAGCCCGATCGCGCCCACGGCGCCCGCCGCCGCGCCCGCCGAGATGCCGATCACACCCGGCTCGGCCAGCGGATTGCCGAACACCCCCTGCATGAGCGCGCCCGCGCAGCCGAGGGAGGCGCCGACGAGGAGCGCGAGGACGACACGCGGCAGCCGTACGTTCCACAGCACGCTCTCGCCGACGCGGTCGAGCGCGGCGCCGCCGAGGCCCATGCGGTGCTGGGCGGAGGAGAGGATGTCACCGAGGGGGATGTGGTACGCGCCGATGCCGGCGGAGAGCAGGCAGAGGACGGCGAGCGCGACGATCAGGCCGATGGTCAGCAGGGTCGTACGGCCGGGCAGACGGCGGGAGTTGGCGGGGGACGCGCCACCGGGGCCGGGGTCGGCGTCGGCGCCGGATCTGCCGGCGGTGCGGTCGCCGTCCCCGGCCTTCGCCGTGGTCGCGGTCGTGGGTGTGGTCGTCACGTCACTTCCCGTTCCCGCTCGCGGTCCCGTACAGCTGCTCCACGATCGACTTGAGCACCTCGTCCGTGCGCGGCCCGTAGTTCAGCAGTACCCCGTCCGCGTACGAGACGACCCGGCGGTCCATCCCGGCGGGCGTCTCCGCGACACCGGGGATCTTCACCATCCCGTCGATCCCGCCCACCGAGGCGAGTCCCTTCGTCATCACCAGGATCGCGTCCGGCGCGGCCTTGGCGAGCGCCTCGCTGGTGATGGGCGTGAAGTCCTTCGACAGGCCCGAGTCCTTGCCCGCGTCGACCGCGCCCGCCGCCTCCAGCAGCGAACTCGCGCCCGAATCCGCGCCGCCGAGCAGATAGACCGCCGCCGAGCCGCGCAGATAGAGGAACGCCACGCGCGGCTTCTTGCCGGACTCGCTGCCCGCGCCGCCCTTCGGCTCGGGGATGTCCTTCTGTACGGCGGCGATCCGGTCCTCCGTACGCTGCTTCAGCTCCGTGCCGGCCGCCTTGACGCCGAGCACGGCGGCGACGGTGTCGATGCGCCGGCCGACGTCGGGGAGGCTCTTCGCCGGTTCGACGACGACCAGCGGGATGCCCGCGTCGCGGATCTGGCCGATGGCCTCGGCCGGTCCGGTGGTGGTGTCGGCGATGACGACGGTCGGCCGCAGCGACAGCACGCCCTCGGCGGAGACATCGTGCGCCCGGGTGACGATGGGCAGCTTGGCGGCCTGCTCGAAGGTGGCGGTGATGTCGCGCGCCACGACCTGCTCGCCGAGGCCGAGGGTGAAGACGATCTCGCTGAGCGAGCCGGTGAGCGGCACGATCCGGTCGGTGGAGGTGATGGTGACCTTGCGGCCGTCGGCGGAGGTGACGGTCACCGGAAGCTGGGGTTCCGGTGTGGTGGCGAGGGGTTCGACGCGGTCGGCGGCGGCCTCGGCGGACGCCGTGGCGCCCGTCTTGCCCGTACCGCTCCCGCCCGCTCCGGCACTGCCGCCGGCACTGCCTCCGCCCCCGCCGCAGCCGGTCGCGGTCAGGGCGAGAAGGAGCACGGAGAGGAGTGCACCCGACAGACGTGTTCCGCGCACGGAGCACACCATCCTGTTCTTTTTCCGGGGCCGGAAGGGGTTCCAGCAAAGGCCGGATATAGCTTAGGTTAGCCTTACCTCGCTTACTAGGCCCGGGGCTCTATTCGGATTACCAGTGATGGGTGAGAGTTGATGCAGTCCTTCAGACCGGTGCGGGCGATCGGACCCGTGCGCGCACTCGTTGCCGCGCTTCTCCTCGCGCTGCCGGTGGCTCTGCTGCCTGCGGCGGGCGCGCAGGCGGCAGACCGTACGGTACGGGGCGGCAGGCTCGACTGGGGAATCAAATCCTCATTCCAGAGCTATATCACCGGGCCTATCGCACAGGGCAGTTGGACGCTGACCGGCGGCGCGGCCACGGTCGGCGGCAGCCAGTTCCGATTCCATTCGGCGACGGGTACGTACGACCCGGCGACCGGCGCGTTCCGGTCCGGCTTCTCCGGCGGGGTCCATTTCACCGGCCACAAGAAGTCCGACGGGACGAATGAACTCGACCTGACGATCAGCAACCCCGCCGTCCGGATCTCCGGCGGCAGCGGCATCCTCTACGCGGACATGGTCAGCAAGGCGCGCGGGACCGGCGAGGTCACCACGTCCTCCCAGGTCCCGTTCGCCTCGCTCAACCTCTCCGGGATCAACATGCGGGGCGGCGGCAGTCCGATCGCCCTCAACAACGTCCCGGCGACGCTCACTTCGCAGGGCGCGACCGCCTTCGCCGGGTACTACACGGCGGGTACGGAGCTGGACCCGGTGAGCCTGTCGGTCGACGTACAGGCGGAGCAGCGGACGGCGACGCCGACGCCCACGCCCACTCCCACCCCTTCGGTCACCGCCTCGGAGTCCAAGAAGGCCGACGACAAGGCTGATAAGACGGACAAGGCCGCGAAGTCCTTCCAGGACGCGGCCGTCGACTGGGGTGTCCGCCGTACGTACCGTGAGTACGTCACCGGCGCGATCGCCCAGGGCGAGTGGAAGCTGTCCGGCGGAGCCCTGGACGGGGGTGCGCTCTTCCGCTTCCCGAAGGGGAAGGGTACGTACGACGCGAAGGCGGGTACGCTGGACGCCACCTTCGCCGGGGCGGTCCAATTCACCGGCACCGGACTGGATCTGACGCTGAGTGAGGTGGCGGTAAAGGTGAAGGGCGAGACGGGCCGGCTGTACGCGAAGGTGGCCGACGCGGAGGCCGCGTCGAAGTCGGAGGCCGCGTCGAAGTCGGAGTCCGCGTCGAAGTCGGAGTCCGCGTCGGAGTCGAAGTCGGAGTCCGCGTCCGGCGCCGTACCGCTGATCACCTTCGAGGCGAAGGACTTCACTCCGAAGGACGGCCTGGCCGCCCTCACCGAGGCCCCCGCCAAGCTCACCGCGCAGGGCGCCAAGGCGTTCGGCTCGCTCTACCCGGCCGGTACGGAAATGGACCCCGTCTCGCTCGCCGTCACCACCGACACGAAGGCCCAGTTGCCCGCCCTGCCCGACCTGGGCAGCGACACGGCGACGGCTTCCCCCGAGCCGGCCGCCACCGAGACGTCCGCGACCCCCGTCCCCAAGGGGGAGTCCACCGAAACGGCCGCCGCGTCCTCGTCGTCCGTGGGCACCGGGACGTACGCGGCGATCGGCGCGGGCGTGCTGGCCGCGGCGGGCGCGGCGTTCTTCCTGATCCGCAGGCGGCGGAGCGCGGCGACGCCGCCGGCCGCCTCCTGACCCCAAGACCCCACCTCCCCCGCAAGGCCGCTCGCCCCCACACGCATCGCAGCACAGTGCGCACGAGCGCATCACACGCAGCACACACGTATCCGTATTCGAGGAGACCACCCACCATGGCAGCAGTAACAACGCGCCGCCCCAGAAACTCCAGAGCGCTGGCCGCCGCCATCGCGACCGCGGCCACGCTCGGTGTCACCGCCTTCACGCTCCCGGCCCTCGCGGCCGGCCGCAGCGCGGCGCCCGTCGCCCTGCCCGCCGCCCCCGGCTTCGCGCTGGCGGCGGCCCCCGCGGCGGCCCCGGCCCTCGCCCTGACGGACTCCACCCTGGAGTGGGGCCTGAAGGAGTCCTTCCGCAAGTACGTCACCGGGATAGCGGCCGGCACCATCACGCCCACCGGCGGCGCCACGCAGGCCGACGGCAACGGGGTCCTCACCTTCCCGAACGGCACCGGCACGTACGACCCGACCACGCACGCGCTGAAGACGGCGCACGACGGTACGGTCCGCTTCAGCTCCGCCGCGCACGGCTTCGACATCAAGATCACCGATCTCAAGGTCGTCACCAGCGGTACGGCGGGCACCATCCAGGCCGATGTCACCCTCAACGGCGCCACCCAGGACGACATCGACCTCGCCTCGATCGACCTGACCGGCCTGCGCCCCGAGACCGGCGCCGGCTCGCTGACGTACAAGGACATCCCGGCGACGCTGACCGCCGACGGCGCCAAGGCGTTCAACGGGATGTACAAGGAGGGCGCGGAGCTGGACAAGGCGACGCTGTCGGTCAAGTACTCGACCGAGCAGCCGCCCAGCTCGCCGCCGCCCAGCTCGGAGGAGCCCCCGACCTCCCCGCCGCCGACGACCGAGGAGCCCCCGACCTCGCCGCCGCCCACCTCGCCGGACCCGACTCCCACCAACTCCACCAGCCCGACGCCCACCGGGTCGGAGTCGACCGGTTCCGGCTCGCCCTCCCCCTCGGCGTCGACCCCGTCGGCCGTGGACGGCAAGATCGTGGACGGCAACCTCGACTGGGGCCTCAAGGAGTCCTTCCGCTCGTACGTCGTGGGCCCGATCGCCAACGGCAAGGTCGAACTCAGCGACGGCGCGACCCAGTTGAGCAGCGCGTACCGCTTCCCGAAGGGCACGGGCAAGTTCGACGCCGACGCGCAGACGCTGGACGCGGCCTTCGGCGGCAAGGTGCGTTTCGTCGGCCACGAGGAGAAGGGCGAGTACCTCCTCGACCTCAACCTCAGCGGTCTTGAGGTCAAGGTGGCGTCCGGCAAGGCCGTCCTCTACGCGGACATCAGCACGAAGGACATGACGAGCCACAAGGTCACCAAGACCGACGCCGTCCCCTTCGCCACGCTGGACCTCCCGGCGGGCAAGCTGGCGGCCAAGGACGGCGTCCTGACCTTCGACGCGGTCCCGGCGAGCCTCACCGCCGACGGCTCCAAGGCGTTCAGCGGCATGTACACCGAGGGCACCGCCCTCGACCCGCTGACCCTCGCCGTCTCCCTGAGCGACGACGCCACCCTGCCCCCGACGGACGGCACCACCGGCGGCAGCACGTCGGGCGGCACCACGGGCGGTACGACCGGTGGCACCACCGGCGGGACGACCGGCGGTTCCACCACCGGCGGCTCGACGACCGGCGGCTCCACCACGGGCGGCGGCGGCTCGCTGGCCTCCACCGGCTCGGACGTCCCGGTCGGCTCGCTCCTCGCGGGCGCCGGCGCCATCGCGGCGGCGGGCGCGGCGGTCGTCTTCGCGGCCAAGCGCCGCCGTGACGCGCTGGACGAGACGGCGTAACACGCGCCCGAGAGCCCCCTGGTTCGCGCCGTACGGTGCGGAACCAGGGGGCTGCGGCGTTGTCACAGCCAGGTCGTCGCCAGCCCCGCGGCCACGATCGCGGTGACGAAGAGCGTGATGTTCAGCGCGACTTGGCGGTCCCCGAGCCTCAGATGCACCCCGGTCGCGCCGACCTGGAGCACCACGAATCCGATGGCCGCCGCCAGGGCCAGCCAGGGCAAGACGCCGGTCAGCGGCGGGAGCACCAGCCCGAGCGCACCGAGCACTTCGACCACCCCGATGGCCCTGACGGCCGGCATCGGGGTGCTGTCCACCCAGGCCATCATCGGCCGGAGCCGCTCACGGCTCTGGACCACTTTCACCCCGCCGCCGTAGAGGTAGAAGAGGGCGAGCAGGCCGGCGACGATCCAGTAGGCGACGTTCACGCGGCTGTCCGTCCGTCGTCCGGTTTCCGGATGAACTCGACGGCGGGCGCGGTGGCGTAGCGGCCCATCAGCTCGGCGTGTGCCCGGGGAGCCAGGGCCTGGCCGCCGGTGAGTGTGTCCCGCAGCTCCCGGAAGTACTGGACGTACAGATCCGGGGTGAACACGCTGAGCATGACTGCGGGTTGACCGGTCACGTTGGCGAAGGTGTGCGGCGCTCCGGGCGGGACCATCACGAGGGTGCCCGGGACCGCGTCGTACTCCTCCGTCCCTACCGTGAACCGCACCGTGCCGGAGACGATGTAGAAGCCCTCGTCGTGCTGGGCGTGGCGGTGCTGCGGCGGTCCGGGCGTGTGCGGTGCCAGGACGGATTCGGCGAGCCCGAGGCGGTGTCCGGTGGTGCTGCCGTCTTCGAGGACGCGCATACGGGTGGTGCCCAGGAGGATCGTCTCGCCGTCGTCCGGACCGACCACCGACACGGGGGGATCGGTGACCGGATGGGCCATTTCATCAGTCGTCATACACAGATCCCACCGCCGGGGCGCCGTCGCCGTCCAAGACCCGTTCCGCGCCGCCGATACCGCGCGGGTATCGTCCCCGGTCATGGAGGTACGGACGCTGCGCTACTTCGTGGCCGTCGCCGAGGAGCTGCACTTCGGCCGCGCCGCCGCCCGGCTGCACATCAGCCAGCCGCCGCTGAGCCGGGCGATCAAGCGGCTGGAGAGCGACATCGGCGCCGTACTGCTGCACCGTTCGCCCGCGGGTGTCACCCTCACCCCGGCCGGGGCGGTGCTGCTGGACGAGGCGCGTACGCTGCTCGACCGCGCCGACCGGATAGGCGAGCGCGTGGCGGCGGTGGCCGGCGCCGCGACCCTCACCGTCGGCATCCTGGGCGACGGCACCGACCCGGGCGCGACGCGTCTGGCCGCCGCCTTCCGCCGACGGCACCCGGACGTCGAGGTCCGCGTCCGCGAGACCGATCTGACCGATCCGACCTGCGGGCTGCGCGCCGGACTGGTCGATATCGCCCTGACCCGCGGCCCGTTCGACGAGACCGGCCTGACCGTGCACCGGCTCCGCGCCGACCCGGTGGGCGCGGTGCTGCGCGCCGACGATCCCCTGGCACACCGCGACACACTGCGCCTGCCCGACCTGGTGGACCGGCAGTGGTTCCGGTTCCCGGCGGACACCGACCCCGCCTGGCAGACGTACTGGCACGGCGGCGAACCCCGGGAGGGCCCGGTGGTGCGCGCCGTCCAGGAGTGCCTTCAGGCCGTGCTCTGGAACGGTACGGTCGGCATGACGCCCCTCGGCCACGAGCACCCCGACGAACTGGCGGTGGTACCGCTGACCGACATGGCGCCGAGCAGGGTCGTGGTGGCGTGGAACGAGTCCGACGCGAACCCCCTGATCCCGTCGTTCGCCCGGATCGCGACGGCGGCCTACCGCGCCTGAGCCGCCGCCGCAGACGCCGCCGCCGTCGCCGTTCCGAACCAGCGCCGCGCGGCGGCGGACACGTACGGCCGGGTACGCGTCGTGCGCCGCGAGACGCCCGGCACGGAGGTGGCCGCGCTGCTGATCCGGCCGGACGGATACGTGGCATGGGCGAGCCCGACCCCCGACCCGGCCGGGCTCCCCGAGGCCCTCGACCGGTGGTGCGGAAACCCCCTCGGCCAGTGATATCGACCGGTACGCGGAAGTCGACATCACCGGCCGCGTCCGATCCGGGGTGTGCGGCGCGGCCCACGGGCCGTACCGCTCGGGAGCATCCGCTCAGGAAGCGCGGCCCCGGTCGGCGGCGGAGGTCATGAACTCCTCTGGCTTCAGGGCGCGTTTGACGATGCGCGTGTCGCCTATCCAGCCGTAGAAGCCCTGGCCGAAGGTCTCGTTGAACTGGGTCCCGCCGATGACGAAGGGCTTGCCCAGGGTGGCGATGCCCGTCGACGGCTGGGTCGGGTTACGGGCGATCCTGGAGCCGTCCACGTACATCACGGTGCGCCGGCCGTCGTTGACCACGGCGATGTGCATCCAGCGCCCCACGGGGACGGTATGGCTCCAGGAGGTCGGGTCGGCGTCCTGGCGGTGCGGGTAGACCACGAACTGGAGGAAGCGCTCGGGGGACAGATTGAGGCTGCACGTCGGCTCGTCGGGGGACCAGCCGGTGGTCTTGCCCGCGTCCCCGCTACGGCCCTCCCAGCTCAGGATGCCCATCCAGGCGTGGTCACCCTCGAATGGCTGCGGCAGCCTGATGAAGGTCTCCAGGGTGTAACCGGCCGTGAATTTCTCGGAGTTGAGGGGAGCCTGGGGCGATGTCGTCAAGAGGGCGCCCCGGGCCGGGTTCTTGCCGCCGTCGAAGCGGAGGCTGGCGTGCGCGGGCTGGCCCCGGTGGTGGTCGTCCGACCAAGTGAGCGCCCCGGGACCGCTGTTGGCCAGGCGGGAGGCGGTGAGGTCGTTGCCGCGGCCCGACAGGTCACGGATCACCGCCCCCGTCTCGACAGGGCTGCCCGCCCGGCCCGCCGCTACGGCGCCCGACGCGTCGAAGCGCCAGTACGCGACCGTGTCGCGCGGCATGACGGCCTCGGCCGGGCGCGGCCTCGGCGGTACGACCGGCGCGAAGCCGGAGAAGCGCCGCTCGAAGTCGATGTCCAGGGTGAACCGGTCGACCGGGCCGGTCAGTTCGATGGTTTCGGCCTCCAGCGGCGTCCTTCTGGCCGGGTCCCGGGCGAGGAACCACGGCGCGAACGTCTCCACGTCGATGACACCCCGCGCCAGATCGAAGCCGTAGTGGCGGATCATGCCGGCACCGCCGTAGTAACGGTCCTGGTAGTTGGTGATGTGGACGTGCACGTCGTGGCCGGCGTCGTTGGTCAGGACCGTACGGCCCGGTGGCCAGTAGTGACCCCCGAGAGCCAGGAAGATCTGGTCGTTGCCGCGCACGATGCCGTTCCACAGACGGGTGCCGTTGTCCGAGAGCCGCGCGACGCCCTGGTCGTCCGCCCAGGCCAGATCATGGGTGGTGAGTACGGCCGGCAGGGTGGAGTGTGTGTCCAGCACCCCCTGGGCCCAGCGCAGGCCGTCCGCCGAGAGCCGCCAGTCCAGGGCGAGGATCAGCCACTGCCGCCCGCCCGCCTTGATCACATGGAAGCTGTTGTACCCGTCGGGTGAGGCTCCGCCGAAGGTCGGCATGCCCGCGAAGCGCCGGGGCCCGAAGCTCTTCAGATAGGCGCTGTCACCCCGCTGGTCGTCGGTGCGCCCGTCGATGTCGTGATTTCCGGCGAGTACGGAGTAGGGCACCTTGCCGTGGATGACGCCGAAGGTGTGGGCGGCGAGCTTGATCTCCTGCTCGGTGCCGTGTTCGGTGACATCGCCCAGATGCGCCAGGAACGCGATGTTCCCGCTCGCGCGCTCGGCGGCCAGGTAACGGAACGTCGCCCGGAGCGGCTCCGGGTCCGCGCTGTCGGCATCGAAGAGATACTGCGTGTCCGGCAGTACGGCAAGGCCGAAGCGGGGGCTCGACACGTCGAACCGGTCGCCCGCGGACGCCGGGATGACGGAGCCCGGAGAGGAGCCGGGGCCCGCCGAGGAGCCGGTGGCCGCCTGTGCGTGAGCCGGCTCGGCACCCAGCATGGAGGCCGCCGCACCGGCGGCCGGAATCGCGACGGCGGCCTGCAACACGGCACGTCTGTCAGGCCGGTTGGGCTCTGCTGCGCTCATATGCAACTCCTGTGGAAGAACGGGAGGGACCAGAGCGAACTGTGGTGAACGGCTGTGGCCGTGCGGCGGCGGCGAGCTGAACAGTTGCCGATACGTGCGGACCGGGGCGGCGGTGCCTCAGCCCCCGCCCGCCGGGACCGGCGCGGTCCGCTCTGCGGTGGTGGACGCGGTGGACACGGTGGCTGTGCTGGCTGTGGTGGACGTAGTGAACCAGAACAGCGCCGCGCACGCGAAGGCCGCCGCAGCGAACACCAGCGACTGCGTGAGCGACTCGTCCCGCGCGCCCGCGACCAGCGCGCCGACCGCCGCTGCCGTGAGGGCGACCATGGACAGCGCCCGGGGGCGCGGTGTGACGTCAGGTGCGTTCGACGTGTGGGCGGCCGACGGCAGCACCCGCACCGCGAGCAGATACCAGGCGCAGGCCGGCAGCGTCGAGCCCAGGACATCGCTCGGCCGGTGGTGGTACGTGGCCAGGACGGCCGCCGCGGTGACTCGCGCGCGCCAACGAGTTCGGGCCGGGGCAGGACCATCCTGGTGAGTTCCCTGCTCACCATCGTGCCCACGACGATCCCGATCGCCGCGCCCCCGCGCCACCAGCACCTGCGTACCGCCGCGACAGCGGCGATGACGGCCATGCCCACGAGCAGGGTGGGCAGAGTGCTACCCGGGGAGCGCCCGGCCCTGCCGCCGCTGGGCGGCGATCGCCAGGGCCGGGAGGGGCGCGATCAGCAGGAGGAGGACGATCAGGTCCGGCAGGGACGCCATGAACCAGTGCGGCCGGTCGACGATCGCCTGTGTACGGACGAACGCGAACGCCGCGACGGGGATCAGCCACCGGTAGTCCCCGGTGGCGGCCGTCGCCACCCACGCGGCGAGCAGTGCGGCGACCTCGACGGCGAACAGGCCGCGCTGGAAGGCCGGACTGATGGCGAGGACATGCAGCCCCCCGGCCAGGAACATGGCGAGCGCGACAGGCGCCAGCCAGCCGTACGAGTGGCGCCGCAGCCGCCCCGGACGGTACGCCGCCAGCACGGCGCACGCGGCGCCCAGCACCCCCGACAGCGCCAGGTCATGGGCCGTGATCGGGGCGCCGAGACCGTAGTAGCCCATGCCCACCTTGCCCTCGTCACCGAAGTACGTGGTGTCGGCGAACGTGGCACCGGCGTAGATCATCGCGGCGGCGGCCGGCAGGGCGATCCACGCCCGGCCGCGCAGCAGGGCGATCAGACAGACCAGCGGAAGCAGCCCGTACGGCAGCAGCCGCGTCTTCGTGCCGGGCCCCTGCGCCCACGGGTACCAGCCGGAGAAGCGGAAGGCGATCGCGTGCATGCCGGGATCGATGCGCAGCGCCCAGTGCCACACGTCCTGGAGATACGGGACGAGCGCCAGCGCGGCGAGGGCGAGCGCGGTCAGATGGATGCCGTCCAGCCACCACGGCCGCGCCGCGTCGGCGGCGACGGCACGGGCGCGGGCCTGCACCCCGCCCCGTACCAGCGCGGCCAACTCCCGTGGCGGGGGCCAGGACCGTCCGGGATACGCCTCGGCCAGGCAGCCGAGCAACTCCTCGCCCTGCCGGGAACGGTAGGGCTCGGGATAGACGGCCAGCAGCAGACGGTTCATGCCGGGGCCACCCCGGTATCCCGCGTACGCCCGATGACGACGGCCGCCGCCTGCTGCATCCGCAGGGCCTCCTGGCCGAGCAACTCGGTGCCGCCCTCGGTGAGCCGGTAGTAGCGCCGCGCCCGCCCGTCCACGATCTCCTCGTGGTCGTCGGCCACCAGCCCGGCCCGCTCCATCCGCTCCAGCGCGCCGTAGAGCGTGCCGACCGCGATCCGCAGCCGCCCGCCGGTGGCTCGCTCGGCGGCCTTGATGATGCCGTAACCGTGCAGGGGTCCGTCCAGGAGCGCGGCGAGGATGAAGTACTGCGGTTCCGTCAGGGACGGCTTCGCTCGTGTCATGCGCACGAGCATATATCGAGCTACGAAATATATCGGCCGCATCGGCCACCCATGTGGTGACGATGCTTAATTTCGCCGCCGACACACTGCCGCGCCTCTATAGTCGACCGATGGCGTCGATCAAACAGATTCAAGTCACCTTCGACTGCGCGGAACCCGAGCGCCTCGCCCGTTTCTGGTGCGAGGTCCTGGGTTACGCCGTACCCCCGCCGCCGGAGGGATTCGCCACCTGGGCCGACGTCGACCGCGCCCTGCCCCCCGAACGCCAGGGCTCCGCCTTCGCCTGCGTCGACCCCTCGGGCGTGGGCCCGCGCCTCTTCTTCCAGCGCGTCCCCGAAGGCAAGGTCGTCAAGAACCGCCTCCACATCGACGTACGCGTGGGCACCGGCCTGGTGGGCGAAGCCCGCCTGGCCGCCCTGGAAGCGGAATGCGCCCGCCTGATCCCCCTCGGCGCGGTACGCGGGCGGCTGCTGCTCGCCGACGACGACAACGAGTCGTGCCTCCTGATGCAGGACATCGAGGGCAACGAGTTCTGCCTCGACTGACCGCCGGCGGGCGGCGGGGCGGTGACGGCTAACATGCGGACTGTGACCATGACTACGGCGTTGATCACAGTCGCGGGTGAAGACGATGCGGTCGCCCTGCGGGAATGGCTGAACGCGGAGGACGAGTTCCGTGGTCGTGCGCGGCTGCACTCCGGGCCCGCGGGTGCGCCCACCGGTGAGCCCGCGGGTGCGCCCATGGGTGAGCCCACGGGAATGCTCGTGGGTGCGCCCGCGGGTGAGGGCACCATGGGGCCGGCCTTCGACACCGTGTCGTTGCTGGTGACCAGCGGCGGTCTCACGGCGATGACCACGGTGCTCGTCACCTACTTGAGGAACCGTGGGAGCAAGGTCAGAATCACCGCCACGGTGGGCGACAGATCCGCCACCATCGAGGGTGAGCGGCTGCGCCGGGCGGATGTGCGGGAACTCAACGAGGTGGCCGTCGATATGGCCAGACAACTCGGGGAGGGCTGATGCGGCTCGCCGATCCCCCTCGCTCGAAGGCGATCCTGATCGGCTCCGCGCGCTATACGGATCCCGCGCTGGAGGACATTCCCGCGGTGGCGGCCAACGTGGAGGACCTGGCCGCGATTCTCACCGATCCCGGACTCGGCGGGTTCCTGCCGGAGAACGTCCATCCGATGGTCGATCCGGAATTCCGGAACGCGGGCCGGGAGATCGCGCGTTGGTGCCGTGAGGCCGAGGACGTCCTCGTCGTGTACTTCGCGGGCCACGGGCTCATCGACGCGGGCGACTCCGCGTTGCTGCTGGCCATGTCGGACACGGACAGCGAGTTGCAGGAGTACAGCTCGCTGCCGGCCGCCCAGGTGCGCAGGGCCATCGCCAACAGCCCCGCCGGTATCCGGATCTTCATCATCGACTGCTGCTACTCCGCCCGCGCGCTGGGGCACGCCATGGCCGACGAGGGCTCCCAACTGCTGGCCCAGATCGACGTGCAGGGCACCTACACGCTGGCCTCGGCCCCACGGAATCTCGCCGCGCTGTTCATTCCGGGTGAGCGGCACACGGTGTTCTCGGGCGAACTCATCACGCTGCTGCGCGAGGGCGTGAGCGGAACCGGTCCGCTCCTGGCCCTGTCCGCGGTCCATCCTCAACTGCACCGCCGGCTGCGGCAGCGCAACCGTCCCCTCCCCAAAGTCGTGCACTCCGACAGCGTCGGAGAGTTCGCGCTCGTACGGAACGCGGGGTACCGGCGCGAGGCGACTGCCGTACCCGTAACCGCCGCACCAGTAACCCCCGCACCCGTGACCGCCGCACCCGTGACCGCCGCACCCGTGACCGCCGCACCCGTGACCGCCGCACCCGTGACCGCCGCACCCGTGACCGTCGCACCAGTAACCGCCGTACCCGTAACCGCCGTACCCGTAACCGCCGTACCCGTGACCGCCGTACCCGTTACCGTCCAGCCGCTGCACACTCCGGAGGAGGCCGAGGCACTCGTACGGCGCCTGACGGCGAACCTGGCGCCGCTCGTGCCCAACCAGCGGTCCGAGCCCACCTTGGAACACACCCAGGCGTTGATGCGGCTGGCCAGCGCCGCACTCGATCAGAGCTGGCCCGTACTGGCCAGGCTGCGGTTCATCTGGCTGCTGTCCGCCTGGCACCAGGACGAATGGGCCGCCGCCGCGCTGGCCGGCATGAACAGCCTCTACGACCCGAAACTCCCCGCGAGCGTCAGATCCTTCGTGCAGTCCTTGAACGACGACGACGCATGGTCCCGGCGTACGGAGGACACCTGGTCCATCGAGGGTCTCGTGCCACGCCACCAAGGCGCCGACGACGACTTCGACCCGACGGAACTGTGGGGCACCGTCATGGCGATGCTGATGGCCACGGCCGGACTGCCCGTCCTCGTCCGCGTCCAGGCGCTCAACGAGCTGGCCGAACTCGGCCACGCCGACCAGGCGGTACGTATCGCGCAGGGAATGCTCCGGGAACGCGATGCGGACCCCGGGCTGACAGCAGCGGTGGAAGCGTTCCTGAGCTAAGGCCGGTCCGTACCGGAGGCGTCTTCGGAGGCGCTTGAGGAGTCGGAAGCGCCCGGGGCAAGGCCGTCCGAGCCCGGCAGCAGCCGGAACACGGGCTGGCTGAGGCCCAACGCGACCAGCACCGAAGCGATCGAGGACGCGGACTGCTCCGAGGTCCGCTCCGTCTCGCCCAGCCCGTCGACGAGCCGCGGAAGCGCCCGGAGCCAGCACCGCACCGCCACCGCACCCGCGGCGGTGGCCGCGCCCAGCAGCACGGACGTCACCCAGACCGCCGGCCAGAGGAGGACCACCTCGCACACCAGCACCACCGCGAGAAAACCGGCGACAAGAGCGGAGACCGTAGGGAGCCGTGGCGCGCCGTCCATGACCGCCTCCTCGAAGGAGCCGGATCCCATACGTTCGAACCGTTCACGCCCGAAGGCGCGCACGACCCACGCGTATCCGGCCAACGGCACCACCGTGTACACGCCGAGCGCTGCCAGCAGGACGAGCAGCACATCGACAAACGTCGGCATGCTGAAAGACACGACGATCGCGATCGTCACAGCCGTGACGGCAAGACCGAACGCGATGAACCGCACCCCCCAGAACAACTCGTATGTGGTCGACGGATACTCGTAGCCTCTCGCGACGCGCTCACGATCGGGGCCGTCCATCCCCTCGACCATTTCGGTTGCCAGGAAGACCACCCCGAGCACACAGCCCGCGGCGAACAACACCAGGCTCACGTTCAGCAGCCCGCCCCAGACTCCCTCGAAGTCGAAGACCAGCTTGGCGACCAGCGAGGCGACGCAGAACACCAGCTGCACCACGAAGGGATGTCCCCCGTCGAGAGCGGACAACACGGCGACGCTGAGGGCACCGACACCGATGAGCAGCGCCAGCACAACCCCGAGCCACGGCTGCCACGCCCGCACGGCGGGAGCGTCCATCCAGTGGGTCGGAAGCTGAAACACCAGGGCCGCGACCCCGGCCGCCAGCGGGAAGACCCCCGGCCCGAGATCCAGATCACGAGCCATCACGGTCAGCACCAGCACCGCGCCAACGGCCACCGTCACCCATGACCCACCCGTGAGGAGTTGGTTCGCACCGGCGTCAATGGCGACGAAATCATGCGCGAACAGCCCGGCGACCCCAACGGCAATCAGAAAAACCCCGCCCCGAACCATGCCCGCGCCCCCTCAACTCTGCTCGGCAGCGTAACCACCACCCAAGAGGCGGTGAACACCCCCGCACATCCGCCCGCCGAAGGCTCAACGACCATCTCCCCGTGGAGGATACGGACCCGGCCGTCCGGGCCCGGACGTCAGCGGAAGGGCCGGAAGAAGGTACGGACGTCGGCGGTGAAGAGGCCGGGCTGCTCCATCGCGGCGAAGTGCCCGCCCCGGGGCAGCTCGGACCAGTGGACGATGTTGTGGTCCAGTTCGGCCAGCCGCCGGACCGGGCGGGCGACATCGGCCGCGAAGACCGCGACGCCGGTGGGAGTCCGGCGGCGGCCGGTCCGCTCGGCGCGCGCCGGCTGCGACGGGTGGGCCGCCTCCCAGTAGTGGCGAGCGGAGGAACCGGCGGTCGCGGTGAGCCAGTAGAGCATCACATTGGTCAGCAGACGATCACGGGAGACGGCGTCCTCGGGCGCGTTCTCGCTGTCCGTCCACTCCTTGAACTTCTCTACGATCCAGGCGAGTTGCCCGACGGGTGAGTCGGTCAGCGCGTAGGCCAGCGTCTGGGGCCGCGTCCCTTGGATCTTGGCGTACCCCGACATCTCGGGCTCCGACTCAAGGAGCCGGTTCAGGCGGGCCCAATCCGCGTCGGTGAGTTCGGCGGCCACGGCGGGATCGGCGGGCGGCAGGGTCACCAGGGTGTTCAGATGGATCGCGACGACCTGCTCGGAGGCCAGGGCTGCCAGTTCCAGGGTGATCGCATGGCCCCAGTCGCCGCCCTGCGCGCCGTAACGGTCGTACCCCAGCCGCCGCATCAGCTCGGCCCAGGCGCCCGCGACCCGGGGGATGTCCCAGCCTGCGCCTCGGGTCGGCCCGGAGAGGCCGTACCCCGGAATGGAGGGGATGACCACGTCGAAGGCGTCGGTCGGCGGACCGCCGTGGGAGCGCGGGTCGGCGAGGGGACCGACGACGTCGAGAAACTCCACCACGGATCCAGGCCAGCCGTGGGTGATCAGCAGCGGCAGCGCGTCCGGCTCGGGGGAGCGGACGTGCAGGAAGTGGATGTCCGCCCCGTCGATCGTGGTGGTGAACTGCGGAAAGCGGTTCAGGTGCGCCTCGTGCTCACGCCAGTCGTACGCGCTTCGCCAGTACGCGGCCAGTTCCTTCAAGTACGCGGGCGGCACCCCTTGTGACCAGCCGGGAGCGGTGGGATCGTCCGGCCACCGGGTGGCGTCCAGCCGCGCCGCCAAGTCGTCCAGGGCGGCCTGGGGAACGGTGAGTTCGAAGGGGCGGATCGCCGTCCGTAAGTCCTTGTTCATGAGCCGTACCTCTCTTCCGGGGCGTGCGCGAGGGGTTGGGTTCACTCTGCCGCGCGAACGCGACGGGCCCCGTCGCTCGCGGCGGTTGGCGTGCGAGTGGCGGGGCCCGGGGGGCTGAGGGGTGGGCTCAGCGGGGGGTGAAGGTGTCCGATTGGACGGCCTGGATGAAGGTGGTGAAGGCCGGGGTGGGGAAGAGGAGTGCCGGTCCTTGGGGGTGCTTGGAGTCCCGTACGGGGACGGTGCCGGGGAAGTTGGTGGCGGCTTCGACGCACTCGCCGCCGTCTGTGTTGCTGCGCTTGCTCTTGCGCCAGACAGCAGTACTCAGATCGATGGATCCCACGACGCTTCCTCCAACATCTGCGTAATGAACTTCCGCGACTCGGCCGGTGACAACGCCAGGTCACGCACCGCATCGTACCGGAGCTGGAGTTGCTCGATCCGGGTCGGTTGTTCGATGAGTTCGCCGCCGCTGTCGTTCTCCGTATAGGCCACCGTGTTGCCGTCCGCCGCGCGTAGGAACATCACGTGATTGTTGATCAGCGCGTGTGGGCCGACGGAGAACGGCATCACTTGCACAACGACTGTGGAGCGCTCGGCCATCGTGAGTAGATGCTCCAACTGCTCACGCCATGCTGCCGCGTCCGGCAGCGCCATACGCAGCACCGTCTCCGAGATGATCGCGCGAATGTGCGGCGGGTTCTCGCCCTCCAGCAGCACACGACGCCCTATGCGCGCCTCGATCTGCCGCTCCAGTTCCAGGCCGTCGAGGCCGCCCGCCCTGAGCAGCGCCCGTGCGTAGCCCTCGGTCTGGAGCAGGCCCGGCAGGGCGCCGACACCGAAGTGCCACAAGGTCACCGCCTCGGCCTCAAGAACCATGTACCGCCGGTACCGCTCCCTGAACTGCGACGGGTCCGCCATGGCCAGTTCCCACAGCGTCAGCAGCATGGGTGTCGTCCCGTAGAACTGGTCCAGCGCCTGTACGACCTCGGCGCTGCCCAGGCTGTCTCCCGTCTCCATCTTGCTGAACAGTGAGTGGTCCCAACCCAGGGCCTCGGCCAGTTTCCGCAGGCTGAGCTTCTTCTGCTCGCGCAGCAGGCCCAGTTCCTCGCTGAACCGCAGGCGCGGTTCCTGGCTTCGGCCCGTGACGATCCTTCTTCCCGGCATCTGTGCTGACCTCCTGTAGGGGCACGTTGAACGGATGGTCAGGAGCGGTGCAGCGGCTCCTTGTCTACAGCGATCGAGCCAATCTCGCGGTGCATTCTCGTAGCTGTCTGAACACGCAACGTAGTTCACGGGTCAGGTTCCGAACCACCGGTTCGGGAGAAGGAGCGGGCCAATGGCGACAAGTAGCCAAATGTACGAGCCTCAAGCAAGCGCTCCCGAACCCGCCGCCGGTTGTGAGTTGTGCCGGTGGTGGGCCCGGCGGCGGGAGAACGCGCGGCGGGGGATTGGGGAGGCGAGCGTTGAGGAGTGTGACGAGCGGATCGCAACCCACCCCCACCGGCGGCCACTTGGCCCTGTGGGGAGTGGCGGGTCCGCGCTGTGAACGGGCGGGTGTACGTGTCGACCGTCGTGGCCGAGGGGCCGGTGAACGGGACCGTGGTACGGGTGGTGCTGGGCGCGCGGCGGACGTACACGCCCGAGGGCGCGTTGCGGTGGCTGTGCGGGCAGGCGCAGCGGATCGCCGATGGGCTTGACCCCGATCCGTACGCGGCCTGGGCGGCCTACTGCGGGCCGGTGCTCGTGCCCGTGGGGGCGCGTGTGCCTGATGTTCCTTCGGCGTTACGGGCGTGGTGTGACGACCCCCGGCGGCAGGACGCGGCCCGGCGGCGGCTGGTGTGTGGCGACACGCTCACCGTCAGCACGGCGGACGACTCGGGCCGCTACACCCTCACCGTCGTACCAACTCGGCTGACCGAGGCGGACGTTGCCGAGTGCCGCGCGAGGGGCCGGCGACGGCGGCGGCCCTGGTGGTGTCCCGGTTGGTGGCCCTTCCGCCGTACGCGCCGGAGGCGGCACGCCCGGTCGTCCGCCGCAGCGCGCATTCCCCATGGCCCACACACGGAAGGCTTCGTATGAGGTTTCTTGTCCCCGCACTGTTTGTTGTCTCGGCGGTCGGTGTCGTTCACATCGCGCTCGGTGTGCGGCAGCACCGTGAACGGTGTCGGCTGGTCACCGGTGAGATGCACGCGCGGCTCATGGCCGATGAGGAGCAGCATCCGGCGCTGGCCGCGTTGTGGGCGTCGTTGGCAGGGTTCGCCGCTGAGGAGCGTGCGTACCAACTGCACTGTCGGCGCTGGTTACTTCTCTGGTCTCTTCAGCACCGGACCCGCGCGGTTGCCTCCGGAGCCATGCGACGCGTCGCGGCGGATTTCATGCGGCATCCGGAGAACCGGGCTGCCTGGGAGTACGCGCGGCACGCGCTGCTCGGGGAGGTCCGGGACGGGGCCGACCGGCGGTTCGTGCGGCTTTTCGACGACGCGTACGACGACTGGTGCGCTGCCCGGGAGGTGTTGTGAGCCGCTCGGAGTGGACCATGGATGACGCGCCCCGGCTCGGGCTGCCCGGGCTGGAGCCCGTACCGGTCGCCGGGTGCGCGGTGTGTACGGCACTGGGGGCGGGGCGGGAGGAGGCCCGGCGTTCCGGGGACCTGTCCCGTGTCAGCGACCGCAATGTGGAGATCGCCCGCCACCCGCACGGCCGGTCCGGACAGTGGCCCGCGCCGGGGTCCGCCTCGTGAGGCGCCTCGAAGCGCTGGCCGTCACACTGGGGGCCGTCCTCACGGTCCTCTCCATAACCGTGGCGATGGCCGTCGCTCTCGGGCGCGGGTAGCGATGGGTAGTGGCAGCCCACCGTGTTTGAATGCCCGGGTGGCTGACATCTCTGACCTCGACGTCCTCAGCGTCTTCTGCGCTGCCGACGGGCGGCACGGCAACACGCTCGGCGTCGTCCGCGAGGGGCGGTACCACCCCGACCGGGCGGACCGCCAGGCCATCGCCGCCCAACTCGCTTACAGCGAGACCGTGTTCGTCGATGACCCCGACCGTGGCGTGGTCGACATCTACACGCCTGGACTGCGGCTCCCGTTCGCCGGGCATCCGCTGGTCGGGGTGGCGTGGCTGCTCGATCTTGAGGTGGTGAACCCGCCGGCGGGGGAGGTGTGGGTCCGCCAGGACGGGGAGTTCACCTGGATCACCGCCCGCGCGGAGTGGGTACCGCCGCGCACACTCCAGCGGTACGACACCGCCGCCGAGGTCGACGCGCTGCCCGCGCCGCCGCCCGGTGAGGGCTGGCTCTACGCGTGGGCCTGGGAGGACGAGGCGGCGGGCCGCGTCCGGGCCCGCGCCTTCCCGCGCCGGGGCGACGGCATCACGGAGGACGAGGCCACCGGCGCGGCGGCGCTGCTGCTCACGGCGCGGCTGGGCCGCGCGCTGAACATCACGCAGGGCCGGGGATCACAGCTGATCACGGCGCCCGGGCCGGACGGGACGATCGAGCTGGGCGGGCGGGTGCGGCTGCTCACGGCGCACTGACCCCGGCGGGCCGCCGCCGATCGGGGGCATGCTCCGAGTGGCGCCTCCGCGCCCCGGTCCGGGTGGGTGAACCTGGACCGTACCCGCCAGGGGGCGACGGCGAGGAGCGTGGGACATCATGACGACGGACGACCATGGGCAACGGGAGCCGCAGCGCGAGCCGTACGAACGGGACGGGCAGCGCGAGCCGTACGAGCAGCCGCACGAGATCCCGGACAACACCGCCGTACGCGTCGCGCTCTGGCGGGCGATGCACGTACGCGTCGATCCGCCGCCCCTGGTGTTCGAGGACGAGATCGGCCTCCGCCTCGCGGACCCGGCCGCCGGGTGGGAGGACCGGCCGGACATGGACCCGGGCGTCACCGCCGGATTCCGGGCGGCCGTCGTGGCCCGCGCCCGTTTCGTCGAGGATCTGCTCCTCCAGCAGGTCGACGACGGCGTCACCCAGTACGTCGTCCTGGGGGCCGGGCTCGACACGTTCGCCCAGCGCCGCCCGGAGATCGCCGCCCGGCTGCGGGTCTTCGAGATCGACCAGCCCGGCACCCAGGCGTGGAAGCGCCGGCGCCTGATCGAACTCGGTTACGGGGTCCCGGACGGGCTGCGCCTGGTGCCGGTCGACTTCGAGACGGCGGGCGAGAACGGGGAGGGCGGGGACGACGGGGAGGACAGGGAAGGCGGGGAAGGCGGGGAGGACTGGTGGGAGGCGCTGACCGAGGCCGGATTCCGTCCCGAACGCCCGGCGGTCGTCGCCTGCACCGGCGTGACCCAGTACCTCGGCAAGGACGCCACCGCCGCCACCCTGCGCCGGCTCGCCGGACTGGCACCGGGATCGACGCTCGCCATGACGTTCCTGCTGCCGGCCGAACTGCTCGACGCCGCCGACCGCCCGCTGCTTGAGGCCGTCAAGCCACAGGCACGAGCGGCCGGGACGCCGTTCGTCAGCTTCTACACCCCGGACGAGATGCTGGCCCTGGCGCGCGACGCGGGCTTCGCGGACCCCCGGCATATCCCGGGAACCGCGCTGGCCGACCGCTACTTCGCCGACCGGACCGACGGCCTCCGCCCGTCGAGCGGCGAAGACCTGCTGCTGGCCACGGTCTGACGACACCGAAGGCCCGGGGGCCCGGCGCCCGCAACCACAGCCCCCCGCGCCACCCGTCGGCTCCGCCGACCAACGCCGACCTACGCGCTCAGCGGGAACTCCTCGCCCAGCTCACGGAAGACCGCCCCGTTGAAGTCGAACGCCCGCTTGCACTCGTCGATGATCCGCTGCTTCTCCAGATCGTCGGCCGCCACCGCGTCCAGCAGCTCCCGGTAACCCCGCTTGAACGCGGCCGGGTTGGTGATCTCCTCGAAGACGTAGAAGCGGACTCCGTCGCCCTTGCGCTCGAAGCCCCATGTCTTCTCGGCCCTGTCCCGGATGATCTGGCCGCCCGAGAGGTCCCCCAGATACCGCGTGTAGTGGTGGGCCACGAAGCCGCCCGGCCATGTCCGCGCGCACTCCTCGACCCGCGCGGCGTACGCGGCCGTCGCGGGCAGCGGCACCAGGCCCTCGCGCCAGTCGGCACCGCCGCGCAGGTGCGCGAGGTCGCGCTCCAGCTGGGCGGTGCGGGCCAGCTCGGGCTGTATGAAGGGGCCGGCCACCGGGTCGTCGCGCAGGGCCTCGGACGCGCTCTCCAGCGCGCGGTACACGAACCACAGCTGCTCCGTGTACCGCGTGTACGCGTCCACGCCGAGCCGGCCGCCCAGCAGATCGCTCATGAACGTCGAGGTCTCCGCCTCCGTGTGCTGCGCGTGCGACGCGACACGGATGAGCGTGGAGAACGGGGTGGGCGCGGACGTGGGCGTGTGCGGGGCGGTAGCGGTTGCGTCCAAGGCGGGCCTCCGGAGACCGAATGGGGACGGGAGCAGGCGAATGCCGGCCGAACGGCGGCGACACGTGTCGCCGCCAGGACCGATACTCTTACTTAGGTTTACCTAAGTCAATGGTTTCCGACGTCCTGTCGGTAAAAAACCTACCCCGTCCTCACGCTCCGGCAACCTCAGGGCAGCGTGAGAATCTCCGCACCCGTCTCCGTCACCACCAGCGTGTGCTCGAACTGCGCCGTCCGCTTGCGGTCCTTCGTCACCACCGTCCAGCCGTCCGCCCACATGTCGTGCTCGTACGTGCCGAGGGTCAGCATCGGCTCGATGGTGAACGTCATCCCCGGCTGGATGACCGTCGTGGCGTGCGGGCTGTCGTAGTGCGGGATGATCAGCCCGGAGTGGAAGGACGAGTTGATGCCGTGCCCGGTGAAGTCCCTGACGACGCCGTAGCCGAACCGCTTCGCGTACGACTCGATGACCCGCCCGATGATGTTGATCTGCCGGCCGGGCCGTACGGCGTTGATGGCCCGCTTCAGCGACTCGCGCGTCCGCTCGACCAGGAGCTTCGACTCCTCGTCGACATCGCCGCAGAGATAGGTGGCGTTGTTGTCGCCGTGCACCCCGTTGATGTACGCGGTGACGTCCAGGTTGATGATGTCGCCGTCGCGCAGCACGGTGGAGTCGGGGATGCCGTGGCAGATGACCTCGTTGACCGAGGTGCAGAGCGACTTGGGGAAGCCCCGGTAACCGAGCGTGGAGGGGTACGCTCCGTGGTCGCACATGTACGCGTGCGCGACCCGGTCCAGCTCGTCCGTGGTCACCCCCGGCGCGATGTGCTTCGCGGCTTCCTCCATCGCCTGAGCGGCGATGCGCCCGGCGATCCGCATCAGTTCGATGGTTTCTGCGGACTGCACTTCCGGCCCGTTGTACGGGGTGGGAGCGGGCTTCCCGACATATTCGGGGCGCCGGATTTTTCCGGGAACGGAACGGACGGGAGAGAGCTGCCCCGGTACGAGCAGTGACTGGCCAGACATGCCAGCGAGTCTAACGAGCGGCGGTGGGGCAGCATGGCGGCATGGGAAGGAGCCGATGATGGCCCTGTTCAAGAAGCGCACGGTCGGGAAGCCCGGCGAGTGGTACTACTGCCTGAAGCACCAGAAGGTCGAGGAGGGCCCCGAGTGCCCGGCGAAGGACCGCTTCGGCCCGTACACGACTCCGGAGGAGGCGTCGCACGCGATGCAGACGGCCCAGGACCGGAATCTGGAGTGGGAGACGGACCCGAAGTGGCACGACGCGTCAAAGGCGGCTGAGGCCGGCGAGGACGACACGGATACGGGGACAGGTACGGGTACGGGCACCGGGACGGGTACCGGCACGTAAGCCGCGCAGGTTTACGCGGCTCCCGCCGCCTCCGCAGCGTCCGCCGCGTCCGTCGCCTCCTTCTGGGCGCGGCGGCGCAGCGCGTCCTCGTCCGTGTCCGCGTGGTACGTCAGCAGCTTCGGCACCACGGCCGACAGCAGCCCGACCGCCGCCACACACGCCAGCCCGCCGCTCCACACGGCGGTGCGCGTACCGGTCCAGCCCGCCATGGCACCCGCCCGTACCTGCCCCAGCTGGGGACCGCAGCTGTACGAGAGCACCTCGATGCCCGCGAGCCGGCCCCGGAACTCCTCCGGGATGGTCTGGTTCCAGATCGTGGCGCGCCCCAGGCCGCTGATCGCGTCGCCGCCGCCCGCCACCACCAGACAGAGCAGCACCAGCCAGATGTTCGACATCCAGCCCGCCACCGCGATGCCCAGCCCCCAGCCCGCCGCGCCGAACACCACCATCAGACCGTGCCGCCGGACCCGCGAGGCCCAGCCGCTGGTGAGGCTCACCAGGATGGACCCCAGCGGGATCGCGCCGTACATCAGACCCAGCGACCACTGGGCGTCCAGATCCTGCGCGAGGAACGGGAAGATCGCCAGCGGGAACGCGAAGAACATCGCGGACAGGTCGATCACGTACGTACCGAGCAGGACCGGCTTGCTCCACGCGTACCGTGCGCCCTCCACGACCGAGCGCAGCGACGGGCTGTCGGCCGCGCCGGAGGGCGGCGCGGGGGACAGGCGCAGGCACATCATGACGGAGGCGGCGAAGCCGACGATCGTGATGGCGTACGCCGTGGGCGTGCCCGCGTACGCCACGACCAGGCCGGCCAGCGACGGGCCCGCGACGGCCGCGATCTGCCAGCGCAGGGAGTTGAGCGCGGCGGCGGCGGTGAGCTGGTCGTGCGGGACGATCCGGGCCAGCAGCGAGTCCAGCGCGGGCCGTTGCAGCCCGGCCAGCGCGGAGACACCGGCGGCGACCACGTACAGCGGCCAGAGGGCGGGCGAGGGCATCAGCGCGTTCACGAGGAGTACGACGGCGAGCACGCCGAGCCCGGCCTCCGTAAGGAGGATGACGCGGCGCCGGTCGGCGGAGTCGGCCAGGGCGCCGCCGTACAGCCCGAAGACGATCAGCGGCACCAGCTCGACGGCGCCCATCGCGCCCACCGCGAGCGGGGAGTTGGTGAGGTCCTTGATCTGGAGGGGCAGCGCGATCATGGCCATGGAGCTGCCGAAGTAGGTCACCAGCCCCTGCAACCAGAGCAACCGGAATTGCCGGGAGGAGCGGAAGGGGGTGAGGTCGGGCAGGATCGCGCCGAGCGTTCTGATCACAAGGGGCCATGTTCGATTGTGGGGATGGGGAAAGGCAAGGGGATGGCTGGGCTTGGCGGCAGCGCTCGCAGAAAGTGCTTACCGGCAGGTCAGCCTACTGGCGGGGGCGGCTGAGGGCGGTCCGGGGTTGTCGGGAGGGCTCACCAGCGGGACGGCGGCGGAGCCGTCAGCTGATCCGCGAGCCGCGACAGCCGGTCCTGGAAGCGCCGACGGCCGCGCGGCGCGGGGAGGCTGTTCTCGCCGGTGGCCGCCGAGACGAGGTGCTGGACGGTGTCGAGGTCCACGCCGGGGTGGGCAGCCGTGGCGGTGCCCGTAGCAGTGGCCGGCACTTCCGTTACCTCCGGTCGCGGGATCACGGACAGCGCGTCGTGTGCCAGCCCGCGCATCTCGGAGTCCCCGCCGTCCAGGGACAGTACGGTCGCGCCGGCGCGCCGGGCGTCGTGTACGCGCTCCAGCAGCCCGGCGTCCGGCCGCTCCGGCGCCACGATCAGCAGCGTCTCGCCCCGGCCCGCCGCTTCGAGCCGGGCGAGGCCGACGGCGAGGTGCGCGGGGTCCCGGGGGCGCACCCGGTGCCGTACCAGCATCGGATTCAGCTCCGGCTGACCGGACCACGCGGCCTCGTCCACCAGATGGGCGGCCAGGTGCCAGGGTTCGTACGCGGCCGTCCCGACCAGCAGCAGCCCGCCCCCCTGCGGCACCACGGAGGCCCGCAGGGCACCCGCGAAGCGGCGGGCGGCGGACGGCCACTCCGTTCCGGCGAGGACTTCACGGAGCAGCGCGACACGTACGGCATCCATGGGGCCGCATCCTGCCGCAGGGGAGGGAGGGGCGTGGCGGGTCGGTGGGAGTTCACCCGAACGTGACCGCTACTGGTAGGTAGGGTCAGGTCCATGACTTCAACGGACAGCGGCAGCACGCCCACAGCACCGGACGCGGCAGCGGCGACGGCACCGGACGCGGCAGCGGCGACGGCACCGGACGCGGCAGCGGATGCGGCACCTGCGGCGGCGCCTGCCAAGGCGCCCGCCAAGGACCCCTGGGATCTCCCGGACGTATCGGGCCTGGTCGTCGGCGTACTCGGCGGAACGGGCGACCAGGGGCGTGGCCTCGCGTACCGGCTGGCTCTCGCCGGACAGAAAGTGATCATCGGCTCCCGGGCGGCCGAGCGCGCCGAAACGGCCGCGACGGAGCTGGGCAACGGGATCGAGGGCGCCGACAACGCGGAGTGCGCGCGCCGCAGCGACGTGATCATCGTGGCCGTACCGTGGGACGGCCACGCCAAGACCCTGGAGTCCCTGCGGGCGGAGCTGGCGGGCAAGCTCGTCATCGACTGCGTCAACCCGCTCGGCTTCGACAAGAAGGGCGCGTACGCCCTGAAGCCCGAGGAGGGCAGCGCCGCCGAGCAGGCGGCCCTGCTGCTGCCGGACTCCCGGGTGACGGCGGCGTTCCACCACCTGTCGGCGGTCCTGCTCCAGGACCCGTCGGTCGAGCGGATCGACACCGATGTACTGGTCCTGGGCGAGGCCCGCGCCGACACGGACCTCGTACAGGCGCTGGCGTCCCGGATCCCGGGCATGCGCGGCATCTTCGCGGGCCGACTGCGCAACGCCCACCAGGTCGAGTCGCTGGTCGCCAACCTGATCTCGGTGAACCGCCGCTACAAGGCCCACGCGGGCTTGCGGGTCACGGACGTGTAGGCGGGGGAGGTACGGGGGTGGGCGGCCGGGGAGGTACGGAGATACGGAGGTACGAGGCGGGCGTACGGGGGCGGAGGCCATGGGGGACACTGGACCCGTACGTCTACGCCTGTGCCTGTACCCCCGCCACCGCCGGACCCGGCCCCGGCCCCGGAAACCCCCGACAGGAGCCGCCCCCATGCCCCGTCTAGCCCTGTACGCGCTCACCCTCTGCGCCCTGGCCGTCATGGCGGCCGTGGTCTCGTTCATCCAGGGCAGCTGGCTCGGCATCGTATGGGTCCTGCTGGCGGGCCTGTCGTCCAACATGGCCTGGTACTACTTCCGCAGGGCGAAGGTCACGGGCAACACGACGGGTTAGTGCCGAGGGGTGTCCGGGGTGGGCCGGCTGGTCTCGGCGGCTGACGCTGGCCGCCGGTTGTCGGGTGCGGGTTAGAGCGGCGTTGAGTGGGGTGGGTTGGTGGTGGGGGTTGTTGGGTGTGGGGCCGCCCCTCCAGCTGTGAGTGTCGCGTCTCCGGTGGAGGTGTAAAGGGCGCTCCTAAAGTCGCGTCGCTGCGCGATGACCTCCGGTCACCCTTGACACCTCCCCCGGAGTCGCAAGTGCAGGTGCGGGAGGGGCGGCCGGGGGGAAGGGGGGCCCGGGAGGTCCGCTGCACTACCACTCGGCTCAGGGGCTGACGGGCCGGTGGGCCCTGCGGGGCTGCGCGGCAGAGGAGTGGGGTGACTCGGCCCCGTCTCGGCGGCTGACGGTCCGTTGTTGGTTGCGACTCAAGCCCCGCTGGTCACCGTTGCGTTGTGGTGCCCGGAAGGTGGGCGGGTTCTGCTGTCTGGCCGGGTCTGCGGGCCGTATACCCTGCCCACCTGTCCCATATCGGGTGATTTGGAAGGTGATTGGGGGCCTCCTCGGGCGGCACATGTGTCCTCAGGTGCATAAGCGGCACTCCGCGACGCATAGGCGGCCTTCAAGGGCCCACTTGCCGCCACCCGTGTCCCAGTAACCCCACCACCCACACTCGGTGACCAGCGGGGCTTGGGTCGCAACCAACAGGCGGCCGTCAGCCGCTGAGACGGGCCGGGCAGCCCCATTCCTCTGCCGCGTGGCCCCGCAGGGTCCGCCGGCCGGCGGACCCTGAACCGGCCCGCGCTCCCGTGTGCCTCCTGGGCCCCCCTTCCCCCCGGCCGCCCCTCCCGCACCTGCACTTGCGGCTCCGGGGGAGGTGTCAAGGGTGGGCGCAGCCCATCGCGCAGCGACGCGACGTAGGAGTGCCCTTTACTCCTCCGTCGGAGACGCGACACTCACAGCTGGAGGGGCGGCCCCACGCCCAACAACCTCCGCCACCGACCCACCCCGCTCAGCGCTGCTCTGACCTGCACCCGACCCGAACGGAAAAGGCGACAGAAGCTGTCCAGTATTCCGGGCACTCTTGCTGGAACAGACCGAACAGAACAGACCTGGACACGGAGACAGCCATGTCAGCAGCAGCGCATCCCCAGTCGCACCCGCACGCCCACCCCCAGCCCCACCCCCCGCTCGACGGCAAAGTCGCCCTCGTCGCCGGGGCGACCCGGGGTGCCGGGCGCGGGATCGCCGTGGAGTTGGGGGCGGCGGGGGCCACCGTCTATGTCACCGGGCGCAGTACGCGTGAGCGGCGTTCCGAGTACAACCGGCCCGAGGTCATCGAGGACACCGCCGACCTCGTCACCGCAGCGGGCGGCCGGGGGATCGCCGTGCCGGTCGATCACCTCGTACCGGCACAGGTCCGGTCCCTGGTGGACCGTATCGAGACCGAGCAGGGGCGGCTGGACATCCTCGTCAACGACATCTGGGGCGGCGAACTCCTCGTCGAGTGGGACACGCCGCTCTGGGAGCACAACCTCGACAACGGCCTCCGGATGCTCCGGCTCGCCGTCGACACGCACGCGATCACCAGCCACCACGCGCTCCCGCTGCTGTTGCGTACCCCGGGCGGGCTGGTGGTCGAGATGACCGACGGCACCGCCGAGTACAACGGGAAGACCTACCGCGACTCGTTCTTCTACGACCTCGCCAAGGCCGCCGTGCTCCGGATGGGCTTCTCGCTCGGCCACGAGCTGGGACCGCGCGGTGCCACCGCCGTGGCGCTCACGCCCGGGTGGCTGCGCTCGGAGCTGATGCTCGACCACTTCGGGGTGACCGAGGAGACCTGGCGGGACGCGCTGAAGGCCGAACCGCACTTCGCGATCTCCGAGACGCCGTCCTACGTCGGCCGCGCCGTCGCCGCCCTGGCGGCCGATCCCGAGGTGGCCCGCTGGAACGGCGGGTCGCTCTCCAGCGGCCAACTCGCCCAGGAGTACGGCTTCTCCGACCTCGACGGCAGCCGGCCGGACGCGTTCCGCTACCTGGTCGAGGTCCAGGGACCCGGCAAGCCCGCCGACGTGACCGGCTACCGCTGAGCAACAACAAAGGGCGTGCGCCCCGCCGCTCCCCGCTACCCCGCCGCTCCGCAGACGAACCCGTCCCGGCTCATCCAGAAGCTGAAGATGTTCCGGCCGCAGTAGCTGTCCAGCTCCGAGACGCCCAGGCCGCGCAGGATCGCGTGGATCGCGTCGAAGAAGGCCGCGTTGACCTCCGGGATGAAAAAGAGCAGGACGAAGACGACCAGCAGGCCGTACGGCGCGAAGGGTTCGACCTGGCGGCGGACCTTGTACGAGAGCCACGGCTCGACCACGCCGTACCCGTCGAGGCCCGGCACCGGGAGGAAGTTGAGGATGGCCGCCGTGACCTGGAGGAGGGCGATGAAGCCCAGGGCGTAGCGGAAGGCCGGCGGGACGCCGTCCAGGGCGTGCAGCCAGAAGGGGGCCGTGCAGACGAGCGCGAACAGGACGTTCGTCAGCGGGCCCGCCGCCGAGATCAGGCTGTGCTTCCAGCGGCCCTGGATCCGGCCGCGCTCGATGAAGACCGCGCCGCCGGGCAGACCGATACCGCCCATGATCACGAAGATCACCGGCAGCACGATGCTGAGCAGCGCGTGCGTGTACTTGAGCGGGTTGAGGGTCAGATAGCCCTTCGCGCCGATCGTGATGTCACCGCTGTGCAGCGCGGTGCGCGCGTGCGCGTACTCGTGCAGGCAGAGCGAGACGATCCAGCAGCCCGTGACGAACAGGAAGACGGCGACCCCGAGGCTCGCCGCGTAGTCCGTCCAGACGGCCCACCCCGAGACGGCCGTGACGGCGGCGATGCCCAGGAACACGGGGGAGACGCGCCGGTCGCTCTTCCGGATGGCGGTGGTCATCAGTGGATCTCCCGCGATGGTGGTGAGGCCGACGGTCGTGCCCGACCGACGGTACAGGCCGCTGCGACGCCGCGAACGGCACGTACACGCGGACGCGCACACGGCACGCGCACGGCACGCACGCGCGCGTGCACGTCAAAAACGTCTCGCTTGTGGGAGTGAGTTCCAGGAATGCTGTACCTATGGCGGGGCTGTGGAAGAAGGGCATATACGACGGAAGGCCGGAGGTCGGCGGATGAAGTGCCGCGACGAACCCCCGGCCGTGCCGTACGGCCGTCGATTCGGAGCCGGTGCTTCCGGGGATGCGGGGCGGCTGTTCTGAGCGCCGTCACCGACAATGGACGGATGCGTGTTTCCGTCCTCGGTACCACCAGGGCTTTCCACGCCGACGGCGCTCCCGCGGCCCTCGGCGGCAGCCGGCTGCGCGCGCTGCTGACCGTGCTCGCGCTGCGGCCCGGCCGTACCGTCCCGGTCGGGGTGCTTGTCGACGAGGTCTGGGCGGCCGATCCGCCGGCCGACGCCGTGGGGGCGCTCCAGGCGCTGGTCGGGCGGCTGCGGCGGACGATCGGAGCCGCCGCCGTGGCCTCGGACGACGGCGGATACCGGTTGTGCGTCGGCGCGGAGGACATCGACATCCACCGCTTCGGCACCCTCCTGGACGAGGGCGCGCGCTGTCTGGCGCAGGGGGATGCCGTCAAGGCGGCCGGGCTGCTGGACGACGCGCTCGCGCTCTGGCGCGGTCCCGCCCTCGCCGACCTCCCCGACCGTACGGCCGAGGCCGCCCGCTGGGAGACCCGGCGGCTGGACGCCCGCCGTACGCGGCTGACCGCCGCCCTCGCGCTCGGCGAGGCCGAGAAGGCGCTCCCCGAACTGGTCGAACTCTGCGGGCGCTTCCCGCTGGACGAGCGGCTCCAGGCGCTCCGGATCCGCGCGCTGCGCGACGCGGCGCGCCCGGCGGAGGCGCTCGCCGCGTACGACGAGGTCCGCCGCGCGCTCGCCGGCCGCCTCGGCACGGACCCGGGCCCGGAACTGCGCTCCCTGCACGGGGAGTTGCTGCGCGGGGCGGGAAGCATCAACGGCAGCACCCTCAACGGCAACAGCCTCAACGGCAGCGGTACTGACGACCGCATGCTCCCGGCGCATTCCCCCTTGTCCGCCGCCGTTCCCGCCCCCGTCCCCGCCCCCTCCGGCAATCTCCGGGCCCGGCTCACCAGCTTCGTCGGCCGGGAGAGCGACATGGAGGCCATCCGGGGCGACCTCGGGCGCGCCCGGCTCGTCACCCTGCTGGGGCCCGGTGGCGCCGGGAAGACGCGGCTGTCGCAGGAGGCCGCCGAGACGGTGGCCGAGCAGTGGCCGGACGGGGTGTGGCTGGCCGAGCTGGCGCCCGTGAAGGACGCGGAGGCGGTCGCCGAGGCCGTACTGACCGCGCTCGGAGCCCGGGAGACCGTGCTGCGCGGCGCCGGGGCCGAGGAGCTGCGGGTCGTGGACCGGCACGCCACCGATTCGCTCGTCCGGCTGGTCGAGCACTGCGCCCGCCGCCGCATGCTGCTGCTCCTCGACAACTGCGAGCATGTGATCGAGGCCGCCGCCGCCCTCGCCCATGAGCTGCTGGCGCACTGCCCCGAGCTGACCGTCCTGGCCACCAGCCGCGAGCCGCTCGGTGTGCCCGGCGAGATCGTGCGCCCCGTGGGGCCGCTGCCGCCCGATCCGGCGCACCGGCTGTTCGCGGAGCGGGCCCGTACGGTACGCCCCGACTTCGACCCGGCCGGTGAGACCGAGGCCGTCGCCGAGATCTGCCGGCGGCTCGACGGACTGCCGCTCGCCATCGAACTGGCCGCCGCCCGGCTGCGGATGCTCACCCCGCGCCGGATCGCGGACCGCCTCGACGACCGGTTCCGGCTGCTGACCAGCGGCAGCAGGACCGTACTGCCGCGCCAGCAGACCCTGCGCGCCGTCGTGGACTGGTCCTGGGAGCTGCTGGACGCCCCCGAGCGGGCCGTGCTGCGGCGGCTCTCCGTCTTCACGGGCGGCTGCGGGCTGACGGCGGCCGAGGAGGTCTGCGCGGACGCCGAAGGCGCACACAGCGGTGACGAAGGCGCACACGGCGGCGTCGCGTCCCACGATGTCGCCGAGCACCTCGGCTCCCTCATCGACAAGTCCCTCGTCGTCGCCGCGCCCACCCCGGACGGCGCCGACATGCGCTACCGGCTGCTGGAGACCGTTGCCGAGTACGCCGCCGAGCGGCTGGACGAGGCCGGTGAGCGCGCCGCCACCGAGCGGCGGCATCTGGTGCACTACCGGGAGCTGGCCCGGACCACGGACCCGGAGCTGCGCGGCGCCGGACAGCACGCCGCCATCGCCCGCTTCCGGCTGGAGTACGGCAATCTGCGCACCGCGCTGCGCCGGGCCGTCGCCCTGCGCGACGAGCAGGAGACGCTCTGTCTCGTGCTCTCCCTCGCCTGGTACTGGCAGATGCTCGATCTGCGGAGCGACGCCCGGCAGTGGTCCGGCGTCGCGGCCGGTCTGGGTCCCGACCCGTTCGCCGCGCCCGTACAGCCCGCTCCGCCGATCATGGAGCGCTGCACGGACACGCCGCCGCCGATGACGGCCGAGATGCTCATGGAGGCGCGCCGCGAGGTCCGGCTGGTCGAACTGGCCAGCATCGACCACGAGATGGACGCGTGGACGAAGCCCGAGGGCCTGGCGCGGCTGCGGACCGTCGCCGACGCCTACCGGCCGGGGCTGCCCCAGACCTGCCGGTTCCCCGGCATGCTCTGGTACTTCGCGATCATGTTCACCGGCGACGCCGACGAGCTGCGCCGGGCCATGGACGAGACCGTACGGGCCTGTGAGGACTTCGGCTTCGAGTGGGAGCTGGCCGGCTCCCTGCACGTACGGGCCAATGTCCTGGCGAACCGGAGCGTCTGGGCGCGCGAGGCGAGCCGGGACGCGGACCGCAGTCTGGTGATCTACCGGCGGCTCGGTGACTCGTGGGGCGCGGCGGAGGCGCTCTCCGCCCGGGGCGAGGCCCGGGAGAAGGCCGGTGAGCACGCCCTCGCCGCCGAGGACTACGCGGCGGCCGTCGTGCTCGCCCAGGAGCTGGGCGCGCGCAGCCAGGTGGCGCTGCTGCGGGCGCGGCTGGCGGCGACGATGTTCGAGACCGGCCGGGGTGAAGAGGGCGAGCGGATGCTCCGCGAGGTGGTCGCGGAGTACCGCGAAGGGGTGCATCACGCGGTGCCGGCGGCCCGGCTCCTCCTCGCGATGTGGCTGGGCAGCACGGGACGTCAGGACGAGGCCCGTGAGCATCTCGCCGAGGCGTACGAACTGTTCAGCGCCGACACCATAGATATCTTCCTGGGCTTTGTGCACGGGATGTACGCGTGGCTGGACTGCTCGCAGGGCCGGTACGCCGAGGGGCTCGCCCTGGCGCGCCAGGCCCAGATCGCGGCGGTACTCCCGCTGGCGCGGATGGTCGCCCCGGAGATGTCCGCGCTCCATCTGCTGACGGCGGCCTGGGCGCTGGGCGGCCTCGCCACCGACGCGTTGTCCACGCACTCGTCCTCCTCTCCCCGCGCCGCCGGGGACGGCCTCCTCGCGGACGGTCTTCCGGCGGACCCGGCGAGGACCGCCGCCGTGCTGATCGGCGCGTACGGGACGCTGCTGCCCGAGCGGCACTTCCGTACGTTCGTCGAGCGGATCACCCTGCGGGAGGCGCGCCGGACGGTGGCGCCCCTCCTCGACCCGTCCGTGTACGAGGAGGCGCTCGCCGAGGGCGAACGGCTGACCCTGGAGGCCGCCGTCGCCCTCGTCGTCCCCGACGCCTTCCCCGAGGCCCCGGGGAGACCCGAAACCCCCGAAACCCCCGAGGCCCCCAGGTGGTGACGCCGGTCGGCGTCAGCGCCGTCGGCTCATGACTTCTTGCGGAACTTGGCCACGGCCAGCGGTGCCGTCACCAGCGTGATCCCCGCCGACCAGGCCAGCGTCATCCACACCGAGTGCGCGACCGGGCCGCCGTTTATCAGCCCCCGGGCCGCGTCGGCGAGGCCGGAGAGCGGGTTGTAGTCGGTGAACCACTGGAGCCAGCCGGGCATGGTGGCCGTCGGCGCGAAGATCGACGAGCCGAACTGGAGCGGCATGATGACGAGCATCGCCACCCCCTGCACGGCCTGAGCCGTCTTCATCGTCAGACCCAGCAGGATGAAGATCCACATCAGTGACGCGCCGAACACCGCGGAGAGCCCGACGGCCGCGAGCAGCTCGATCACCGAGGTCTTGATCTCCAGGCCGAGCAGGAAGCCCATGCTGAGCAGGATGGTGATGGCTATCAGCATCCGGCCCAGCTCAACGACGATCTTGGCTATCAGCACGGAGGATCTGGCGATCGGCATCGTACGGAACCGGTCCATGACGCCCTTGCGGAAGTCGTCGTTGACTCCCGTGCCGACGGCCATGGCGATGTTCATGCCCATCATCGCCATCAGTCCGGGCACCACGTAGTTCACATACGCGTCGCGGTCGCCGCCGAGGCTGGCGCCCACCGAGCCGCCGAAGACGTAGACGAAGAGCAGCGTGAAGATGATCGGCATCAGCAGGACGTCGAACATCGACTCCGGATCCGCCTTGATCTGGAGGGCGTTACGGCGGGCCAGCGCGCCGATGTGCCGCATATTGGCGCGCAGCCCGATCCGGCCCTCGTCGGAGCCGGCGGCGGGCGCCATGGCGGACGACGGCGCGGACCCGGGCGTGACACCGGCGCCGCTGTCGGCTCCCGCTCCGGCCCCGGCTCCAGGGCCGGACGAGGGGCGGGTGGTCGTGCTCGTGTTCGTGGGTGCAGAGGTGTTCATGCCGCGGCTTCCTCAAGGGCGATGTCGGACTCGGATCCGGTCTTCTGGCCGGTGATGGCGAGGAACACCTCGTCCAGGCTGGGCAGATGGGTGCCTATATGGGCGATGGCGAAGCCACGCTCGCCCAGGAGGGCCACGACCGCGGTCAGCTGCTGGTCGCTGAGGATCGGCACGTACAGCATTGCCTCGTCCGGGACGGCCTGCGCGCCGGCCAGGCCGTCGAGGCCGGAGTCGGTGATCGCCTGCGCCATGGCGGGCAGCTGGGCGGGGTCCGACGGCCGGATCTGGAGCGTACGGCCGCCGATCTTCGCCTTCAGCTCGTCCACCCCGCCGCGCGCGATGACCCGGCCGCGGTCGATGACGGTCAGCTCGTTCGCGAGCTGCTCCGCCTCTTCCATGTACTGGGTGGTGAGCAGGACGGTGGCCCCCTCCGCGACCATCCGCTGCACCTCGTCCCAGACCTCGTTACGGGTCCGGGGGTCGAGCCCGGTCGTCGGCTCGTCCAGATAGAGGACCGACGGCCGGCCGATCATCGAGGCGGCCAGGTCGAGCCGGCGCCGCATACCGCCCGAATACTGCATCGCGGGCTTCTTCGCCGCCTCGGTGAGCGAGAAGCGCTCCAGCAGCTCGTCGGCGCGGCTCCTGGCGTCCTTGCGGGACAGATCGAGGAGCCGGCCGATCATGTACAGGTTCTCCCGGCCGGAGAGCTTCTCGTCGACCGAGGCGTACTGCCCCGTGAGACCTATGGTGCGGCGCAGCTGGCGGGGCTGGCGCAGCACGTCGTACCCCGCGACCACGGCGGTGCCGGCGTCCGGCTGGACGAGGGTGGAGAGGATGCGGACGAGCGTCGTCTTTCCGGCGCCGTTGGGTCCCAGCACGCCGAGGACGGTGCCCTCGCGCACCTCCAGATCCACGCCGTCCAGCGCCTTGGTGGTGCCGTAGTGCTTGACCAGCCCCCGCACCTCTACGGCGTTGCCGGTCCGGCCGCCGCTGGGGTTCTTGTCGATTCGTGTCATGACCCCAGTGGAACAGCCGCCACCGACATCCCGCCGACATTCCGCCGACAACCTGTGGATAACCGTGCGACAGCCCGCCGACGGGGGAAGATCGGCGGGCTGTCGTCCGTGCGGGCAGTGGCTTCTGGATTTCCCGGCGGTGGCCCTGAATGTTCCTGGCAGTGGCCCCCGAATTCCTAGTGGAAGGTGTGCTCCGCCTGCGGGAACGTTCCTGCCGTCACCTCGTCCGCGAACTCCCGCGCCGCGTCGCCCAGCGCCCGGCGGAGGTCCACGTACTTCTTGCTGAAGCGCGGCGCCTTGCCCGGCGTGAGCCCGGCCATGTCCGTGTACACCAGCACCTGCGCGTCGGTGTCCACCCCCGCGCCGATACCGATGGTCGGGATGTGCAGCAGGCCCGTCACCTCGGCGGCCAGCTCGGCCGGTACGAGTTCGAGCACGACCGCGAAGGCGCCCGCGTCCTGCACCGCCTTGGCGTCGCGCAGCAGCTGCTGCGCGGCCTCCTCGCCACGGCCCTGCACCCGGTAGCCGAGCGTGTTGACGGACTGCGGGGTGAGTCCGATGTGCCCCATCACCGGGATGCCGGAGCGCACCAGCAGCTCGATCTGGCCGTGCGAGCGCTCACCGCCCTCCAGCTTCACCGCGCCGACCCCGGCGTCCTTCACCAGCCGCATGGCGCTGCGCAGCGCCTGTACGGGCCCTTCCTGGTACGAGCCGAAGGGCAGGTCACCGACGATCAGGGCGCGCTTCGTGCCGCGTACGACGGCGGCGGAGAGCATCGTCATCTCGTCGAGCGTGACCGGCACGGTCGTCTCGTACCCCAGATGGCAGTTGCCCATGGAGTCACCGACCAGCATCACGGGGATGCCGGCCTCGTCGAAGACGGAGGCGGTCATCGCGTCGTAGGCGGTGAGCATGGGCCACTTCTCACCGCGCTCCTTGGCGGCGGTGATGTCGTGGACGGTGATACGGCGCGAGCGGGTCCCGCCGTACAGCGCCTTCGGGTTCCCGGTGGCGCCGCCGCCGGGGGAGTCTGCCGCGGATGCGGGCGGCCGCTGGGCGGCCGAGGCCGCAGCGGTGTCCTGAGCAGTCATGGCCATAGGCCCTTTCGTCATCTTGAGGCACCCTGACGGCGTCCCCAGATCCCTTCCATGGTGGCATCCCGGGACGGTCCACGGGAAGTGGGGGCGGTGTGAGCCGCGGCCAGGGGCGCCGCGTCATGACCCTAAAGACTTTCCAATACGAGACGGTCTCGTATCGAAACGGGTCTAGGCTGTCCGTCATGCCCAACCCGTCCGGCGGCCCGGCCGCCGCAGCCCCTGTGCCCGCTTCCCCCGTGCCCAGCTCCCGCCCTCCCGAGTCCCGGGTCCCCGAGGCGGTTCACCGCCGTCGCTGGGCCATCCTCGGCGTGCTCATGCTCAGCCTGTTGATCGTCGTCCTCGACAACTCGATCCTGAACGTGGCGGTCAGGACGATCGCCTCCCCCGCGCCCACCGGGATCGGCGCCACCCAGAGCGAGCTGGAGTGGGCGATCAACTCCTACACGCTCGTCTTCGCCGGGCTGCTCTTCACCTCGGGCCTGCTCGGTGACCGGATCGGCCGGAAGAAGGTGCTGCTCTTCGGCATCGCCGTCTTCGGGCTCGGGTCCGCGCTCGCCGCGATGTCCGGTTCACCCGGTGAACTCATCGCGTACCGCGCCCTCATGGGCTTCGGCGCCGCCTTTGTGATGCCCGCCACCCTCTCCGTCCTCATGAACGTCTTCGAGCGCGACGAGCAGCCCAAGGCGATAGGCATCTGGGCGGGCAGCGTTGGCCTCGGCATCGCGATCGGGCCGATCACCGGCGGTGTGCTGCTGGAGCACTTCTGGTGGGGCTCCATCTTCCTCGTCAACGTGCCCGTGGCGATCGTCGCGCTGATCGCCATGGTGCTGCTCGTGCCGGACTCGCGGGACCCCGCGCCGGGCCGGCTGGACCCGCTGGGGGTCCTGCTCTCCATCGTCGGACTCGTCCTGCTGGTGTACGGCATCATCCGCGGCGGCGAGCTGGCCGACTTCACCGGCGCCGGGGTGCTGGTGCCGGTGCTCGGCGGGCTGGCCGTCCTGGCGCTCTTCGTGTGGCACGAGAAGCGCAGCGACCATCCGGCCCTGGACGTCTCCTACTTCAGGAAGCCGGCGTTCTCCGCGGCCGTGGCGGCCATCGCGCTGGTCTTCTTCGCGCTCATGGGGGTGACGTTCTTCTCCGCCTTCTACCTCCAGAGCGTGCGCGGCTACAGCGCGCTCCAGTCCGGGCTGCTGATCCTGCCGCTCGCCGCCGCGCAGATGGTCTTCGCGCCGCGCGCCCGGCTGGTCGTGGACCGCTTCGGCGCCCGCGCGGTCTGTACGGCAGGGCTGCTGCTGGTCGGTGCCGGGCTCGCGGCCTTCGGGTTCTTCGACGAGACCACCCCCGTCTGGGTGCTGTGCGTGGTCTTTTTCGTCCAGGGCACCGGAATGGCCCACATCATGCCGCCGGTCACCGTCGCCATCATGCAGGCGCTGCCGCGCGAGAAGGCGGGCTCCGGCTCGGCCATCAACAACACCTTCCGTCAGGTCGGCGGCGCGCTCGGCGTGGCCGTCCTCGGCTCGGTGCTCTCCGCGACGTACCGGAGCGGGATCGACGGCCACCTCGACGGGGTCCCGGCGGCGGCGCGGGACGCGGCGGGGGAGTCGATCGAGGCGACGCTCGGCGCCGCGGCGCGGCTCGCCCCGGAGGCGGGCCGGCCGCTGATCGGCGCGGCGTACGAGGCGTTCCTCGACGCCATGCACGTCACGGCGTTCGCCTCGGCGGGCATCGCGGCGATCGGGGCGGTGGTGGTCGCGGTGTTCCTGCCGGGCCGGCCCCCGGCGCCGGGGAACGCGGCGGACGCGGCGGAAGCGGGGGATCCGGCCGCTCGCGGGAGCGATCCGCGTCCCGAACAGGCGGGCGCCGCGCGCGGCTGACGCGACCGGCGCACGGGCGGCGCACGTGAGCGCCGTGCAACGGGCGTACGACCGGCGTACGACCGCGTACGGGACCGTCCGTGTAAGACAATCTGCACAACGGACGGTGCGAGCGCGGCGAGAGGCGGAACAGGTGCGGAAACGGGACCACGGGGCCGAGACGGAACACCGGCGCGGCAGGCCACGCAGTGAGGCCGTCGAGCGGGCGATCCTGGAGGCCGTCGTGGTCCTGCTGGAGGACGGCGTCCCGCTCGGCTCCCTCTCCGTCGAACGCATCGCCCGTACGGCGGGTGTCGGCAAGGCGACCATCTACCGGCGCTGGCCCGGCAAGGAGGAGCTGTTCGTCGAGGTTCTGCGCGCGATCGAGCCGCCGGATCCCGAACTGCCGGGCGAATCGGCGCTGGCGGATCTCCGGATCCTGCTGGAGTCGATGCGCCGGCGCGGCCTCGCCCAGCGGAACTCGGCCATGCTGCACAACGCGGCGGCCGAGATGAAGAGCAGCCCCAACCTCTGGGCGGAGTACCACAAGACGGTCATCGGCCCCCGGCGCGAGGCCACCCTCGCGGTGATCCGCCGGGGGATCGCCACCGGTGAACTCCGCGACGACCTGGAGGCGGAGCTGGTCCACGACCTGCTGGTCGGCCCGATGATCATGCGCACCCTCCACCGGCCGGGCGCGTCGCTCGACGAGGACCTCCCCGACCGGATCCTCGACGCCGCCCTCCAGGGCCTCAGCCCTCAGCACCCGGCGGCGGCCTCTGCGGCGGCCCCGGCCGCGGCCACCGGAGCGAGCCGTTCCGGGGGCCGGCTCCCGTGACTTCCGTACGCGAAACGCCCGGCCGGTGAGGCTGATCACACCCGTACCGGCCGGGCCCCCGGACCCCCGTCGGAACCCCCGCCGCGTGTGATCGTTCTGTCACACCTGCTGGTTGTTCGTCCCTGGCCGGAACTTCCCGCCCCACGCCCTTCGTCTCCGAGCCAGTACGGCCGTCTTCGGACGGCGGAGAAAGCGGCCTCACATCCCTTAGTGTCAGGGGCGGGCGTGCACGGGCAAGGGCAGTGAGGGCGGCGGAATGACGCAGGAGTACACGGCGCAGCCGATGGCTAACGGCGGGGAGGGCGGCGGGCCGTACGGTCCCGGCGGCGCCGGGAACGGGGCCGGGGACGGCTTCGGAGAAGGCGCCGGAGAAGCCCGTCCGGTCTCGCGCGGCAGAGCCCTCCTGGCGCGTCTGGACCGCTGGCGCAGGGACCCCGGGACCTGGCGGCGCGGCATCATCATCGCCGTACTCGCCGTGGCCATCGCCCTGCTGATGATCCTTCACGCGCAGATCCCCAACAAGATCGGCAACCTGGGCAGTCTCACCGAAACCTTCCTGCCCTGGCTCGGACTCTTCGTCCCGCTGCTCCTGATCCTCGCGCTGGTGCGCCGCTCCGCCACCGCGCTCATCGCCCTGCTGCTCCCCACGATCGTCTGGGCGAACCTGTTCGGCGGACTCGTCACGGACAAGTCCGGCGGCGGCGGCGACCTCGTGGTCGCGACCCACAACGTCAACGCGGACAACCCCGACCCGAAGGGCACCGCGGCCGACCTGGCGGAGTCCGGGGCGGACGTCCTCGCGCTGGAGGAGCTGAAGGCCAGTGCCGTACCGGTGTACGAGGCGGCGCTGGCCGGCACGTACAAGTACCACTCCGTCCAGGGCACCGTCGGCCTCTGGAGCAAGTACCCGCTGAGCGGCACCCGGCCCGTCGACATCCGGCTGGGCTGGGTCCGCGCCATGCGCTCCACGGTCACCACTCCGTCCGGCCCCGTCGCCGTTTATGTGGCGCATCTGCCCTCCGTACGGGTCAAGCTGCACGCGGGCTTCACCGCCAACCAGCGCGACAAGAGCGCGGACGCGCTGGGCGAGGCGATCGCGGACGAGCGGCTGCCCCGGGTGATCCTGCTCGGCGACCTCAACGGCACGATGAACGACCGCTCCCTGAACGCCGTCACCTCCCAGATGCGCTCCACCCAGGGCGCGGCCGGACACGGCCCCGGGTTCAGCTGGCCGGCCGCGTTCCCGCTGGCCAGGATCGACCAGATCATGGTGAAGGGCGTCGAGCCGACCTCCTCCTGGAGCCTGCCGAGGACGGGCAGCGACCATCTGCCGATCGCGGCGCGGGTGGATCTGACGGAGAACGACGCCAGATCCTGAGCGTCACCTCCTGCATTCAGATCGGCCTGATTCCGATCGCCGCGGGAGCGCTTGCCGCAATCCCGTGTTCATCTCCCGGAATACATGACCTGAGAGACTTTGTTCCGCGAGGGTACTAATCTGTGCGGCTCATCCGTGCGGCTCATCCGTACGTCCTCGTACCTCTTCGTACGCCGTCGTACGTCGTCCCCTCGCGCGCGCCGCGGCGCGCAGCCCTTTGAAAGGTCTCTTGTCATGCCCTTCGCCCTGCTCGCCTTGGCCGTCAGTGCCTTTGGCATCGGGACGACCGAGTTCGTCATGATGGGCCTGCTGCCCAACGTGGCGGACGATCTGGGAACCTCCGTGCCGACCGCCGGCTATCTGGTGTCGGCCTACGCGATCGGCGTCGTCATCGGCGCCCCGCTGCTCACCGCCGTCGGCTCCCGAGTCCCGCGCAAGCGGATGCTGCTCCTGCTGATGGTCCTCTTCGTCGTCGGCAACCTCGCCTCCGCGCTCGCCCCCGACTTCGGCTGGCTGCTCGCCGGGCGGGTGCTCGCCGGGCTGCCGCACGGCGCGTTCTTCGGGGTCGGCGCGGTCGTCGCCGCCCGGCTGGTGGCGGAGGGACGCCAGGCGCGGGCCGTGGCGACCATGTTCCTCGGGCTGACCGTCGCCAACATCATCGGTGTCCCGGCCGCCACCCTGCTCGGCCAGCACCTCGGCTGGCGCGCCACCTTCCTCGTCGTCACGGTGATCGGCCTGGTCGCGCTGGCCGCGCTGGCCCGGCTCGTACCGTACGTACCCGTGGAGGCCCACCAGAGCGTCGGCCGCGAGCTGCGCGCCCTCAAGGACCGGCAGGTGCTGCTGGGCCTCGCGACGGCCGTCCTGGGCTTCGGCGGGGTCTTCGCCGTCTACTCGTACCTCGCCTCGATGACCACCGAGGTGATGGGCTTCGGTGAGTCCTCCGTCACCCTGGTGCTCGCGCTCTTCGGCATCGGCATGACCCTCGGCGCGCTGGCGGCGGGACCGCTGACGGACCGGGCGCTGCGGCCCACGCTCTACGGGTCGCTCGGCACCCTCGCCGTGGTGCTGGTCGCCTTCCGCTTCACCGTGCACATCCAGTGGGCGGCGCTGGTGACGGTGGTGATCCTGGGCGCGGTCGGCTTCATGACGACCACGCCGCTCCAGATGCTCGTCATGAGCAAGGCCAAGGACGCCCCCACGCTGGCCTCCGCCTCGAACCACTCGGCCTTCAACCTGGCCAACGCGGGCGGCGCCTGGGCCGGTGGCGCGGCCATCGCGGCGGGCTGGGGCTGGATGTCCCCGACACTGGTCGGCGCCGTCCTGGCGGCCGTCGGGCTGGCCATCGCGGTCACGGCCGGATTCCTCGACCGCGGCGGCCGGGGCGGCCGGGGTACGGCGCCGGAGGGCTCGCGCGTCGTCGCCTCGGGCGGGGTGAGCGCGCCCGCGGAGGCCGTGGAGCGCGTGGGCTGAAGCTGATACCCGCGCGGCGCGCGGTGGTGCCGCATGTGCTGTTACGTGCGGCACCACCGCGCGCCGTCATGGGGGCGCAGGCTCTCAGGCCGTCGTCTCGCGCCAGCGGTTGGTGATCGGCAGCCGGCGGTCCTTGCCGAAGCCCTTCGCGGAGATCTTCGTCCCCGGCGGGTACTGGCGCCGCTTGTACTCGGCCGTGTCCACCATCCGCAGCGTCTTCGCGACCAGCTCGGCGTCGAAGCCCGCGGCCACGATCGCGTCCATGCCCTGGTCCCGGTCGACGTACAGATCCAGGATCCGGTCCAGTACGTCGTAGTCCGGCAGCGAGTCCGCGTCGACCTGGCCGGGGCGCAGTTCGGCGCTCGGCGGCTTGGAGATCGAGGCTTCCGGGATCGGCGGCGTCTGGCCGCGCTCCTCGGCGGCCCGGTTGCGCCAGCGCGCCAGCCGGAACACATACGTCTTGTAGACGTCCTTGATCGGGCCGTACGCGCCGACGGAGTCGCCGTACAGCGTCGAATACCCCACCGCCAGCTCCGACTTGTTGCCCGGCGCCAGCACGATATGGCCCTCCTGGTTGGAGATCGCCATCAGCATCGTGCCGCGCAGCCGCGCCTGGAGGTTCTCCTCCGCGAGCCCGGACAGCCCGAGCGAACCCATGTACGCGTCGAACATCGGCTCGATGGAATGGGTCCGGAAGTTGAGGCCCGTACGGCGTGCCAGCTCGGCGGCGTCGCCCTTCGAGTGGTCCGACGAGTACTTGGACGGCATGGACACGCCGTACACGTTCGCCGCGCCCAGCGCGTCACAGGCGATCGCGGCGACGAGCGCCGAGTCGATCCCGCCGGAGAGCCCGATCAGCACCGACCGGAAGCCGTTCTTCGCCGCGTACGCGCGCAGCCCCACGACCAGCGCCGAGTACATCTCCTCGTCGTCGTCGAGCCGGTCCGCGTGGCCGCCGGTCAGCTCCGGCTCGTACGCGGGCAGCGGGTCCGCGGAGAGGACGACGCGGTCGATCCGCAGCCCGTCGTCCACGACGCCCGTGGGCGGCTCCGCGGCGGCGGCCGGCAGGTCGAGGTCCAGGATGACCGAGCCCTCCGCGAACTGCGGCGCCCGCGCGATCACTTCGCCGTCCTTGTCGACGACGATCGAGTCGCCGTCGAAGACCAGCTCGTCCTGGCCGCCGATCATCGCGAGGAACGCGATCGTGCAGCCTGCCTCCTGGGCACGCTTACGGACCAGCTCCAGCCGCGTGTCGTCCTTCTCGCGCTCGTACGGCGAGGCGTTGATCGACAGCAGCAGCCCGGCCCCGGCGGACCGGGCGGCCGGCACGCGCCCGCCGTCCTGCCACAGGTCCTCGCAGATGGCGAGCGCGACATCCACCCCGTGCACCCGGACGACGGGCATCGTGTCGCCCCGTACGAAGTACCGGAACTCGTCGAAGACGCCGTAGTTCGGCAGATGGTGCTTGGCGAAATTCAGCACCACCCCGCCGCGGTGCAGTACGGCCGCGGCGTTGCGCGGGGCGCCCGCGGGCTGCCCGTACCGCTGCTGGGACTCCGCGGCGCGGTCGAGGTAGCCGACGACGACGGGCAGTTCGCCGAGGCCCTCCTCGTCGAGCCGGACGGCGAGCGCGCGCACGGCGGCCCGGGACGCCTCGACGAAGGACGACCGCAGCGCGAGATCCTCGACGGGGTAACCGGTCAGCGCCATCTCGGGGAACGCGACGAGGTGCGCCCCCTGCTCGGCGGCGTGCCGGGTCCAGTGCACGATCGCCTCGGCGTTCGCGGCGAGGTCCCCGACGGTCGAGTCGATCTGATTCAGGGCGAGACGTAGTTGAGGCACGCCGCCCAGTGTAATCGTCTGACTGACATGATGTCCTGGAGCGGCTGTGTGGGGCGCCCCACTCGGGACGCCCCACAGGTGCTGCGTGCTGCTACGCGCGCGGCTTCGCGCCCCGCGCCGCCAGCAGGTCGGCCATCAGCTTCATCTCCGACTCCTGCGCGGCGACCATGCCGGCCGCCAGGCTCTTCTCCGTATCGACCGCGCAGAGCTGAACGCAGCCCTGCGCCATCGTGACGCCGCCCTTGTGGTGGTCGGTCATCAGCTGGAGGTAGAGGATCTCGGCCTGCTTGCCGCGGGCCTTCCTGAGGCTCTCCAGCTCCGTCCTGGTGGCCATGCCGGCCATCAGGGAGCCGTCGTGGGCCTCGTAGGCGCCGTGGTCGTCCGCCATGCCCTCCATGCTGTCCATGGAGCTGTGCGCGTCCCCGTCCCCGGAGGCCGACGCGGCCATCCAGGCCATCGGCTCCGTACCGGACTCCAGCTTCGGCAGCCCCCACAGGTCCAGCCAGCCCAGCAGCATCCCGCGCTGGTTCGCCTGGGTGTTGGCGATGTCGTACGCCAGCCGGCGTATCTCCTCGTCGTCCGTGCTGTCCCGGACGATGAAGGACATCTCCACCGCCTGCTGGTGGTGGACGGCCATGTCACGGGCGAAGCCCGCGTCCGCCGAGTCCGACGACGGGGTACGGGCACCGGACGCGCCGGAGCCGCTGTCGCGCCCGGCCGACGCGACCGCGGCCGTACCGGCGAAGACCAGCGCCAGGACGACGGCGACACCGGCCGCCCACTGCGTACGGGTGACACGGCGACGGGGCGCGGGCACGTACTCCTCCTCGGACCCGTCCTCGGCCCCTTCCGCGGTCCCCTTCTCGTCCCCGGCGGCCCCGGTCACGCGGCGTCCAGCCCGCCCGTGCAGGCGGCGCCCGGCTCGGGGGTCTGCGCGCCCTGGACGTACTTCGTGAGGAACTGGTCGACGCGCGAGTCGTCCGCGCTGTCCACCGTGACCTGCTTGCCCCAGGCGCTCAGCATGATCGCGCCCTTCTGGTCCTGGACCGGGCTCATCATCGAGTACTTGGTCTTCTTGACCTTCTCGGCGAGCGCCTTCACGTCGTCGTCCGACGCCTTGTCGTTGTACGTGACCCAGACCGCGCCGTGCTCCAGCGAGTGGACGGCGTTCTTGTCCGGGATGGCCTTGTCGTAGACGTCGCCGTCGCAGTTCATCCAGACCTGGTCGTGGTCACCGCCCACCGGCGGGGTCATCGGGTACGTGACCGCCTTGGTGACGTGGTTGCGGCCGAGCTTCTCGGCGTCCCAGGACTTCTCGCCGGTCACGGGCGCGGCCACGGCGGCCTTCTCGGCCGCCTTCTTGTCGGATTCCTTGTTGAGGAGGAAGGCGCCGCCGCCGACGAGCGCGGCCACGACGAGAGCGCTCGCCGTGATCGTGATGATGCGGCTGCGCCGCTCACGGGCGCGCTCGGCGCGGCGCATCTCCTCTATTCGGGCCTTGCGCTCGGCGGACTGGGACTTGGAAGCCATGATGTGTGTCCTTCTGGGGATACGTGTGTGCGGTGGAGGCGGAACGTGGTGATCAGCGGGGGTGGGGCCCGGCTACGTCCGCAGCACTTGAAGGACGTGGAGATCCGGCGCGCGGGCGTGCGCTCCGGAGCGGGGCGCCCGGCCGACGGGGTGCGCCACGGTGAGATGCGAGAGCTGTACGCCGTCGGCGAGGGGGGCGACGGGCGGCGGGACGGTGAGTACGGCCGGGCTCAGATGCGGGAAGAACCCGCAGTCGCCCTTGCCGTACGGGCAGATGTAGCGGGCCCCGGCCTCGGCGGGAGCCGTGACCGTGTGGGCCGTGCCGCCCTCGTGCGTGACGTACGCGACATCCGAGGCGCCCGAAGCGCCCGAGGGGGCGGCGGAGACGGCGCCGGACCCGCCGCCGAGACAGATGAGGAACGCGGCGAAGAGCGTCGCCACAGCACTCACCAGCGCCGTGGGACGCGTTCCGCGTATATGGCCGCGCCGCGAACCCCCCATGGGCGCAGATCGTAGTGCGTGGGGAGGGGGTGGCGGCAGGCCGGTGGCACCGATCGGGGCGCGGGCCGTAACGGAACGGGTGCGGATAGGGGTACGAAACGGTCAGGAGCGGGGTACAAAGGGGCATGGCCGAGCAAGCGAAGAGCGGACCGGTGACGCCCGACCCGGCGCCCGGCGCGGCCCGCGACCCGGCGCCCGATCCGGCGCCCGATCCGGCCTCCGACGCGGGCGTCGACGAGGTGACCCACGCGGTGCTGGCCGCGTCCCGCCTGCTGGTCGACATCTCCGTACGCTGCCTCGCCTCCGTCGGCGAACCGGTCACCCTGCCGCAGCTGCGGCTGCTCGTGGTCCTCGCCGCCCATGGCGACGCCAAGCTCGTGGAGGTCGCCGAGCGGCTCGGGGTGAATCCGTCGACCGCCATGCGCATGCTCGACCGGCTGATCGCCGCCGGGCTGGCCGACCGGCAGAGCAACCCCGACGACCGCCGCCGCACAAGGCTGCGGCTCACCCCGGCCGGTCACGCCCTGGTCGAACGCGTCACCGCCGCGCGCCACCGGGAGATCGCCGCGATCGTGGCGCGGATGGCCCCGGCACAGCGTGTCGCCCTGGTCGGCGCGCTCGCCGCGTTCACGGAGGCGGGCGACGAGCCCCCGGCAGAGCCGTACCCGTACCCGTATCCGCCGGACTGGCCGAGTAACGCAAAGTAGCCAATTGCTGTCCGAAGGTCGCCGTTGGGGTGGCGGACAGTCGCCAGAAGTGATCTTGGGCCAGCTGGATTGTGGTCGGCTGTTTCTCGGGCACCACACGTACAGGCACTATGGGCGGGAGTCCGACACGCACATGATGCGGAACGTTGGACGGGGGTTCGCAACGCGACCGAAATCGTGTGGTGGGATGCTCATGTGCCCCAACGTGCCCCGCGGCATGGGAGCAGGTGGCCTGACCAGCAAGGATGGGTAGGACAACTAATATGGACAAGCAGCAGGAATTTGTTCTCCGCACGCTGGAGGAGCGGGACGTCCGCTTCGTGCGTCTCTGGTTCACCGATGTTCTCGGCTTCCTGAAGTCGGTCGCCGTCGCACCCGCGGAGCTGGAGCAGGCTTTCGACGAAGGCATCGGCTTCGACGGCTCCGCCATCGAGGGCTTCGCCCGGGTGTACGAGTCCGACATGATCGCCAAGCCCGATCCGGGCACCTTCCAGATCCTGCCCTGGCGCGCGGAGGCCCCCGGCACGGCCAGGATGTTCTGCGACATCCTGATGCCCGACGGCTCGCCGTCCTTCGCGGACCCGCGCTATGTGCTCAAGCGGATGCTCGCCAAGACCTCGGACCTGGGCTTCACCTTCTACACCCACCCCGAGATCGAGTTCTTCCTGCTCAAGGACAAGCCCGTCGACGGCAGCCGCCCCACCCCCGCCGACAGCTCCGGCTACTTCGACCACACCCCGCAGAACGTGGGGATGGACTTCCGGCGCCAGGCGATCACGATGCTCGAATCGATGGGCATCTCGGTGGAGTTCAGCCACCACGAGGGCGCCCCGGGCCAGCAGGAGATCGACCTGCGGTACGCGGACGCGCTGTCGACGGCCGACAACATCATGACGTTCCGCCTGATCATGAAGCAGGTCGCCCTGGAGCAGGGCGTCCAGGCGACGTTCATGCCGAAGCCGTTCTCCGAGTACCCCGGCTCCGGCATGCACACCCACCTCTCCCTCTTCGAGGGAGACCGCAACGCGTTCTACGAGTCCGGCGCGGAGTACCAGCTGTCCAAGGTCGGCCGCTCCTTCATCGCGGGGCTGCTGCGCCACGCGGCGGAGATCTCGGCCGTCACCAACCAGTGGGTCAACTCGTACAAGCGCATCTGGGGCGGCTCGTCCCGCACCGCGGGCTCGGGCGGCGAGGCCCCCTCGTACATCTGCTGGGGTCACAACAACCGCTCCGCGCTGATCCGCGTCCCGATGTACAAGCCCGGCAAGACCGGCTCCGCCCGTGTCGAGGTCCGCTCGATCGACTCGGGCGCCAACCCGTACCTGACGTACGCGGTGCTCCTGGCCGCCGGCCTCAAGGGCATCGAGGAGGGCTACGAACTCCCGGCGGGCGCCGACGACGACGTCTGGGCCCTCTCCGACTCCGAGCGCCGTGCGATGGGCATCGAGCCCCTCCCGCAGAACCTGGGCGAGGCGATCTCCCTGATGGAGCGGAGCGAACTGGTCGCCGAGACCCTCGGCGAGCACGTCTTCGACTTCTTCCTCCGCAACAAGAAGCAGGAGTGGGAGGAGTACCGCTCCGAGGTCACGGCCTTCGAGCTGAAGAAGAACCTGCCGGTGCTGTAACCGGCGGGTGGGTGTGTTCGGTGTGTTGTTCCGGCCGGCGGGCCGGCGGGGGCTTCGGCTCTCCGCCGGCCCGCCGCGCTGTTCCTAGCGCGTGGCCGTCAGGGCGAGTGGGGCGAGCAGGGTGAGTGCGGCGATGAGGGTCCAGGTGGCGGGGTGGCCCAGGTTCATCGTCCAGGTGGGGCCGCCGGAGCGCTGGTGGACGAAGAGGGCCGGGTCGGTGCGGTTGGCGTAGACGAAGCCGGCCAGGTGCCAGTGACGGTCGTCCTCGCGCTGGACCAGGGGGGATGTCTCGGCCGCCTCCTCCGGGGTGGCGGGCAGCCGGTGTCCGGCCTGGCCGACGCGGAACTCGAAGACCAGCCACGCCACGACCGCGAGCGCCAGGGGCGCGCACGTGAGGGCCGTGGCCGGGCCCGGGGGCAGCGGTCCGGCGAGGGGCCGGGTCTCCCACAGGCGCAGGGCGAGCAGGAGCACGGTCAGATTCGCGCAGGCCGTGCCGAAGGCGATCGGCCGGACCAGCCGGGCCAGATAGGCGCGGTAGCGCCGGGCCGAGCCCGCCGGGCGGGCGGCGTCGAGGTCCGGGCGCGCCCGGGTCAGTACGGCGGTCAGCAGGGGCATCAGCAGCGTCAGGGCCGCCTGGACCAGTACGGGCGCGAACGCCGTCATGAGTGTCGTACGCACCCGGTCCGAGGCGTCCACGGCCAGGCCGTGCGCGGTGGGCAGCGTCGGCGGCAGCCCGCCGTACCGCGCGATCCCCACGGCCGCCGTCGCCAGCAGGACGAGCACGGCGGGCGCGAGCCACGGCCACGGCAGGCGTACGCGTTCGGTACGGAGGCGGGTGTCGGCGGTGATGCCCTGGCGGGTGCCCGCGTACCAGCCCTCCCGGGCCTTCGCCGCCCGGATCCGGCGGTGCGCCAGCCCGTAGAGGAGCGCGTCGGCGAGGGCGAGGGTAAGGGCCGGGGCCAGGGTGACGGCGGGGGTGCCGTACGGGTCCGGGGCCGCCGCGCTCGCCACGACCGTCACCGCCGCGGCGAGCGCGCCCAGGCCCAGCACCCGGCGCGCGTGGCGGCGCCGCTCCCCGACGACCGCCGGATCGGCGGCGTACCCGGGTGGCACGCGTACGCCGAAGGGCAGCTCCGGGCGGGTGAGCAGGGGGAGCGACCACCCGAGGACGGTGACCAGCGTGATGGCGAGCAGATCGGTGACGAGCGGCATGGTCACGCCCTGGCCCCTTCCGTTTTCGTTTCCGCTTCCACTTCCGTTTCCGTTTCCGTCTCCGTGAGGTCGCGCGCGGTGAACGTGTCCAGCACACCCCCCACCCGCCGCCGTACCTCGTCCTGGTCGACCCCCTGGGCCGCGGCCTCGGCGAGCAGCGTGCGCAGCCGGGCCTGCCAGTCGTCCGGGAAGGGCGCCTCGGGCGGCCCGGAGCGCGGATCGCGCCGTACGACGGCACCGCTCTTGCGGTTGACCCGGATGAGCCCTTCCTGGCGCAGCAGGTCGTACGCCTTGTTCACGGTGTGGAAGTTGATGGCCAGATCCGTGCCCAGCTGCCGGGTCGAGGGCAGGGCCGAGCCCGCCACCAGCTCGCCGGTGGCGATGGCTTCCACGATCCGGTCCCGGATCTGCTGATAGATCGGCGTCTCGCTGTCGGCGTCAAGGCTCAGTTGCACGCTCCGAACTATAGCTGTTATACATGTCGTAGAACAGATGCAAGAGATAGCTCAAGAGATCGACAGGGTGAAGAAGGAGACGCATTCATGGCACTCGCCGAGACCACCCCCGCCGCACTCGTGATCCGGCTGGAAGGGCTGCGCCGTACCTTCGGCCGGCGCCGGCCCCTGACCATTCCCTGGGCCAACGTCCAGCAGGTGTACGCCGACGAGCGCGTCGCCCGCGCGTACCCCGGGGCCCGCTGGGGCGTCGCCACGCACTTCCCCGGCGTCATCACCCTCGGCTCGTTCCGCCGCGCGGGCCGTCGTACCTTCTGGGACGTCCGCGATCCGGCGCGCGCCATCGTGGTGGAGCTGAGCGGGGAGAAGTACGACCGGCTCGTCCTCGAAGTCGCCGATCCGGCGCGGACGTTGGCCGCTATAGAAGGCGCGAGGCGCTAGCCGCGCGGGATGGCGGCGGGGCGGGTAGCGGCGCGATCGTGGGGCGCCGGCAGCACCCCCGTCGCTGCCGGCCCCATGGTCGGCCATCCTGGACCGGACGGCGCCCTCGCCGCCACTCAATTCACGCGAAGCCGATTCACGAGAAGCGCCAGCGCGTCTGGCCGTACGGGTCCTTGGCGAAGCCGAAGGCCGTACGGGGGAAGACCGCGAAGACCAGCGCCGGATGGCTGCCGCCGACGACGAAGGCCCCCTCCCGTACGTCGACATGCCAGTCCGGGCCGTACTTGGCCTCCCACGCCTCCGCCAGCGCGGTCAGCCGGCCCTCGTCGGCCACGCGTACGGCCGTACCCTCGACCACCAGGTCGCAGCCGGCGCGGAGGGTGTTCGTGCCCGTGGTGAGGACCACCTCCGGGCAGTGGGCGAGGTTCCGGGCCTTGCGCTCGTCCGCGCCGGTGCAGAAGTACAGCGCGCCGTCCCACCACACGGCCAGCAGCGGGGTGACATGCGGGCGGCCCTCGGGCCGTACGGTCGTCAGCCAGAAGACCTCGGCCCCGGCCAGCAGCTCCACCGCCCGCGGCCAGGGCAGGGGCTCGGCCGCCGGGTCGCCGTAGCGGGGATCCAGCTCGGTGCGGGGGACCTTCGGGGGGTGCTCCGGGGGGTGCGAGGAGTCCTTGGACATGGGGCAGCCGCCTCTCGTTCCGTGTGTGCCGACGTGTGTACGGGCTTTCGCATGTATTGACCGTGCCCGTCGCCGCGACTCATCGGTGCCGGGGCTAGGCTCCGTCGCAGGGTTTCCGGAGTGCGAGGACATCCGGAGCGTGGACAGGGGACGGACGGCGACACATGGCACTGCCGGGACGCAGAAGCAGTACGTTCACCCGCCTGCTGCGGCACGGCTTCACCGACCCGTCCGCCGCCGAGCGGCTGCTCGACCTGCCCGAGATGGCGCCCGTACGGTCCGATCCCATGCTGCTCGACGCCCTCGGCGGCGCCGCCGACCCCGATCTCGCGCTGCGCTCGCTCGTCCGGCTGACCGAGGCGCAGCGCCCCGACGAGCGGCGGGTGCTGCTGGACACGGTCGTGACGGCGAAGCCCCTGCGGGACCGGCTGCTTGGGGTGCTGGGGGCCTCCGAGGCGCTCGGTGACCATCTGGCCCGGCACCCCGGCGACTGGCACGTCCTGGAGACGTACGAGCCGGCGGACCTGCACCCGGGCGTCGCCGAGTTCGAGCGCGTCCTCGCCGCGGCGACCGACCCCGTCTCGCTGCGCATCGCCTACCGCCGCAGCCTGCTGGCCATAGCGGCCAGGGACGTCTGCGGTACGACGGATGTCGCCGAGGCCGCCGCCGAGCTGGCCGACCTCGCGACGGCGACCCTGCGCGCGGCCCTCGCGATCGCCAAGGCCGCCGCCCCCGAGGACGCCGCCGCCTGCCGGCTCGCGGTCATCGCGATGGGCAAGTGCGGCGGCCACGAGCTGAACTACGTCTCCGACGTGGACGTGATCTTCGTCGGGGAGCCGGTCGAGTCGGCGGACGGCGCCGTCGACGAGGGCGGGGCCATCCGGGCGGCGACCCGGCTGGCATCGCATCTGATGCGGATCTGCTCCGAGTCCAACATGGAGGGCACGATCTGGCCGGTCGACGCCAATCTGAGGCCCGAGGGGCGCAACGGTCCGCTCGTACGGACCCTCAGCAGCCATCTCGCCTACTACCAGCGCTGGGCCAAGACCTGGGAGTTCCAGGCCCTGCTCAAGGCCCGCGCGGTCGCCGGGGACCCGGCGCTCGGCGCGCGCTACATCGACGCCGTATCCCCGCTGGTCTGGCAGGCCGCCGAGCGCGACCACTTCGTCCCCGACGTGCAGAAGATGCGCCGCCGGGTCGTCGACAACATCCCGCCGGGCCAGGTGGAGCGCGAGCTGAAACTCGGCCCCGGCGGACTGCGCGACGTCGAATTCGCCGTCCAGCTCCTCCAGTTGGTGCACGGCCGCAGTGACCCCACGCTGCGCGGCGGCTCCACGCTCGACGCGCTGGCCGCGCTCGCGGCGGGCGGCTATGTGGGCCGTACGGACGCGGCGCAGCTGGACGAGGCGTACCGCTTCCTGCGCGCGATGGAGCACCGGATCCAGCTCTACCGGCTCCGGCGCACCCACCTGGTGCCGGAGGACGAGGCGGACCTGCGGCGGCTCGGGCGCTCGCTCGGGCTGCGCGGCGATCCGGTCGCCGAGCTGAACCGGGCCTGGAAGCGGCACGCCTCCGTCGTCCGGCGGCTGCACGAGAAGATCTTCTACCGGCCGCTGCTCGACGCCGTCGCCCAGCTCGCGCCCGGCGAGACCCGGCTCTCCCCGAAGGCGGCGGGCCAGCGGCTGGAGGCACTCGGGTACGCGGACCCGGTGGCGGCGCTGCGCCATCTGGAGGCGCTGTCGTCCGGTGTGACCCGCAAGGCGGCGATCCAGCGGACGCTGCTGCCGGTGCTGCTCGGCTGGTTCGCGGACTCGGCCGACCCCGACGCCGGGCTCCTGGGCTTCCGCAAGGTCTCGGACGCGCTCGGCAAGACGCCCTGGTATCTGCGGCTGCTGCGCGACGAGGGGGCCGCGGCCGAGAACCTCGCGCGCGTGCTCTCCGCCGGGCGGCTCGCCCCCGATCTGCTGCTGCGGGCGCCCGAGGCGGTCGCCATGCTCGGCGACCCCCACGGGCTGACCCCGCGCGGCCGGGACCATCTGGAGCAGGAGGTCCTCGCGGCGGTCGGCCGCGCGGACACGTCCGAGGGCGCGGTCGAGTCCGCGCGCGGGGTGCGCAGGCGGGAGCTGTTCCGTACGACGGCCGCCGACATCATCGGCTCGTACGGTACGGAGGAGAGCCCCGCCGAGAAGGACCCCGGGGCGCTGGTCGACCGGGTGGGGAACGCGCTCACCGATCTCAACGCGGCCACCCTCGCGGGCGCGCTGCGCGCCGTCGTACGCACCCAGTGGGGCGACACACTGCCGACCCGGTTCGCGGTCATCGGCATGGGCCGGTTCGGCGGGCACGAGATGGGATACGGCTCGGACGCGGACGTCCTCTTCGTCCACGAGCCGCGCGAGGGCGTCGGCGAGCACGAGGCGGCCCAGGCGGCGAACGCGGTGGTGACCGAGATGCGGCGGCTGCTCCAAGTGCCGTCCTCCGAACCGCCGTTGCTGATCGACGCGGATCTCCGTCCGGAGGGCAAGAGCGGCCCGATGGTCCGCACGCTCGCCTCGTACGCCGCGTACTACCGCCGCTGGTCGCTGGGGTGGGAGAGCCAGGCGCTGCTGCGCGCCGAGCCGATGGCGGGCGACGCCGAGCTGGGCCGCCGCTTCATCGAGCTGATCGATCCGCTGCGCTATCCGGCCGAGGGCCTCGGCGAGGAGGCGGTACGGGAGATCCGCCGGCTCAAGGCGCGCATGGAGACCGAGCGGCTGCCGCGCGGCGCGGACCGTACGCTCCACACCAAGCTGGGCCGGGGCGGGCTCTCCGACGTCGAGTGGACCGTCCAGCTCCTCCAGATGCGCCACGGCCACGCGGTGCCCGCCCTGCGCACCACCCGCACCCGCGCGGCCCTGGTGGCGGCCGGCGCGGCGGGCCTGCTCGCGCCGGAGGACGCCCGGATCCTCGACGACGCGTGGGTGCTGGCGACCCGGGTGCGCAACGGCGCGATGCTGGTACGGGGCCGCCCGGGCGACACGTTCCCTTCGGACGCCCGCGAACTGGGCGCGATGGGCCGCTACCTGGGCTACGCGCCGGGCCCCACCACCCCCCAGGGCACCCGGCCGCCGGCCGCGCCCGCCTCGTACAGCGGGGACATGCTGGAGGACTACCGCCGCACGACGCGCCGGGCGCGCGCGGTGGTGGACAAGCTGTTCTACGGGACGGGGTGAGGGGCTGCCCGGCCCGTCCGCCGGACGCTCCACACGGTCTACGGCCGCAGGCCGCCGACAGATCTCCAGGTCACTGTCGGCGGCATTGACGATGTTCACGGCCGCCGTTCCGGCGGGGGCGCCGGCGGGGAGGGCGCTTCAGTCCGGGCAGCCGTTCGGGGAGCCGTCGGCCGTGGAGTCGATGGTCACGCGGTAGCCGTGACCCGAGCTGAATTCGGTCCCGGGCTTGCGCTCTTCGCTGAGAGTGAGTTCGTCCCCGCTCCCGAACGCGACGTTCAGTATCGTGCTCTTGTCCTCCTTGCCGAGGGTGAAGCACAGATCCGCCGGTTCCCCCGGTTTCGCCCGATTCCCTGAGCCGGCGGGATCGTAGGCGCCGAACAGCTTCCAGCCGTCGCGCTTCGCCGCCTCCCGGTAGTACTCGGTCACGTCCGTCTTGTCGCCCCTGTCTCCGGGGAACACATAGATCTGGTTGGCGTACACCCACGCGTCGCCGCTGTCCGCCCAGCAGCCGGAGTCGATGTCCTCGAAGCCCTTCGGCACGATGGCGCCCTCCGGGTGGGAGCCGAGGATGCTGTACGACTCCGCCTCCTCGATCCGGCTCTTGCTGTCCTCGCAGCCCCGGTCCAGCGCGGCGTCCAGAAGGTCGCAGCCGGTGAGGGCTCCGGTCGCCGTTATCAGTGACAGCAGCAGTGCGGCGCAGCGGCCGTAGCGGCCGGTTTCCGGGCGGGGTGCCAAGACGACTCCTGTGGTGGAGAGATCAGTACGCCGCGCGTCTCCCGGCGGGGCGTTCCGGGCGCCCTGTCGCGACCCGGCGTGGCAGACGGTACGGCAGCGCGCCGTACCAGAGGGCCGAGACGGCGAAGCCGAACGCCAGGCAGATCATGCCGCCCACGGCGTCCAGCCAGAAGTGGTTGGCGGTGGCGACGATCACCACCAGGGTGGCCGCCGGGTAGAGCAGACCGAGGATCCTCGCCCAGGGCGCCTTGGCGAGCGCGAAGATGGTCAGCCCGCACCAGAGCGACCAGCCGATGTGCATCGACGGCATCGCGGCGTACTGGTTCGACATGTTCTTGAGGTTGCCGGAGGCCATCGAGCCCCAGGTCTCGTGGTGGGCGACGGTGTCGATGAAGCCCAGCCCGGGCATGAGGCGCGGCGGTGCCAGCGGATACAGGTAGTAACCGAGCAGGGCCACCAGGGTGGTCGAGAAGAGCACCAGGCGGGTCGCCGCGTAACGGCCGGGATGGCTCCGGAAAAGCCAGACCAGTACGCCGATCGTGACAATGAAATGCAAGGTCGCGTAGTAGTAGTTCATGCCGATGATCAACCACGTCACCGAATCCACCGCGTGATTGATCGAACGTTCCACCGCAATGCCGAGCGTATGTTCCGTGCGCCAGATCCAGTCCGCGTTACTGAGCGCTTTCACCTTCTGTTCCGGAACGGCGTTACGGATCAGTGAGTAGGTGTAGTAACTCACCGCGATCAGGAGGATCTCGAACCAGATGCGCGGGCGGCGGGGGGTCCGCAGGCGCTGGAGCGCCTGGCGCGGGAGCCCGTACCGGCGCCGGCCGGGCGTGATGCCGGTCGCCTCGTCGGCCGTCCCGTCGGTCGCCGCCGGGCTGGCCGCCCCGTCAGGGATGGGTGACGGAGGAGTGGCCGTTCGGCTTTCCTGTGCGTTCACGGTGGATTCACCCATGGTGGGAAAGTCTGCCAGATTCGGGCCCTCGACCGATCATCCCTCGGTCCTGTTCCCGGCGCATTCGCTCCTACCCAGGTACGAGTTCCCGGCTCCTCAGGTACGCGTTCCTCCCGCGGTACCCGGGATTCCGGGGACCGGGCCCGAGGCGGTGGAACCGCGCACGACCAGTTCCGGCATGAACACGAATTCGCTGTGCGGCGCGGGTGTCCCGCCGATCTCCTCCAGGAGCGTGCGTACCGCGGCCTGGCCCATCGCCGGCACCGGCTTGCGGACGGTCGTCAGCGGCGGATCGGTGAACGCTATGAGGGGCGAGTCGTCGAAACCGACGACCGACAGATCCCTGGGCACCTCCAGACCGAGCCGGCGCGCGGCCCTGATCGCGCCGAGCGCCATCATGTCGCTCGCGCACACCACCGCCGTACAGCCGCGCTCGATCAGCGCCGAGGCCGCCGCCTGGCCGCCCTCCAGGGTGAACAGCGACTGCTGGATCAGCTCCTCGGTCTCCTCGGCGGAGAGCCCGAGCAGCTCCGGTACGACCGTACGGAACCCCTCGATCTTGCGGAGTACGGGGACGAACCGCCGGGGGCCGACCGCGAGGCCGATCCGCTGGTGGCCGAGCGAGACGAGATGGGTCACCGCGAGCCGGACGGCGGCGCGGTCGTCGGGGGAGATGAACGGCGCCCGTACCTTCGGCGAGAAGCCGTCCACCAGGACGAACGGCACGCCCTGGGCGCCCAGTTTCTCGTAGCGCCGCATGTCGGCGGAGGTGTCGGCGTGCAGCCCGGAGACGAAGATGATGCCGGAGACATCCCGTTCGACGAGCATCTCCGTCAGCTCGTCCTCGGTCGAGCCGCCGGGGGTCTGGGTCGCCAGCACCGGGGTGTAGCCCTGGCGGGTCAGCGCCTGGCCGATGACCTGGGCGAGCGCGGGGAAGATCGGGTTCTCCAGCTCGGGGGTGATCAGCCCGACCAGCCCCGCGCTGCGGCGGCGCAGACGTACGGGGCGTTCGTATCCGAGCACATCGAGCGCGGCGAGTACGGACTCGCGGGTGGTCGCGGCAACCCCGGGTTTGCCGTTCAGAACGCGGCTGACCGTCGCTTCGCTGACCCCCGCCTGAGCTGCGATATCGGCAAGCCGTGCGGTCATGTGAGTGGACTGTACCGGGCGGGTGTCGGATTGCCCACCACGCATGGTGTCCGGTCGGGGCAGCAAGCTCTTGCAAGATCTTGCGGATCCGTCACCGATCTCCCTGCCAGCTCTTGGTCTGCGAGTCAAGGGATTGGCCAACACTCGCCAACGCACGCAGGGGACACACCCCGGTAACGATCGGCACTTCTTGCAGAAATCTTCCGCAAGGTCTTTCGGCGTTCTTGCATCGCTGTTAACTTCACCTACCGACCCGGCGCCGCGACGGAGCGGTACGGCAGTTGAAGGAGTTCGTATGCGACGTGGCATAACGGCCACCGCCCTGGCCGCGATCCTGGCCCTCGCGGCGACCGCCTGCGGAAGTGACGGCGACTCAGGAAGCGCCGGTGGCAAGGGCGGTGAGCTGTCGGGGACGGTCACCTGGTGGGACACCTCGACCGTCGGCAGCGAGGACAAGGTCTTCAAGAAGCTGGCCGAGGGCTTCACCGCCCAGCACCCGAAGGTCAAGGTCAACTACGTCAACGTGCCCTTCGGTGACGCCCAGAACAAGTTCAAGAACGCCGCGCAGTCCGGCTCCGGCGCCCCCGACGTCATCCGCTCCGAGGTCGCCTGGACCCCCGAGTTCGCCGACCTCGGCTATCTCGCGCCGCTGGACGGCACCCCCGCGCTCAAGGACGAGAAGGACTTCCTGCCGCAGGCCGCCGCCTCGACGAAGTACGCCGGCAAGACGTACGCGGCGCCGCAGGTCATCGACTCCATGGGCATCTTCTACAACAAGAAGATCTTCAAGGAGGCGGGTGTCGAAGTGCCCGGCACCGTCGCCGAGTTGAAGAGCGTCTCGAAGAAGATCAAGGAAAAGACCGGCAAGACCGGCCTCTATCTGCGCGGCGACGACGCCTACTGGTTCCTGTCGTTCCTCTACGGCGAGGGCGGCAATCTGGTCGACGCCGCGTCGAAGACCGTCACCGTGGACGACCCCGCCGGCGCCAAGGCCATGGCCGTCGTCAAGGACCTCGTCGACTCCGGCGCCGCCAAGACCGACGCCACCGACGGCTGGGAGAACATGCAGGCGTCGTTCAAGGACGGCGATGTCGCGATGATCATCAACGGCCCGTGGGCCGTCGCCGACACCTACGGCGGCGCGCAGTTCAAGGACAAGGCCAACCTCGGCATCGCGCCCGTACCGGCCGGATCCGTCGCCCAGGGCGCCCCGCAGGGCGGCCACAACCTCGCGGTGTACGCCGGCTCCAAGAACCTCGACGCGTCCTACGCCTTCACCGCGTACATGACGTCAGCCGAGAGCCAGGCCAAGGTCGCCGAGGAGCTGAGCCTGCTCCCGACCCGTACCTCCGTCTACGAGCGCCCCGAGGTCGCGAAGAACGAGATCGTCGGCTTCTTCAAGCCCGTCGTGGACAAGGCCATCGAGCGCCCCTGGATCCCGGAGACCGGCAGCCTGTTCGCGCCGCTCGTCACCGAGTACACCAAGGTCCTCACCGGCCAGACCACCCCGGAGAAGGGCGTCACGTCGACCGGCGACGCGTACCGCAAGCTCCTCAAGGGCTGGAAGTAGCATGGCTGTCCACACCGGCCCGTCCGTGGCTCCGGCGGCGGACGGCACCCCCGTCCGCGGCCGGAGCCGCGGCGCCGGCGGCCCGGCCGGGAAGACCCGGCCCCCCGGCGGGCTCCGGCGCGCGCTCTCGGTCCACTGGTACGCCTGGACGATGGTCGCCCCCGTCGTCGTCGTGATCGGCGTGATCATCGGATACCCGCTGCTGCGCGGCGTCTATCTGTCGCTCACCGACGCCAACGAACGCAACGTCGAGCGGAACATCGGGGTCAACCACCTCCCCGCGACGTACGAGTTCGTCGGACTCGACAACTACACCGACGCTCTGACGGGCAGTCAGTTCCTGGGCACGCTCGGCTGGACGCTGGTGTGGACGGTCTCCTGCGTCTCCGTCACCTTCGCGCTGGGCCTCGGGCTCGCGACCCTGCTCAACCGCCGGATCGCCGGCCGCTCCCTCTACCGGATGCTGCTGATCCTGCCCTGGGCCGTGCCGGGCTTCGTCTCCGTCTTCGCCTGGCGCTTTCTCTACAACGAGGACCGCGGCCTCCTGAACAAGCTGCTGGCGGGCGGCGGCATCGACGCCGTGCCCTGGCTCAACGACCCCACCTGGGCCAAGTTCTCGGTCATTGCCGTCAACGTCTGGCTCGGTGTCCCCTTCATGATGGTCGCGCTGCTCGGCGGGCTCCAGTCCATCTCCGGGGAGATGTACGAGGCCGCCGAGATGGACGGCGCGAACGCCCGGCAGCGGTTCCGTCACATCACGATGCCGGGGCTGCGGCCGGTCAGCACGACCGTGATCCTGCTCTCCACCATCTGGACGTTCAACATGTTCCCGGTGATCTTCCTGCTCACCCGGGGCGGGCCCGGTGAGGCGACCCAGATCCTGGTCACCCAGGCGTACAAGTTCTCCTTCGAGATCAGCCCGCGCGACTACGCGCAGTCCTCCACCTGGGGCGTGCTGATCCTCGTCCTCCTGATGCTCTTCGCCGCGGTCTACCGGCGAGTCCTCCGCAAGCAGGGAGATACGTGGTGACCACCGCCACCGCCCCCGTACCCGCCCCGGCGACCGTCCCCGCGATCGCCCCGGCCGCCAACACCCCGCGGCGCGGCCGGCGTTCGCCGCTCGCCTCCGTCGCGCTGCACACCACGCTCGTCGTCGCGTCCGTCATCGCCGTCTTCCCGGTGCTCTGGGTCTTCCTGACCTCGCTCAAGCCCGCGAGCTACGCGACGACCACCGACTTCTTCCGCGACCCCACGTTCGAGAACTACACCGGGCTGCTGCGCGACACCCCGTTCCTCACCTGGTTCGGCAACTCGCTGCTCATCGCCGGCCTCACCACGCTCCTCGGTGTGTTCACCGCCGCCACCACCGGCTACGCGGTCAGCCGCTTCCGCTTCCCGGGCAAGCGCGGACTGATGTGGACGCTGCTGGTCACCCAGATGTTCCCGGTCGCCGTCCTCATCGTGCCGATCTACAACATCATGGCCGGGCTCGGGCTGCTCAACCGGTCCGCCGGCCTGGTCATCACGTACATGACCATCTCCGTGCCGTTCTGCGCCTGGATGATGAAGGGCTTCTTCGACACCATCCCCCGGGAGATAGACGAGTCCGGCATGGTCGACGGGCTGACCCCCTTCGGCACCTTCTTCCGGCTGATCCTGCCGCTCGCACGGCCCGGGCTCGCCGTGACCGCGTTCTACTCCTTCATCACCGCCTGGGGCGAGGTCGCCTACGCGTCGGCCTTCATGGTCGGCGACGAGAACCTCACCCTCGCCGGCGGCCTCCAGAAGTTCGTCAACCAGTACGGCGCCCAGTGGGGCCCGATGACCGCCGCGTCCGTACTGATCGCGATCCCCGCCGCGGTGGTCTTCCTCTTCGCCCAGCGGCATCTCGTCACCGGCATGTCCGCCGGCGCGGTCAAGGGCTGACTGGCCGTACGCCTCCCGCACACCCCAGATACGTCAGACACTCCAGACACCCAGGGACACCATGACCCAGCACCTCGCTGCCCCTTTCTCCGGCACGTCCGACGACGCCCCGGGCCACCGCCGCGGCTGGTGGCAGGACGCGGTGATCTACCAGGTCTATCCACGCAGCTTCGCCGACGGGAACGGCGACGGGATGGGCGACCTCGACGGGGTGCGGCGCCGCCTCCCGTACCTCGCCGGGCTGGGCGTCGACGCCGTCTGGCTCAGCCCGTTCTACGCCTCCCCGCAGGCCGACGCGGGATACGACGTGGCCGACTACCGGGCCATCGACCCGATGTTCGGCACCCTGCTGGACGCCGACGCGCTGATCCGCGACGCCCACGCGCTGAATCTGCGGATCATCGTCGACCTCGTCCCCAACCACTCCTCGGCGGAGCACGAGTGGTTCAAGCGCGCCCTGCGCGAGGGTCCCGGCTCCCCGCTGCGCGAGCGCTACCACTTCCGGCCCGGAAAGGGCCCGGACGGTGAACTGCCGCCCAACGACTGGGAGTCCATCTTCGGCGGCCCCGCCTGGACCAGGACCACCGACCCGGACGGCGCCCCCGGCGACTGGTATCTCCATCTCTTCGCCCCCGAGCAGCCCGACTTCAACTGGGACCACCCGGCCGTCGCCGACGAGTTCCGCTCCATCCTGCGCTTCTGGCTCGACATGGGCGTCGACGGCTTCCGGGTGGATGTCGCCCACGGCCTGGTCAAGGCGGCCGGGCTGCCCGACATCGGCGCGGGCGGCCAGCTGCGGCTGCTCGGCAACGACGTCATGCCGTTCTTCGACCAGGACGGGGTGCACGAGGTCTACCGGCAGTGGCGCACGATCCTCGACGAGTACCCCGGCGACCGGATCGCCGTCGCCGAGGCATGGACCCCGACCGTCGAGCGCACCGCCAACTACGTACGCCCCGACGAACTCCACCAGGCGTTCAACTTCCAGTATCTGGGCACCTCCTGGCAGGCGCCCGCGCTGCGCGAGGTCATCGAGGTCTCGCTCGCCGCGATGCGCCCGGTCGGCGCCCCCGCCACCTGGGTGCTCTCCAACCACGACGTGACCCGGCACGCCACCCGCTTCGCGAGCCCGCCCGGCGTCGGCACCCAGACCCGGCAGGCCGGCGACCGTACGCTCGGACTGCGCCGGGCCCGCGCGGCGACGCTGCTCATGCTGGCCCTGCCCGGCTCCGCCTATCTCTACCAGGGCGAGGAACTGGGCCTGCCCGACGTCACCGACCTGCCCGACGAGGCCCGCCAGGACCCGTCGTTCTTCCGCGCGGACGGCCAGGACGGCTACCGCGACGGCTGCCGTGTGCCCATCCCCTGGACGCGCGAGGGCAGTTCGTACGGATTCGGTACGGGCGGCAGCTGGCTCCCGCAGCCGGCCGGCTGGGGCGCGCACTCGGTCGAGGCCCAGACCGGCGACCCTGACTCCACGCTGGAGCTGTACCGGGCGGCCCTGACCGTACGCAAGGAGCACCCGGGGCTCGGCGCGGGCACGGCCGTGGAGTGGTACGACGCGCCCGAGGGCGTACTCGTGCTCGGCCGGCCCGGCTTCCGCTGCACGGTCAACACGACGGACACGCCGGTACGCATCGCGACCCCCGGCCGTCCGCTGCTGGCCAGCGGCCCGATCGCGGCCGGCGAGGCCGACGACGGCCACACCGAACTGCCCGCCGACACCACGGTGTGGTGGGCCGTGTGACCGGCCCATCCCCCCATTGACGCACCACCCGCACCACCACCGCACCCTCCGCACGACCGGATCCACCCGCACTGCACCCGCACCTTCCCCACCAGTGTTGTTGGAGGAATGACATGGCTCGCAGAGTCCGCGTCCGGAGACCCCTGGCCGCCGCGCTGGCCCTCGTGGCCGGCGCGGCCGTCGCCCTGACGGTCCCGGCCCAGACCGCCCAGGCGGCGCCCCCGGGCGCCAAGGACGTCACCGCCGTACTGTTCGAGTGGAAGTTCGACTCCATAGCCAGGGCGTGCACGGACACCCTCGGCCCGGCCGGTTACGGCTATGTCCAGGTCTCACCGCCCCAGGAGCACATCCAGGGCGCCCAGTGGTGGACCTCGTACCAGCCGGTCAGCTACCGGATCGCGGGCCGGCTCGGTGACCGCGCCGCCTTCGCGAACATGGTCAGCGCCTGTCACACGGCCGGTGTCAAGGTCGTCGCCGACGCCGTCATCAACCACATGACGGCCGGCAGCGGCACCGGCACCGGCGGCTCCCCGTACACCAAGTACAACTACCCGGGCGTCTACTCGAACGCGGACTTCCACACCTGCCGGTCGGACATCACCAACTACAACGACCGCTCGAATGTCCAGAACTGCGAACTGGTCGGCCTCGCGGACCTTGACACGGGTGCCGATTATGTACGCGGCCGGATCGCCGCGTACCTGAACGACCTGCTCTCCCTCGGTGTCGACGGCTTCCGTATCGACGGCGCCAAGCACATGGCGGCCACCGATCTCGCCAACATCAAGAGCAGGCTGAGCGATCCGGGCGCCTACTGGAAGCAGGAGGCGATACACGGCGCGGGCGAGGCCGTCTCACCGAGCGAGTACCTCGGCACCGGCGATGTCCAGGAGTTCCGCTACGCGCGCGACCTCAAGCGGGTCCTGAACAACGAGAAACTCGCCTATCTGAAGAACTTCGGCGAGAGCTGGGGCTATATGGAGTCGGGCAGGTCGGCCGTCTTCGTCGACAACCACGACACCGAGCGCGGCGGCGACACCCTGAGCTACAAGGACGGCGCCCACTACACCCTCGCCAACGTCTTCATGCTGGCCTGGCCCTACGGCTCGCCCGATGTGCACTCCGGCTACGAGTTCACCGACCGGGACGCGGGCCCGCCCAACGGCGGTACGGTCAACGCCTGTTACAGCGACGGCTGGAAGTGCCAGCACGCCTGGCGCGAGATCGCGTCGATGATCGGCTTCCGCAACACCACGCGCGGCCAGTCCGTCACCAACTGGTGGGACAACGGGGCGAACCAGATCGCCTTCGGCCGCGGCTCGGCCGGTTACGTCGCCCTCAACCACGAGGGATCCGCGCTCACCCGCACCTTCCAGACCTCGCTGCCCGGCGGCGACTACTGCGATGTGCAGAGCGGCCGGGCGGTCACGGTCAACGGCTCCGGCCAGTTCACCGCCACCCTCGGCGCCCGTACGGCACTCGCGCTGCACACCGGCGCGCGGACCTGCGCCGCGACCCCCGGCACCGGCACCTCGGGCGCGTCCTTCGGGGTGACCGCGACCACGGTGCCCGGACAGAACATCTACGTCACCGGCGACCACGCCGCGCTCGGCGGCTGGAACACCGGCGGCGCGCTCAAGCTCGACCCGGCGGCCTACCCGGTCTGGAAGCTCGATGTGGCGCTGCCGGCCGGCACGTCCTTCCAGTACAAGTACGTCCGCAAGGACGCGGCGGGCAATGTCACCTGGGAGAGCGGCGCCAACCGTACGGCGACCGTGCCCGCGACCGGAAAGGTCACCCTCTCCGACACCTGGCGCGGCTGACCGCCGCCGGCTCCTCGGACCCGTTTGACACAAGGCCGCCCGGCGTACACCGCGCCGGGCGGCTCATTGACCGGTTTTCCGGCCTAATTGAGCGCGGGGGAATGACTCTCGGTCGTTTTTGACCGTGCACTGGCAGGGGTGTCGGTCATGGCGTGAAACAGGTTCAGACTGTCCCCGTGGTGGGGAACATTCCCGAGGAGACGACCAGCTTCGTGGGGCGCGGGACCGAGCTGGTCCAGTTGGCGCGCGCCCTCGAAGAACACCGGCTGATCACGCTGACCGGGAGCGGCGGCGTGGGCAAGACCAGGCTCGCGCTGCGGGCCGCCGAGGCCGCGCGCGGCAGCGCGCGCTATCCCGACGGCGTCTGGTGGGCCGACCTCTCGCCGCTCTACGACGAACGCTCCCTGCTCAGCGCCGTCTCGGACGCCGTCGGCCTCTGGGACCACTCGCTGCGCACCCCCGTCGAGGCGCTCTGCGAGTGGCTCGCCGACCGGCGCGTGCTGCTCGTCCTCGACTCGTGCGAACGCGTGGCCGACGCCTGCCGCCACCTCGTCGGCGAACTGCTCACCGCCGCGCCCGGCCTCACCGTCCTCACCACCAGCCGGCAGCCCCTCGACGGCCGGGACGAACACCGCCTCGACGTAGGGCCGTTGCCGCTGGAGGCCGACGACGAGATCCTCCAGCTCTTCCGCGACCGCGCCGCCGCCTCCGCCCCCCGGCTCTCGCTCGACGACCCCGGGACCGCCGCCGCGGCCGTCCAGATCTGCCACCGGCTCGAAGGCGTCCCGCTCGCCGTCGAACTCGCCTGCGCCCAGCTCGACAACGCCAACGCCCCCGCCTCCATCGAGCACATGGCCGACCTGCTGACCTCCCGGCTCCGCTCCCGGCTCGACACACTCGTCCACGACACCGGCTGGCCCCAGCGCCACCGCGCCCTGCGGACCGCCATCGGCTGGAGCCACGAGCTGTGCGCGCCCCTGGAGCGCCTGCTGTGGGCCCGGCTCTCCGTCTTCCGCGGTGCCATCGGCGCGGCGGACGCGGCGGCGGTCTGCGCCGGCGGACCGCTCACCCCCGACGCCGTCGACCGGGCGCTGGCCGGGCTCGTCGCCCAGTCCGTGCTGAGCCGGGAGGGCGGCCGGTTCCGGATGCTCGACACCATCCGCGAGTACGGCGCGATGTGGCTGGCCGAACTCGGCGAGGAGAAGCGCCTCGCCGACCGGCACGCCGCCCACTTCGCCGGCCTCGCCCGCCGCGCCCACACGGGCTGGATCGGCCCCGAGCAGGTCACCTGGTACGCCAGGATCACCGAGAGCCACGCCGACCTCTGCGCCGCGCTCAACCACCTCCTCGACACGGACCCCGAGGCCGCCGTGGAGATGGCCGGCCGCGTCGGCTTCTACTGGACCTGCTGCGGCCATCTCCACGAGGCCCGGATCTATCTGGAGCGCGCCCTCGACGGCGCCCGCACCCGCGGCCCGCACCGCACCCGCGCGCTCTGGGCGCTCGGGGTCACCGTCATGCTCCAGGGCGACCACGAGAGCGCCCACCGGCTCGGCGAGCGGTGCACCAAGGCGGCCTGGCGCGACCGGGACCCCGAGTCGATGCTCTCCGCCGCGTACCTCCTCAGCCTCACCTGTCTCATGATGGGCCGCGCCCAGGCCGGCTTCACGGTCTCGGACCGCGCGCTGCGCGAGCGGCCCGCCGGCCCCTTCGACTCACCGTCCCAGCTGCGCTGCCGGCTGGTGCGGATCTTCGCGCTCACCGCCCTCGGCCGGCTCGACGAGTCCCGCGCGGAGGCCACCGAGCTGCGCCGGGTCTGTATGGAGCGCGGCGAGTGCTGGACCCGCGCCTACACCGACTACCAGCTCGCGCTGGTGCATCTGCTCCAGAACCGGCCGTACGAGGCCGAGGCCCACGCCCGCTCGATGGTCAGCGGCAAGGAGGAGCTGGGCGACAGCTTCGGTATCGCGCTCGGCCTCGATCTGCTGGCCGCCGCCGTCGCCGCGCAGGGCGACGGCGAGCGGGCCGCGTACGCGTACGGTACGGGCCAGGCGTTCTGGCGCATGGTCGGCCACCCCCAGCGCGGCACCCCCGAGTTGGCCACCGTACGCGCCGAGTGCGAACGCCAGGCCCGCGCGGCGGCGGGGAACCCGGCGTACGAGGACGCCTTCCACCGGGGGATGGTGGACGACGGGGAGAGCGGGCTCGCCCGCGCGCTCCAGGGGCACTTTCCGGAGCCGTGAGGACCGGGCGGTGAGTACCGGGCGGTGGGTACCGGGCTGTGACCACGCTTTTTGTTCAAGTTCCTTGTGGATCAAGGAACTTGAGACGAAACACTTACTTTGTGACCGTGTGAACGGAGCCGTGCGGGACATCAGGTGGGTATGACGTCCACCGACGCGAAACCGGAAGAGAGCCGTCGCGAGCAGCGTTCCGCGCGGCTGCCCTGGTGGGGAAAGGTTCCCCTGGTCCTCGTGACCGTGGCCGCGCTGCTGTTCCTCGGCAGCCGGCTCGACCTGCTGCCCGGATTCGGCAACCTGTTCGGGGAGGAGACCCATGACCGGACCGGACCGACCCTGCTCGAATCGATCCAGGATCTGGACCGCTACGAAGCGGCCTCGGGCAACTTCCAGGTCGTCGTGGACCTGGAGAAGGACACCAAGTATCTGCCCGACGCCCTCCGCGGCACCCGCACCCTCTTCGTGGGCGCGGGCACGGTCTCCTCGTACGTCGACTTCGGCGGTATCGGGGAGGACAGCGTCCAGGTCAACGGCGACCGCACCACCGCGACGATCCGGCTGCCCCACGCGGTGCTCGGCAAGCCGGCGATGGACCCCGACCGCTCCTACGCCGTATCCAAGCAGCGCGGACTGCTCGACCGGCTCGGGGATCTCTTCTCCGACAACCCGGCCGACGAACGCGCCGTGAACCAGCTCGCCGCCCGGCACATCGGCGAGGCCGCCGAGGAGAGCGAACTGACCGGCCGCGCCGAGAAGAACACCACCGCCATGCTCCAGGGGCTGCTGCACTCGCTGGGCTTCACCCAGGTGACGGTCGTCTACGCCTGAACGCGCTGACCCGGGACGCCCGAAGCGGGCGGGGCCGTACCGCCCGTGCCCAGCAGGGACAGCCGGCCGAGGAGATCCGCGAACGCGCCGTCGGCCGGCTCGTCCGCGACCCCGCGCAGCAGGATCGCGGCCATCTCCGCGTCGTACGCGGCGCTCACCGCGGCCAGCGCCCCGAAGTCGTGCACCAGCTGCAACTCCAGCTCGCGCCGCGGGATCCGGCGCCCGTCGAGCCAGAGCAGCGCCGTCGTCTCGGCCAGCGACACCCAGGACCGTACGACCAGCTCCAGCCGGGCGGGCGGCCCGGCGGGATCGACGTCGAGATGCCACAGGAGCTGGCCGTACGCGGCCTGCCGCACCTCGTCGACCATGGCGTTGGCCGTGGAGGAGCCGCCCGCCGGGCCGCCGCGCATCAGCGCGCTGAAACCCGGGCCGTGATCGTCCACGAAGTCGAAGAAGCGCCCCGTCACCCGCAGCAGCCGCGCGCCCAGGGGGCCTTCGCGCGGCTCGACGAAGCTCGCGGCCAGCTTGTCGGCGGCCCGGCGCAGCGCCGCCTCGTACAGGCTCTGCTTGCCGGGGAAGTAGTGGTAGACGAGCGGGCGGGAGATACCGGCGGCCGAGGCGATCTCGTCGATGGAGACATCGTCGGGGGAGCGGTGGCTGAAGAGTTCGAGGGCCACCCCGATCAACTGCTGCTTGCGCTCCTCGACGCCCATCCTGCGGCGTACCCCGGTCGTCATACCAACAGCCTAACCGGCGGGGCCGGTGGGATCTCGGATACGCTCGCGCTCCATGAGCACATCTGACCAGGACGCGGCCGTTGACACCCCGATTCCGGACCTTGAGGGCCCGGCGCCGGAGCGGCCGGCGGACCGGTCTGCGGACCCGGCGGTCGGCCTCGTGACCGACCCGGCGATGGACCCGGCGGATCCGGAGTACGACGGGCTGACGCCCCGTCAGGCGCGGTTGCTCGGAGTGGCGGTCGCGTCGGTGTTCCTCACCGGACTGGCGGCGCTGCTGGTGGTCCGGCTCGCGGAGCGCACCTCGGTGCTGGTGGTCGGGGTGTACGGGATCGCGATGATCATGTGCGGTGTGGTGATCGAGCTGAGCCGGCACGGGCGTACCCGGCTGGGCACCTGGCTGCTGGGGCTGACCCTGGTGGCGGCGCTGGGCGCGGACTGGCTGCTGCTGCCGTAACACCGCCGGGTGCCTCACCGCATGTCTCGCCGCGTGCCCCATATCTCTCCCATATCCCGCCCGATCATGGGCGCGGAAGCGGAGTTACGGGGGACGATGTGCGTATGCGTAAGGAACGATCCCTGGTGGTACTGGCGGCCCTGACCCTGCTTCTCACGGCGGGCTGTGGCGCGAACGACGAGAAGGCTCCCGAGACGCCGAAAGAGGCGACCGGGAGCCTGGAGAAGATCGCCGCGCAGGCGGAGTGCAAGCCGCACATAAGCGCCGAGTCGGCCGAGCTGCGACAGGCCAACTGCGATACGGACGACGGCAAATGGGTGCTCGCCACCTTCGCGACCGACCGCGGTCTGCGCGAGTGGATCAACGAGGCCAAGGACTACGGCGGTTCCTACCTCGTCGGCAGGAAGTGGGTCGCCGTCGGCGAGGAGAAGGTCATAGAAGCGCTGCGCGGCCAACTCGGCGGGACCGTGGAGAGCGGCTCGTCGCACCACTCGGGGGAGAGCGGCGACAGTGGGGGGGACGAGGAGCATTCGGGTCACGACATGAGCTGACCGCGCAGCGCGGCTGTGGGGAGTGTGGGGGGAGAGCAGAGGGAGGGGGAGTGGGCCGGGCCCCGGCCGGTCGGAATCCGTCCGATCGGGGCCCGGCCCACTCCCTCACCACCGCCGGTGCCGGTGCCGGCCGACTACGCGTCGGCCGGCCGGCGCCGCTGGTGCCCTACTTGCACTTACGGCCTTCGTTGATGCAGCTGACGAGCGTGTTCATCAGGTTCTCGTCGAAGACGTTGATGAAGTCACCGTGGTCGGTGACCGGCTTGTGCAGCTGCTCCGGGAAGGAGTCCACCGCGAAGCCCGGGCCCGGGGGCACGTTGTAGACGATGCGCTGGACCAGCTGCGGGATGGCCTGGAAGCCGTTCTGGCAGCGGCCGTCGGCACCGGCGAACGCGACGTGCGTACGGTGGTTGGCGCTGTCGATGTTCTGACCGTCCCAGCAGCTCTGGAACTTGAAGGTACGGACGACCTGGCTGCCCTGCGGGCAGATCGGGTACTTGTCCTTCAGCTGGCGGTTCTCGAACCCGGTGCAGCTCCACGACGCGTTGGCGTTGGCGTTGCCGTTGACGAACGCCTTGGCGTCACCGGTGATGATGCGCAGCAGCCGCGGCATGGCGACAACCTTGGACTTCGGGTTGCCGACGAACACGTTCGTCACCTGCGAGGGACGCTGGATCTTGCCGACGTTGCCTTCGAGGCCGCCGCCGTCCTTGTTGGCGTCTTCCTCGTTCTCACCGTTCTGGAGACGGACGACCGGCCAGAAGTACGAGGACTTGTCGCCCTGGTTCTTGCAGGAGGTCGAGCCGTTGGCGAGGCTCTCGTCGGTCGCGAACGCGTCGTTGTTCTGGTTGCCGATGTAGTCGTGGAAGTGGTGCGCGCCATTGGTCACACCGGGCGCCACGATCACATTGTCCGAGTTGAAAATCCGGTTCTCGTTGACACCGCAGTCGCTGCTGAAGGTGCCCTTCGAACCGCCCCGGCCGTTACGGACGTTCTTGACGTTCGGCTGGACGCTCGTGATGTCGACGAAGTCGGAGGCTTCGGGGCCGTTACCGCCCTGGCCGCCGCCCTGACCGCCATCCTGGCCGCCGTTCTGGCCGCCGTCCTGACCCTGGTTCTGACCGTCACCCTGACCGCCGTTCTGGCCGCCGTTCTGACCCTGGTCGCCGCCGCCGTTGTTCTGGCCGCCGTTGTTACCGCCGTTGTCGCCGTTGTTCTGGCCGCCGTTGTTGCCGCCATTGTTGCCGTTGTTCTGGCCACCGTTGTTGTTGTTGCCACCGCCGTTGTTGTTGCCGTTGCCGGCCTTCGGGGTGTTGTCGGCCTGGAGCTTGCAGGCGGACAGCGCGTCCAGACCCGTCGGCTTCTGGGCGACCCGGCCGATCGCGATGGCGATCCGGTCGATGGTGGCGAAACGCTTGGACTGGAGCGGACCCAGGATGGCGCTCTGGGCGAACCCGGGATCGCGGGCGATCTGCGCCTTCTCGTCGGCGAACCGCTTGTACGCCTCGGTGATCTGCGTGTCCAGCAGGGCGAGGTTACGGTCGACCTCGGGCCGGGCAGCCTCCGGTACGTTCGCCAGCTGGCTCTGCGTGGCGATGTCCGGGCAACTGATGGTCGACCACGACTGCGCGACGTTCTGGCTCTGCGTGGAAGATTTGTTCTCCCCCGCAGACGCGTAGACGTTGGCCGCTACCAGCCCGCCCCCGCCAAGGAGCAAGGCAGCCCCGGCGGCGATCGCCCGGTTTGCCGTTGTGGAGCGTTTTCTCGATGTACGTGCCATGGAACTAACTCCTCAAGCTTCGTTGCCGGTTACAGGAAAATCGCGGCAGGGGGAGAAGCGAAGCGCTCCGTTCCATACGGGCTTCCTACAGGAGGTGTTCAGCCGCTCCGGGAATTCATAGAAATCTCCATCAACAAACCGGGCGTACCCCGGCAATCACCCCAACAGGTCCGGACCTGAGGGGCCGGGGACCGGTGAGCGCGCGGCCGGGGTCGTCCGTATATCCCGGTGCCGGGGAGTGTCCGGGCACTACGCGGGGATGGGAGCATGTGCGGACCATGACAGACGCCCGGTCACCGATACGCGCCCTGCGCGCCGCCGCCTTCGCCGCGGTCTGCGTGACGCTCGCGGCGATCGGGCACGCGCTGGCGTCCGGACCGGCGGGCGCCTCCGCGCACGCGCCGGCGCCCGGCGCGCTGTGGACGGCGTTCGCCGTGACCGGGGTGGTCGCGTGGCTCGCGGCCGGACGCCGCCGGGGTGCCGGGTCGATCGGCGCCGGGCTGCTCACCGTCCAGGCGCTGCTGCACCTGATCCTCGCCGGGGCGCTGCCGTACGGACTGTCCACATCCATGTCGACGGCCGCGCACACCGGTATGGACATGAGCGGCACCACCACCGGTGCCGATCCCGCCGCGGTGGCCGCCGCGGACGGTCTTCTCGGCGGCTCCGCCGCGATGATCGCCGCCCACGTCCTCGCCGCCCTCTTCTGCGCCCTCTGGCTGGCCCGGGGCGAGGCCGCCCTGTTCCGGCTCGGCCGCGCCGCCCGCGCGCTCGCCTTCGCCCCGCTGCGGCTGCTCCTCGCCACCGTCCGGCCGCCCGCGGCGCCCCGGCGGCCGAGGCCCCGCGCCGGCGCCCCCGTGGCGCACAGGCTGCGCGGGGCCGTCCTCGCGCACGCCCTGTCGCGGCGTGGCCCGCCGGCCGGCCGTACTGCCCGCGCCACAGCCCCGGGAGCCGCCGCCCTCAGCACTGCCTGACGTTGGCCGACGGCCGGGGCTGCCTTCCCCATGCCGACGCCAACTCTTAGGACAGTCATGGCCATTGACGACCCCGTACAGGGGACCGGTACCGATGACGAGACCGCCGCCGAGCCGAAGAAGACCGCCACCGAGCCGAAGAAGGATCCCGCCGAGCCGAAGAAGACCCCCGCCGCACCACCCTCGGGTGCCGCGGCAGGGGCCTCAGGGACTCCCAGGGCCTCCGGATGGAGCGCGCTGCGCCCCCTCGTCCTGCGGCTCCACTTCTACGCGGGCCTGCTGATAGCGCCCCTGCTGCTCGTGGCTGCCACCAGCGGATTCCTCTACTCGCTCTCCTTCCAGGCCGAGAAGGTCATTTACCGCCACGAGCTGCGCGCCCCGGTCGGTGACCGCGTCCAGCCGGTCGCCGACCAGATCGCCGCCGCCCGCGCCGCCCACCCGGAGGGCACCGTCACCTCCGTACGCCTGCCGTCGGAGAAGGGAGAGACCACCAAGGTCATGATGTCCGCGCCCGGCTTGAAGGAGCACCACTCCCTCGCCGTCTTCGTCGACCCGTACACCGCCGAGGTACGGGGCGCGCTGGACACCTACGGCAGCTCCCTGGCCCTGCCGGTGCGCGGCTGGCTCTCCGAGTTCCACCGCCACCTCCAGCTGGGTGAGCCCGGTCTCTTCTACAGCGAGCTGGCCGCCAGCTGGCTGTGGGTGGTGGCACTCGGCGGACTCTTCCTCTGGATCGGCCGCAAGCGCGCCTCGAAGCGGGCGCTGATCCTCCCCGAGCGCGGCACCACCGGCCGGCGCAGGACGCTCTCACTGCACGGCACGCTCGGACTGTGGGCCGTCACCGGACTCGTCCTGCTCTCCGCCACCGGGCTGACCTGGTCGAAGTACGCGGGCGCCAACATCTCCGAGATCAAGGACCAGCTCGGCAGCTCCACCCCGTCCGTCTCGGCGTCCCTCGACGGCGGCGGCTCCGGTGGGGGAGACGATCACAGCGGGCACGGATCCGGCGCCAGCATGCCCGGAATGGACCACTCGGCGGACGGCGAGGACATCGGCGTCGACCTCGCCGTGGTCGCCGCCCGGCAGGCCGGTCTGGACGGGCCGATCCAGGTGACGCTGCCGACCGAGGGAGTCGGCTATGTGATCGCGGAGACCGACAGGCAGTTCCCCGTCCGTCTCGACTCCATCGCCGTCGACCCCGCCAACGGCAAGGTCATCGACGAACTGCGCTTCGCCGACTACCCCCTGCTGGCCAAGCTGACCCGGATCGGTATCGACGCCCACACCGGCGTGTACCTCGGCATGGTCAACCAGCTCGCGCTCGCCGCGCTGGCCGTCTCCCTGATCGTGCTGATCATCTGGGGCTACCGGATGTGGTGGCTGCGCCGCCCCACCAAGGAGCGTGCGTTCAGCGCGGGCCGGCCCATACCGCGCGGCGCCTGGCGCAAGGTGCCGCTGACCCTGCTGCTGCCGCTCGTGGCCGTGACGGCGCTGGTCGGCTGGTTCCTCCCGCTGCTCGGGATCAGCCTGCTCGTGTTCCTCGTCGTGGACGGGGTGCTGGGTGTGGTCGCGCGGGCCAGGAAGGGCGGGAACGGCGAGAAGAGCGGGAAGGACGTCCCGGTGGACGCGTAGCACGACGGAGCCCCGGCCGGCCGGAGAAGTCCGGTCGGCCGGGGCTCGCTTGTCGTAACACCCGTAACAGCCCTGTCAGGGCGTGTACTTGTACCCCACGCGCCGTACGGTCTGGATGGTGTGCCGGTGCGCGGCGCCCAGCTTGCGCCGCAGCCGCGCCACATGGACATCGACGGTCCGGCCGTCGCCGACATGGCCGTAGCCCCAGACCGTCGTCACCAGCTGGTCGCGCGTGTGCACCCGGTTCGGATGCGCCACCAGATGCGCCAGCAGCTCGAATTCGAGGTACGTGAGATCCAGCCGCTCGCCGTCCACGGCGGCGGTCCGCTGGACGCTGTCGACCAGCACGGGCCCGCCGTCCGGCTCCGTACGCCCGGCGGGGTGCCCCGCGGGGTACGGAGCAGCGGCGGCGGCCGTGACGGCGGTGTGCTGGTCCGCCGGTACGAGCACCAGATAGCCGATCATCGGCGGCTGCCCCGGCAGGGACGGCAGCGTGTGCTGAGGCGCCGGCAGCCAGGTGGCACCGGGCGGCAGGAAGTCCACGACATGGGCCGGTACGGGCACGGCGGCCGGTACGGGCGGCGCGGTCTCGTCGCGGTCCACGGCCCGCAGCCTGCCCCGGCCGAGCGAGGGCGCGGCGGAGCCGGGGTGGGCGGAGCCGGAGTGAGCGGGTGCGGTGGCGGTGGCGGCCGAGAAGGAAAGGGAGTTCGCCATGAGGGGTCAGCTCTTTCGCGCGGAGGAGTCGCCGGAACGACAGGAGGACGGACGGGAGAGACGTACGTCTGCGCGGCGGCCGAAGGCCAGAAAATGGCTTTAGAGGGCCGACGCGTTCCTCGCGCGGCAACACACCCGGTCGAAGTCGTGATGCTGCCGGGACGGCCAGAACGGCTCCAGGTCGGTACGACGACCTGTCACGGTGTGCTGGAAGCTGGCCATGGCTCCATTGAAGCAGACATCGCCGTCCCTCAGCACGCCCCTTTCATCTGTCGATACGAACACACACCGGCGTCGCACGGCAGCGGGGGGCGACCACCGTGTCGGCGGTCGCCCCCCGAGGGAGCCGGCGCGGCGCGGAGCCGCGGATCGGATCATGGTGCCGTGGGTCGTCAGACCTGGCCGGCCTTCTCCAGAGCCGAGCAGCAGGTGTCCACGATCAGCCGCGTGACCAGGTACGGGTCGACGTTGGCGTTCGGGCGGCGGTCCTCGATGTACCCCTTGCCGTCCTGCTCGACCTGCCACGGGATACGGACGGACGCGCCGCGGTTCGAGACGCCGTAGCTGTACTCGTTCCACGGGGCGGTCTCGTGCAGCCCGGTCAGCCGGTCGTCGATGCCCGCGCCGTAGTGCTTGACGTGGTCGAGCGGCTTGGAGCCCTCGCCCAGCGACTCGCACGCGGTGATGATCGCGTCGTACCCCTCGCGCATGGCCTTCGTCGAGAAGTTGGTGTGCGCGCCGGCGCCGTTCCAGTCGCCCTTCACCGGCTTCGGGTCGAGCGTCGCGGAGACGTCGAAGTCCTCGGCGGTGCGGTAGAGCAGCCAGCGGGCGATCCACAGCTGGTCCGCGACCACCAGCGGCGCCAGCGGGCCGACCTGGAACTCCCACTGCCCGGGCATGACCTCGGCGTTGATCCCGGAGATGCCGAGCCCCGCCTTCAGGCAGTTGTCGAGGTGCGCCTCGACGATCGCCCGGCCGAAGATCTCGTCCGAGCCGACACCGCAGTAGTAGCCGCCCTGCGCCGCCGGGAAACCGCCCTCGGGGAAGCCGAGCGGGCGGGCGCCCTTGAAGAACGTGTACTCCTGCTCGATGCCGAAGATCGGCTCCTGGCCGGCGAACTTCTCCGCGACCTCGGTCAGCGCGGCCCGCGTGTTGGACTCGTGCGGCGTCATGTCGATGTTCAGGACCTCGCACAGGACGAGGACGTCGTCGCCGCCGCGGATCGGGTCCGGGCAGGAGAAGACCGGCTTGAGCACGCGGTCGGAGGCGTGGCCCTCGGCCTGGTTCGTGCTCGACCCGTCGAAGCCCCAGATGGGCAGCTCGGCGCCGTCACTGAGGATCTTCGTCTTCGAGCGCAGCTTGGCCGTCGGCTCGGTTCCGTCGATCCAGATGTACTCAGCCTTGAACGTCACGGGGCCTCATCCTTTGCGGGTGCAGCAGGTTTGACCGACAGCCTCGCAATATGTGATTTCCCTACCGTTGCTCCTCGGTGAACCGCGTGTTACTCAGGTTTCATTTGTTCCGCGCGGATGTGTGCGGTTCATGCTGTGTGCGGGTTACGTGGGCGTTCGGGACATGGGTGTTCGGACGTGGGTGTTCAGCAGCTGTGCGTTCAGCAGCGCCCCGAAGCCCGCCGCGTGGATCCGCCGCACCAGCTCCTCGCGCCCCGTGCCCAGCGCCTCCGCCGTCCGGTCCAGCTGCCAGTCGTGCGCGGCCAGCCGGGACAGCAGATGGCCCCGCCTGATCTGCGCGTCGGAGAGCCGGAACGTCTTCAGATACGCGGTCCGCCCCTTGTGGTCGCTGATCACCTCCCCGATGTGCTGCTCCGTCTCGCGCCGCCCGGCCCGCCCTGCGGCGTCACCCCGGTGGAACGACGGCAGGAAGCGCCGCAGCGTGAAGTCCCCCATCCGGTAGACCCGCTCGAAGGAGTACGACGCGGAGAGCAGCCCCTGGGCCAGCAGCGGCGTGTACGACCGCGCCCACGCCCGCTCCTGCTCCCGCGCCGCCGCCCGCAGATCGGCGAGCGTCTCCAGCCGCCGTCCGTCGCGGATCCGGGCCCCGAACTCCGGCACCCGGCCGCCGTAGAACGCGTACTGGTGCACCAGCTCCCCGAACAGGTCCTGGAGCAGACTGGGGTGCAGGGCGCGGTAGTCGTCCGGGTGCGGCACCACGAAGGCGGCGGCGAGCGCGTCCGCCGTGTGGATCAGCACGCCGCACTGCCCGGGGTGGATCTCGAAGACGCGCAGCGCGTCACCGAGCCCCCGGACGGTGAGCCCGAGATACGCGTCCTCGGCGCGCGGCGAGAGCCCGTGCCGTACCGCCTGCCGGGACCATTCGTCCCAGGCGATGGACGGGCCGCCGAAGTGCAGCGCGAGATAGCCCTCCAGGGCGAGGTGGAGCGGCAGGAAGCGGGCGCGCGTGACGGGTCCCCCGGAGCCCCCGGCTGCCCTTGAGTCTTTGGGCAGGCGCTTCACCATCCGGTGATGGCGGTGCACACGTACGGTCTCGGGCCGCCCGCTGCCGAGCTGGGTGCCGTACGCGGCGCCCGGCCCGCCGCCTGTCTCGGGCCCCTCGCCGGACCAGTCGGCGACGAACCCGTGCGGTATGTACGACACGTAACGCGTCCCCGGATCCACCAGCACCTCGTCACCGGCGCCGCCGCCGGTGTCGCCGTAGACCTCCCGGCGCAGCCGCAGGCCGGCCATCGGCTGTTCCCGCACCAGCGGTACGAGGCGGATCCCGCCCCAGACCTGCGCGGGACGGGCGGTCAGCCCGTCGAGATCGAGCCGGGGCACCGCCGCACCTCCTCCCGCGTGAGGAACCGCCGCACGCGCCCGTCCAGATACGCCCGCAGCTCCGCCGGGTCCGTACGCCCCTCCGCGAACCGCGCGATCTCCACCAGGGCCGGCAGATCCTCGGCGTCCCGTATCCCCGCGGTCGGCACGCCCGGAGCCAGCCGGCGCACATCGAACACGTCCGCGTCGTATACGGGGTTCAGATGCGTGACGGCCGTCCGCCGCTCCCGGTCGAGCCGGGTGCGCCACACCCGCAGCACCTCGCCCGCCAGTCCAGGCGGGGCGTTGTCCCAGCCGTCGGAGACGATGACGAGCCGCTCCGGCGCGTGCTCCAGCGCGTCGAGGATCCGGCTGCCGAGCGGGGTCGGGCCGTACGGCGCGACAAGCAGCGGATCCGTCCCGCCCGAGGTCCAGTGAGCGGCGTACGCTCCCGGCGCGGCCAGCGCCTCCAGCAGATAACCGCAGGCCAGGGCGGTCGCCAGCGGGCGTCGGCGCTTCTCGCCCGAACCGGAGGAGGAGTAGCTGTCGTCCAGTACGGCGGCGACCCGCCCCCAGGTCCCCGCGTACGGTCCGGCCACGCGCCCGGCCGCCGCGCGCAGCGCCCCGGTCAGCTCCGCCCGGCGGCCGGCGCGCTCGGCCCGGCGCAGGGACAGGACGTACAGCGCGAGCCGGGTGAGCGGCATGACGGCCAGGTCCGTACGGCCGCGGTGGCTTTTATCCGCGTTTGACCGCTCGGTGCGGAGCCGCTCCAGGCGGGTCATCCGGGGCGCCATCCGGGTCAGGAAGACCTCCCGCGCGATCCCGTGCCGGGCCGCGAACCCCTCGGCGGCGGTGAACGGCAGCTCGTACAGCGCGCCCTGCTCGAAGTGGGCGCGGCGGTGGGCGTCGAGGAGCGGGTGCGCGTACTTCTTGCGGCGGCCGGGCGCGAAGAGGAAGTCGCCCAGCTCACTGCCGCCGGGCGAGGAGGGTGAGGATGCGACGGCCGGGGGAGGGGCGAGCGGGGGAGGGGCGAGCGGCAGGTGGAAATGGCGCGCGGCGTCCTTGAGCCCGGCGCGGTACTTCACCGCGTCGTACGCCGGATCCGGCCGCGCCGCCAGCCAGTCGCGCACGATCGCGCGCGTACGGCGGTTGCCGACACCGGCGGTCCTGAGCGCGCGCAGCAGCCGGTAGACGCGCTGCGGCGGCAGCGCGGCCAGCCGGGCGGCAATCAGCCGGCCCTCGGTCCGCTTCTCCTCGGGGGTCGCCTCGCGCGCGGTCCGCAGCAGCTCCTCGATGATCCGGCACGCGTTGTGGTCGTTGATGTCGAGGGCGAGCGTCGCCGCGTAGACCGGGCGGTAGTTGACCCGTACGTAGTCGTGCAGGAAGGCGAGCGAGAGCCGCTGTTCCCGCTGCCCGGAGCGGAACTCGCGCTGGCCCGTCGCGGTGACGGCCGCGTTGACGAAGAGCAGGACGTCCTCGGCCGCGACCAGCTCGGCGAAGGTCTCCGCCACCGTGTTCCCTCCCCCCGCGGGTGTGCCCGGGTGTGCCCGGGTGTGCCCGGGTGCCGGCCGGGGCATGGAGGCACGAACAGCGAAATCAACGCTTCAGAGGCATGTCCCGGAAGTCGCGCCGAAGGCCCGCGGCCGGCCTCCGCAACGTAACACCGGCGTGGGCGGGCGCGGCCACCGGTTTTCCCGCTGCGCGGTGTGCCGTTCTCCGCTCCGACCCGGCACACTGGCCGTCATGACCACGAGCAAGCCACGTATCGGACTCCTCGGCACCGGCCCCTGGGCGGAACACACCCACGCGCCGGCCCTCGCCGCCCATCCCGGAATCGAGTTCAGCGGCATCTGGGGGCGGCGGCCCGAGGCCGCCGCCGCGCTCGCCGCCGCACACGGCACCACCGCGCACTCCGGCGAGGCGGGGCTCGATGTCCTCTTCGCGGAGAGCGACGCCGTGGCCTTCGCGCTGCCGCCCGACATCCAGGCGCCGCTGGCGGTACGGGCCGCCGCCGCGGGCTGCCACCTGATCATGGACAAGCCGGTCGCGACGACCGTGGCGGGCGCCCGCGCGGTGGCGGACGCGGCGGCGGAGGCCGGGGTCGCGTCCGTGGTCTTCTGCACGCTGCGGTTCGCGGCGCAGACCGCGGAGTGGGTCGAGAAGCAGGCCGCGCGCGGCGGCTGGTACACGGCGCACGCCTACTGGCTCGGCGGCCTCTTCGCGCCCGGCTCGGAGAGCCCGTACGCCGACTCGCCCTGGCGCCGCGAGAAGGGCGGCCTGTGGGACGTCGGACCGCACGCGCTGTCCGCGCTGATCCCGCTGCTCGGCGATGTCACGGAGGTACGGGCGACACGTACCGGCCCCGACCTCACCCATCTCGTGCTGCGGCATGTGTCGGGGGCGGCCAGCACGGCGGCGCTGAGCCTGAGCGCGCCGCACGCCGCCGCGGGCACCGGGCTGGAAGTCCGCGGCGAACACGGCACGGCCGAGCTGCCGGAGGGCTGGGGCGATCCGGTGGACTCCTTCGGCCGGGCGGTCGACGCGCTGCTGGAAGCGGTCCGTACGGGACAGCCGCACGCCTGCGACGTACGGTTCGGGCTGCGGCTTACGGAGATCCTCGCGGCGGCGGAGGAGCAGGTGGCCGCGCAGGGGGCGGAGTAGGGGGAGCCTTTCCTCGCCCCTTACCCCTACCCTAGCCCTGCCCCCGCTCCTCGGTCCGTTCCGTCAGTTCACGCTCCGGATCGGCTCCTGAGGCGTCGACTCGACGCTCTGGACCCGCTCGATCAGGGCTCTGCGGATCAGGAACTTGCCGTCCTCGCGGACCAGCTCGAACGCCGCGTCGTTGAGCAGGGCGCAGCTGCCGGAGACCGAAGTGACCTCTACCGTCGTCGACTTGTTGTTGTCGAGGTTGGTCACCCGGAGGACGGTGCCGGCCGGGAACTGATTGCTGGACGCGGCCGGGGGACCCGCCTCGCCGGAGAGCGTGACGGTCGAACCGGCGCAGACGACCTCGCCGGCCGCCCCCGCCGGGTCGGTGGGGGCGGCCGTGGCGTCGCCGCCGCCCCCGGTCGCGCCCGTATCCGCGCCCGTGCCCGCGTTCCCTCCCGCGTTCGCGTCCTCGCTGCCGCTCTCCCCTCCGGCCTCGGAATCGCAGCCGGACGCCCTCTGCTTCAGCCGGATCTCCTCGATGACCGCGACACGGTTGGCGATCCGCGCCTCGGAGAGCGCGTCCGGGGTGGCGCGCTGGGCGGCGATGAAGTCCTCGTTGTTGCGCAGCGCCGTGGCCAGTCCGTCGCAGACCACCGACGCCTGGCTCGTACCGGTCATGATCACCGCCGTACCGCCGGCCAGCGCCACCGCACCGGCGAGCAGAGCGAGCTTCTTCCTGCCGCTGAACGTCTTCTTACGGGACATGGGTGGGGGCTCCTGTTCCCGGCCGCGCACGGGCGGGGCCGGTGGGGGGATTCGGTGCGCCGTTACATACGCGCGGCCCGCCCCGTCCGCTCAACCAACCCTTCCCCGAGACCGTCAAATCCCCTCTGGCCAGGGGCGATTGTCAGTGGTGGGCGATAGAATGGGGGTAGTTCGTGAGGGTTCCACCACCGTGCCGGGAGGTCGCCGATGGCTGTTGCCAGCATCACAACGAAGTCCGCCGGGAAGTCCGTGAGCAAGCCGGTCCGTACGTCCGCCCGCAAGCCGGGCAGGACACCGTCACCCCTGAAGCGCGCGCCCCTGCCCGCGGGCCGGCCCCGCGAGTGGTACGAGACGCACAACCGCCGTCTGAAGGCCATGCGCCTGGCCATCGCCCTGCTCGACTCGGGCGTGTATCTGCCGGAGAAGGCGAACAACCGGCGGATACGGAGCACGGCGGCCCGGATCGGGATCCACCGGCCGTCCAACACCACCTGCCGCATGGTGCGCACCCTGATCGCCTGACGTACTGACCCAACTGCCCAACTGCCCAACTGCCCAACTGCCCAACTGCCCAACTGCCCAACTGCCCAACTGCCCAACTGCCCAACTGCTCGGCTGACTCGACCGATCGGCCGAGCAGCGCCGGTGGGCCGGCCGGGTTCCGCCGGCCGGCCCACCGCGCGCTCATCCGTCGAGGTGCCGCTGCCAGCGCACTTCGTTGTCGTACCACTCATCGGTGGGCGCCAGCCCGACCGCCGCCGCGACGGCGGCCGACGCCCGGTGGTCCGGGTGGATATGCGCGCGCAGCGTCCGTACGCCCCGCTCCTCCAGCCAGCGGACGAGCCCGCGCGCCGCCTCCTTGGCGAAGCCGCGCCCCTGCCACGGGGTGCCGACGACCCAGGCGATCTCCGCGACGGGCCCGGCGCCGTGCCGCCCCGGGGCGACGGTCGCCTGTACGTAGCCGGCCAGCGGGTCCGGGCCGTCCGGGCCGTCCCGCCCTTCCGGCAGGTCAGTCCCGTCAGTCCCGTCAGTCCGGTCAGGGACGTCCGGCCGCCTGACGCCGATCACCCAGTTGCACCAGGAGATGACCGGCAGCGGCGATCCCGCGACCATCGCGGTGTACTTCCGGCGCAGCTCCTCCGCCGTCGCGGGCTCCCCGCCGATGAAGGTGTGCAGCGCGGGGTCGGCGAGAGCGGCGGCCATCTCCTCGGCGTGCTCCACGCTCAGGGGCAGCAGCGTCAGCCGCGCGGTCTCGATGGGGGTCGTACGCAGAGGCGTCAGACGGATCGTCGTCACGCGGGCTCACCCGCCACGGCGTGCAGCCGGCCGCGCTCGATCGCGAAGCGCGGCAGCGAGACCCCGAACTCCTCCGCGACGGCGTCCAGAGCCTCGAACTCGTCGTCCGGATCCAACGGGTCGCCCGGGTCCGGCGCGGAACCCGGATCCAGCGGGTCGGCCGGGTCCAGCGCGGCATCCGGCGCTTCGGTCGGCTCCGCCCCGGGGAAGAGGTCCAGCGGATCGAGGCCCTCCGGCAGCGGGCCCCACCGCTCGATCCCGTTGCCGCGGACCGTGAACCCGTACACCCGCCGCCCGTCCTCCTCGTAGGAGAAGTGGAACGTGCCGCCGCCGTCGTCGCTCCCACCGTCGCCCTGGTCGCACCACACCGTGACCGCAGCCGTGCCCCGCGACACCGCGTCACCGAACCCGCCCGGCTCCCCAGTGACGTTGTCGACGTCGAAGGCGAAGCTCCACCCGCTCGCCTCCTCCCCGGCAGCCCGCGTCCCGCACGCGCCGATCCGGGCCAGCGCGCCCGCCTCCCGTGCCTCCCGCGCGTCGGCCGGAGCCAGCAGCGCCGCTCCAGGGCCGCCGATCCGCCCGGCCAGCTCGCTCGGCGGGATGTCCCGTACGAGCACGAAGCGGTACGGGTGACGCTCCCGCGCGTCGTCCACGAGCCAGGAGAGCCCGTCCGCCCGGCCGCCCTCCCCGCCGTCGTACGCGCCCTCGTCTTCCACCAACCCGTTTACGTACCGGCCCTCGCCCCGGGGCGTCTCCAGGACGTACCGGCCGCGCTCCGGGGTGATCACCGGACCGAGCAGCGGATCGGCGAGCAGCCCGACCGGGGCCAGCTGCTCGGGCCCGTACGGCTCCCAGTCGGCCAGGGCCGCCGCGAGCGTGTGCCAGGCCGCGTCCGTGGCGCCCCGGCGGGCCTGCTCCCGGGCGGCCACGACCGCGACGCCGAACGCCCCGGGAGCCTCGTACCGGAACGTACGCTCGCGGATCTCCCGCAGTACGGCGGGCGCCTCGCCGTCCCCGCCCCCGTCCCCGCCCCCGTCCGCACGCCCGGCGCGCAGCCGCCACCACGCGGCCAGGGGCAGCAGCTCGCGCGCGTACAGCGGATCGTCCGGGCTCCCGGCGGCCCAGGAACCCCCAACCCAATTACCGCCCCCTACATCGCCCCCACTCAGCAGCGCCTCCACCTGCGCCCGCAGCCCATGGGCCCGCGCCCGCCCGGACTCGGACGCCGCCACCAGCAGCCCGAGCGGCCCGTCGGCCTCCGCGCCCTCCAGACAGGCCACGCGCGCGTCCTCGACATCGGCGTCCAGCTCGCGCGTCGTCTCGGTCACGAAACCGGGCGTGTCCCGGTGCGACCGGTGGAACTCCCGGAACAGGGCCTGCATCAGCTCCATGAACGTCTCGTACCGCTCCGGCGCGGGCGAGCCCGGCCCATGGTGCAGATAGGCCGCCCACTCCCCGTCGGCGTTCACCTCACCGGGATCGAGCAGCGCGATCACATCGGTGGACTCCGCGGACTCCCCGGACAGCCGGACCGCCGAGCCCCACTCGCCGCCCCCGGTCCCCTCCACCCCCTCCGCGTACGGCCGCACCCCGTCCGCCGGACCCAGCAGCGGTATCCGCGAGCCGGCCGGCCGCCACCCGTCCGTCGTCGCCAGGAAGGACCGGTACGTCGGCGGCAGCGGCACACCGAGCCGCGCCTCCAGCGCGCCGATCCGCTCCTCCCCGGCCGCCGGAAAGCCCAGCCATGTCCCCGGTGACTCCTCCCGCGCGACGGGGGAGCGCGCCCAGTCCTCGCTCCACCGCTCCAGGAACGGACGCCAGTTGTAGGTCTTCATGCGGTCATGGTGCCAGCGCCCACTGACAACCACCGCCCCGCCCGGCTGGCCGCCCCCGCGGACCCGGGGCTAACCTGGTCCGTACGGCGGCCTTCCGGGGCGGCCGTACGGCGGTGGGGCCCGCCGTACCCGAACCGCGGCGCGTACCGGACCCGCCGCCAACGGTCCCTACTTGCGATGACGCGCGCCCGGCCGGGCGCCCTGCGAGTAGGAGAGACAGATGCCCCTGGGACGTTTGGGATATCCGGGACGTTCCCCACGGACCCCGGCCGTCGTGGCCGTCGTCGCGCTCGGTGGCGCGGCGGGCGCGTCGGCCCGCTACGGATCGTCCCTGATCTGGCCCACCGCCCCCGGCGCCTTCCCCTGGACGACGCTGGCCGTGAACGCGGCCGGGTGCGCGGTGATCGGTGTGTTCATGGTGGTGATCACCGAACTGTGGCGGACACACCCCCTGGTACGGCCGTTCTTCGGCACGGGCGTCCTGGGCGGGTTCACCACGTTCTCGACGTACGCCGTGGATGTCCAGCGGCTGGTGGCCGACGGACGGGCCCGCACGGGGCTGGCGTATCTGGGCCTGACACTGATCGCGGCGCTCGCCGCGGTGTGGAGTGCGGTGTGGCTGACACGCCGCGTACTGGCGTGGAGGCAGACATGACATTTCCAGCGGGCGCTGTGGTGCCGGGGCTGCGGATGACGGTCTACGTCGGTGAGTCCGATCTCTGGCACCACCGGCCCGTCTACACCGAGATCGTGCACCGCGCGCATGCCGCCGGGCTGGCCGGGGCCAGTGTGTTCCGGGGGATCGAGGGGTTCGGGGCGACCTCCCTGATCCACACGCAACGGCTGCTGTCGCTGAGCGAGGAGCTGCCCGTGGCGGTGGTCGTCGTGGACACCGAGGAGAAGGTACGGGGGTTTCTGCCGCAGCTCGACGGGCTGGTCGCGGAGGGCCTGGTGACCCTCGACGCGTGCGAGATCGTCCGGTACACGGGACGTGGCGAGGCCGGATGAACGGGGCGCTGAACTGGCTGCTCGTCATCCTGGGCGCGATGGTCGGCGCCCCGCTGCGCTATCTGACCGACCGCTCCGTGCAGCGCGCGCACGACTCCGTCTTCCCGTGGGGGACGTTCGTCGTCAATGTGGCCGGCTGTCTTGTCCTCGGTGTCGTCACCGGCGCGGTCACGGCGGGCGCGGCGTCGTCCCACGTCCAACTGCTGCTCGGTACGGGGCTGTGCGGGGCGCTGACGACGTACTCGACGTTCAGTTACGAGACGCTGCGGCTGGCGGAGGACGGCGCGCGGTTCTACGCGGTGGCCAATGTGGTCGCGAGTGTGGTGGCGGGGCTCGGGGCGGTGTACGCGGGGGTGGCGCTGGCGGCGGTGGTGTGGCGGTGAGAGGCACGCACGGGCAGGGGGTCAGGACCCCTCCACCGGCACGGAGAGACCGAACGGCAGCTCCGGCCGGCTGTCGGCGATCTCCAGCAGCCGGTTGTACTTGGCGACATGCTCCCCGCGCGCCGGCCCGCCCGACTTGAGCTGCCCGCAGCCCGCGCCGACGGCCAGATCAGCGATGAACGAGTCGTCCGTCTCGCCGGAGCGGTGGGAGACCATCTGCCGGTAGCCGGCTCCCCGGCAGACCCCGATGGCGGTCATGGTCTCCGTGACCGTGCCGATCTGATTGACCTTGATCAGCGCGGAGTTGGCGACGTTCCGGCCGATCGCCTCGGCGATGAGCGCCGGATGCGTGGCGAACAGATCGTCGCCCATCAGCTGCACCCGGCCGCCCAGCCGCGCGGTCAGCCGCTCCCAGCCGTCCCAGTCGTCCTCGCCGAGCCCGTCCTCGACGGACCACACGGGGAAGCGGTCGACGATCTCCTCGTACCGGTCGATGAGCTGGTCGGAGGTGAGTTCGTCGCCCGCGACGAGGTAACGGCCGTCCGCCGTACGGAGATCACTCGCCGCCGGGTCGAGCGCGATGGCCACACCGTCCCGGCCGGGGGAGTACCCGGCGTCGGTGATGGCGCCGACCAGCTCCCGCAGTACGTCCTCGGGCCGCTCCATGGCGGGCGCGAAGCCGCCCTCGTCACCCAGGCCGACCGGGGGGCGCCCGGCCGCGTCGGCGGCGGCGATGAGCCGGGCGCCGAGCCGGGCGTGGATCTCGGCGCCGGCGCGTACGGCGTCCGCGAGGCAGGCCGCGCCGAGCGGCGCGACCATGAACTCCCGGAAACGGCCGCCCCCATGGCCCCCGCCGCCCCCACCGACGACGGTGAAGTGCGGCACCGGCAGCAGCGCGGGCGCGCCCGAGAGCGCGGCGAGCTGCTGCCACAGCGCGCGGTCGTACTGCGCGGCCTCGGTACGGGCGGCGACCAGCGAGACCCCGAGGAGCGCGTTGGCGCCCAGCCGGTGCTTGTCGGGGGTGCCGTCGAGGTCGATCAGGGTGGCGTCCAGCTCTTCGAGCGAGGAGAAGCGCTGGCCGGTGAGGGCCTGCGCGATCTCGCCGTTCACATGCGCCACCGCCCGCCGTACGCCCTGCCCGTCGTACCGCTCCGGATCGCCGTCACGCAGCTCGACGGCCTCCCGGGCCCCGGTGGAGACCCCGGCGGGCACCCCGGCCCGCAGCCGTAGCCCGCTGTCGGTCTCCAGGGTGACGGCGAGGGTGGGTCGGGCGCGGGAGTCGAGGATCTCGATGGCGTGGAGGCGGGCGATACGGAGCATGGGTCAGCGGCCTGCGAACGGAGAACCACCAGCGACCCCAGCGACCCCGGATCCCCCGGCTTCCCGGGCCAGCCGCTCCCGGGAGGCCCGGATCTCCGCGTACGCCTCCGTACGCCCCTCCCAGCGGGACCCCTCCACGGATTTGCCGGGCTCCAGCTCCTTGTAGACCTGGAAGAAGTGGGTGATCTCCAGCAGATCGAAGTCGGGGACATCGCTGATCTCCCGCAGCCCGGCATGGCGGGGATCACCGGCGGGCACGCAGAGCACCTTCTCGTCGGGACCGGCCTCATCGCGCATCATGAACATGCCGATGGCCCGGCACCGGATCACACACCCGGGAAACGTCGCCTGCCCCACCAGCACCAACGCGTCCAGCGGCTCCCCGTCCCGGCCGAGGGTGCCGTCGATGTACCCGTAGTCGGCGGGGTACCGGGTGGCGGTGAACAGCGTCCGGTCCAGCCGGATACGCCCGGCGCGATGGTCCATCTCGTACTTGTTGCGGGACCCCTCCGGAATCTCCACGGTCACATCGAATGCCTCCACACCAGGATCCGACCACGCCGTGCCACACCCCGCAGCCCCGCGGGCCATTCGGGCGCACGGGGGCACAGGGGGACAGGGGGACGGCGCGCGTTGACAGCGAAACGGCGAGTGGCTCTAATGGTCCGCGTGTCGCGTGACACCGGCCGAAGAGCAGTGGGCGGGCCGGTGATCGGGCGAGCACCTTCACCGAGGGATCGAGCCATGAGTTCACACTCCGCGCCTCGCGTCTGACCGAGTCCCCAGGGCAGCTGACAGCGCCCCCCGTACGCACAAATACAGCGCGTACGCACCCGTCCCACCTGACGACCCCACCACCCACCCCATCCCGGAGAGCCCACCCGGCATGCCCATGTCTTTCAACGATTCGGTCATCGCGGAATTCCGCGCCAACGGAGGAAAGGTCGGCGGCCCCTTCGAGGGCGGCGACCTTCTCCTGCTCACCACCACCGGCGCACGGTCAGGAGCGGAACACACCGTCCCGCTCGGCTATGTTCGCGCCGACGGCCTGCTCCTCCTCGTCGCCTCCGCAGGCGGCGCCGACCGGCACCCCGCCTGGTACCACAACCTGCTGGCCCACCCCGCGGTCCAGGTGGAGATCGGCACCGAACGGTACGAAGCGATCGCGGTCCCCGCCACGGGCCCCCACCGCGACCACCTCTTCGAACGAATCACGTCCATCACCCCCGGCTACGCCGACTACCAGACCCAAACACGCCGAGTGATCCCCGTGATCGCCCTGGAAACCCCGGCCCACCTGAACCTCACCTGACCAACCGCAACCGCGACCACAACGCCGAACGGCGAAGCCGCCGCCCCGAACGGGACGGCGGCCTCGCCGCGCAGAATGTGCCGGGTGGGGGAGCGACCGCTCCCCGCGCCTCTTAGATGTCGAAGTACAGCTCGAACTCGTGCGGGTGCGGGCGGAGCTGGATGGGGGCGATTTCCTTGGTGCGCTTGTAGTCGATCCAGGTCTCGATCAGGTCCGACGTGAAGACGCCGCCCGCCTGGAGGTACTCGTTGTCCGACTCAAGGGCTTCCAGGACGGCCGGGAGGGAGGTCGGGACCTGGGGGACGCCGGCGTGCTCCTCCGGGGCCAGCTCGTAGAGGTCCTTGTCGATCGGCTCGGCCGGCTCGATCTTGTTCTTGATGCCGTCGAGGCCCGCGAGGAGGAGGGCCGAGAAGGCCAGGTACGGGTTGGAGGACGGGTCCGGGGCGCGGAACTCGACGCGCTTGGCCTTCGGGTTCGAGCCCGTGATCGGGATACGCATCGCGGCGGAGCGGTTGCGCTGCGAGTAGACCATGTTGACCGGCGCCTCGAAGCCCGGCACCAGGCGGTGGTACGAGTTCACCGTCGGGTTCGTGAAGGCCAGCAGCGACGGGGCGTGCTTGAGGATGCCGCCGATGTAGTAGCGGGCGGTGTCCGAGAGGCCCGCGTAGCCCTGCTCGTCGTAGAAGAGCGGGACGCCGCCCTGCCACAGCGACTGGTGGACGTGCATGCCGGAGCCGTTGTCACCGAAGATCGGCTTGGGCATGAAGGTCGCGGTCTTGCCGTTGCGCCAGGCGACGTTCTTCACGATGTACTTGAAGAGCATCAGGTCGTCGGCCGCGGCGAGCAGCGTGTTGAACTTGTAGTTGATCTCGGCCTGGCCGGCGGTGCCCACCTCGTGGTGCTGGCGCTCGACCTGGAGGCCGGACGCCTCCAGCTCCAGGGAGATCTCGGCGCGCAGGTCGGCGAAGTGGTCGACCGGCGGGGCCGGGAAGTAGCCGCCCTTGTAGCGGACCTTGTAGCCGCGGTTGTCCTCGACCGCGCCGGTGTTCCAGGCGCCGGCCTCGGAGTCGATGTGGTAGAAGCCCTCGTTCGCGGTGGTGTTGAAACGCACGCTGTCGAAGACGTAGAACTCGGCCTCCGGGCCGAAGTACGCGGTGTCCGCGATGCCGGTGGAGGCGAGGTACGCCTCCGCCTTCTTGGCGATGTTGCGCGGGTCGCGGCTGTACTGCTCGCCCGTGATCGGGTCGTGGATGAAGAAGTTGATGTTCACGGTCTTGTCGCGGCGGAAGGGGTCGACCCTGGCCGTCGAGAGGTCCGCGCGCAGCGCCATGTCCGACTCGTGGATGGCCTGGAAGCCGCGGATCGACGAGCCGTCGAAGGCCAGCTCCTCGTCCGGGTCGAACGCCTTCGCCGGGATCGTGAAGTGCTGCATGACACCAGGCAGGTCGCAGAAGCGGACGTCTACGAACTTCACGTCCTCGTCCGCGATGAACTTCTTGGCGTCGTCGGCGTTCTGGAACATCCAGCTCCTCCTCCTCCCGACCCGAGGTGGGGCGGGGGCTATCGGTCGTGCGGCCAGTGCGGTGGCACACGCTGGACCCGACCTTAGGTTTCCGGGATTTCTCCAGCATGACCCATTTGTTTCGCCGAAGTTAACCAGCCGCCTTCCGCGCCAGGCGCACGACGCCCCCGCACCCGGGCGCGAACCCCGCCGCAGTACCGTGTACGGGTGGACAAAAGGCAAGCAGTGGGATCGTGGCTCTCCGGACCGCGCGCGGCGGCCGAGGAGATGGGCGTCGACTTCGGCTATCGGGGTGAACGGCTCGGTCTGCCGGAGCACGGACCCGGCTCCGTCGCCCCCCTCGGCCGGCGTTTCGGCGCACTGTTCACCGACTGGGCGCTCTGCATGCTGATCGCATACGGGCTGCTCTCCGGCGGTAACTGGCAGGCATCGGGCAACTGGGCGCTGGGCGTCCTGTTCGTACTCAGCGTGCTCACCGTCGGTACGGTCGGCTTCACCCCCGGCAAGCGCCTCTTCGGCCTCCGGGTCATCGCCGAGAACGGCGGACGGATCGGCCCCGGCCGCGTCCTCGTCCGTACGGCGCTGCTCTGCCTGGCCATCCCGGCGCTCGTCTGGGACCGCGACGGACGCGGCCTCCACGACCGGCTCGCCCGGGCCGTACAGGTGCGCAGCTGACACGCGTCGCACGCCTGCCTGACGCGTCCCCGAGATCAGCGTCCCTGAAATCGGTGAGGGTGGCCGGTAACCGTCGTACGGTTACCGGCCACCCTCGATTACGTTCGGACGTCAGCGTTCGCGTCGGCGTTCGGACGTCAGCGCATCTTGCCGCCGCGCGGCATCCGCATCCCCTTGGGCATGGGCCCCTTCGGCAGCGGCATATTGCTCATCAGGTCGCCCATCGCCCGCAGCCGGTCGTTCGCCGCCGTCACCTGCGGGCCCGCCAGCACGCGCGGCAGCTTCAGCATGGTCGTACGGACCTTCTTGAGCGGGACCTGGCCCTCGCCGTCGCCCACGATGATGTCGTGCACCGGCACATCGACGACGATCCGCGCCATCCGCTTCTTCTCGGCGGCGAGCAGGCTCTTCACCCGGTTCGGGTTGCCCTCGCCGACCAGCACGATGCCCGCCTTGCCGACGGCCCGGTGGACGACGTCCTGGCTGCGGTTCATCGCGACCGCGGGCGTCGTGGTCCAGCCACGGCCCACGTTGTCCAGCACAGCCGCGGCGGCGCCCGGCTGGCCCTCCATCTGACCGAAGGCGGCCCGCTCGGCACGGCGGCCGAAAACGATCGCCATCGCGAGGAACGCCAGGATGAAACCCAGGATGCCCAGATAGATGGGGTGGTTGATCAAGAAACCGATCGCGAGGAAGACACCGAAGGTGACGATTCCCACACCCGCGAGGACAAGTCCGACTTTCGAGTCGGCTTTCCGGGTCATCTTGTAGGTAAGGGCGATCTGCTTCAGTCGCCCCGGGTTCGCAGTAGTGTCTGCGTTTTCCTTCCTCGCCATAACTGGAAGTTTACGTGGCGCGGGAAGGGGCCTCCGACACCGCCTCCAGAACGTGCTCCGTCTCGACCCGGTCCTTGGCCCGGCGGCGGTCCTCCAGGACGGCCGTCCAGGCGTTGCGGCGCGCCGTGCGCTGGCCGCCGCTCAGCAGGAGGGACTCCATCGCGCGCAGGGCCACGGAGAGGGACGGCAGGGCGGGGATCGCGGGAATCGCGGGCAGGGCGGGCGCGGCGGGAAGGATCCGGCCCATCGTCCCGCTGCCCGCGGTACGGCCCGCTGTCCCGCCGGTGGTACGGCCTGTGGTTCGGTCTATGCGTCGTGCCGGCGCGGCCTGCATGGTGGCGGTCCCCTCGGAGAGGTGAAGGCAAGAGCGCGTGTGCGCGGTGCGTGGGTCCAGGGTCACTCCCCGGTGTTACCAGGGCGTGACCGACCGGTCAAACGCGAATGAAACCCTGCTACGCGTACGGTCATGCCCCCCGGAAACACGGGCGCGGCCCGTACCCCCGCCCCGGCCTGCGGGGGAGCGTACGGGCCGCGTCGATGCCGCGAGTTACTCAGAGGTAGCCACTCGTGACCGGATTCACACAGCGCTGCTGCACAGGAAGAGCGTCGGCCGGCCCACCGGTCAGACCGCCTGGCTCGCCACCGCCGCGCCGCGCCGCTCGATCGCCTGCTGGTACAGCCGGCCCGCGCGGTACGACGAACGCACCAGCGGTCCCGACATCACGCCCGAGAAGCCGATCGCGTCGGCCTCGTCCTTCAGCTCCACGAACTCGTTCGGCTTCACCCAGCGCTCGACCGGGTGGTGCCGTACCGAGGGCCGCAGATACTGCGTGATCGTGATCAGCTCGCAGCCCGCCGCGTGCAGATCCACCAGCGCCTCGCTGACCTCCTCGCGCGTCTCGCCCATGCCCAGGATCAGATTGGACTTCGTGACCAGCCCCGCCTCACGGGCGCGGGTGATCACTTCGAGGGAGCGCTCGTACCGGAACCCGGGGCGGATCCGCTTGAAGATCCGCGGCACCGTCTCGACATTGTGCGCGAGCACCTCGGGACGCGAGGAGAAGACCTCGGCCAGGTTCTCCGGCACGGCGTTGAAGTCGGGGACCAGCAGCTCGACCTTGGTGCCGCCCGCCTCGCGCCCCGCCGTCTGCGCGTGGATCTGGCGCACGGTCTCCGCGTACAGCCAGGCACCGCCGTCGGCCAGGTCGTCGCGGGCGACGCCGGTGATCGTGGCGTAGTTCAGGTCCATCGTGACGACGGACTCGCCCACCCGGCGCGGCTCGTCACGGTCCAGGGCCTCGGGCTTGCCCGTGTCGATCTGGCAGAAGTCGCAACGCCGCGTGCACTGGTCACCGCCGATGAGGAAGGTCGCCTCGCGGTCCTCCCAGCACTCGAAGATGTTGGGACAGCCGGCCTCCTGGCAGACCGTGTGCAGCCCCTCGCTCTTCACGAGCTTCTGGAGCTGCTGGTACTCGGGGCCCATTTTCGCCCGGGTCTTGATCCACTCGGGCTTGCGCTCGATGGGGGTCTGGCTGTTCCGGACCTCCAGACGCAGCATCTTGCGTCCGTCGGGTGCGACAGCGGACACGTCCGGCACCTCTTCTCTGCTGGCGCGGCATTCGATTCTTCGGCGAACACCAGGTTACGCCCGTTAATTACGTGGCATTACGTCTGGCCAACCCGTGGCCGATGGGGCGCATTCCCCCGTGCGGGCTAAGCGTTCGCCCGCTCACGATCGCGCTCGACCCCGCGGTCGATCTCACGCGGCCTCGGCTCCGCCGCCGCCAGCACCTCCCGCAGGTGTTTCTCCAGTACGGGCACGACCTCCCGGACGCCGATGTCACGGCCCAGCTCGTACGCGAGCGAGGTGACGCCCGCGTCGCGGATGCCGCACGGCACGATCCGGTCGAACCAGGTGTTGTCCGGGTTCACGTTCATGGCGAAGCCGTGCATCGTGACCCCCTTCGCCACCCGGATCCCGATCTGCGCGAGCTTACGGTCCTCCCGGCGCTGGCCGGCGTTCGAGGGCGCGTACTCCGGGCCGTTCAGCCGCGGGTCGAACTCCTCGTCCGCGACCCGGGGATCGAAGTCCAGCGTGAGGCCACCGCCCGCCCCCGGCCGGTCCTCGACCGGGTCGCCGAGCACCCACACCCCGCTGCGGCCCTCGACCCGGGTGGTCGCCAGACCGAAGTCCGCGACCGTACGGATCATGGCCTCTTCGAGCCGGCGGACATGCGCGACGACATCGACGGGACGCGGCAGCTTGAGGATCGGATAGCCCACCAGCTGGCCGGGGCCGTGCCAGGTGATCTTCCCGCCGCGGTCCACGTCCACGACCGGGGTGCCGTCCAGCGGCCGTTCGCTCTCCACCGTGCGCCGTCCGGCCGTGTAGACCGGCGGGTGCTCCAGCAGCAGACAGGTGTCCGGGATCTCGTCGGCGAAGCGGGCCGCGTGCACCCGGCGCTGCTCCTGCCATGCCTCCTGGTACTCGACGGCTTCCGCGCCGAACCCCAGATGGATGTACCGCAGCTCACTCACGCCAGTGCCTCCCTGACTCCCTGAAGACTTCACGGGCACCGGAAGCGCCCCTGCCACTGTACGGCGGCACCGCCGCGACCGGCCGGGCAGGTGTGTGTGGCATAGCTCCTGTCCGGCCACCGGTCATACAGGGGTCAGGCAGCGCCAGCGATCCTCACACGATCGGATGAATGTGGGGCGAAGTTGGTGGCAGAGGCGGTTGTGGCTACTAAATTCGCGCCGTTCCATGAGGGCTGCTTCCGGGCCCGGAAGGCAGGAGACCGTACAGCTGATGTCGGAACGACCTCCGCAGCGCATCCCCAACCGCCAGCTCGCCGCGCTCATCGCAGAAGCCGGATTCTCCAACGCGGGGCTCGCCCGCCGGGTGGACCAGCTCGGCCTGGAGCACGGCCTCGACCTGCGGTACGACAAGACGTCGGTGACGCGCTGGCTGCGCGGCCAGCAGCCACGCGGCACGACCCCCGCACTGATCGCCGAGGTCTTCACCCGGCGGCTCGGCCGCCGGCTCTCCGCGCAGGACCTGGGCCTCGACGCCTGCGCGCCCGTCTACGCGGGTCTCGAATTCGCGTCCAGCCCCGAGGAGGCCGTCGATATCGTCGGTGGCCTCTGGCGCAAGGACTCCGGCAGCCACAGCGAACTGCGCAAGATCGCGTTCACCCCGGCGGGGCTGGTCGTGCCCAGCCGGGACTGGCTGATCGGCCGCCCCGACGAACGCGTCGGCCACCCCGCTCTCGCCGCCGCCCGCGGCGCCGTGCGCGTGCCCGTCCAGGGCCGTACGGCGCCGGGGACGGTCCCCGGCCACCCCGGGCCCTCCGCCGCCCTCTCAGCCGCCGTCCCGGCCCTCTCGGCCGGCCCTCCCGTCGTCCCCCGGCAGCGCACCGAGCGCTCCGTCGGCCAGAAGGTCACCCCCGGCGACGTCGAGGCCCTGCGCTCCGTCGGCGACCTCTTCCGCACCCTCGACGACGCGTACGGCGGCGGCCACGCCCGGCAGGCCCTCATCCGCTATCTGGAACACGAGGCCGAACCGATGCTGCGCGGCGTCTACGGCGAGACCACCGGGCGCCGGCTCTTCGGCGCCGCCGCCGAGCTGACCCGGCTGGCCGGCTGGACCTCGTACGACATCGCCGCGCACGGCCTCGCCCAGCGCTACTTCGTCCAGGCGCTGCGGCTCGCCCAGGCGGCCGGGGACCGCGCGTACGGCTCGTACGTACTGATCACCATGAGCCGCCAGGCCGTCTACCTCGGCCACGGCCGGGAGGCCGTCCAGCTCGCGCGCGTCGCCCAGCAGGGCATCGGGGCCTCCGCGCCCCCGGCCGTCCAGGCGCTGCTGCACGCCGCCGAGGCCCGCGGGCACGGCGTACTGCTCGACACGCGCGCGTGCCAGTCGTCGCTGGTGCGCGCCGAGCGTTCCCTGGAGGCGGCGCGGCCGGGCGACGACGTGCCGCGCTGGGCGCGCCTCTTCGACGAGGCGCAGCTCGCGGACGAGTTCGGGCACTGCCACCGCGATCTCGGGCAGCACCGCGCGTGCGTGCAGCACGCCGAGCGCTCCCTCCAACTCCGCGCGCCCGCCTTCGCGCGCAGCCGCCTCTTCTGCCGTGTGGTGCTGGCCTGCGGGCGCCTGGGCCTCGGCGAGCTGGACCAGGCGTGCCTGCTGGGCGCGGAGGCGGCGCAGCAGGCCGCGGAGATGCGCTCCGCGCGCGCCGTCGAGTACGTACGCGACTTCGAACGGCGGCTGGAGCCGTACCGCGACGCGGCGGCCGTACGGGGCTACCGCGAGCGGGTCGCGGCGCTCGGCTGACGGGTGTGGCTTGAGCCGGTCCCGCCCGGGGTAGGTCGACGCCCGGACGGGACCGGAGACTTGGGTGCTCGCCGTGGCCGTTGTCGTGGCCGCGGCCGTGGTTGTGGTCGCGGCCCGGGACGTCAGGCCACGGCGGACAGCGACGCCTGTTCGCGCGCCGGGCGTACGCCCAGATCGCGCAGGACCGCGTGGGCGGCGCGGCGGCCCGAGAAGAGCGCCCCCTGCACCGTGTTCGTGTCCCGGTGATCGCCGCACACATACAGCCCGGACAGCAGCCGGACCGCCCGGCGCAGATCGTGCGGCGGCGACATGGCGGGCACCGCCTCCGGGTCGTGATGGACCGCCAGCAGCTCCCAGTCGTCCGTCGGCGTCCCGTACAGCCGCGCGAGATGCGCCCGGACCGTACGGTCCAGCTCGGCCGCCGGGGGCGGGGTGCCCAGCACCGCCGACGAGATCAGCACCCGGTCGCGCGGCGCGCGCGACGGATCGACCGCGCTCATCACCGCCGTGTGCGCGACGGGGCCGCCCCGGTCGGCGTCCAGCAGCAGCAGCGGATCCGTCAACGGGGGCGTCGGCGCGGTGTGGTGCAGCACCGTCACCGCGTGGAAGTCCGGCACGCGCAGCCCCGGCAGTAACTCGGCCGCCGCCCGCGCGCCGGTCGCCAGGACGAGCGAACGGCAGCCGATCTCGCCGTGCTCCTTGGTCGTGACGTTGTTGATCGACGCGTCCGTCACACACACCCCCGTACGGACCGTGCCCGGCGGCAGCGTCCGCGCCAGCAGCTCGGGCAGCGTCGCGGCGCCGCCCGCGGTGACGAACAGCCGCCCCCGCGCGAACGCGCGCAGCGCGAGATCCGCGCACCGGCTCGACGTGGTCAGCTCCGGGTCGCAGAGCAGCGCGGACAGCAGCGGCCGGACGAAGCCGCTGACCGTACGGGCCGGCAGCCCGCGCGCCGCGAGCGCCTCCCGCGCGGTACGTTCCGGCCGGGCCAGCAGCCGGTCCGTCGGCGTCGCCGCGAGCCGGCCCAGCGCGGCGCTCAGCCGTGCCTGGTCGAGCGCGCCACCGGCCCCGCCGAGCGGCGGGCGGGGGGCGCTCGCGAGGGCGCGCGCCACGGTCAGTGCGCTCCGTGCGCTCCGGGTGCTTCCGACGGCACCGGTGCGGTAGTTGCGTCCGTCACTGTGCACGAGGACGCCCGGCGCGAACATCCGCACCGCGGCGCCTTCCAGCCCCGGCGTCCGCAGCAGCTCGGGGTACGAGGTGATGAGCGGACGCCCCCCGCGGTCCAGCCGGAAACCGTCCACCTCGTCGGTCGCCATCCGCCCACCGACGTAAGGGGCGGCCTCCAGGACGGCGACTGTTACGCCGGCGCTGGTCAGGTGATGGGCCGTGGACAGGCCCGCGATGCCGGCGCCGATGATGACGACGTCCGCGTGATGCGCGCTTGGCGCGCTCGGCGCGTTTGGCGCGCCGTTCATGGCGGTGCTGAGCACGTGCCCCTCCCCGAGGTCGGCGCGGCTAGGCCGGGGGCGAGCCCCCGGAACGTCCGAGTCGAGCCCGAGACTAGGGACCTAAGGGGGGCGGGGCGTACGCGCGCGGCGGGGGTCACCGATGCATGGGGGGCGGTCGCGCCTCCCGGCTGGGGGGCCGTGGTCTGGGCGTCGGTTTGGGCTGGGCCCGGTTGTCCCGGTGCCGGGGGCCGGGGCACTCCGGAGGCGCATCCCCGGATGCATGCTGTGCTTTCCCGGGGGACACCCCCGGACCCCCGAACGCCGCGTGCGGCATATCGGCCGACTGCGGGCCGTACAGCGGCACAAATCACGCTCTACATCCGGGGACGTCACCTCCTGCGACCCCGGCCCCCTCCCGCCGGTGGACGGCCGGCGCCCAGACGTCCCGGGGCGGGCGCCGGCCAATAACCGCCGCTACGCGGCTGCTCGTACCGCCTCGGCCACCGTTGGGAAGGCGAAGGTGAATCCGGAGTCCAAGAGGCGTTTCGGGAGGACTCGTTGGCTGCCGGTGATGTCGGCCGCCAGGTCGCCCAGGACCAGGCGCAGCGCCGGTGCCGGGACCGGGAAGAGGGCGGGGCGGTGGAGGACTTGGGACATCGCGGTGGTGACCTCGCGGTTGGTGACCGGGTGGGGCGCGGTGAGGTTGACCGGGCCCTCCAGGGTGTCCGTGTCGATGAGGTGGCGCAGGGCGGCCACCTCGTCGTGGAGGGAGATGAAGGACCAGTACTGGTGGCCGTCGCCGAGCCGTCCGCCCAGGCCCGCGCGGAAGAGCGGGAAGAGCTTGCCCCAGGCGCCGCCCGCCGCCGAGACGACCAGGCCGGTGCGGGCGAGGACGGTGCGTACGCCGGCTTCTTCCGCGGCGAGGGCGGCCTCCTCCCACTCGACGCAGAGGGAGGGCAGGAAGCCGTCGCCGGGAGGCGCGCCCTCGTCCAGTTCGCGGTCGCCCTGGTAGCCGTAGAAGCCGATGGCGGAGCCGGAGACGAAGACCCGGGGCGGGGTGTCCAGGGAGGCGATGGCGTCGGCGATCGTGGCGGTGCCGAGGAGCCGGCTGTCGCGGATGCGCTTCTTGTACGCGTCGCTCCAGCGCCGGCCCGCGATGCCCGCGCCGGCGAGGTGGACGACGGCGTCGCAGCCGTTGAGGGCGCGGGCGTCGATGCTCTGGCGCTCGGGGTCCCAGGTCATCTCGTCGGCCTCCCGGGCCGGGTGTCTGACCAGACGGACCACCTCGTGACCGTCCGCGCGCAGGGAGCGCACAAGCGCCGTACCGATGAGCCCGGTGGAACCGGTGACCGCGATCCTCATGGGTTCCATCCTGCCTCTCCCGCGCCCCGTGGCACAGTTGCGGCATGGACGTCCCGCGGATTCGCCCGGCAGCCCGCTCCGACGACGAGGCGCTGAACCTGGTCGACCGCGCGGTGTGGTCGACGCTGCACGCGGTGACGCCGCGGCCGGAGGTTCCGTACGGGCCGTTCTTCGACGCGCGGCATCCGCCGGAACAGTTCCTGGTGGCCGAGGCGGTGGACGGCGGGGGCGAGGAGGCGCTCGCCGGGTACATCCGGATCGGCAGGCCCTCGCCGCTCGTCAGCAACGCGCACGTACGGCAGATACAGGGCCTGGCCGTCCAGGAGTGGGCGCGCGGGCGCGGGGTGGGCCGTGCGCTGCTGCGCGCCGGGGCGCTGCACGCGCGCAACCAGGGGGCGCGCCGGCTGACGCTGCGTGTGCTGGGGCACAACACGGCCGCGCGGCGGCTCTACGCGTCGGAGGGGTTCGTGGTGGAGGGCGTCGCGCGCGAGGAGTTCCTGCTCGACGGCGTGTATGTGGACGATGTGTCCATGGCGCTTCCGCTGACCTGAGCGGGTCATGTGGGGCCGATCTCCGGGCCGAAGCGCTCCCACAGCCTCGGGAAGCGCTCCGCGAGCGCCGCGTCGCTCTCGAAGTCGAGCGGGGCGCCCGTCGGCTCGGCGGGCTGGGGCGGGATGCCGAGGGCGGGGGCGACGACGCCGGTCAGCTGCTCGTACGCCTCGTCCGCCGCGTAGCCCAGCTCCTCGCCGTCGCCGTCGACCCGTTCGTCGAAGTCGTCCAGCAGCTCGGCGAGGCTGTCCGGGTCGTGCAGCGCGCCCTCGAAGATCTCCCGGCCCTGGCCGATGAGCCAGCAGCGGAAGTAGTCGAAGGCGTCGTCGCTCGCGCCGCCGAGCAGCACCGCCGCCGCGCCCCACAGGTCCCAGTGGTACGCGCGGTTGTAGCGGGCCTCGAAGTGCCGCGCGAAGTCCAGTACGGAGTCGGGGTCGAGCTGGAGGAGCCGCTCGACCAGCACATCGGCATGGTCCACGGGGTCGCCGCCGGCGGCCTCGCGGGTGCTGTCGACGATCTCCCAGAACTCCGTCTCGTCCATCACGGGTCAAGCATCGTGCTTGGCGCGGGGCCGCGCACGCGGAGCCGCTGTTTCGCCGCTGAGAGGAGGGTGAGGGGGAGGGCCGGAGAGGGCGCCGTCATGTGTCGTACAGTCCCCGCATCCGGTCCGCCGTCTCCGCGAAGCGGATTCGCAGCGAGGCCGGTTCGAGGATCTCGGCCTCCGGGCCCAGCGCGAGCAGCTGGTCGTACGCCACGTCCAGGGACTCCACCGGCAGGGTGACCGTCAGCAGACCCGCCGCGTCCGGCGCCGCCGCCGCCAGGGCCTCGTACGCGGCCACCCGGTCCGCGACCTGCGGGAGTCTGCGCGCGCCCTCGGCGGTGAGCCGTACGACGACCTCCGCGCACAGCAGCGAGCGGGCGAACTCGGCGGCGCGCTCGTCCCAGAAAGCGGGGAGGTCAAAGGACTCCAGCCGAGAAAAACGTTCCTGCAAGGGCTCCGCCGCGGTGAACCGGTCGATCCGGTACACCCGGAAAGCCTTCTCGGCGCAGACGGAGGCGCACAGGTACCAGACCCCCGCCTTCAGGACCAGGCCGTACGGTGCCAGCCGCCGTTCCACCTCGGCGTCCCGGCGCCGGTAGCGCGCCGAGAGCAGCCGGTCGCCCCAGACCGCCTCGGCGACCACCGGCAGCAGCTCGGGCGTCCTGGGCTCCTGGTACCAGCCGGGCGCGTCCAGATGGAAGCGCTGCGCCGCCGTGTCCGACGCGTCCCGCAGCGACGGCAGCAGCGCCGCCGAGACCTTCAGCCGGGCCGCCGAGGAGACATCGTCGAGCCCCATCTCGCGCAGCGCGCCCGGCACCCCGGACAGGAACAGCGCCTCGGCCTCGCCGCGCGCCAGCCCGGTCAGCCGGGTGCGGTAGCCGCCGATCAGCCGGTAGCCGCCGGTCCGGCCCCGGTCCGCGTACACCGGCACCCCGGCCTCGGAGAGGGCCTGCGCGTCGCGGGTGATGGTCCGTTCGGAGACTTCGAGTTCACGGGCCAGTTCGCCCGCGGTCATGGAGGGTCTGGACTGGAGCAGGAGCACCATCTTGATGAGCCGGGCAGCACGCATATATCCATCATGCAGGGAGCCCCTGACACCGAGTGACAGGGGCTCCCCAACCTGCTATATACACATGCGCCGTCAGAGACCGTCAGTAGACCGTCGGGAGATGGTCCAAAGACAGTCAAAGACCGTCAAAAACGGTCAGAGACCGTAGCGCGCCCGGGCCTCCGCGACCTGCTCCGGCTTGACCTCGCCCCGGCGGGCCAGCTGCGCCAGCGCCGCCAGCACGATCGACTGCGCGTCGACACCGAAGTGCCGGCGGGCCGCGTCGCGGGTGTCGGAGAGGCCGAAGCCGTCCGTACCGAGCGAGGTGTAGTCCTGCTCGACCCACTGGCTGATCTGGTCCGGCACCTGCCGCATCCAGTCGCTGACCGCGAGCACCGGACCCGGCGCGCCGGACAGCGCGCGCGTCACGTACGGCACCCGCTGCTCGCCGCGGAGCAGCGCCGCGTCGGCCTCCAGCGCGTCCCGGCGCAGCTCGGTCCAGGAGGTGGCGGACCAGACGTCGGCCGTCACGCCCCAGTCGGCGGCGAGCAGCTCCTGAGCCGCCAGGGCCCAGTGGATCGCCGTACCGGACGCCAGCAGCTGGGTACGGGGGGCGTCGGCGGCGGCCGGGGTGCCCTCCTTGAAGCGGTACAGGCCCTTGAGGATGCCCTCCTCGACGCCCTCGGGCATCGCGGGCTGCGGCATCGGCTCGTTGTAGACCGTCAGGTAGTAGAAGACATCCTCGGGCGTGGGCCCGTACATCCGCCGCAGACCGTCCTTGACGATCACCGCGATCTCGTACGCGAACGCCGGGTCGTAGTTGAGCGACGCCGGGTTGGTGGACGCGATCAGGTGCGAGTGGCCGTCCGCGTGCTGGAGGCCCTCACCCGTCAGGGTCGTACGGCCGGCCGTGGCGCCGACGATGAAGCCCTTGCCGAGCTGGTCGGCGAGCTGCCACATCTGGTCGCCCGTGCGCTGCCAGCCGAACATCGAGTAGAAGATGTAGAACGGGATCATCGTCTCGCCGTGCGTCGCGTACGACGTGGCGGCGGCGATGAAGTCGGCCATGGAGCCGGCCTCGGTGATCCCCTCGTTGAGGATCTGGCCGTCCTTGGCCTCCTTGTAGTACATGATCTGGTCGCGGTCGACCGGGTCGTACGTCTGCCCCAGCGGCGAGTAGATACCGGCCGACGGGAACAGCGCCTCCATACCGAAGGTGCGCGCCTCGTCCGGGACGATGGGGACCCAGCGCTTGCCGGTCTCCTTGTCCCGCATCAGGTCCTTCATCAGACGGACGAACGCCATGGTCGTCGCCACGGACTGCTTGCCGGAGCCCTTGTAGACCGCCTGGAACGGCTTGTCGGGCGCCTCGGGCAGCGCCACCGCGTGCACCCGGCGGGCCGGCGCGGGACCGCCCAGCTCGGCGCGGCGCTCCTGGAGGTAGCGGACCTCGGGGGAGTCGGCGCCCGGGTGGCCGTACGGGACGAGGCTCTCGTCCAGCTTGGAGTCCGGGATCGGCAGGTCCAGCAGGTCGCGCATGGCGCGGAACTGCTCGCCGGAGAGCTTCTTCATCTGGTGGTTGGCGTTGCGCGACTCGAAGCCGGCGCCGAGCGTGTAGCCCTTCACCGTCTGCGCGAGGATCACGGTCGGCGCGCCCTTGTGGGCGAGCGCCGCACGGTACGCCGCGTACACCTTGCGGGCCTCGTGGCCACCGCGCGAGGTGAAGAAACACTCGGCGATCTTCGCGTCGGGCAGCAGCTTCGCCAGCTCGATCAGCGCCGGGTCGACGCCGAAGAAGTGCTGGCGGATGTAGGCGACATCACGGGTCGCGTACGTCTGGAACTGGGCGTCCGGGACCTGGCGCAGCCGGCGTACCAGCGCGCCCGTGGTGTCCAGCGCGAACAGCTCGTCCCAGGCGGAGCCCCACAGCGACTTGACGACATTCCAGCCCGCGCCGCGGAACTGGGCCTCCAGCTCCTGCACGATCTTGAAGTTGGCGCGGACGGGACCGTCGAGCCGCTGGAGGTTGCAGTTGATGACGAAGGTCAGATTGTCGAGCTGCTCACGGGAGGCGAGGGCGAGGGCCGCCGTCGACTCGGGCTCGTCCATCTCGCCGTCGCCCAGGAACGCCCAGACGTGCGAGTTGGCGGTGTCCTTGATGGAGCGGTTGGTCAGATAGCGGTTGAAGCGCGCCTGGTAGATCGCGGAGAGCGGGCCCAGACCCATCGAGACGGTCGGGAACTCCCAGAGCCAGGGCAGCCGGCGCGGGTGCGGGTACGAGGGCAGGCCCTTGCCGCCGGACTCCTGGCGGAAGTGGTCGAGGTCGGTCTCGGTGAGCCGGCCGTCGAGGAAGGCGCGGGCGTAGATGCCGGGGGAGGCGTGGCCCTGGATGTAGAGCTGGTCGCCGGAGCCGTCCCCCTCCTTGCCGCGGAAGAAGTGGTTGAAGCCCGTCTCGTACAGCCAGGCGGCCGACGCGAAGGTGGCGATATGACCGCCGACGCCGTAGCGGGCGCCGCGGGTGACCATCGCCGCCGCGTTCCAGCGGTTCCAGGCGGTGATCCGGGACTCCATCTCCACATCGCCGTCGAAGACGGGCTCGGCGGAGGTGGGGATGGTGTTCACATAATCGGTCTCCAGCAGCGCCGGCACCGGGACCCCGGCCGATCCCGCGTGCTGGAGGGTACGACGCATCAGGTACGCGGCCCGGTGGGGCCCCGCGTGTTCGGTGACGGCGTCGAGGGAGGCCGCCCATTCGGCGGTCTCCTCGGTGTCACGGTCCGGGAGCTGGTCCAGCTCGCTCGGGAGTTTGCCTACGGGGTCGGGCATGGTCGCCGCCTTCCGGACTGACTGGAGGGGGGTGGAGAGATGGCCTTGTCTGGCAGGACAGGGCGACGGGCTGGGTGCAGCCCGTCGTCGACTGTAAGTCGTTGATCGATGATCGATCAAAGGGTTGAACGGCAAAACTTCTCGAACTCAAGGAATTGGCATCCCGTGCCGTGATAGTGGGCACCGAGTGACGCTCGAAAATTCATGACATACAGGGTCGAATCAGGCGCGCGGTGCGCATCCGAGCACATGGTCCTTCACCAGTGCGCCAATGGCCGGGTCCCGCCGTCGGAACGCCTCGACCAGCTCCTGGTGCTCCTCCGCGTACGACTTCTGTACGGTCCCGAGCCAGCGGATCGACAGCGCCGTGAAGACCTCGATGCCGAGCCCCTCCCAGGTGTGCAGCAGCACCCCGTTCCCGGCCGCCCGCACCAGCTCCCGGTGGAAGCCCACCGTGTGCCGCACCTGCGCCGTGCCGTCGGCCAGCCGGTCCGCCGTGTACAGCGCGGTGACATGCGGCTCCAGCGCCGAGCAGTCGGCGGCGAGCCGCTCGGCCGCCAGCTCGGCCGCGATCTGCTCCAGCCCGGCCCGGACCGGATAGCTCTCCTCCAGATCGGCCGCGGTCAGATTCCGTACCCGTACGCCCTTGTTCGGTGCCGATTCGATCAGCCGCAGGCTCTCCAGCTCGCGCAGCGCCTCCCGTACGGGGGTCTGGCTGACCTCCAGCTCGGTCGCGATCCGCCGCTCGACGATGCGCTCGCCCGGCTTCCAGCGCCCGCTGACGATCCCCTCCACGATGTGCTCGCGGATCTGTTCGCGCAGCGAGTGGACGACGGGCGCGGTCATGAAGGGGCTCCTCGGGGATCAGCGGTCGATGGACAACGATACGGCGACGCCCCCGCCCGGAGGAGATTCCGGGCGGGGGCGTCGTTGCCGTACAGCGCCCCTAGGGCGTGGTGGATCAGCCCTACAGGCCGAGTTCGACCTCGAACTCGCCCGCTTCGAGGATCGCCTTGACCGCGGTCAGGTAGCGGGCGGCGTCGGCGCCGTCCACCAGACGGTGGTCGTAGGAGAGCGCCAGGTACGTCATGTCGCGCACCGCGATGGTCTCGCCGAGGTCCGGGTGGTTGATGACCACGGGACGCTTGACGGTGGCACCGATGCCCAGGATGGCGACCTGGTTCGGCGGCACGATGACCGTGTCGAACAGCGCGCCGCGCGAACCGGTGTTGCTGATGGTGAAGGTCGCGCCGGCCAGGTCGTCCGGGGTGATCTTGCTCGCCCGGACGGCGGCGGCCAGCTCGGCGGTCTTCTTGGAGATACCGGCGATGTTCAGATCGCCCGCGCCCTTGATGACCGGCGTCATCAGACCCTTCTCGGAGTCCACGGCGATGCCGATGTTCTCCGAGTCGAAGTACGTGATGGTGCCCTCGTCCTCGTTGATCCGGGCGTTGATGACCGGGTGGGCCTTCAGCGCCTGGGCCGCCGCCTTGACGAAGAACGGCATCGGGGACAGCTTGACGCCCTCACGGGCGGCGAAGGAGTCCTTCGCCTGCGCGCGCAGCCGCATCAGCTTGGTGATGTCCACCTCGACCACGGAGGTCAGCTGGGCCTGCGTGTGCAGCGCCTTCATCATGTTCTCGCCGATGACCTTGCGCATACGGGTCATCTTGACGGTCTGCCCGCGCAGCGGGGACGCCTCCAGCTTCGGCGCCTTCGACGCGGCGGCGGGAGCGGGCGCGGCGGCCGGGGCCTGCGCCTTGGCGGCGGCGGCCTTGGCGGCCTCCGCGGCGGCGATGACGTCCTGCTTGCGGATCCGGCCACCGACGCCGGTGCCCTTGACCGCGCTCAGGTCGATCGCGTTCTCCGACGCGAGCTTCCGGACCAGCGGCGTGACATACGCGCCGTCGTCACCGGCGGTCGCGGCCGGCGCGGGCGCCGGGGTGACCGGAGCCGGAGCGGCCGGAGCGGGCGCCGGTACGGGGGCGGGCGCGGCCGGAGCCACCGGCGCGGGCGCCGGAGCGGCGGCCACCGGGGCCGGAGCGGGCGCGGGGGCCACCGGGGCCGGCGCGGGGGCCGGAGCCGGGGCGGGCGCGGGAGCCGCCGGGGCGGCGGGGGCCGGAGCGGCCGGAGCCGCGCCCGGAGCGCCGATGACGGCGAGCTTGGCGCCGACCTCGGCGGTCTCGTCCTCGCCGACCACGATCTCCAGCAGCACACCGGCGACCGGGGCGGGGATCTCGGTGTCGACCTTGTCGGTGGAGACCTCAAGCAGCGGCTCGTCCTCCGCGACCTCCTCGCCGACCTCCTTCAGCCAGCGGGTGACGGTGCCCTCGGTGACCGACTCGCCCAGCGCGGGCAGCGTGACATCGGTACCGGAGGCGCCACCCGCCGGAGCGGCGGCAGCGGCGGCGGGCGCGGGCTCGGCGACGGGCGCCGGAGCCGCGGGGGCCTCGGCGACCGGGGCCGGGGCCGGAGCCGGGGCAGGGGTGGGCTCGGCGACGGGAGCCGGCGCGGCGGCCGGGGCCCCCGTACCGTCGTCGATGATCGCCAGCTCGGCGCCGACCTCGACGGTCTCGTCCTCGGCCACCTTGATGGACGCCAGGACACCGGCGACGGGCGCCGGGATCTCGGTGTCGACCTTGTCGGTGGAGACCTCCAGCAATGGCTCGTCGGCCTCGACGCGCTCGCCCTCGGCCTTCAGCCAGCGGGTGACAGTGCCCTCGGTGACGCTCTCGCCGAGCGCCGGCAGGGTTACGGAAACCGCCATGGTTTCAGTTGCTCCTAACAGATGTGCGGAAGTGGTCGTCGCGCCCGGACTGAAGCATCAGTCGTGGGAGTGGAGGGGCTTGCCGGCCAGGGCCAGGTGGGCCTCGCCGAGCGCCTCGTTCTGGGTCGGGTGGGCGTGGATGAGCTGCGCGACCTCGGCCGGCAGAGCCTCCCAGTTGTAGATCAGCTGTGCTTCGCCGACCTGCTCGCCCATACGGTCACCGACCATGTGGACGCCGACCACGGCGCCGTCCTTCACCTGGACGAGCTTGATCTCGCCGGCGGTCTTGAGGATCTTGCTCTTGCCGTTGCCCGCGAGGTTGTACTTGAGGGCGACGACCTTGTCCGCGCCGTAGATCTCCTTGGCCTTCGCCTCGGTGATACCGACGGAGGCGACCTCGGGGTGGCAGTACGTCACCCGGGGCACGCCGTCGTAGTCGATCGGCACGGTCTTCAGACCGGCCAGCCGCTCGGCGACGAGGATGCCCTCGGCGAAGCCGACATGCGCGAGCTGGAGGGTCGGGACGAGGTCACCGACGGCGGAGATCGTCTCCACGTTCGTCCGCATGTACTCGTCGACGACCACATAACCGCGGTCGAGCGCGACACCCTGCTCCTCGTAACCGAGCCCCTGCGAGACCGGGCCGCGGCCGATCGCGACCAGCAGCACCTCCGCCTCGAAGGTCTTGCCGTCGGCCAGCGTCACGCGGACGCCGGTCTCCGTGTACTCGGCCTTGTCGAAGAACGTGCCGAGGTTGAACTTGATACCGCGCTTGCGGAAGGCGCGCTCCAGCAGCTTGGAGCTGTTCTCGTCCTCCAGCGGCGCGAGGTGCTTGAGACCCTCGACGATCGTCACGTCCGTACCGAAGGACTTCCACGCCGAGGCGAACTCGACGCCGATGACGCCGCCGCCCAGGATGATCGCGGACTCCGGGACGCGGTTCAGCGTCAGCGCGTGGTCGGACGAGATGATCCGGTCGCCGTCGATCACCAGACCCGGCAGCGACTTCGGTACGGAACCGGTCGCGAGGAGGACATGACGGCCCTGGACCCGCTGCCCGTTCACATCCACGGACGTCGGCGACGACAGCCGGCCCTCGCCCTCGATGTACGTCACCTTGCGCGAGGCGACGAGCCCTTGGAGGCCCTTGTACAGGCCCGAGACGACCTCGTCCTTGTACTTGTGCACACCCGCGATGTCGATGCCCTCGAACGTGGCCTTGACACCGAACTGCGCGCTCTCGCGCGCCTGGTCGGCGACCTCGCCCGCGTGCAGCAGGGCCTTGGTGGGGATGCAGCCGTTGTGCAGGCAGGTGCCGCCCAGCTTGTTCTTCTCGATCAGTGCGACGTCCAGGCCCAGCTGCGCTCCGCGCAGCGCCGCGGCGTAACCGCCGCTACCGCCGCCGAGGATCACTAGGTCGAAAACGGTGCTGGCGTCGTTCGCCACGTCACGTCCTCCATGCATGTGCGCCGGGCGCGGTCCGCTGACCGGGCGGCGGCTTGTCTTCGGCCGCTATGTCTTCGGCCCTGTGGTGGGGGCCCTGTCCTGCCGGTTACCCATCTTTGCACGCGCCGGGGTGGGACGGGGTCGGGGGTGTCCAGGGGCACAACGCCCCGGCCGCCCCTCATCCGCACCACCCCGGGCAAGGCCGTGACCACCGGCGGGAGGGGGCCGGGGTCGCAGGAGGTGACGTCCCCGGATGTAGAGCGTGATTTGTGCCGCTGTATGCGCGTGCAGTCGGCCGATATGCCGCACGCGGCGTAAATCATGCATCCGGGGATGCGCCTCCGGAGTGCCCCGGCCCCCGGCACGGGACAGACGCGCCCGCGCCCGGGACGGCCCCGGCTACGCCGCGAAACGCTCCGCGAGCTTTACCAGCGTCCGGATCGACGAGCCCGTGCCGCCCTTCGGGGTGTAGCCGTACGGCGCGCCCTCGTGGAAGGCCGGGCCCGCGATGTCGAGGTGGGCCCAGGTGATGCCCTCGCCGACGAACTCCTTCAGGAAGAGGCCGGCGACCAGGCCGCCGCCCATCCGCTCGCCCATGTTGGCCAGGTCGGCCGTCGGGGAGTCCATGCCCTTGCGCAGGTCGGAGGGGAGGGGCATCGGCCAGGACGCCTCGCCCGCCTCCTCCGCGATCTCGTGCAGGGAGGTACGGAACGCGTCGTCGTTCGCCATGATGCCGAACGTACGGTTGCCCAGCGCCAGCACCATCGCGCCGGTGAGGGTGGCCACGTCGACGATCGCGTCCGGGGCCTCCTCCGAGGCGCGGGTGAGGGCGTCGGCGAGGACGAGGCGGCCCTCGGCGTCGGTGTTGAGGACCTCGACGGTCTTGCCGCTGTACATGTGCAGGACGTCACCCGGGCGGGTGGCGGAGCCCGACGGCATGTTCTCGGCGAGGGCGAGCCAGCCGGTGACGTTGACGCGCAGGCCGAGCCGGGCGGCGGTCACGACCGCGGCGAACACCGCGGCGGCGCCGGCCATGTCGCACTTCATGGTCTCGTTGTGACCGGCGGGCTTCAGCGAGATGCCGCCCGAGTCGTAGGTGATGCCCTTGCCGACCAGGGCGAGGGTCTTGACCGCGTCCGGGTGCGTGTAGGCGAGCTTGACCAGGCGCGGCGGGTTCTCCGAGCCCTGGCCGACGCCGAGGATGCCGCCGTAGCCGCCCTTGGCGAGCGCCTTCTCGTCGAGGACCTGCACCTTGATGCCGTTCTCCTTGCCGGCGGCGGTGGCCACGGCGGCGAAGGACTCGGGGTTGAGGTCGTTCGGCGGGGTGTTGACGAGGTCACGGGCGCGGTTGACCTCCTCGGCCAGCGCGATCGCGCGGTCGGCCGCGGCCTTGTGGGCCTTGTCGCGCGGCTTGGCGCCGAGCAGGGCGACCTCGGCGAGGGGCTGCTTGGGGCCCTCGCCCTTCTTCGCCTTCTTGCCGCCGCCCTGGTACGCCGTGAAGGCGTACGCGCCGAGGAGGGCGCCCTCGGCGATCGCCTCGACGTCCACGGTCGCCTCGACGGGCAGCGCGAACGCGGCCTTCTTCACGCCCGAGAGGGCGCGCGCGGCGGACCCGGCGGCGCGGCGCAGCGTCTCGGCGCCGTACGTCTCGTCCTTGTCCGGTACGGAACCGAGCCCGACCGCGAGGACGACCGGGGCCTTGAGCCCGGCCGGGGAGGGCAGCTTCGTCACCTCGCCCTCGGCCCCGGAGGCGCCGAGGGTCTCCAGGACGGTGGCGAGCTTGCCGTCGAACGCCTGGTCCACGGCCTCGGAGCCCGGTGCCGCCACCGGCCCCTTGGTGCCCTTCGCGACGCCGACGACGATCGCGTCGGCGCGCAGCGTCGCCGCGCTGGAGGTGCTGAGAGTGAGAGCAGTCACGGTGGTGAAATCTCGCTTCCGTAGAGTTCTTTGGCGGTCGAGGGGTGGGCCGACCGAGCCCGCCGCATCGTAACGACCGGACGGCCACAGACGCGGTCCGTGGCGGGATCGAGCCTACGCTGAGTGATATACGTCGCTCACCGGGGCGGCGGTTCACGGTTCGGTGGGCGCCTTTTCCGTGTTTGCGCGCCCCGTGCCGCCTCACCCGCTGATGATCTTGTCAGCCAAATGTGAGCACGACCACGACGGCGGTCGCCGCGGTCTCCGCGAGCGCGCCGAAGACATCGCCGGTGACCCCGCCGAAGCGGCGCACGCAGTGCCGCAGCAGCGCGTGCGCGCAGACCAGCGCGGCGAGGACGGCCAGCGCGTGGTGGACCGCGCCGGCCGGGCCGAAGGGCGCCCCGGCCGCCGCGCCGGCCGCGCAGGCGAGCACCGCGACGAGCGCCGCGGCCCGTACGGACACGGTGCCGGCCACCGCGGCGCCCAGACCGTCGGGCCGGGCCGGCGGGACGCCCGTACGGCAGGCCAGGGTGAGCGCGATCCGGGCGGTGACCCCGGACAGGACGACGGCGGCCGTGCCGCGCGCCCAGCCCGTCTCGTACAGCGCGGCCACCGCGGCGGTCTGGCCGAGCAGCACCAGCAGCAGGGTGACCACCCCGAACGGCCCGATGTCCGACCGCTTCATGATCCGCAGCGCGTCCTCGGCCGGCCGGCCGCTGCCCAGGCCGTCCGCCGTGTCGGCGAGCCCGTCGAGGTGCAGTCCGCGGGTGAGGACGGCGGGCACGGCGACGGCGGCGACGGCCGCGAGGAGCGGGGCCGCGCCCGCGAGCAGGAACAGCCCGCCGACGACCGCCGCCGCACCGCCCACGACCAGCCCGGCGGCCGGCGCCCACAGCATTCCGGCGCGGGCGGCGGTACGGTCCCAGCGCGTCACCCGGACGGGCAGCACGGTGAGGGTGCCGAACGCGAAGCGCGGGCCGTCGATGGTGCTCATCGCGCGAGCCTACGACGAGCGGCGCCCGGCGCCCGGACCGGGACGCACCCAGGAGCGGGGCTGCGGCGCTAAATTGGCGGATATCTGGCATCGCACGCATTCCGCCGCTCGGAAGCAGACCGCATGGGCCACTGGTTTCACCAGAACATCGTCGGACCGGGCAAGCTCCCCACCCTGCTCGCCCTCGCCTCCTTCGTCCTGACCTTCCTGCTGACCCGTACGGTCACCCGGCTCATCCGCGCCGGGAAGGGGCCGTTCCGCGACATCGCGCCGGGCGGGGTGCATATCCACCATGTGGTGCCCGGGGTGATCCTCACCGTGATCGGCGGGTTCGGCGCCGTGGGCAGCGGCCGGCACGGCGTCGGGGCCGCCGTCTGCGCGGTGATCTTCGGAATCGGCGCCGGGCTCGTGCTGGACGAGTTCGCGCTGATCCTCCACCTCAGCGACGTCTACTGGACCGAGCAGGGCCGGCAGAGCGTGGAGGCCGTCATCCTGGCCGCCGCGCTGGCGCTGCTCGTGCTCAGCGGCTTCTCGCCGCTGGACGTAGGGTCGCTCTCGCAGGAGGAGCAGCAGGGCCGGGTCTCGGCCGTCGTGACGCTGCTGGTCAACTTCGTGTTCGTGCTCATCACCCTGCTCAAGGGCAAGCTGCGGATGGCGCTGGTCGGCACCCTGGTGCCCTTCGTCGCGCTCGTCGGCGCGATCCGGCTGGCCAGGCCGTCGTCCCCGTACGCCCGTCATCTCTACCGCCGCCGCCCCAGGGCGCGGGCCAGGGCGGCCCTGCGGGTGTACCGGCGGGACAGGCGCTGGGCCGGGCCCCGCCGCAGGATTCAGGACTGGATCGGCGGCACGCCCGACGGCGAGTGACCGCCGCCGCCGCGCCGGCGGCGGGAGAGGACGGCGCAGATCACGGCCACCGCCGCGACCGCCGCCAGATGCTCCCGGCCCGCCAGGTTGTCCTTGACGACGCACTCGACGACCAGCGCGGCCACCAGCACCCCGCCCGTCCACCACGCGCGGTAGCGCCAGCACAGGAAGACACCGAGGCCCACGACCGCCGCCGAGGGGCCGGTGTCCACGATCACGGCGTCCGAGGCGGGCAGCCCGATGAAGGACTTCGGGCCGAGCGCGATGCCCACCCGCGCGTAGAGCGTCCCGGCCAGCGTCGCCACGTACGCGACCAGCAGCGTCCGCCACCGGCCCAGACATATCTCCGCCAGCCCGAACACCACCAGGATCTGCCCCAGCGCGCCCCACACCGGCAGATCGAGCGCCGGTACGCACAGCGACAGGGGCGTCCGCAGCAGGGCCGCCACGAGCGGGTCCTCGGCCCGTACCGCGCCGAGGTCCATCACCGCCCGGTAGCCCCACGGCTGGTTCTGCGCGTACTGGAGCAGAGCCGTCAGGAACACCGCCGTGAGCGTTATCGGAAGGGCCCGCGCCCCTCGCTCGGACAGCGCCGCCCGTACGGCCCTGAGCATCGGCCCCCATTCGCGGCGCGCGATCTCACGCGGTCGCGCAGCGTTCACCGGCGGCTCTCCAGCCGTCGGCGGTGCAGCCACCGGGGCAGGCCCGGCGCTTCGAGGAAGCCCTCGGCGCGGCCCGCCGAGACCCCGATGCGCAGCAGGTCGGCACTCTTCTCGAACAGCATGAACCGCGGCTCCCAGATCGGCCGGTACTTGGCGTTGGCGCGGTAGAGCGACTCGATCTGCCACCAGCGGGAGAAGAAGCTCAGCAGCGAACGCCACAGCCGGAGCACCGGCCCCGCGCCCAGTTTCGCGCCACGTTCGAAGACGGACCGGAACATCGCGAAGTTGAGCGAGACCTGAGTGATCCCGATCTCCTTCGCGTGCTGGAGCAGTTCGATGACCATGAACTCCATCAGGCCGTTCTCGCTGTCCCGGTCGCGGCGCATCAGGTCCAGCGAGAGCCCCTCGGGCCCCCACGGCACAAAGCTCAGTACGGCCTTCAGCTCGCCCGTGCCGGGTCCCTCCGGGCCGTTCTCCCGGCATTCGAGCATCACGCAGCGGCCGTCGTCCGGATCGCCCAGCCGGCCGAGCGCCATCGAGAAGCCGCGCTCCGTCGCGCCGTCGCGCCAGTCGTCGGCGCGGCGCAGCAGCTCCGCCATCTCGTCGGCGGGGATGTCCTCGTGGCGCCGGACCCGGACCTGGTAGCCGGCCCGCGCGACCCGGTTGTACGCCTGGCGCACGGTCCGCATCGCCCGCCCCTCCAGGGTGAACTCGGCGGTCTCCACGATCGCCTCGTCCCCCAGCTCCAGCGCGTCCAGGCCGTGCCGGGCGTAGACCGTGCCGGCCTCCTCGCTCGCGCCCATCACGGCCGGCGTCCAGCCGTGCTCCCGGGCCTCGGCCAGCCAGGCGTCGATCGCGCCCGGCCACGCCTCCGGATCACCGATCGGATCGCCGGACGCCAGCGAGACCCCGCCGACCACCCGGTAGGTGACGGCGGACTTGCCGCTCGGCGACCACATGGCGCTCTTCTCGCGGCGCAGCGCGAAGTAGCCGAGGGAGTCGCGCTCGCCGTACTTGTCGAGCAGGACGCGCAGCCGCGACTCGTCCTCCTCGGTCAGCGGATCGACCGCCCGGCGCGAGCGGAAGGCCGCGTACAGCACGGCGAGCAGCAGCAGGGTGGAGAGCACGTTGATGGAGACATTGGCCCAGCCCGGCGTGGAGATGTGCGGGAACCGGTCGCTGTCGGTCAGCCAGATCAGCCGCAGCGCGCCGTACTGCCAGCGCTCCAGGAAGGTCGTGGCGCCGTGCCCGGTGTTGGTGACCGTGACGAGCAGCCCGGCCAGCAGCGAGGCGGCCAGCAGCCCGCCGGCGGCCACGGCGGCGGCCAGCTTCGGATTCGACCGGTCGCCCTTCGCGTAGAACTCCCGGCGGCCCGCCGCCAGCGCGGCCACGAAGGCGGCCGTCAGCGCGAACGAGACCCAGTTCTGCGGATAGTGCCGGATCTCCGGAAGGAGCATCACCAGACAGAGCAGCAGCAGGAAGAGCCCCGACATGACCATGTTGAGGATCCACGCCGCGCGCTTGCGGCGCCGCATGGTGATCGCCAGGAAGAGCGTGAAGGCGCCCGACGCGAAGCCCGCCGTGAGCAGGTACGGGGTGAAGAAGTTGTTGACGTTGTGCCGCCGTACGTCCTGGCCGAAGGAGACCCAGACGGCGCCCAGGAAGTTCAGGAACGCGACGGCGCGCAGATACCAGACGGCGAACGCCGCGCAGCGCCGCGAACGGACCGTGCTGCCGCCCGGGGCGGGACCCCGGGCGGGAACGCTGGCCTGTACCGGGGCGGGACCCCGGCTCGGTCGGTCGGCAGGCACCTGAACATCTCCCATGAAACACGATCATATGGGGCATCGTGCTCCGTACTGGGCGACGGATGACGTGGCCGCGCACCGCGTGGCCACGTCCGATGCCTCACTCCGTGGTGACCGGCTCCGCGGGCTCCTCCTCCGCCGCTTCCGCCGCCTTCTCCGGCAGCTCCGCCGCCAGCGCGGCGGCGGCCCGTACGAGCGGCAGCGCGAGGAGCGCCCCGGACCCTTCCCCCACAGTGACGCCCTGGTCGAGCAGCGGGTTGAGCGCCATCCGGTCCAGCGCCTTCGCCTGTGCCGGCTCACCGCTCAGCTGGCCCGCCAGCCACCAGTCGGGCGCCCGGAACGCCGCCCGCTGCCCCACCAGCGCGCACGCCGCCGAGACCACCCCGTCCAGGATCACCGGCATCCGCCGCACCGCGCTCTGGAGCAGGAAGCCCGTCATCGCGGCCAGATCCGCGCCGCCGACCGTCGCCAGCAGCTCCAGCTGGTCACCGAGGACCGGCCGGGCCCGGCGCAGCGCGTCCCGTACCGCCGCGCACTTGCGCATCCACGCCAGATCGTCGATGCCCGCGCCGCCGCGCCCGGTGACCACCGAGGCGTCCGTACCGCAGAGCGCGGCGATCAGGGTGGCCGCCGCCGTGGTGCCGCCGACGCTCAGATCGCCCAGGACGACCAGATCCGTACCGGAGTCGGCCTCCTCGTCCGCGATCGCCATCCCCAGCCGGACGGCCATCTCCGCCTCCGTGGCGGTCAGCGCGTCCTCGATGTCGATCCGCCCGCTGCCGCGCCGCACCCGGTGGCGTACGACCTCGTCGGGCAGGAGCGAGGGATCGCAGTCCAGCCCGGCGTCCACGATCCGTACGGGCACATCCGCCAGCCGGGCCAGCACCGCGACGGGGCTCTCGCCCTCCAGCGCGGCACGCACCAGCCGGTGCGCGGAGCCCGCGGGGCGGCCCGACACATCGAGCGAGGCCACCCCGTGGTCCCCGGCGAACAGCACCACCCGCGGCTGCTTCAGGGCCTTGACCGGTACGGCGCCCTGGGCGGCGGCCAGCCACTCGCCCAGCTCGTCGAGGCGCCCGAGCGACCCGGGCGGCACGGTCAGCCGCTCCCGGCGTTCCTCGGCGTCACGCCGCGTACCGCTGTCGGGGCGCTCGATCAGATCGGAGAAGTCGTCGAGATTAAGCGAACTCATCCGCCGACAGTACCGTCCCGTTCCCGGTGTTCTCCCGGGTCCTCCCGGGAGAGGGCGGCCGTCGCGCCGGGCCCTGTCGGCTTCCGGCCACCCTCACCCCCGCAGCGGCAGCGCCTGTCCCGCGACCACCAGCAGCACCTGCTCGCACTCCGCCGCCACCGCCGCGTTCAGCCGGCCCAGTTCGTCGCGGAAGCGGCGGCCCGAGAGCGTCGCCGGGACCACCCCGCCGCCCACCTCGTTGGTCACCGCGACGACCGTGCGGCCGGTCTCCCGTACCGCGCGCGCCAGTTCGGCCGTCCGCTCGCGCAGCGCCTTCTCACCGCCCGCCGCCCACGCGGTCGAGTCGGCCGACCACGCGTTCGCCCGGTCCATGGCGTCCGTCAGCCACAGCGACAGACAGTCGATCAGCAGCGGCGGCCCGTCCACGCGCAGCAGCGGTACGAGGTCGCACGTCTCCGTCGTACGCCAGGACGCCGGCCGGCGCTCGCGGTGCAGCCGGACCCGCGCGTCCCACTCCGGGTCGCCGTCGCGCCCGCCGCCCGTCGCCACGTACAGCACGTCGGGGAACGCGGCGAGCCGCCGCTCGGCCTCCCAGGACTTCCCGGAACGCGCCCCTCCGGTCACCAGCGTGCGGCGCGGCACCTCCGGTACGGGGTGGTACGCGCCCACCGTCAGCGTCGTCCCGTCCGGCACCGCCCGCGCGCCCGCCGCCGCGAGGCGCCGGTCCAGCTCGGCGCCGGGCGGCACATCGTGGTCCAGATGGACGGCGACGAGATCGGTCGCGGGCCCGATCGCCCCGGCCGCGCGCAGCCGGGCCACCGCGTCGGGCCGCCCGGTGACATCCGCGGCGACCATGTCGTACGCGGCGGTCACGGCCGGCGGCGGAGCGCCCCGGCCATGGCCGTTGGCCCCGGCCGGCACCCCGGCCGGCACCCCGGCGGGCGCGCCGCCCGGCGGCAGGTAGAGCAGCCGCTCGCCGCCGGGCGCCGTCACCTCGTACCCGGTGCCCGGCGCGTCCATCGGCACGGCCCGCACCCGGTGCCCGCCCAGCAGCGTTAGCACCCGGCCGTCCGCCACCCGGCCTGCGGCCGGCAGCCCGGCGGGCAGCTCCACGGCGGGCCCGTCGTGCGGATGGGTGAGCAGCACCTGCCGCACCCCGGCCAGCGAATGCCCGGCGCGGGCGGCGGCGAGCGGCGCCCCCGGGGTCAGGTCCAGCAGCAGGACGCCGTCCACCAGCAGCGAGGTGGCGGCGCGGGCCCGGGTACCGCGGGCGGTCGCGCACGCGGCGCACGGGCAGTCGGGGCGGGGGAGCCCGGCGGGGGCTCCGGTGCCGAGCAGAGTCAGTTCCACGGAGACGATCCTCCCGCGTCACCGCTCACGGTGCGCGCCCGGCTACGCTGCGGGCAGGAAATCGATCAGTTCCGCGGGATCCGGGAGGCGCACATGGCGTGGACGTGGCGGTTCGAGAAGGCCGACGGGACGGAGGTCCCCCCGGCGGTGGAGCCGGAGGAGTTCACCACGCAGGGGGACGCCGAGTCATGGGTCGGTGAGGCGTGGAAGGACCTGCTCGGCGGGGGCGCCGAACAGGTCACGCTCTTCGAGGACGGCAGCAAGATCTACGGCCCGATGAGCCTGCGCGCCGAGGGGGACTGACGGGTCCGGCCCCCGAGAACGGAACGGCGCCCGCGCACTCTCTCGTACGAGGGGTACGCGGGCGCCGTTCCGCGCTCCGGGCCGGCGCCCCGTTTCACATCTCACCGAGTGTCGCCTCGACCGTCTTCGCCGTCCCGGACCGGCTGAACGTCACCTTGACCCGCTGCCCCGGCCGGTCCGCCGCGAGCAGCTCCGAGAGCGATTCGATCGAAGTCACCGCCGCGCCGTCCACCTTCGTGATGATGTCGCCGGACCGGATCCCCGCCCCGGCCGCCGCGCCGCCCGGGACGGTCTCGACGACCGCGACGCCGGACGGCTGGAGGTCGGCGCCCAGGACCGTACGGCCCGTGATGCCCAGGGCGGCCCGGCCCGAGTCGGTGACCCGGCCGTTCTTGATGATCTGGTCGGCGACCGTCCGCACCATGGAGACCGGGATGGCGAAGCCGATCCCGGGCGCCGCGCCGCTGCCCAGCTGGGGGTCGGCCGCCGCGAGGGTCGGGATGCCGATGACCTGCCCGTCCAGATCGACCAGCGCGCCCCCGCTGTTGCCCGGGTTGATGGCGGCCGAGGTCTGCACCATGTTGGGGATCGTGGCGCCCGTACCGCCGCCCGTCGAGCCCTCGCTGACGGTCCGTCCGACGGCCGAGACGATGCCCTGGGTGACGCTGCCGGAGAGCCCCAGCGGTGACCCCATCGCCAGCACGATCTGCCCCACCGCGACCTTCGACGTGTCCCCGAACTTCGCGGCCCGCAGCCCGCTCGGCACGGAGTCGAGCTTGATCACGGCGAGATCCTGCTGCGGATAGCTGGAGACGAGCGTCGCCCGCAGCGGCTGCTCACTGTTGGCCACGGTCACCGTGAACGTCCGCTGCCGGTCCACCACATGGGCGTTGGTGACGATATGGCCCCGCGCGTCGTAGACGATGCCCGAGCCCAGGCTGTCCCCCGACTCGATCTGCACGACCGACGGCAGTACGTCCTTGATCACCGTCTCGTAGGACGTCTGGAGATCGTCGCCCGCGCGCCGCTCGACCCCGGCGGCCTTCGGAACGGCGTGGGACAGCGACGTACCGGAGCCCGGGGCGGCGGAGCCGGAGCAGCCGCCCACCAGTGCGGCCAGACAGGCCGCGGCGGTCAGGGCCGACGGGATCCGGAGCGCGCGGCGGCGAAGAGAAGCAGTCATGCCCGGAGTATCCCGTTTGTCCCCATGGGGTGGCCTGCGGTACGCCGCCGATCAGGGGGTCGGGACGGGCCGGCGCGGAGGCGGGACGTTCAGCGACGCCTAGGGCGTGTTTCGAAAGTCCCGCCTGCCTGGCGACGCCTGGCACGCACGCTCGCCGCGTTGTCGGGATCACCCCAGTACGTCCAGTACTGGGGCGACCCTCCGCCTTGCGATCGCACGCACCAGACGCCGCCAGGCCCGCCCTGCGGGCGGACGGCGCTACTTTCGAAACACGCCCTCGCCCCCGCGCCGCCTCAGCGCGCCGCCGCCAGGAACTGCGTCGCCGCCAGCTCCCCGTACAGCGCGTCCCCCGCCACCAGCTCCTCGTGCGTGCCCACGGCCCGGACCCGCCCCGCGTCCATCACCACGATCCGGTCCGCCAGCGTCACCGTCGACAGCCGGTGCGCCACCACCAGCACGGTGACCTCCTGGGCCACCTCCGCGACCACGTCCCGCAGCGCCATCTCGTTGACCGCGTCCAGCTGTGACGTCGCCTCGTCGAGGAGCAGCAGCCGGGGCCGGCGCAGCAGCGCCCGCGCGATCGCCACCCGCTGCCGCTCGCCGCCCGATAGCTTGGAGCCGCGGTGGCCGACGAGCGTGTCGAGCCCGTCGGGCAGCCGTTCGACCAGCGTGTCGAGCCTGGCGCGTACGAGCACCTGCCGGATCTCGTCGTCGGAGGCGTCCGGCGCGGCGAAGACGAGGTTCTCGCGCAGCGTCCCGGCCAGCACGGGGGAGTCCTGTTCGACATAGCCGATGGCGGCGCGCAGTTCGGCGAGCGGCAGTTCGCGGATGTCCCGCCCGTCGATCAGGATCCGGCCGCCGGCCGGCTCGTAGAACCGCTCCACCAGCCCGAAGACCGTCGTCTTGCCCGCGCCGGACGGGCCGACGAAGGCCGTCATACCGGGGCCGGGCACCTCGAAGGAGACACCGCTGTGGACGTACGGGAGATCGTCGCGGTAGCGGAAGGAGACGTCGTCGAAGACGATCGAAGCGGGTTTACGGGAGGCCTGCGGCCGGGCGTCCGCCGTCCCGGTCTCCAGCGTCCCGGTCTCCAGCGCCTCGGTCTCCAGCCGCTCCGCCTCCACGATCCTGGCCACCGCCGCCGTACCCACCTGGTACTGCGTCACCGCGCCCACCAGACTCGACACCGGGTCGATCAGATAGAACAGGAACAGCAGGAAGGCCACCAGCGTCGACACGGAGATCGCCCCCGACGCCACCCGCGCCCCGCCCACTCCCAGCACCGCCAGGAACGACACCTGCACGGCCAGCCCGACCGAAGCCCCGGCCACCGTCTGCCACTTGGCCGCCGTCACCCCGTGCAGCCAGGCGTCCCGGGCCGCCGTCTCCACCACCGCCGTCTCGCGGTCCTCCGCGCCCGACGCCTTGACCGTACGGAACGCCCCGAAGGCCCGTTCCAGCACCGCGGAGATATGGCCGACCGCCTCCTGGGACCGCTTCGCCGCCCGCGAGATCCTCGGCATCACCAGCGCCACGGCGGCGCCGATCACCACGATCACCCCGAGCGTGACGCCCAGCAGCACCGGATCCATCAGCCCCATCAGGGTGATCGTCGCCAGGAAGGCCAGACTGCCGGTCGCCGCCGAGACGATCGACTGGGTCGTCACCGCGCGCAGCAGGGTGGTGTCCGAGGTGACCCGGGACATCAGATCGCCGGGCTGCGTCCGCTCCACCTCGGGGAGCCGCAGCCGCAGCAGCCGCCCTATCAGGGTGCGCCGGGCGGCCAGCACCACGGACTCGGCGGTCCGCTCCAGCAGATACGAGCCCAGCGCCTGGACCGCCGTACCGAACACCACCAGCCCGGTGAGCAGCAGCAGGACCCCGGTGATCGAGCCGTCGTCGCCGAGCCGGTCGACCAGGGCCTTCGCCGCGAGCGGCTGGGCCAGTCCGGTCGCCGTGCCGATCAGCGCCAGCAGCGCGCCGAGGGCCACCGTCCCGCGGTGCGGCCGGAAGTGCCGGTAGAGGGCCGCCCAGGTCTCCCGGGCGGGCAGCTGAGGTGTCTCCCGCGCGCCGGCCGCGGGCGCGCTTGTCTCGTTCGGGCCGGCGTCGACGCCGACCGCTTCTGTGCCGCTCATTTCAGTGAGGACGCGGAAAAGCGCCCCGCGCCTGACAGAGAACCGGCCCGGTTTCCGGCGATCTCAGCCACGGACTCCGCTTTAACGCTCTCAGCCACGGACTCCGCACAGATGCAGCAGCGCCGCCACCCTGCGGTACGGCTCCAGCCGGCCCGCCCGGTCCTCCGCCGTCAGCAACCGCTCCAGCTCCTCGCCCGTCGGCGGCTCCACGTCTCCCGCGGCGCCGTCCGTGAAGACCCGTACGCCGTACCAGGCGTGCAGCGGCGCGGCGATCCCCGCGAGGGTCGCCGTGAGCGACTCCAGCCGGTCCGCCCGGACCCGCAGGCCCAGCCGGTTGGTGTACGTGGCGGAGTCGAACGCCTCCAGCGCCTGAGGCCAGTCCCCGGCCAGCCCCGGCCGCAGGGACAGCGCGTCACCGTTCCGTACGAGCAGGGACAGCAGTCCGCCCGGCGCCAGCATCCGGGCCAGCCCGGCCAGCATCGCGTCCGGCTCGTTGACGTACATCAGCACGCCGTGGCAGAGCACCACGTCGAAGCTGCCCGGCAGGAAGTGGACCCCGGTCTCCAGGCCGTCGCCCTCGATCAGCCGCACCCGCTCGCGTATGCCCGCGGGCTCGTCGGCGAACGCCGCCTGTGCCGTGGCCAGCATCCCGGGATCGGACTCCAGGCCGGTCACGGTGTGTCCGGCGCGGGCGAGACGCAGGGCCTGGGTGCCCTGACCCATCCCGACGTCGAGCACCCGCAGCCGCTGTCCCACCGGGAAGCGGGCGGCGATCTGCTCGTCGAGCTGGCGCGCGACCAGCTCCTGACGTACGACGTTACGGAGCCCGCCCAGCCCGGCCAGCCAGTTGACCCGGGCCGCCGAGAAGCCGGAGACCTCCGTGCTCAGAGCCGCTCTCCGCGCTTGACCTGCGGCTTCGGCAGCCGCAGTCGGCGCATCTGGAGCGTACGCATCAGGCCGTAGGCCACCGCGCCGCGCTTGGGGGTGTCCGGGAAGCGCTCGGCGAGCTGCTTCTTCAGCCGCAGCCAGATACCGATCGAGTCGATGATGATCAGCACGATCACACCGAGCCACAGCAGCAGCGCGATGTTCTGGAGGGCGCCGACCCGCACCATGCTCAGCACGAGGATCACCACGGCGAGCGGCAGGAAGAACTCGGCGATGGCGAACCGGGAGTCCACGAAGTCGCGGACGAAACGGCGCACCGGGCCCTTGTCGCGGGCCGGCAGATAACGCTCGTCGCCGCTGGCCAGTGCCTCGCGCTGGCGCGCCAGGTCCTCCCGGCGGGCCTCGCGCTGGCGCTTCATGGCCGTCTTGCGGTCGGTCGGCGTCGTCGAGGCGCGCCGTCGTTGCGACTGGGCCTCACTGCGCTTGGGGGTCGGGCGGCCTTTGGGGGCCTGCGGGTCGCGGGGCTGCGTGGAGAGGTCCGCCGTCACCTTGGTGGCGGTGGCCTTCTCTTCCTTGGAGCGGCTTCGGAACACAAAACCCAAGGGTACGGGGTGACGTGGTTCGGCCCCACCCCCGCGGGGAACGATCCCGCAACGTCCTGCGTCTCTTCCGGGAAGAAGACAGGGAAAGCGCGGGTGAAAGATCAGAATTCGCCCGGTATTTCCTGATCGTCCTCCGTGGTCGTCTACTCCCTCCGCCCGAGTCCGGCGGAGGTCACTCGTCCTTGGGGAGGAGCGCATCCGCGCTGGAACAGTGCGGTAATAGAGGCAGGGCCCGTACTGTGGGTTCTGTTGGAGTGCTGTAGTCCGGAGTCCGTCAGAAGGGGGCGCGCGAAGCCCATGAGCGGTGTCATGAAGCGTATGGGGATGATCTTCCGCGCGAAAGCCAACAAGGCCCTTGACCGGGCCGAGGATCCGCGCGAGACCCTCGATTACTCGTACCAGAAGCAGCTGGAGCTGCTTCAGAAGGTGCGCCGGGGCGTCGCCGATGTGGCCACGTCCCGCAAGCGGCTCGAATTGCAGCTGAACCAGTTGCAGGGCCAGTCGTCCAAGCTGGAGGACCAGGGCCGCAAGGCGCTGGCGCTCGGCCGGGAGGATCTGGCGCGTGAGGCGCTGTCTCGCCGTGCCTCGCTCCAGCAGCAGGTCACCGACCTGGAGACACAGCACCAGACGCTCCAGGGCGAGGAGGAGAAGCTGACGCTCGCCGCCCAGCGCCTCCAGGCCAAGGTCGACGCCTTCCGTACGAAGAAGGAGACCATCAAGGCGACCTACACCGCCGCGCAGGCGCAGACCCGGATCGGGGAGGCGTTCTCCGGTATCTCCGAGGAGATGGGCGACGTCGGCCTCGCCATCCAGCGTGCCGAGGACAAGACCGCGCAGCTCCAGGCGCGGGCCGGCGCGATCGACGAACTGCTCGCCTCCGGCGCGCTGGACGACCAGTCCGGCATGGCCAAGGACGACATCGCCGCCGAGCTGGACCGTATCTCCGGCGGCTCGGACGTCGAGCTGGAGCTTCAGCGCATGAAGGCGGAGCTGGCCGGCGGCTCGTCGACCCAGGCGATCGAGGGCGGCACCGGCGGTACGGGCACGCAGGACGCCCAGCCGTCGACCAACAAATTCGACAAGCAGTAGGGGCGCGTCATGATCGTACGGATCATGGGGGAGGGCCAGGTCAGGCTGGCGGACAGCCACTTCGCCGAGCTGGACAAGCTGGACGACGAGCTGCTGGCCGAGGTCAGGGACGGTGACGCGGACGGCTTCCGCCGCACGCTGCACGCGCTCCTGGACAAGGTCCGCGAACTCGGCGAGCCGCTGCCGGACGACTCCCTGGAGCCGTCCGAGCTGATCCTCCCGGCGCCCGGCGCGACGATGGAAGAGGTCCGCGAGATGCTCGACGACGAGGGCCTGATCCCCTCCCCGTAGACACCCGTAGACACCCCGTGGACACCCGCGGCCGAAAGCCCGGGCGGACCCGGACTCCACTCCAGCGACTCCGCGTGCCCCGCACCCACCGGTGCGGGGCACGCGCGCGTCCGGCCCCCATGGGGCACGGGCACACAGGGCACTCGTACGGGGGACGCCCGCGCGGGGGGCGCGTACCGTTGCGAGACGTGACGACTCTCGGAGAGGTGTACGCCCGCTCACGGGACCGGGCGCACGCGCATCCCCTCGCTTCGGACGCCGTGCTGGCGGCCGGGGCGCTCTGCTGCATGATCGTGGGGTCGTTCGCCGACCACGGCGGGCCCGAGGGACCCGTCTTCGGGAACCGTACGCCCGAGCCCTTCGGGGTGCTCCTCATGGTGCTCAGCGCCGCCGTGCTGGTCTTCCGGCGCCGCGCGCCCATGCCCGTACTGCTGGGCACCGCCGGGCTGACCCTGCTCGGGCTGGTCGTCCTCCACCCGCCCGCGCCCGCCGTCATCACCGCCGTCATCGCGCTCTACACCGTCGGCGCGCACACCGACCGCCCCACCACCTGGCGGGTCGGCCTCGCCACCATGACCGTCCTCACGGCGGTCGCGATGGCCGTCAGCAGCGCCCCCTGGTACGCCCAGGAGAATCTGGCGATCTTCGCCTGGGCCGGCATGGCCGGCGCCGCCGGGGACGCCGTCCGCAGCCGCCGCGCCTTTGTCGACGCCATCCGCGAGCGCGCCGAACGCGCCGAACGCACCCGCGAGGAGGAGGCGCGCCGCCGTGTCGCCGAGGAGCGGCTGCGTATCGCCCGTGACCTGCACGATGTCGTCGCCCATCACATCGCCCTGGTCAATGTGCAGGCCGGTGTCGCCTCGCATGTCATGGACCGGCGCCCCGACCAGGCCAAGGAGGCGCTCGCGCACGTACGGGAGGCGAGCCGCTCCGCGCTCAACGAGCTGCGCGCCACCGTCGGTCTGCTCCGCCAGTCCGGCGACCCCACGGCCCCCACCGAGCCCGCCCCCGGACTCGCCCATCTCGACGGGCTCCTCGACACCTTCCGCAACGCGGGCCTGCCCGTGGAGTTCCTGGTCGACGGCCCCGGCCCGCGCCGTGAACTGCCCGCCGCCGTCGATCTCGCCGCGTACCGGATCATCCAGGAGGCGCTGACCAACGTGCGGAAGCACGCGGGTGCGGGTGCGAAGGCCGAGGTCAGCGTCGTACGGATCGGATCCACCGTCGAGATCACCGTGCTCGACAACGGCGGCGACGGTGGCGCGGGCGGGGGTGTGGGTGGCGACCTGAGGACGCCCGCCCCCGACAGCGGCGGCCACGGTCTCATCGGCATGCGCGAGCGCGTCACCGCCCTCGGCGGCACCCTCACCGCCGGACCCCGCTTCGGCGGCGGCTTCCGCACCCAGGCGATACTGCCCGTCGAAGGCCGCGTGGACGACCGCGCGGACCACCGCGCGGACCGCGCGGCACACGGGGGGACCAGATGACGATCAGGGTGCTGCTCGCCGACGACCAGACGCTGCTGCGCAGCGCGTTCCATGTCCTGGTGGACTCCGAGCCCGACATGGAGGTCGTCGGGGAGGCCGCCGACGGCGCCGAGGCCGTCGCCCTCGCCCGCTCCGCCCGCCCGGACGTCGTCCTGATGGACATCCGGATGCCCGGCACGGACGGCCTCGCCGCCACTCGTACGATCAGCGCCGACCCCGACCTCGCCGGTGTACGGGTCGTCATGCTGACGACCTTCGAGGTCGACGAGTACGTGGTGCAGTCGCTGCGCGCCGGCGCCTCCGGCTTCCTCGGCAAGGGCGCCGAACCCGAGGAGCTGCTCAGCGCCATCCGGATCGCGGCGGCGGGCGACGCCCTGCTGTCCCCGGCCGCGACCAAGGGCCTGATCGCGACCTTCCTCGCGCAGGGCGGCGGCGCCACCGCCGAACGCGACCCCGGCGGCCACACCGAGCGGCTGAGCGCGCTGACCGGGCGCGAGCGCGAAGTGCTGGTCCAGGTCGCCGGCGGCCTGTCCAACGACGAGATCGCGGGCCGCCTCCAGGTCAGCCCACTGACCGTAAAGACGCACGTCAACCGGGCCATGGCGAAGCTCGGCGCCCGGGACCGCGCCCAACTCGTCGTCATCGCCTACGAGTCGGGACTGGTACGCCCGAGGGTGGACTGAGCGCACCTGAGCCGTACTCCAGGCGCGGTATGCGGCAGATAAAGAATGGGGACCTGGGGGCGACGGATCCGGCTCGCGGATGGCTGATCGTATAAGCAGCACCGTCCCCATGTGCCGGTCGCTTCCAGAGGCGCAGCGCTCCTCTGCCTGCCGCGTACACCACAGAAGAGAGACCCCAATGTCCTGGCTGTCCAAATTCAGCCTCGCGCAACGGGCCCTGATAGGGCTGATGTCGATCGTCGCGATCGTGTTCGGCGCGATCGCGATACCCCAGCTCAAGCAGCAGCTGCTGCCCTCCATCGAACTGCCGATGGTGTCGGTGCTCGCCCCCTACCAGGGCGCCTCCCCCGATGTGGTCGAGAAGCAGGTCATCGAGCCGCTGGAGAACTCCCTCAAGGCCGTCGACGGCCTTGAGAGCATCACCTCGACGGCCAGCGAGGGCAGCGCCATCATCATGGCCAGCTTCGACTTCGGCGGTGAGAACACCAAGCAGCTCGTCGCCGATGTCCAGCAGGCCGTGAACCGCGCCAGGTCCCAGCTCCCGAGCGAGGTCGACCCGCAGGTCATCGCCGGCTCGACGGACGACATCCCGACCGTCGTCCTCGCCGTCACCTCCGACAAGGACCAGCAGGCGCTCGCCGCACAGCTGGACCGTACGGTCGTCCCCGCGCTCCAGGACATCTCCGGCGTCGGCCAGGTCACCGTCGACGGCGTCCGTGAACTCCAGGTCGCCGTCACCCCGGACGACAGGAAGCTCGCCGCCGCGGGCCTCAACACCATGACGCTCGCCGAGGCGCTCCGGGCCGGCGGCGCCGCACTGCCCGCCGGTTCGTTCACCGAGGACGGCAAGAGCCGTACGGTCCAGGTCGGCGGCGGGTTCACCTCGCTCCAGCAGATCAAGGACCTGCGTATCGCGCCCCCGGCCGGCGCGGGCGCGGGCGGCGCGGGTCAGACCGACGCCCCCAAGGCCGTCCGTCTCGCGGACATCGCCACCGTCGAGCAGCAGCCGGCCCCCGCGACGTCCCTGACCCGGACGAACGGCAAGCCCAGCCTCGCCGTCATGGCCACGATGGACAAGGACGGCAGCGCCGTCGCCATCTCCGACGCCGTCAAGGACAAGCTGCCCGAGCTGCGCAAGGACCTCGGCTCCGGCGCCACCCTCACCGTCGTCAGCGACCAGGGCCCCGCCGTCTCCAAGGCCATCTCCGGGCTCACCACCGAGGGCGCGCTCGGCCTGGTCTTCGCGGTCCTCGTGATCCTGGTCTTCCTGGCCTCGATCCGCTCCACGATCGTCACCGCGGTCTCCATCCCGCTCTCCATCCTGCTGGCGCTGATCGTGCTGTGGACGCGCGACCTGTCGCTCAACATGCTCACCCTCGGCGCGCTGACCATCGCGATCGGCCGCGTCGTGGACGACTCGATCGTCGTCCTGGAGAACATCAAGCGGCACCTCGGCTACGGCGAGGAGCGCGAGGCCGCCATCCTCACCGCCGTCAAGGAGGTCGCGGGCGCGATCACCGCCTCCACCCTGACCACCGTCGCGGTGTTCCTGCCGATCGGTCTCGTCGGCGGCATGGTCGGCGCGCTCTTCGGCTCCTTCTCGCTGACCGTCACGGCGGCGCTGCTCGCCTCGCTGCTCGTCTCGCTGACCGTCGTCCCCGTCCTCTCCTTCTGGTTCCTGCGGGCCCCGGCGGACACGGACGGCGTCGACGCCGAGGAGGCGCGCCGGCTGGCCGAGGAGAAGGAGACGCAGAGCCGTCTCCAGCGCTTCTACGTGCCGGTGCTCCAGTTCGCCACCCGCCGCCGCCTCATGAGCGCCGGTATCGCGGTCGCCGTTCTGCTCGGCACCTTCGGCATGGTGCCCTTCCTGAAGACCAACTTCTTCGACCAGGGCGAGCAGGAAGTCCTCACCATCAAGCAGAAGCTGGAGCCGGGCACCAGCCTGGACGCGGCCGACGCCGCCGCCGGAAAGGTCGAGGAGGTCCTCAAGACCGTCCCGGCCATCAAGGACTACCAGGTCACCATCGGCTCCTCCGGCTTCATGGCGGCCTTCGGCGGCGGTACGGGCGCCAACCAGGCGTCGTACCAGATCACCCTGAAGGACGCCAAGGACTACGAGTCCGCCCAGCACGAGATCGAGAAGAAGCTGGCCGGTCTCGACGGCATCGGCGACACCACCATCGCCGCCGGTGACGGCTTCGGCAGCCAGGACCTCAGCGTCGTCGTCAAGGCGTCCGACCCGGACACCCTGCGCGAGGCCGCCGACCAGGTCCAGGCCGCCGTGAAGAAGCTCGACGACGTCACCGACGTCCAGAGCGACCTGTCGCAGTCCGTCCCGCGTATCTCCGTCACGGCCAACTCCAAGGCCGCGGACGCCGGATTCAACGACGCCACCCTCGGCGCGGCCGTCGGCCAGGCCGTACGCGGCACCACCGCCGCCCGCGCGATGCTGGACGACACCGAGCGCAATGTCGTCATCACCTCCGCCGAGCCGGCCACCACCATGGCCGAGCTGAAGGCCCTGCCGCTCGGCCCCGTGAAGCTCGGCCAGATCGCCGATGTGGAGCTGGTCCCCGGACCCGTCTCCATGACCCGGATCGACGGTGCCCGCGCAGCCACCATCACGGCCCGGCCGACCAGCGACAACACCGGCGCGGTCTCCACCGCGCTGGCCTCGAAGATCGACTCGCTGAAGCTCCCGGACGGCGCGAGCGCCTCCATCGGCGGTGTCTCCGAGGACCAGAACGACGCCTTCGTGAAGCTCGGCCTCGCCATGCTGGCCGCCATCGCGATCGTCTTCATGCTCCTCGTCGCCACCTTCCGCTCGCTGATCCAGCCGCTGATCCTGCTCGTCTCGGTCCCGTTCGCGGCGACCGGCGCGATCGGACTGCTGCTGATCACGGGCACCGCGATGGGCGTCCCGGCGATGATCGGCATGCTGATGCTCATCGGCATCGTCGTGACCAACGCGATCGTGCTGATCGACCTGATCAACCAGTACCGGGCCCAGGGCTTCGGCATCGTCGAAGCCGTCATCGAGGGCGGCCGGCACCGGCTGCGCCCGATCCTGATGACCGCCCTGGCCACCATCTGCGCGCTGGTGCCGATGGCCCTCGGCGTCACCGGTGAGGGCGGCTTCATCGGCCAGCCCCTGGCGGTGGTCGTCATCGGCGGCCTCACGACCTCCACGGTCCTGACGCTGCTGCTCGTACCGACGCTCTACGCGATGGTCGAACTCCGCAAGGAGCGCCGCGCCGACAAGAAGGCCGCGAAGCGCGCCGCCAAGGAGACCCCGGCCGCCGGGGCCCCCGCGACGGAGCCGGACCAGGAGCCGGTCAACGCGTAACCGCCACCCGGCGGAAGCGGAAGCGGAGGCCGAAGGCTGAGCCGAAGCCGAAGCGGAAGCCGAACGCCCCGGTACGGACCGAAAGCGAGGTCCGTACCGGGGCGTTGGCGTGGAGCGGGGGCTCAGCGCCCCAGGCGGCCGCGTACCGCGCCCATCAGCGCGTCGAGTTCCGGCAGCCGCATCAGCCGGGCGAGCCCCAGGAAGACCACCGCCAGTACCGCCCCGCCCGCCGCCAGCGCCACGGCCGAACCCCCGGCGCCGTCGCCCAGCTCGCCGGTCACCGCGCGGGCCGCGCTCCAGGCGGCGAAGGCCGCGGGCGCCGACGCCACGATCAGCCGTACATACGTACGTACGACGCGCGAGCCGTCCAGATCCCCGCCCAGCCGCTTGCGCAGCCGCCGCCAGGCGACCCCGACCCCGACCGCGAAGGCCAGACCGTACGAGGCGGCCATCCCGGCGACGGCCCAGCGCGCCGGCAGGAGGACGAAGCACAGGGCGGAGGCGGACGCGTTGACCACGGCGACGATCACCGTGTTGTAGAAGGGCGTGCGGGTGTCCTCGTACGCGTAGAAACCGCGCAGCACCACGTACTGCACCGAGTACGGAACGAGCCCGAGGCCGAAGGCCATCAGGACGTACCCGATCCCCCGCGCCCCCTCCGCGCCGGACCCCGCGTACAGCAGCGTCGCCATCGGTACGCCCAGCGCCAGGAAGGCGAACGCGCACGGCACGATGGCGACGGCGGAGGTCCGCAGCCCGGACGAGATGTCGTCCCGTATGGCCGCCGTGTCGTCGTCGTGGGCGGCGCGCGAGATCCGGGGCAGTACGGCGGTCATCACCGACACGGTGATGATGGCCTGCGGCATCTGCCAGAGCAGCAGCGCGTAGTTGTATGCCGTGATCCCCGACCCCGGGTAACCGGCCCGCTCGGCCAGCGAGCCCGCCTCGGTGGCCAGTTGGGTGACCACCACCAGACCGGCCTGGTTGGCCAGCACAAAGGCCAGCGTCCACTTCGCCAGCCCCATGGCCTTGCCGAGCCCGTGCCCCCGGAAGTCGAAGCGCGGCCGGAGCCGGAAACCGGCACCGCGCAGATACGGCAGCATCGCCAGCGCCTGCACGGCGAGCCCGAGCAGTGTGCCGAGCCCGAGCAGCCGCACGGCCCCGGGGGTGACGGTCGAGGGGCCGACGCCGGACTCGGTGAAGGCGCCGAAGGCCCAGATGAATCCGGCGAACGTGGCGATCGTCACGAGGTTGTTGAGGACCGGGGTCCACATCATCGCGCCGAACCGGCCCCGGGCGTTCAGGATCTGCCCGAGCACCACATGCGCGCCCATGAAGAACATGGTGGGCAGGCAGTACCGCGCGAAGGTCACCGTGATGGCCATGCGCTCCGGATCGGAGGCGATGTCCGGCGACATCATCCGCACGAGCAGCGGGGCCGCCAGCACCCCGAGCGCCGTGACCACCGCCAGCCCGGTGATGACCAGCGTGAAGAGCCGGTTGGCGTACGCCTCGCCCCCGTCGTCGTCCCGCTTCATGGCCCGTACGAGCTGCGGCACGAACACGGCGTTGAGCGCGCCGCCGCCGACCAGCACGTAGATCATGGTGGGCAGGACATTGGCGACCTGGTACGAGTCGTTGAGCGCGCCGACACCGATGGCGGTGGCCATCACGAGGGTGCGCAGGAACCCGGTGATACGGGAGACGATCGTGCCGGCGGCCATGAGGGCGCTGGACTTCAGGAGGCTGGAGGATCCTTTGCCGGCGCTGTCGGAGCGTAAGGCCCCGCCCGGTTGCGCGCTGTTCTGATCGTGGGCCGTGCTGGCCGTGCTGGCCGTGCCGGCTGCGCCGGGTGTGCTGGACGTGCTCATTTCCTGCCTCGCTCGCTCGCTCACGCGTGATCGTTTGTGCCGACACACCATGCCATTGAGTGAGCGGGTACGAGACCGCGTGCGGGTGCGTACGGCGGCGGGGCAGGACGGCCCGTCAGCGTATCTTCGCCGCCCAGTCGGCCACGGTGGTGACCTCCGCCTGCTGCGGGAACACCTTCTCCGTCAGCACCCGGTGCACCTCCGGGTCGGCGTCGAGGCAGCCGTCGGACAGGACGGTGAGACCGAAGTCGAGGTCCGCCGCCTGGCGCAGGGTCGACAGCACAACACCGCTCGTGGCGATACCGGTGAGGACGAGGTGGTCGATCCCGCCCGCCCGCAGCACCATGTCCAGATCGCTCCCGGCGAAGGCGCTGACGCGGCGCTTGGTGACGACGGTCTCGCCGGGTTCGGGCGCGATGTCGGGATGGATCGCGGTGGCCCGTTCGGCGGCGGCGGTGGCGGTGGCGTCGGCACCGGCCGGGGCCCCGGCGCGCAGGAGGCCGCCGAACATCCGGTTGCGGGCGCTGACCTCCGGATACCCGGGGCGGAACCCGACGACGGCGTGGATCACGGGAACACCGCCCGCCCGCGCGGCGTCGACGGCCTCGCGCAGGCGCGGGAGGTAGGCGGGATCGGGGTAGCGGTCGACGACGGCGCGCTGGACATCCATGACGAGGAGAGCGTGCTGGGCCACGGTCATTCCTTCCGTACGGCGGTACGGCCGTACCGCGAGAAGAACAAGTCAACAGTTGATTACTTGTTGCTTGGTAACGTAACCGTGCTTCAGAGCTAAGTCAACGAGTGATTACTTAGGGGTCGGCGTGGCAACGGGAGAGACCCGCGAGGGGGACGAGACCGGGGCACCCCGGCGACGGGACGCGGCGGCGACCCGCCAGGCGCTCCTGGAAGCCGCGCACAGCCGCTTCATCCGCCTCGGGTACGAGCGCACGACACTCCGGGACGTCGCGGGCGACGTCGGGGTCAACCTGGCGCTCATCAAGCGGTACTTCGACTCGAAAGAGGGCCTGTTCAAGGCGGCGCTGACCTCCACGCCCCGGTTCCTGGGGCGGGAGGGCGACTTCCCCGAGGGCCGCGAGGCCCTCGCGGGCGCGCTCAGCCGCCAGCTGTCGGCCGACGCCTGGCCCGAGTTCGGCGAGCACCCGGTCCTGATGCTGCTGCGCCCCTCCGGCGACGAGCAGACCGACGCCCTGCGCAGACGGGCGCTGGAGGACTTCAGCCGTCGCGTACGGGAGGCGTCCTCGTCTCCGGCCGGCCCGGCGGGGGAGGAGGACACCGAACGCCTGCTGAGGGCTCAGCTCCTGGTCGCGCTGGGCGTCGGCGTCGCCGTCGTACGCTCCTCCGTCGGCCTCCAGCCCCTGCGCGACGCGACCCCCGACGACCTGCTCGCCCCACTCCAGGACATCGTGAACGCGCTACTGCCGCCCCAGCCCCCGCCCCCGTCCCAGCCCTGATCGGCTCATCGCTCGCGCAGGGTACGGAAGAACGCGGTGAGGTCGCCGGCCAGCAGCGCGGGCTCCTCGTGCGCGGCGAAGTGCCCGCCGCGCGCCATCCGCGTGTACCGCGTGACGTTGTACGTACGCTCGGCCCAACTGCGGGGCGGCTGCGTGAGATCGGCCGGGAACAGGGCCACGGCCGTGGGCACGGTCACGCGCTCCACCCGCCGGGTCAGCCCCCGGCCGTACTCGTAGTACGGCCGGAACGAGGTCGAGATGGTCCCGGTGAACCAGTAGAGCGACGCCTGCGTCAGAAGGAAGTCGTCGCTGAAGCGCGACGACAGATCGCCCCCGCAGTCGCTCCACGCCCGGTACTTCTCGACGATCCAGGCGAGCAGCCCGGTCGGTGAGTCGGCCAGCCCGTAGCTCAACGTCAGCGGACGGGTGCTCTGTTCGTGCATGTATCCGCCCTCCTCGGCCGACCACGCCGCCACGGAATCGAGGTACGCCCGCTCCTCGGGCGTCACACCGGCGGCGTCGTACGCGACCGGCTGGGCGACCGCCATCAGGTGGATGCCCACCAGGGCCTCGGGGTGGGCCTCGGCCAGCCGCGAGGTGATCCCGGCGCCGAGGTCGCCGCCGTGGGCCGCGTAGCGCGCGAAACCGAGTTCGTCGCGCATGAGCCGGTGCCAGATCTCGTGGGTCTGGGGCGGCTCCGAGAGCGAGGGCCGCTGAGGCGAGAAGGCGAACCCGGGCAGCGAGGGGACGATGACGGTGAACGCGTCGACGGCGTCACCCCCGTACCGCGACGGTGTGGCCAACCGGTCGGCGAGGGCCGTCAGTTCGAGGAAGGAGCTGGGCCACCCGTTGGTCAGGACGATGGGCAGGGCGCCGGGGTGTTCCCCGTCGAAACGCAGGTAGTGGACGGGCGTTCCGTCGATGTCCGCGAAGCGGGACGGGAGCGCGTTGATGGCGGCCTCCTGGGCGCGCCAGTCGTAGCCGGAGGCCCAGCGGTCTACGAGACGACGCAGCTCACCGGGGTCGGTGCCGGCGTCCCACTCCCCGGCGCCCCGTCCGCCGGAGGGCCAGGGCGCCGGCCACCGGGTGGCGAGCAGCCGGGAGCGCAGCTCGCTCAGCTCGGCGTCGCTGACGGCGATCAGGGGCGGGGATGACGCGGCGGGCGCCGCGTAGGTCCGGTGGGTCACGGGATGCTCGCAGATTCTGTTGGGGCGGAGGCGGCTCACACGCCGGACGGCGATGCGGCACTCTTGAACCGCTCTGTCCGATCTGTCGGTTGAGGGAAGGGATTTCCCCATGGGTGATCATCGCAAGCCGGAACCGGATGTGGGCGAGGCGAAGCCGCCGCCCGGAAACCCCGAACTCCGGCACCGGCTCGATCGCGCCCTGGAAGCTGAGCGCGGTTGGCCGGCCGACTCGCCATGGGTTCGCAGGGCAGTTGAGGATCTGCCGAGGCACCTCTTCGCCCCGGACCGGGTATGGGTCTGGGACGGCTCCACCTATGTTCCGGTGGACCGTACGGCGGATCCCGGACGCTGGGCCGAACTCGTCTATCCGCAGCCGGACGAGGCCACGGTCACACAGGTCACGGACGGGCTGGCCACCTCCAGCCTGTCCTGTCAGGCCGTCGTGGTGGACATGCTCGACTCGCTGATGCCCGAGCCGGGCCACCGCGTACTGGAACTGGGCACCGGGGCCGGCTGGAACGCCGCTCTGCTGGCGGCCCGGGCCGGTCCCGGGCGGGTCACCAGCGTGGAGGTCGACCCCGGGCTCGCGGAGGCGGCGCGAGCGCGTCTTGGCGCGGCAGGGGCAGAGGTGAACGTGGTCACCGGCGACGGCGCCCACGGCTGGGCCGAGAGCGCGCCGTTCGACCGCCTTATCGCGACGTACGCGGTCGACGAGGTGCCGTGGGCATGGGTGGAGCAGACCCGGCCCGGCGGCCGGATCGTCACTCCCTGGGGCCGGCTCGGGCATGTGGCGCTCACGGTGGCGGACGATGGCCGTTCGGCCAGCGGCTGGATGCAGGGACTGGCGACGTTCATGCCGAGTCGCGGCACCGGCCAGGGCCTGCCCTGGGACCGGATTCGTGGCACCGTCCCGGCCGGGACGGCGGGCCCTTTCCAGCAACCCCTGCGACGCCTGCACGACGAGGTGAGCCTGCTGTTCGCCCTGCGCGTCGTGCTCCCTGACGTCCGGATCACCACGCGGGCGTACGACGACGGTGTGAGCGCCTGGCTGCACGACGGCCGTGCGTCGTGGGCCACCCTCGACGCGCGGGCGGGAGACCCGGCCGTGGCGTGCCAGGGCGGCCCCCGTCGCCTGGCCGATGAGACCAGCCGGACGATGGAGAAATGGCTGACCGCCGGGGAGCCGAGCCTCTACGACTTCGGCATGACCCGCACCCCTGACCAGCAGTTCATCTGGACCGGCGACAAGGACACCGGCCCCCGCTGGACAGCCGCCTCGGGTCAGTGCGAAGCCGAGTGGGGTGGGTCGGTGGCGGGGATTGCGGGGTGATGGGGCCGCCCCTCCTGGTGTGAGTGTCGCGTCTCCGTGTCAGGTGTAAAGGGCGCTCCTTCGTCGCGTCGCTGCGCGATGGGCTGCGCCCACCCTTGACACCTGACACGGAGCCGCAAGTGCAGGTGCGGGAGGGGCGGCCGGGTGGGAGGGGGTTGCCCGGGGGGCCCGCTGTCCTGCCACTCGGCTCAGGGGCCGGCGGCCCGGTGGGCCCTGCGGGGCACGCGGCAGAGGAGTGGGGCGGCCCGACACCGGCTCAGCGGCCGACCGTCTGCTGTTGGTCGCGACTCATGCCCCGCTGGTCGCCGTGGGGTGGGGGAGGGACTGGTGGGACTCGTGTGGCGGCAAGTGGGCTCCCGAAGGGAGGCTTTGCGTTGAGGAGGGCGTCTTATGCACCTCAGGACACATGTGCTGCCGCCAAGCCTCCGGGGCAAGCCATCGCGTCAGCGCCGGACTCGGCGACCGTCCGTGTCCGTGTCGGCGGCACGGTTCCGCAGCCATGCCGCCTCTGTGGTGGTGAGATACGGGTCGGCCAGCTTGACGTCGATCGCCTCCTGAACCCGTGGGGTGGGATCCGTCCCGCAGCCGCCCCGGATGGCTCGTAGCAGCAGGCCCCGCCCCAGACGCGCGGCGAGCCCGGGGACATCTGCGCTGCCGACGGTCACCATGGTCATCGCCACATCGGCAGCGGGATCACCGGCGCCCGCATTGCTCCAGTCGATCACCACCGGGCCGCGCCCGGTCAGAATGATGTTGCCCGGATGCAAGTCCAAGTGCAGCACCCGGTCATCATCTGCGGTGCCGAACCGCTTGGGCAGCCACGCCGGTGCCGGCACCTCATGAAGTCGATCGTGGAGGCCACCCAGCACGCGACCGAGGTCACGCACCCGCCACGGGCGCTGGGCCAGCAGTTCCAGCAGCGTCGGTCCGGTCAGCCGCTCAAGAACCATGTCGGTATCGGTGACCTCGTACACCTTCGGCACCGGATACCCGCACGCAGTCAGGTGAGTCATCAAGCGCGATTCCAGATGCGTTGGCCGCCCCTCGTGCCGATACCGTCGCAGCACCCTGGACGCATCCAGAGCAAACACATCAGCGTCCCGCCCCCGTGCGATCAACTCCATGCCGAGCAGTCTGTCTTGGCGCCCGTTACCTGCCAACAGGGTTGCCTGTTAAGGCACATGTGTCCTCAGGTGCGTTAGCGGCACTCCCGGACGCATGGGCGGCCTTCAGCGCCCCACTTGCCGCCACACGAGTCCCACCAGCCCCTCCTCCCACCCCACGGCGCCCAGCGGGTCATGAGTCGCAACCAGCGACGGACGGTCTGCCGCTGAGCCGGGGCCGAGTCGCCCCCACTCCTCTGCCGCGTCGCCCCGCAGGGCCCACCGGCCCGCCGGACCCTGAACCGGCCAGAAGAGCGGCGCACCCCCCGGGCAACCCCCTCCCACCCGGCCGCCCCTCCCGATAAGCCGCACTTGCGACTCCGGGGCAGGTGTCAAGGGTGCAGCGAAGCGGAATCGGCGCAGCCGACGCGACGAAGGAGCGCCCTTTACTCCTGACCTGGAGACGCGACACTCACACCAGGAGGGGCGGCCCCACTCCGCACAACGCCCGCCACCGCCGCGTTATCCAACCGTGACCGGCTGGGCCAGTGATGATCACATTCCCGCATCAGCCTTCGTCCCACACCCAACGAGAAGGCTGGTGCAGCTTTGATGCGCAGACCCACTGGATACCGCGCGGGCGGATACCGCGCGAGTGTTATCGCCGTCGCGGTGGCGCTCGCCGCTGGAACGGTGACCGGAGCCGTTGCCGCGCCGCCCGATGGTGTCCGCGGCTTAGGGCAGCAGGGGGCCGGTGCGGGAAAGGCGGGCGAGGCCGGTCAGATGTCCGGCTCGCGCAAGGCCACCGTCACCCTGATCACCGGTGACCGCGTCGACGTGGACGCGAAGGGGCGGGTGACCTCCGTACGGCCCGGCGCGGGCCGTGAGCACATCCCCGTGTCGGTGCGGAGCCTTGGCGACCGTACGTACGTGATCCCCGCCGACGCCGTGCGGCTGGTCGGCAACGGCACGGTCGACCGGCGCCTGTTCGATGTGACCCGGCTGATCGAGGACGGCCTCGACGACGCCGCCCGCGAGAAGCTGCCGCTGATCGTCGCCCACCCCAAGGGCGCCGCGCGGGCGAAGTTGAAGGCCGCGGCGAAGTCGGACGTCGTGGAGGCCGGGGCGACGGTGGAGCGCAACCTCCCCGCGCTGAACGGCGAAGCCGTCTCCGTACCGAAGGACGACGCCTCGGAGGTGTGGGACGCGCTCACCGCAGAGACGACACAGCCCGACACCGCGCAGTTCCGCGCCGCCGCCCCCGGCATCAGCCGCGTATGGCTGGACGGCCGCCGCCAGGTGAACCTGGACAGGAGTACGGCCCAGATCGGCGCGCCCGCGGCCTGGGAGGCCGGTTACGACGGCGACGGTGTGAAGGTCGCGGTCATCGACACCGGGGTGGACGAGACCCACCCGGACCTGGCGGGCGCCGAGATCGAGGAGAAGGACTTCTCCGACGAGGGCGACGTCGTCGACTACATCGGGCACGGCACCCACGTCGCCTCCACCATCGCGGGCAGCGGCGCCAGGGCCAGTGGCGCCAAGGCCAGCGGCGTCTACAAGGGCGTCGCGCCAGGGGCGAAGATCCTCGACGCCAAGGTCTTCGACTCCGACGGGTACGCCAGCGACTCGGGCATCCTCGCCGCCATGCAGTGGGCGGCCGACCGGGGCGCCAAGGTGGCGAACATGAGCCTGGGCTCGTACGACACCCCGGAGACCGACCCGCTGGAAGAGGCGGTCGAGTCGCTCTCCGCGAGCAGCGGCATCCTGTTCGTCGTCTCGGCGGGCAACGACGGGCCCGGCGCCAGGACCATCGGGTCGCCCGGCAGCGCGCCCGCCGCGCTCACGGTCGGCGCGGTGGACCGTGACGACAGCATCGCCGGTTTCTCCAGCACCGGCCCGACCGCCGTCAACGCCCTGAAGCCGGACATCACCGCGCCCGGCGTGGACATCGTCGCGGCCAGGGCCGCCCACGCGGCCATCGGCACCCCGGCATCGGACGGCTATCTCTCCATGAGCGGTACGTCAATGGCGGCGCCGCATGTCGCGGGCGCGGCGGCCATCGTCGCGCAGCGGCACCCGGACTGGAGCGGTGAGCGGATCAAGCAGGCGCTCACCTCCTCCGCCGTCGGCAACCCCGGGCTGCGGGCCTACCAGCAGGGCAACGGCCGGGCGGATGTGGCGAAGGCCCTCGCGCAGACGGTCGTGACCGAACAGACGTCGGTCGACTTCGGGTTGCAGCGCTGGTCGCCGGCCGGTTCCGACCCGGTGACGAAGAGCATCACCTACCGCAACGACGGCACCGAGGCGGTCACCCTCGATCTGCGGCCGGAGGCGCTCGGGCCGGACGGCAAGCCCGCGCCGGACGGGATGTTCACGGTCGGCGCCGAGCGGATCACCGTCCAGCCCGGCGCCACCGCGCGCGTCGCGCTGACCGCGAACACCCGGGCCGCCGACGGGTACGGCGACTTCTCCGGCGCGGTGGTGGCGACGGCCACCTCGGGCGCGACGGCCACCGAAGGCGCGGAGGCCACCTCGGGCGCGACGGCCACCGAAGGCGCGGAGGCCACCTCGGGCGCGAAGGCCGCCACGAGCGGCCAGAGCGTGCGGACCGCCTTCGGCGTCATCCGCGAAGAGGAGTCCTACGACGTCACGATGGACCTGATCGACGAGAACGGCGCGCCGGCCCAGGCGATGCCCACGTTCATCAGCCTCGGCACCCCGGGCCACTACCAGCAGTGGACCGAGACCGGCCGGATCGAGGTCCGGGTCCCCAAGGGCGAGTATCTGGTGGACGCCCCGGTCTTCACCCCGGGGAACAGCGGCGGGATGCGGGCCGCGCAGCTCGTGCAGCAGCGCCTCGCCGTCACCGGTGACACCCGGGTCGTCTTCGACGCGCGGGACGCCAAGCCGTTCGCCATCACCGCCCCGAAGGCCACCGAGGAAGGCGGCGGTACGGTCGCCTGGTACCGCGAACGGGAGAGCGGCGGCGGCGAGTTCGGCCGGATCATGACGGACTCGCTGGCCGGGCTCTCGGCGGCCTCGGTCGGCGACAGCGTGAACAAGGAGTTCCAGGCGCAGGTCAGCGCCACCCGGCGGGCGGGCACGGATCAGTACACCCTGCTCTACACCCGTGACGGCCGTATGTTCGACGGCCTCACGCACCAGGCCAAGCGGAGCGAACTCGCCGTGATCACCGCGGACATGGGGGTCTCGGCGAAGAACAAGGTCGGCGCGGTCCACCCGATGTGGTCCAACCACGTCATGGGCATCGGCTCCCTGACCGTCGCCCTGTTCCCGCTTCCCGTCAGCTCGAAGCAGTACGTCACCACCCCGCCCGGCTACCGGTGGAGCTTCGGCGCCGGACAGGTCCCCGCCGACGAGGAGTACATCGGTTCGAACGAGGTGCTCTTCGATCCCGCGGCACAGCGGACGTACAAGGCGGGGAAGTCGTACGGGATCACGCTCAACGTGGGGGTCTTCAGCCCGACCATGCGGGAGGGAGTCGCGGCACGGGTCGCGGACCTCGCGCTGATCTGCGCTCCGGTCTACTCCGACCACGAGGGCCGTCCCGGATACACCCGGGGGGCCGAGAACAGCACCGTGATGACGGCGGACGACAAGACGGTGTACGAGGGGGACAACCCCGAGTGCGCCTTCGCCACGGGTCTGCCCGCCGCGTCCGCCGCGTACACGCTGCGCACCGAGTCGTCGCGCGGCACCGACATCGCCGGGGTCAGCACCCGGGTCCAGGCCGCCTGGACATTCCGGTCCGCGTCGCCCGGGGACAAGCAGGTGGATCTGCCGCTCTCCACCCTGACCTTCGCGCCGAAGCTGAACCTGGCCAGCGAGGCCGCCGCGGGCGCGAAGCTGACGGTTCCGCTGGCCGTCGACGGCTACGCGGCCGGCGTGGGCGTCGCATCCCTTGAGGTCGAGGCGTCCTACGACGGTGGCAAGACCTGGGTGAAGGCCCCGGTCACCACCAAGGACGGCGAGCGTACGGTCACGCTGAAGCACCCGGCGTCGGCCACGTCGGTCTCGCTCAAGGGCGCGCTGACGGACACCGAGGGCAACGGCTACGAGGTGACCATCACGGACGCGTACCTGCTGAAGTAGAGACACCGTGAACGGGTACGCACCCGGAGCCACCGGCCACTGGCCCGGACTCCGGGGGCGTACCCCACATCACCGCGTCACCGCTACGGCAGCGCCAGCATCCGCTCCAGCGCCAGCTGCGCGAAGTCCGCCGTCTCCTTGTCGACCTCGATGACGTTGATCTCGTTCCCCTCCGCCAGCGACTCCAGCGTCCACACCAGGTGCGGCAGGTCGATGCGGTTCATCGTGGAGCAGAAGCAGACCGTCCGGTCGAGGAAGACGATCTCCTTGCCCTCCGGGGCGAAACGATTTGCCAGGCGCTGTACGAGGTTCAGCTCCGTGCCGATCGCCCACTTCGAGCCGGCCGGGGCCGCCTCCAGGGCCTTGATGATGTACTCCGTCGAGCCGACGTAGTCCGCCGCCGCCACGACCTCGTGCTTGCACTCCGGGTGCACCAGTACATTCACGCCCGGGATCCGCTCCCGTACCTCACGCACCGACTCCACCGAGAAGCGGCCGTGCACCGAGCAGTGGCCGCGCCACAGGATCATCTTGGCGTCGCGCAGCTGCTGCGCGGTCAGACCGCCGTTCGGCTTGTGCGGGTTGTAGAGGACGCAGTCGTCGAGCGACATCCCCAGGTCACGGACCGCGGTGTTGCGCCCCAGGTGCTGGTCGGGCAGGAAGAGCACCTGCTCGCCCTGCTCGAAGGCCCAGGTCAGCGCGCGCTCGGCGTTCGAGGAGGTACAGATCGTGCCGCCGTGCTTGCCGGTGAACGCCTTGATGTCGGCGGACGAGTTCATGTACGAGACGGGCACCACCCGGTCGGCTATGCCGGCCTCGGTCAGCACGTCCCAGCACTCCGCGACCTGCTCGGCCGTGGCCATGTCGGCCATGGAGCAGCCGGCGGCCAGATCCGGCAGGACGACCTTCTGGTCATCGGTGGTCAGGATGTCGGCCGACTCGGCCATGAAGTGGACACCGCAGAACACGATGTACTCGGCGGCCGGCCGGGCCGCCGCGTCCTTCGCCAGCTTGAAGGAGTCGCCCGTGACATCCGCGAACTGGATGACCTCGTCGCGCTGGTAGTGGTGGCCGAGGACGAAGACCTTCTCCCCGAGCTTCTCCTTCGCCGCGCGGGCGCGCGCCACCAGATCCGGGTCCGACGGGGAGGGCAGGTCGCCGGGGCACTCCACGCCGCGCTCGCTGCGCGGGTCGGCCCCGCGGCCGAGGAGCAGCAGGGCGAGAGGGGTCGGCTGGACATCGAGGTCCACGGTCTGGGTGGTGGTCACGGCACGCACCTTTTCTTCTCTACGGACGAAGGACGCAGCCTTTTCGTCTAAATGACGCTATCTATCATAGCCGGTTCACGTCACTTTGACGATGCCGATAGCGTCGATGTGACGCATTCCGAAGGCCGAGCCGGTGTGCGAGCATGAAAAGGGAAATGACACGTGCCGGTGCCGCGGAATGAAACCGCGCCCGCGCCGGTTGCACTGTCGGCAAGGTGTCCGTAAGCAGTTCGCAAGCTGTCCGTACAACCCGGGAGACAAGCAGATGTCCGTATCGGACGAGACCACCACCGTGAGCGACGGCATCCTCCTGTCCGACGCTGCCGCCGGCAAGGTCAAGGCCCTGCTCGACCAGGAAGGGCGGGACGACCTCGCGCTGCGGGTCGCGGTTCAGCCCGGCGGCTGCTCCGGCCTGCGCTACCAGCTCTTCTTCGACGAGCGCTCGCTCGACGGCGATGTCGTGAAGGACTTCGGCGGCGTCAAGGTCGTCACCGACCGGATGAGCGCCCCGTACCTGGGCGGCGCCTCCATCGACTTCGTCGACACGATCGAGAAGCAGGGCTTCACGATCGACAACCCGAACGCGTCGGGCTCCTGCGCCTGCGGCGACTCCTTCAGCTAAATCACACGCTGAGCACGCGGAAGGCGGCGGCCCCACCCGGGACCGCCGCCTTCCGCATGCTCGGCTCGCTTCGATTCGGAGTCCGGCCCGACTCAGCCGCGCGCGATCGTCCCGCCCGTCTCCGCGTCCACCACCAGCCGCTTGCCCAGCGGCTTGTCCAGCGTGACCGTCACGGACTGCTCCTTCGCGATCGCGATGCACACCCGGTCCGGGTCCGGGTGCGACACGATCAGCTTCACCTTCACCGCCGCCGTACCGCTCTCGTCCGCCTGCGGCGTGTAGAGCGCGCACACCCCGCCCATGAAGTGGAGCGTCAGCTTCCGGCCGTCCCCGTCCGCGCTGTTCACGGTGTACGACCGGAAGGCGCCCGAGGAGGTGACCGGTTCGGGCACCGGCTGCGCCAGGAACTCCGGCGCCACCGCCGGGTGCGTGACCGTGTACGAGGGCGCGTCGCCGCCCGGGGCCACCTCGAACAGCCAGGACGGTACGAGCGTGCCCCGGCCCTCCACCGACCGCACCGCGAGCCCGAAGACCGCCTTGTCGATCTCCACCGCCCGCGCCGTCCGCGGCTTCGCGGGCCCGCACAGCGCGGCGGGGGCATCCGCGCGACCGGTCGACGGGGCGGACTCGGAGCCCTCCAGCGGTACGGCCGTCGCGCAGCCGCCCGTCCGGCCGCCCGAACCGGCGCCCTCGGCGGCCCTGTTCAGCGCCTTGAGGGCCGCGTCCGCGCCGATCACCGGATACGCGTCGCTCTGCTCCGGCTCCGCCAACTGCCCGCTGCCGCCGATGACCTGGCCGTCCGTACCGACCTGGAGCCCCGTCGACCAGCCGTACGTGGGCAGCCCGCCGATCACCGGGTCCGCGTTCACCACCCGGGTCGAGCCCATCAACTGCCGGGCGTCCAGGTCCGCGTCGGCCTGGCCGAGCGCCTTGAGCACCGGCGCCGCCGCCTTCTTCGCCGCCGCCTCACTCACCGCGGAGCCCGCGCTGCCGCCCCCGCCCCCGTTGCTGACCGAGCTGTCGCCCGCACCGCCCTCCGGGCACGCCTTGCCCTTCAGGCAGTTGTCGCTGCCCGACCGCGCGGTCTGCGCGTACGTCCATGTCCCCGGCGCCTGCTTCGCGACGCTCAGCACCGGGCCGGAACCGTCCTTGTCCGGGCCGACCTTCCAGACCGTCCCGGACGCCTTCGGCGTCCCCGTCAGCCCCAGCGCCTTCGCCAGCCGCGCCACCTCGGCCGAGGTGATGTCGCCGCTCGTACGGTAGACACGCGCCGAGTCCGGGCCCTCGGGCAGCTTGCCCTTGGCGCGGTACGTGACCCCGCCCGGGTCCGGCTCGCCGACCGCGATGCCCTTCGGCGCCGAGGGATCCGACGAACCGGCCGACGACGCCGGAGCGCCCGGCGCACCGGGCGCGCCCTTCGACGCGGCGACCGTGTCGTCGAGCGTCAGCAGGGGCGGTCCGCCGTCCCCGCCCTTGCCGCTGCCGCCCGAACGGCCTGCCTCCGTGTCCGTACCCGTACCGCTGTCCGGCCCGCTGCCCTTGGCGCCGTCCGTACTGCTGCCGCCGCCGAAGGCGTTCGTCGCGAAGTACGCGCCCCCGCCGCCGGCGAGCAGCACGGCCGCCGCCACCGTGGCGACCGCGACCCGGGGCCGCCGGGGCCGCCAACGGCCGGCGGCGCTCACGCTCTCGCCCGTGGCGTCTGCTGGGCTCTCGTTCGGCCGCTCGGTGCTGGTCACCGCTGCTCCTTCGGCTGCGTGTCAATGCTCAATTGAGTGTCCGGGGCGTGTATGCCCCCATGGGTAACGCGGAGCGTAACCGATCCGGCACCCTGCGTGTTCTCGCGGTTTCCCGTATCCCCCCTATGGGGGAACAACCGTTTGACGGAAGGAGACGGGACCCGGTTCCCGAACGGGTAGCGTGAACTGTCAACCGTTCTCCTCACCAGGAGCGTTCACGCCGTGCGAATCGCAGTCACCGGCTCCATCGCCACCGACCATCTGATGACCTTTCCCGGCCGTTTCGCCGACCAGCTGGTCGCCGATCAGCTGCACACGGTCTCCCTCTCCTTCCTGGTCGACAACCTAGAGGTACGCCGGGGCGGTGTCGGCGCCAACATCTGCTTCGGCATGGGCCAGCTGGGCACCCGGCCGCTGCTGGTCGGCGCGGCCGGTCAGGACTTCGACGAGTACCGCGCCTGGCTGGACCGGCACGGCGTCGACACCCAGTCCGTCCGGATCTCCGAGGTGCTGCACACGGCCCGCTTCGTCTGTACGACGGACGCCGACCACAACCAGATCGGCTCCTTCTACGCGGGCGCCATGAGCGAGGCCCGCCAGATCGAGCTGAAGAAGGTCGCGGACCGCGTCGGCGGGCTCGACCTCGTACTGATCGGCGCGGACGACCCCGAGGGCATGCTCCGCCACACGGAGGAGTGCCGCAGCCGGGACATCCCCTTCGCCGCCGACTTCTCCCAGCAGATCGCGCGCATGGACGGCGAGGAGATCCGCACCCTGCTCGACGGCGCGACGTATCTCTTCTCCAACGAGTACGAGAAGGGGCTCATCGAGTCCAAGACCGGCTGGACCGACGCCGAGATCCTCTCCCGGGTCGGCCACCGCGTCACCACCCTCGGCAAGAACGGCGTCCGCGTCGAGCGGGCCGGCGAGGAGCCGATCGTCGTCGGCTGCCCGGAGGAGAACGCCAAGGCCGACCCGACCGGCGTCGGCGACGCGTTCCGCGCGGGCTTCCTCTCCGGACTCGTCTGGGGCGTCGGCCTGGAGCGCGCCGCCCAGGTCGGCTGCATGCTGGCGACCCTCGTCATCGAGACGGTCGGCACCCAGGAGTACACCCTGCGCCGCACCCACTTCATGGAGCGCTTCACCAAGCAGTACGGGCACGACGCGGCGGCCGAGGTCCAGGGCCACCTGCCCGAGACGGCCGCCTGACCCCGGCCCCGGCCTCCCCGGACTACGACAACCGGCGGACCACGTACGCGACCGCGCCCGCGTCGCCGTGGTCCGCCGGCCGCTCGCCCACGTACTCCTGGCCGCGCATCCCGCACCAGGCGGGGATGTCCAGCCGGGCGGCGGCGTCGTCCGAGAGGACCGTCACCGTGCCGCCCACCGGCACCTCGCCGAAGATCTTCGCCAGCTCGATCACCGGGATCGGACAGCGCCGCCCCAGCGCGTCCACCACCAGCCCCTCCGCCGCGCCCGGCACCTCCACCGCCACCGGCCCGGACGCCACCGCCGTCGCGCCCAGCCGCTCCCGTACCCCCGCGACCACCCCCGGGAGCACCTCCAGAAAGCGGTCCACGTCCGCCTCCGGCGTGCCCGGCGGGAGCGAGACCCGGACATTGCCCTCCGAGAGCACCCCCATCGCCCGCAGCACATGACTGGGCGTCAGGGTGCTGCTCGTGCAGGACGAGCCCGAGGAGACCGAGAAGTCCGCCCGGTCCAGCTCGTGCAGCAGCGCCTCCCCGTCCACGTAGAGACAGGAGAACGTGACCAGATGGGGGAGCCGGCGCACCGGATCGCCCACCACCTCGACCTCCGGCACCAGCTCCGGCACCCGGGCCCGGATCCGGTCGACCAGCGCCCGCAGCCGTACCGCCTCGGCCGCCGCCTCCGCCCGTACGGCCCGCAGCGACGCGGCGGCGGCCACGATCGCCGGGATGTTCTCGAAGCCGGGGGTACGGCCCGACTCCCGCTCGTCCGCCGGTCCCGGCGGGGCGAAGCGCACGCCCTTGCGGACGGCCAGCAGCCCGACGCCCGCCGGGCCGCCCCACTTGTGCGCGCTCGCGGCCAGCAGCGACCAGGCGCCCTCCACCGGACCCCAGCCCAGCGACTGCGCCGCGTCCACCAGCAGCGGAACGCCCCGGCTGCGGCACAGCTCGGCGACCTCGGCCACCGGCTGTTCCGTCCCCACCTCGTGGTTGGCGGACTGGAGACACGCCAGGGCGGTGTCCGCGCGCAGCGCCTGCGCGTACGCCGCCGGCGCCACCGCCCCGTACCGGTCCACCGGCACCTCGCTCACCGCGCCGCCGGTCGCCCGCGCGTGCGCCTCCGCCGCGTGCAGCACCGACGAGTGCTCCACCGCCGATACGGCCACATGGAGCCCGACACGCCGACGCCCGGAAAGGGCTCCCGCCACTCCCGAGTGCACCGCGTACGTCCCCGAAGGAGTGAAAACCAGCTCGTCGGGACGGCAGCCCACGGCCTCGGCGGCGGCCTCCCGGGCCGCGTCCAGCAGCAGCCCGGCGCGCCTGCCCTCCCGGTAGAGCCGGGCGGGATCCGCCCACCCCTCGTCCAGGGACGCCTGAAGGGCCTGACGGGCGACGGGATGCAGCGGGGCCGAGGAGGCGGCGTCGAAGTAGGGCACGCCGTCACGCTAACGCGCGGCCCCGGAGGGAGCGTCAGGAGCGTGCCCCGCGCGGCCGGTAGGTGAGGCCGGACCAGCGGTGGAACAGGCTCGTCCACCCCTTCGGGGGTCGGGCGGCGCGTTGGGCACCCTCCCCGCACGACCTGAAATCGCGTCCAGTAGGGTTTGGTCCGCATAAACATCCAAACCCCTGCCCGCGTCAGGGTCGGCGACCGACCAGGAGACGGCCGCAGCCGGCCGCGCGGGCGAGACTCTCGGGAAGGCGCTACGTGAGTCCCAACGGCTCCGACCGCTCGTCGCGGCGCCCGATGCGGCGGAAGCTGCCGCAGGTGCTGACTGCGGGCCTGATCCTCGCGACCGCCACCGGTTGCACATACAAGGACTTCCCCCGCCTCGGAATGCCCACCCCGGTGACGGAGGAGGCTCCACGGATCCTCTCGCTCTGGCAGGGCTCGTGGGCGGCAGCGCTCATCACGGGCGTACTGGTATGGGCGCTGATCCTGTGGAGTGTCATCTTCCACCGGCGCAGCCGCACCAAGGTGGAGGTACCCCCACAGACCCGGTACAACATGCCCATCGAGGCGCTGTACACCGTGGTCCCGCTCATCATCGTGTCGGTGCTCTTCTACTTCACCGCGCGCGACGAGACGAAGCTCCTCACCCTCTCCGACAAGCCGGCCCACACGATCAACGTGGTCGGCTACCAGTGGAGCTGGGGCTTCAACTACATCGAGAACGTGGACGGGAAGAGCACCACCGGCAACGAGATCCCCAAAGAACTCGACGCCATCCCGGACCGTTTCGTGAAGGCTTTCCCCCAGCACGCCGAGGGCGTCTACGACTACGGCGTGCCCGGCACCCGTAATCCGCAGAACAACAACCCGGGTCCGACCCTCTGGCTCCCCAAGGGCGAGAAGGTCCGGTTCATCCTCACCTCGCGTGACGTCATCCACTCCTTCTGGGTGGTGCCGTTCCTGATGAAGCAGGACGTCATCCCGGGCCACACCAACGCCTTCGAGGTGACCCCCAACCAGGAGGGCACCTTCATGGGCAAGTGCGCCGAGCTGTGCGGCGCCGACCACTCGCGGATGCTCTTCAACGTCAAGGTGGTCTCCCCGGAGCGCTACCAGAAGCACCTTGAGGAGCTGGCCGAGAAGGGCCAGAGCGGCTACATTCCGGCGGGCATCGCTCAGACGGATCCGGCCAAGAACGCGGAGACGAACAAACTGTGAGCATCCTCAACGAACCTCAGGGTGTCGCCGCAGCAGCTGAGGACTCTTACGAGAACGAGCTGCCGGTACGGCGCAAGCAGCCGGGCAATGTCGTCATCAAGTGGCTGACCACCACGGACCACAAGACGATCGGCACGATGTACCTGGTCACGTCGTTCGCGTTCTTCTGCATCGGCGGGGTGATGGCGCTGCTGATGCGCGCCGAGCTGGCCCGCCCCGGCACGCAGATCATGTCGAACGAGCAGTTCAACCAGGCGTTCACGATGCATGGCACGGTCATGCTGCTGATGTTCGCCACTCCGCTCTTCGCCGGCTTCGCGAACTGGATCATGCCGCTCCAGATCGGCGCGCCCGACGTGGCGTTCCCGCGGCTGAACATGTTCGCCTACTGGCTGTACCTCTTCGGCTCGCTGATCGCGGTGAGCGGGTTCATCACCCCGCAGGGCGCGGCCGACTTCGGCTGGTTCGCGTACTCGCCGCTCTCCGACGCGGTCCGCTCGCCGGGTATCGGCGCGGACCTGTGGATCATGGGTCTGGCCTTCTCCGGTTTCGGTACGATCCTCGGTTCGGTCAACTTCATCACCACGATCATCTGCATGCGCGCGCCCGGCATGACGATGTTCCGGATGCCGATCTTCACCTGGAACGTCCTGCTGACCGGTGTGCTGGTCCTGCTGGCCTTCCCGGTGCTGGCCGCCGCTCTGTTCGCCCTGGAGGCGGACCGTAAGTTCGGTGCCCATGTCTTCGACGCGGCCAACGGCGGGGCGCTGCTCTGGCAGCATCTCTTCTGGTTCTTCGGGCATCCAGAGGTGTACATCATCGCCTTGCCGTTCTTCGGGATCGTCTCCGAGATCATCCCGGTCTTCAGCCGCAAGCCGATGTTCGGCTACATCGGTCTGATCGCCGCGACGATCTCCATCGCCGGTCTCTCGGTGACGGTGTGGGCGCACCACATGTATGTGACCGGCGGTGTGCTGCTGCCGTTCTTCTCGTTCATGACGTTCCTGATCGCCGTACCGACCGGGGTGAAGTTCTTCAACTGGATCGGCACGATGTGGAAGGGCTCGCTCTCCTTCGAGACGCCGATGCTCTGGACCGTCGGCTTCCTGGTGACGTTCCTCTTCGGTGGTCTGACCGGGGTCATCCTGGCGTCGCCGCCGATGGACTTCCATGTCTCGGACTCGTACTTCGTGGTCGCGCACTTCCACTACGTGGTGTTCGGCACCGTGGTGTTCGCGATGTTCGCCGGATTCCACTTCTGGTGGCCGAAGTTCACCGGCAAGATGCTGGACGAGCGGCTCGGGAAGATTACGTTCTGGACGCTGTTCATCGGCTTCCACGGCACATTCCTGGTGCAGCACTGGCTGGGCGCCGAGGGTATGCCGCGCCGTTACGCGGACTATCTCGCCGCCGACGGATTCACCGCGCTGAACACCATCTCCACGATCAGCTCTTTCGTGCTCGGTCTGTCGATCCTGCCGTTCTTCTACAACGTCTGGAAGACCGCCAAGTACGGCAAGAAGATCGAGGTCGACGACCCGTGGGGCTACGGCCGTTCCCTCGAATGGGCGACTGCCTGCCCGCCGCCGCGGCACAACTTCGTCACCCTGCCGCGTATTCGTTCGGAATCGCCGGCGTTCGATCTGCACCACCCGGAGATCGCCGCCCTCGACCAGCTGGAGAACGCGGGTCACGGAGCCGGTGCCCTCACCGATGGCAAGGAGGCCGGTAAGTGAAGATCCAAGGCAGGATGTTCATCTGGCTGAGCGTCTTCATCCTGGCCGTCGCCATCGTGTACGGCGTCTGGGCGAAGGAGCCGGTCGGCACCACGGGGCTCTTCCTGGCCTTCGGCCTGAGCATCATGATCGGGTTCTATCTGGCCTTCACGGCCCGCCGGATGGACTCGCTCGCCCAGGACAACAAGGAAGCCGATGTCGCGGACGAGTCCGGCGAGGTCGGGTTCTTCTCCCCGCACAGCTGGCAGCCGCTCTCGCTCGCGATCGGTGGCGCGCTGCTCTTCCTGAGCGTGGCGGTCGGCTGGTGGCTGGCGTACTTCTCGGCGCCGATGCTGCTGATCGGCCTCTGGGGCTGGATCTTCGAGTACTACCGCGGTGAGAACCGCACCCAGTAGGGCGTACGCGTCCGGTCCCGCCGATCCGTCGGCAGGCCCGTCCGGGGGGCCCGGACACTCCACCGCGGAGTGTCCGGGCCCCCCGTTTGCGTCACTCGTCGCGCCCACGCCGAGGAATCTTCATACGGTGTGATCCATGACCCACTCGCCACGTTTGCGCACCGTCCTGAGCTGCACCCTGCTGGTCGTGTCCCTCGGGGCGAGCGCGACCGCGTGCGGCAGCGGCAACGCCCCCCACCCGCTCTCCACCAAGCCGTACAACGCCACCTCGCAGATCGCCTTCAGCGCGCCCGAGGGCGCCGTCAAGGCCAACCCGGACAAGCCCCTGGAGATCACCGCCAAGAACCGCGACAGCCGGATCACGGATGTCACCGCGGTCGACGCGGGCGGTCACTACCTGGCGGGCGAGCTGACCGCCGACGGTATGCGCTGGCACTCCACGGCCCCGCTGGCGGCCGGCGCCCGCTACACGGTCAAGGTCGCCACCGAGAACAAGGAGGGGGCACCCGGCAACCGGATCCTCACCTTCGACACGGCCCCCGCCAAGAAGAAGCTGACGGTCGAGTTCGGCCCGGAGGAGGGCTCGTACGGGGTGGGACAGCCCATCACCGCGACCCTCAGCGAGCCCATCAAGTCCAAGGCGGCCCGGGACGTGGTCGAACGCTCCCTCAAGATCCGCGCGCCGGGCGCCGAGGACGGCACCTGGCACTGGGTGGACGACACGGAACTGCACTACCGGCCCAAGGAGTACTGGCCCGCCAACTCCACCGTCACCGTCTCCAGCAGCCTCGAAGGAGTGAAAGTCAGCGACAAGCTCTACGGGGACGCCGTACAGCCGCTGACGCTGAAGATCGGCAACAAGCTGGAGGCCATCGTCGACGCCTCGGCGCACACGATGACCGTGTACCGCAACGACGAGTGGATCAACACCATCCCGGTGACCACCGGCAAGCCCGGCTTCTCCACCCGCAACGGCATCAAGGTCGTGCTGGGCAAGGAGAGTTTCGTCCGGATGCGCGGCACGAGCGTCGGCATCGGCGGCAGCGAGGGGTACGACCTGCCGGTCTACTGGGCCACCCGGGTGACCTGGAGCGGGGAGTACGTACACGCCGCGCCGTGGTCCGTGGGCCAGCAGGGATCCGCGAACGTCAGCCACGGCTGCACCGGGATGTCCACCGCCAACGCGGCGTGGTTCTTCGAGATCGTCGAAGAGGGCGACATCGTCCAGGTCATCAACAGCATCGGCGATGACATGGAGGAGTTCGGCAACGGCTTCGGTGACTGGAATCTGGACTGGGAGGACTGGCGCAAGGGCAGCGTCGTCCAGGCCGGGGTGCGCGACGGCAGCAGCCCCTCCGACTCCGCGCGGCTGCGCCCCCAGGTCTGACGGCTCCGGTACGGCGGCGCCGGGCCGCTTCTCGCGGCCCGGCGGCGGGATTCCGGGGGTGGGTCCGGGGCGAGGGCGAGAGGCTCTCAGGCGCCCACGGAGAGCCGGGTACGGAGCAGGGCCGCCAGGGCGTCCGCGAAGCCGGCCGGCTCGACCGGCAGGGTCACCGCGGTGTCCGCGCGGCTCCAGGTGGCCAGCCAGGCGTCCTGGGGGCGGCCCATCAGCAGCAGCACGGGCGGGCAGTCGAAGATCTCGTCCTTGATCTGCCGGCAGACGCCCATACCGCCCGCCGGGGCCGTCTCGCCGTCCAGGACACAGACATCGACACCGCCCCGGTCCAGCCGCTCCAGCACGGCGGGCAGGGTGGCGCATTCGAGGAACTCGACCGGCGGTACATCGGCGGCCGGGCGACGGCCCGCCGCCAGCCGGACCTGCTCGCGGGTGTTCGCGTTGTCGCTGTAGACCAGCACCGTGGCGGTCGGCTGCATTGGTTCCTCCGTGACATCAGTGTCTGCGAGGGCTCCAGGGCTCCACAGGCCCTGAACCGATGCGCGGATCGTACTCCGTCGGACACCGTGTCAGCACGGGTAAGAACACCTCTTCGCTGGGCCGTTCGAGCTGCACACGCCCCATGGACACACCGAACGGCACCCCGGGAGTCAGCGCGGGATAAGCGACCGACATAATGTCGGTCGTGGCGACAGCAACGACAGTAGAAACCGGGCACGCGCACCCGTCGGTCAATCGGCCGAACCTCACCAGCGTCGGAACCATCATTTGGCTGAGTTCCGAGCTGATGTTCTTCGCGGCCCTCTTCGCGATGTACTTCACCCTGCGGTCGGTGATGGGCGCAGCGTACTGGGAGGAAATGGCTCATGCCCTGAACGTCCCGTTCTCGGCGACGAACACCACGATCCTGGTGCTCTCCTCGCTCACCTGCCAGCTCGGCGTCTTCGCCGCCGAGCGTGGGGACGTGAAGAAGCTGCGAACCTGGTTCGTGGTCACGTTCGTGATGGGGGCGATCTTCATCGGCGGGCAGGTCTACGAGTACACCGAACTGGTCAAGGTGGACGGCATCTCGCTCTCCTCCGACCCGTACGGCTCGGTGTTCTACCTGACCACCGGCTTCCACGGTCTGCACGTGACGGGGGGTCTGATCGCGTTCCTGTTCGTGCTGGGCAGGACCTACGCGGCGAAGAGGTTCACCCATGAACAGGCGACCGCGGCCATCGTCGTGTCCTATTACTGGCACTTCGTCGATGTTGTCTGGATCGGCCTTTTCGCCACGATCTACTTGATCAAGTAGCCCGGGCAACGCGCCCGGCGCGCACACAGTCCAGAAGCACCGACGCTGAAGATCCTGACACCGGGGTAATCCGTGAAAAAGCTCTCCGCACGACGACGCCATCCGCTGGCGGCGTTCGTCGTCCTACTCCTCGCGCTGGCGGCCACCGGGGGGCTGTACACCGCGTTCGCGCCCGCGGGCAAGGCGCAGGCTGACGAAACCTCCCAGTCCCTCGCCATCGAGGAGGGCAAGAAGCTCTACTCGGTCGGCTGCGCCAGCTGCCACGGCACCGGCGGTCAGGGTACCTCTGACGGTCCGAGCCTGGTCGGCGTCGGCTCGGCCTCCGTGGACTTCCAGGTCGGTACCGGCCGTATGCCGGCGCAGCAGCAGGGCGCGCAGGTACCGAAGAAGAAGGTCATCTACACCCAGGCGCAGATCGACCAGCTCGCCGCGTACGTCGCTTCCCTCGGCGCCGGTCCGATCACGCCGACCAAGGAGCAGTACAACAGCACCGACGCGAACGTCGCCGCCGGTGGTGAGCTGTTCCGTACGAACTGCGCCCAGTGCCACAACTTCACCGGTGAGGGCGGCGCGCTCACACACGGCAAGTACGCCCCCAGCCTGGAGGGCGTGGATCCGAAGCACATCTACGAGGCCATGCAGACCGGCCCGCAGAACATGCCCTCCTTCCCCGACTCCACGATGCCGGAGCAGCAGAAGAAGGACATCATCGCCTACATCAAGGCGGTGAACGGGGACGATTCCCCCAGCCCCGGCGGTCTGTCGCTGGGCGGCCTCGGCCCGGTCAGCGAAGGGCTGTTCGCCTGGATCTTCGGTCTGGGCGCATTGATCGCAGTTGCCGTCTGGGTCGCGGCCCACACCGCTAAGGCCAAGAAGTCATGAGTAGCCAAGAAGAGATCTCAGAGAAAAACCTGCCGAGAGAGCAGGACGCCGCGCACGGCGCGGTGGTGGTCAAGGACGATCCGTTCGCGGATCCCGGACTGCCGGCCCACAAGCCACGTATCCAGGACATCGACGAGCGGGCGGCCAAGCGGTCCGAGCGCGCGGTCGCCTTCATGTTCCTGCTGTCGATGGCCGCGACGGTGGCGTTCATCGCCTCGTTCGTGGCGTTCCCGGTCGACAAGAACGTCTATATCTTCCCGTTCGGCCATGTCAGCATCCTGCACTTCGCGCTGGGTCTGACGCTGGGCGTGGCGCTGTTCTGCATCGGCGCGGGCGCGGTCCACTGGGCCCGTACGCTGATGTCGGACGTCGAGGTGGCCGACGAGCGCCACCCGATCGAGGCGTCGCCCGAGGTCAAGCAGAAGGTCCTGGAGGACTTCGCGGCGGGTGCGGCCGAGTCCGGCTTCGGCCGGCGCAAGCTGATCCGCAACACGATGTTCGGCGCGCTCGCGCTGGTGCCGCTCTCCGGTGTGGTGCTCCTGCGCGACCTGGGGCCGATGCCGGAGAAGAAGCTCCGGTCCACGCTGTGGGCCAAGGGCAAGCAGCTCATCAACATGAACACCCATGAGCCGCTGCGTCCCGAGGACGTGGTCATCGGCTCGCTGACGTTCGCGATGCCCGAGGGTCTCTCCGAGCACGACGAGCACTTCCAGACCGAGATCGCCAAGGCCGCCCTGATGATCGTCCGGATCCAGCCGGACGAGATCAAGGACAAGCGCGAGCTGGAGTGGTCCCACCAGGGGATCGTCGCCTTCTCGAAGATCTGCACCCATGTCGGCTGCCCGATCAGCCTGTACGAGCAGCAGACGCACCACGTACTCTGCCCGTGCCACCAGTCCACCTTCGATCTCACCGACGGCGCCCGCGTCATCTTCGGACCGGCCGGACACGCCCTCCCGCAGCTGCGGATCGGTGTGAACGCGGACGGAAACCTTGAGGCGCTCGGCGACTTCGACGAGCCCGTCGGTCCTTCCTTCTGGGAGCGCGGATGAGTACCACGACGGCCACAGACGAGAAGAGCCGCAAGGCGCCCGCCGGTGAGCGGGTCGCCGACTGGGCGGACGGCCGGCTGGGGATCTACTCCCTCGCCAAGGCCAACATGCGCAAGATCTTCCCGGACCACTGGTCCTTCATGCTCGGGGAGATCTGCCTCTACAGCTTCATCATCATCATCCTCACGGGTGTGTATCTGACGCTGTTCTTCCACCCGTCGATGAACGAGGTGGAGTACCACGGCAGTTACATCCCGATGCAGGGTGTGCTGATGTCGGAGGCGTACGCCTCCACGCTGAACATCAGCTTCGACATCCGCGGTGGTCTGCTGATCCGGCAGATCCACCACTGGGCGGCGCTGATCTTCCTCGCCGCCATGATGGTCCACATGATGCGCGTCTTCTTCACGGGCGCGTTCCGCAAGCCGCGCGAGGTCAACTGGCTGTTCGGCTTCCTGCTGTTCGTCCTGGGCATGTTCACCGGGTTCACCGGTTACTCGCTCCCCGACGACCTGCTGTCCGGCACCGGTGTGCGGTTCACACAAGGCGCGATCCTGTCCGTGCCGATCGTCGGTACGTACATCTCGATGTTCCTGTTCGGCGGGGAGTTCCCCGGCGGGGACTTCGTGGCCCGGTTCTACTCGGTCCACATCCTGCTGCTGCCCGGCATCATGCTCGGGCTGGTCGTGGCCCACCTGATCCTGGTCTTCTACCACAAGCACACGCAGTTCGCGGGCCCCGGCCGCACGAACAACAACGTCGTGGGCATGCCACTGCTGCCGGTCTACATGGCGAAGGCCGGAGGCTTCTTCTTCCTGGTCTTCGGTGTCATCTCGATCGTCGCCGCGATCGCCACGATCAACCCGATCTGGGCGCTCGGCCCGTACCGTCCCGACCAGGTCTCCACCGGCGCACAGCCCGACTGGTACATGGGCGCGGCCGAGGGGCTCATCCGGGTGATGCCCGGCTGGGAGATCAACTTCGCGGGGCACACGCTTGTGCTCGGCGTCTTCATCCCGCTGCTGCTGCTCGGTGTGGTCCTCGGCGCGATCGCGGTCTATCCGTTCGTCGAGTCCTGGGTCACCGGCGACAAGCGCGAGCACCACATCCTGGACCGCCCGCGCAACGCGCCGACCCGTACGGCGTTCGGCGTGGCGTGGCTGGTCTGGTACTTCCTCCTGCTGGTGGGCGGTGGGAACGACCTCTGGGCGACCCACTTCCATCTGTCGATCAACACGATCACCTGGGTCGTCCGGATCGGGTTCTTCGTCGCACCGGTCGTCACCTTCATCATCACCAAGCGGATCTGCATCGGCCTCCAGCGGCGCGACGCGGAGAAGGTGCTGCACGGCCGCGAGTCCGGAATCATCAAGCGGCTGCCGCACGGTGAGTTCATCGAGGTCCACACCCCGCTGGAGCAGGGCGCGCTGCACACGCTCACCGCGCACGAGCAGTACAAGCCCGCCGAGCTGGGCCCCACGGTCGACGAGAACGGTGTCGAGCGCAAGGTCTCGCCCGTCGAGAAGGTCCGCGTCAAGCTCAGCAAGGGCTTCTACGGCGAGGGGAACCAGCTGCCCAAGCCTACCGCCGAGGAGTACCAGGAGATCCAGAGCGGCCACGGCCACCACTGATCCCACCCGGCCTCAGCGAGGTCGCCACCACCGAGGGCCCCGGCCCGGTCTCCCGCGAGGGAACCGGCCGGGGCCCCCGGCGTTTCCGGCCCGTCCGGGGCGGTCCCCGTCCGGAGTGCGGGCAGGCGTCTTACGGCATGGGCGTACGCCGATAGGCTGGCGCCACCGGGTCCCCGCGGGCCCGTGTACCCGTGTCCCGGAGACCAGGAGCGAGCGATGAGCGCTGTTACCCCCGTCGGAGGCGACACCGTGGCGGACCTCACCTGGCCGGGTGTGCTGAACGCCCTGCTGGACGGCGCCGATCTGAGCGCCGCCGCGACCGCCTGGGCCATGGACCGGATGATGAGCGGTGAGGCCACCGACGCGCAGATCGCCGGGTTCGCGGTGGCACTGCGGGCCAAGGGCGAGACCGTCGAGGAGATCAGCGGTCTGGTCCGGACGATGTACGCGCACGCCCGGCTGATCGAGGTGCCCGGCCGGACCGTCGATGTCGTCGGCACCGGCGGCGACGGCGCCAAGACCGTCAATATCTCCACCATGTCGTCGATCGTCGTCGCGGGCACGGGAGCGAAGGTCGTCAAGCACGGCAGCCGTGCCGCGTCCTCGGCGAGCGGCGCCTCCGATGTCCTGGCCAAGCTCGGCGTCAATCTGGAGCTGACCCCGGAGCGGGTGGCCGAGGTCGCCGAGGAGGCGGGCATCACGTTCTGCTTCGCGGTGAAGTTCCACCCGGCCCTGCGCCATGTCGGGGCCGCGCGCGGCGAGCTGGGTATCCGTACGGTCTTCAACTTCCTTGGTCCACTGACCAATCCCGCCCGGGTACGGTCCCAGGCGACCGGGGTCGCCGATGCCCGGATGGCGCCGATCGTCGCCGGGGTGCTGGCCGAGCGGGGCTCGTCCGCGCTGGTCTTCCGGGGCGACGACGGGCTCGACGAGCTGACCACCACGGCCACCTCCCGGGTCTGGGTCGTCCGGGACGGCAAGGTCACCGAGCGCCCCTTCGACCCGCGCGACGTCGGGCTGTCCCTCGTACCGGTGGAGGCGCTGCGCGGCGCGGACGCGTCGTACAACGCGGATGTCGCCCGCCGGCTGCTGGCCGGCGAGACCGGGCCCGTACGGGACGCGGTCCTGCTCAACGCGGCGGCGGCGCTGGTGGCCCTCGACCCGACCGACGACGCGCTGGAACTCCAGCTGGCGGCGGGCATCGCGCGGGCGGCCGAGTCCATCGACTCGGGCGCGGCGGCGCGGTCGCTGGCCCGCTGGGTGAGCGCGAGCAACGCCTGACGGCGGGGCGAAGCGAAGACGATACGGGACGGGGGCCGCGCCTCCGTCCCGTATCGCGGACAGCTGTTGGGCGGTCCGGCACGCTGTGCCATACTTTCGCCCAAGGTCATGAGTGACAGCGATTTAGGCCCCGGCTCGCTGTCCGGCAACCCTCCGTCCGTGGCGGGGTGCCCCGGGTGAAGACCAGGCCGTAGGCAGCGAGGTCTACGGCAAGCGCGGACCCCTTGTGCCTTTGGGGTCCTGGTCCTCAAGGGAGCAGTCTCGTGAGCAAGCGAATGCGTTAGGGCCCTGGGGAGCCGGACACCGGCTCCCGAGCCCCCTCTTCATCACACCTCCGCACGGTGATCTCCGTGTGTCGAGGCATTCCCCGCGCGATTGTCGTGGCTCCGCCATGCCCTGCCGCGGGTCTCTGAAGCCATTCCGCCGTTCCGTCCTGCCGGGAGATACCGCCATGTCCGCATACCCGAACGCCACCGCCACCGCCACCGCTTCCGCCGCCACCGCCCCGTCCTCCGACGACCCCGCCTGTGGCGCGCCGCTCCCGGTGCTGGGGCGGGATGTGACCGTGCCGCTCGTCACCGGCGGCGAGGTCGGCTACGCGGCCCTGGACTACGCGGCCAGCGCCCCGGCCCTCCAGCGTGTGTGGGACGACGTCGCCGCGTACGCCCCCTACTACGGCAGCGTCCACCGGGGCGCCGGCTATCTCTCGCAGCTCTCCACGGACCTCTTCGAGAACAGCCGCCGCACGGTCGCGGAGTTTCTCGGCTGCCGCCCGGACGACCAGGTCGTCTTCACCCGCTCGACCACCGACTCACTGAACCTGCTGGCGGCCGTGATTCCCGACGGCTGCCAGGTGTTCGTCTTCGAGACGGAGCACCACGCCTCGCTGCTGCCGTGGCGCGACGCGGCGGTCACGTATCTCAACGCCCCCCGCACCCCGGCCGAGGCCGTCGCCACCCTGGAGCGCGCGCTCGCCTCGCGCGACCCGAAGGGGCCGGCGCTGGTCTGTGTGACGGGCGCGTCCAATGTGACGGGCGAGCTGTGGCCCGTCCGGGAGCTAGCCGCCGCCGCGCACACGCACGGCGCCCGGATCGTGCTGGACGCCGCGCAGCTGGTACCGCACCACGTGGTGGACATCGCGGAGCTGGACGTCGACTGGATCGCCTTCTCCGGGCACAAGCTGTACGCGCCGTTCGGCTCCGGGGTCCTCGCGGGCCGCGCCGACTGGCTGCGGGACGCCGAGCCGTATCTCGCGGGCGGCGGCGCCAGCCGCAAGGTGGCGCGCCGGGCCGACGGCGGTGTCGAGGTCGACTGGCACACCACGGCCGCCCGCCACGAGGCCGGTTCGCCGAACGTCATCGGGGTGTACGCGATCGCCTCGGCCTGCAAGGCGCTGACGGAGGCCGGCTTCGACGCGCTGTCGGCGCGCGAGCAGGCGCTGGTGGCGCGGGTGCGGGCGGGGCTCGCGGAGGTGCCCGAGGTGAAGGTGCTCTCGCTCTTCGGGGACGACGCGCCGCGCGTGGGGGTGCTGTCGTTCGTCGTCGAGGGGTGGAACAGCTCGCACTTCGCCGCCGCGCTCTCGGCGGAGTACGGCATCGGGGTACGCGACGGGCTGTTCTGCGCGCACCCGCTGGTGCGGACCCTGCTGGGCAGCGACCCGCAGGACCCGGGGGAGTGCGGCGCCCCGGAGGCGGAGCCGGGCGAGCGCTCGCTCAACGCGATCCGGGTGAGCTTCGGCGCCGGGACACCGGACGAGCACGTGGAGCGGTTCGTCCGGGCCGTGCGCGAGCTGGTCAGCGACGGTGCCCGGTGGAACTACCGCACGGAGGACGGCCGCTGCGTCCCGGACCGGGGAGCGGTCGCCGCGTAACCCGTCCGTACGTCACCGCCGGATGTACGTCACCGCCGGAGGCGGTCCTACGCGTCGAGTCCGATCGCGAAGGCCGCCTCCAAGTCGTGCTGGGAGTACGTACGGAACGCGACATGGGTGTCGGTGGCCTCGACGCCCGGGATCTTGCTGATCCGGCCGGGGATGGCATCGGCGAGATCGTCGTGCTTCGGCACGCGCACCATGGCGATCAGGTCGTACGTACCCGTCACCGAGAAGACCTCGCTGACGCTGTCGAGCGAGGCGATGGACTCGGCGATCTCGGGGATCCGGTCGACGCTGGTCTTGATGAGCACGATCGCGGTGATCACGGTTGGCGTTCTCCCTCGGTGGCCCCGGTCTGTCCGTGCACTCTATCGGTACGCCAGTAGCGCACCCAGGCGTAGAGGAACCCGGCGCCGAACCCCACCAGATGCGCCAGATAGGCGACGCCAGGACCCTCGTCCGCGCCGCGCAGGGCCAGCCACTGGAGCGCGAACCAGAAGATCAGCACGATCCAGGCGGGGAAGCGCAGCGGCAGGAAGAGCAGGAACGGGAAGAGGCTGGTGACCCGGGCCCGGGGGAAGAGGTAGAGGAAGACGCCGAGCACCCCCGAGATCGCGCCGGAGGCGCCCACCAGGGTTTGCGCGGAGCCGGCGTTGGCCGCCGCGTACGCGAAGAGCGCGAGATAGCCGATGCCGAGATAGAAGAGCAGGAAGTGCGCCCGGCCCATACGCCGCTCGGTCATCGCCCCGAAGACATGCAGGAAGAGCATGTTGCCGAGCAGATGCAGCCAGCCGCCGTGGACGAAGAGCGCGGTGAACGGGGTGAGGAGGGTGCGCGGGGAGGCGCCGCGCATCAGCTCGACCGGGATGACGCCCCACCGTTCGAAGTAGGCGCTCTGGGCGGCGCGGAGGGCGTCGCCGTCGCCGTGGCCCGGACGGAGCCCGGAGAGCGGGCTGAGCAGGAAGGCCAGCACACAGAGGCCGATCAGCCCGTAGGTCACCACGGGTCCCTGTGCGAGCCTCCGCCATGAGATCACGGACAGAGCATGGCGTACCGGGACCCTTCGGTACAGAGCGCCTCGCCGCCCCCCGGGGCGCTCCTGAGGCCGTAGGGTTGCCGGATGTCATCCGCGGTTCGACGGCGCGTCGCGGGGGCACCCGCACCAAGGACGATGGAAAAGGACGGCACGATCACGATGACGACGGTTCCGCAGCCGACGGCCACCACCCGTTGGCGCTGCACCTTGTGCGGCAATCTGACCCGGTTCGATGTGACCCGGTCCTCGAAGTCCGTCGAGTACGTCCATCTGGACCTGGCCGGGGAGCCTAAGGTCGAGGAGCGCGAGGTGGTCAGTGAGACCATCGAGTCCGTGCGCTGCCGCTGGTGCAACGCGGTGGATCAGATCGAACTGGTGGACAGGCCGGGCGCCGGTTCCTGAGGGAGCCGCCCGAAAGGGGTAGTGGGGTGACGGATCGTGGAGCAGCCCACGGGCGGTGCTGAGCCGGCCGGCGCGGCCGGCGGTGACGCCGCGGAGGCACTCGACCGTCCGCTCCCGGACGGGGTACGGCGCCGGGTGGTGGCGCTGGTCTCGGAGGCGTTCGGCGGTCTGACCGTCCCGGAGCTGCCGGCGCAGCTGCGCCAGTACGCCCGCTTCACCCCGAACCGGCGGACGAAGTTCGCGGGCAACGCGATGGCCGCCGCCCTGGAGGGCGACCCGGTGTTCCGGGGCCGGATCGGGGAGCGCATCGCCCAGTCCCAGCCGGAGCTGGCCGCGGCCCTGGAGGCGGGGTCACCGCCGGCCGCCGCGGATCCGGTCGACGTGGCCGCCGCCGCGTATGTGCTGAGACCACCCGGATGGGTGAAGCTGGTGGCCGCGGCGGGCGAGGAGGCGCAGCGCGCCGACGCCGAGCGGGCCGACGAGGAGACCCGCCGCGAGCTGGACCGGCTCCGCGAGGAGCTGGCGGTCGCCAGGACGCTGACGAAGACCGACACGGAGCGGCTGCGTACGGAGCTGGAGGCGGCCCGCAAGGAGACCGAGTCGCTCCACCGCAAGCTGCGCAGCGCGCAGAGCGATGTGAAGCGGGGCGAGGCGGCGCTGCGCCGGGTGACGGCGGAGACCGAGGCGCTGCGGGCCGAGAACGCCGCCCAGGTGTCGGCGGCCGAGAGCGAGACGCGCCGGGTCCGCGCGCGGCTGGCGGAGGCGGAGGCGTCGGCGGAGGCGAGCCGCCGGGCCGTGCGCGAGGGCCGGTCGGTGGAGGACATGCGGCTGCGGCTGCTGCTGGACACGGTGCTGGAGTCGGCGCAGGGGCTGCGCCGGGAGCTGGCGCTGCCGCCGGCCGCCAGCCGCCCGGCCGATACGGTCGACGCGGTCGAGCCGGGCCGGATGTCCCCGAAGGACGTGGCGGCCCGCGCGCTCTCCGAGACGGATCCGGCGCTGCTGGACCAGTTGCTCGCGCTGCCGCAGGCGCATCTGATCGTCGACGGCTACAACGTCACCAAGACCGGTTATCCGACGATGCCGTTGGAGAAGCAGCGGCTGCGGCTGCTGGGCGGGCTGGCGATGCTGGCGGCGCAGACGGGTGCCGAGATGACCTGTGTGTTCGACGGCGCGGAGCTGGCGGCGCCGGTGCTGCTCGCGCCGCCGCGCGGGGTGCGGGTGCTGTTCTCCAAGCCGGGGGTGACGGCGGACGAGCTGATCCGCCAGCTCGTCCGGGCGGAGCCGCCGGGCCGGCCCGTGGTGGTCGTCTCCACCGACCGGGAGGTCGCGGACGGGGTGGCGAAGGCGGGGGCCCGGCCGGTGGCGTCCGCTCTGCTGCTGAAGCGGCTTTCGCGCGTATAGCGGGGCATTGGCGGGATCATGTGGGCTTTGGTCAACTCCTGCACGCAATGACCGAATTGGTCGCGCAATGACAGAGCGCAGCGTCAAATGTCCACTACTGCCTGTGTGGTGGCTGTAAACAATATGCGTCGTGACCGACTTTTTTCTGGTGAGGATTTGAACTGATCACAAGAAGGTCACTAGGGTCATGCCTCGAACCTTCGCGCGGTTGATCACCCATTCGGGGTGGCGGCGAAGTAACCGTCGACCGTGGCCCGGTGGACGGCTGAGGAGAAGGAGCTCGCCTCCGTGGGGTCCCACCGTCGTCCCAAGCAGCCGAGCCGCGCACGGGTGACCGTGCTCACCACGGTCGCCGCTGCCGCTGTCGCTCTTACGTCCCAGGCCGCCCAGGCCGACCCGAAGCCGAGCAAGGCAGACGTCAAGGAGAAGGTCGACAAGCTCTACGACGAGGCGGAGGTCGCCACCGAGAAGTACAAGGCCGCCGAGGACTCGCAGGACAAGCTCCAGAAGGAAGTCAAGGCCGTTCAGGACAAGGTCGCCCGCGGCCAGGACGAACTGAACGAACTGCGCGACGGTCTCGGCGCGATCGCCAGCTCCCAGTACCGCACCGGCGGCATCGACCCCGCCCTCCAGCTCTTCCTCTCCTCGGACCCCGACTCGTACCTGGAGAACGCCTCCGCGCTCGACCAGGTCAGCGCCAAGCAGGCCGAGGCCCTCCAGCAGGTCCAGTCGAAGCAGCGGACCCTCGCGCAGCAGCGCAAGGAGGCCCAGTCCAAGGTCAACGACCTCGCGGAGACCCGCAAGGAACTGGGCAAGAAGAAGGACGAGGTCAAGGCCAAGCTCGCCGAGGCGCAGCGGCTGCTCAACTCCCTCACCGCCGCCGAGCGCGCCGCGCTCGCCAAGGCCGACGAGGAGCGCGCCGCCGCCGACCGCGCCAGCCGCGACAGCACCCGCTCCACCGCCTCGACCGGCGCGAGCACCCCCGACCTCGGCAACTCCGCGCCCGCCTCGGGACGCGCCGCCGCCGCGTTCGCCGCCGCGCAGAGCAAGATCGGCTCGCCGTACGTCTACGGCGCGAGCGGTCCCAGCACCTTCGACTGCTCCGGGCTCACCTCGTGGGCGTTCGCCCAGGCCGGCGTCTCCATACCCCGTACCTCCCAGGCCCAGGGCGCCTCCGGCACCCGCCTGTCGATGAGCCAGCTCCAGGTCGGCGACCTCGTCATCTTCTACGCCGACCAGCACCACGTCGGCTTCTACGCGGGCAACGGCCAGATCCTGCACGCCCCGCGCACCGGCACCGTCGTGCGCTACGAGTCGATCAACAACATGCCGTTCCAGTTCGGCGTCCGGATCGGCTGACCCGCCGCCCCGCCGCCGTCCCCTCCCGGGCGCCGATCCGGCCGTCAATCCGCCGGCGACACCGCCCATTCGGGGGAAATCCCGCGTCTTCCGCTGACGCCGCGCCCCGTCGATGACCTTGTGGTCTTCGACGGGGCGTCACTTTGTGTGCGCGAGCCGGTCGTTGGCCGCTCCGTGGTCGCCCGGCTACTGTCTGCTGCGCGCGGCCCCGGTGAGCGGTCCGCCCGTCGGGCGGCACGGGCCGCGTCAGTGCGTACAGCGGAAGGGAGTTCGGCTTCCTGTGGTGTCCCATCGCCGTCCCACCCAGTCAGGACCCTCTCTCGGGGCCCGGGTCAGCGCCATCTCCGCCGTCTCCGCCGCGGCGGCCACGGCGGCGGCGCTCGGCGCGGCCCCGGCGGGCGCCGACCCGCAGCACCGGCCGGAGGCCGCCCGCTCCACGGTCGACCGGCTCCTCGCCGACGCGGAGCGCGCCACCGAGCAGTTCAACGCGGCGGACGAGCGGACGCGCCGGCTCCGTACGCGCGTGGACGAGGCACAGGACCGGGCGGCGCGCGGCCAGGAGCAGGTCAACACGATGCGGGGCGCGCTCGGTTCGCTGGCCGTCGCCCAGTACCGCTCGGGCGGCGTCGATCCGTCGCTGGCCCTGCTGCTCTCCTCGGACCCCGACAGCTATCTCGACAAGGCAGCCGTACTCGAACGGGTCGGCCAGCGCCAGTCGGGAGCCCTGCGGGAACTCCGGCAGGCCCAGCGGAAACTGGGGCAGGTACGGAAGGAGGCCACCCGCGACCTCACCGAACTGGAGCGCAGCCGGGCCGCGGTCGCCCGCCACAAACGCACCGTCGAGGGGAAGCTCGCCGAGGCACGGCGCGTGCTGGCGGCCCTGCCCACCGCCGACCGCGGCGCCTACGACCGCTCCTCCCGCTCGGACCGCGGCGACCTGGCCGGCGCGCCCGTCGGCGACGCCTCCACCGCGGGCTCCTCGGCCCGCGCCACGGCCGCCGTGCGCGCGGCGGCGGGCGCGGTCGGCCGGCCCTATGTGTGGGGCGCCAACGGCCCCTCCGGCTTCGACTGTTCCGGGCTCACCCAGTGGGCGTACGGACAGGCGGGCGTCGGTCTGCCGCGCACCTCCCAGGCCCAGCGGTACGCGGGCCGGCGGGTGCCGCTCTCGCAGGCGCTCCCCGGCGACCTCGTCGCGTACCGCGCGGACGCCAGCCACATCGCGATGTACGTGGGCAACGGCCAGGTCATCCACGCGCCGTACCCGGGCGCTCCGGTGCGCTACGACCCGGTCGGCATGATGCCCGTCTCGTCGGTCACCCGGGTCTGAGCCGGTCACCGGGATCCGATTCGGTCACCCGGATCCGATTCGGCCACGGAGCCGGGGCGTCCGCCGCGTCTGTACGATCGGCCGGATGGCGGGCGAGCGGGCAGGTCACGGGCCGGAGCGGTACGGCGGGCTCCGCCGGCGGGCCGTCCTGCCGGCGCTCGCCGCGCTCCTGCTGCCGTCCGCCGCCTGCACGGCCCCCGCCCCGGCGCGTACCCCGGCGACCACCGCCGGTACCGCCACGGACGCGGTCCGGCTGCTCCTCGCCCGCCGGGCCGCCGCCGTCCTCGACCGCGACGAGGCCGCCTACCTCGCCGTCCTCGACCCGCGCGCGGACACCCTGCGCGCCACCGCGCGCGCCGAGTTCGCGCACCTCGCCGAACTGCCCCTGCGCTCCTGGGACTACCACCTCACCGGCGTACGGCGCACCGGCGCCCGCGCCACCGTCCACGCCGAACTGCGCTACCGGATCACCGGCTACGACACCGCCCCCGTCGCCACCCCCCGCGCGCTCACCCTCGCCGAACACGACGGCCGCTGGTACGTGAGCGCCGACCGGCCCGGCGCGGGCGGCACCGAACAGCTCTGGCAGCAGGGCAGGGTACGGGCCGTACGCGGCGCCCGGAGCCTCGTCCTCGGCGTCGGGCAGGACGAGCGGACGCTGCGCCGGATCGCGGACACCGCCGACCTGGCCGTCCCCGCCGTCGACCGCGCCTGGCCGGACCCCTGGGCCCGCCGGGTGCTCCTGCTCGTACCGGCCTCACGGCAGGCCATGGCCGCGCTGCTGGGGGCGGCCGGGGACGGCTACCGCTCCATCGCCGCCGTCACCACCGGCGAGACGGGCGGTACGGGCCCCACGCCCGCCGACCGGATCATCGTCAACCCCGAGGCGTACGGCGAACTCAGCGACCTCGGCCGGCGCGTCGTCCTCACCCACGAGACCACCCATGTCGCGACCCGCGCCGCCACCTCACCCGCCACCCCCACCTGGCTCTCCGAGGGCTACGCCGACCACATCGCCTACCGAGGCACCGGCCTCACCGCCGCGCGGATCGCCCCCGAACTCCGGCGCGCCGTCCGCCGTGACAAGGCCCCCACCGCCCTGCCGCCCGACACCGACTTCGCCTTCACCGGCGACGCCGACCGGCTCGCCAGGGCGTACGAGAGCGGCTGGCTCGCCTGCGAGCTGATCGCCGACCGCTGGGGCGAGCGGAGCCTGACCGACTTCTACCGGGCCGTCGGCGGCCACACCGGACGCGCGGGCGCGGTGGCGCGGGCCGCCCGCGACATCCTCGGCACCACCGAAGCGGACCTCACGGCGCGCTGGCGCGACTCCGTACGGCAGCGGCTGGGCTGACCCCGTCCGAGGACGGGCGCTCCCGCGCGGGCATCGTCGCGCGCCACAGCGCCCGGCAGGCGGCCACCGAGGCCGCCACCAGCAGACCGTTACGGACGAACAGCAGCGCCACCCCCAGCGGACGCCCCGCCACCACCTGGTCGAACCAGAGCGGGAACTCCAGCTGCGTCACCGCCGTCGCGGCCAGCACCAGAACCGCGGGCAGCGCCATCCGGCCCGGCCGCCGCGTCAGACACACCGCCGCCAGCCCCACCAGCCACAGCATGTACTGCGGGCTGATCACCCGGCTCACCGTCGTGAACAGCAGCACCGCCGCGAACGCCGCGTCGGGCAGCACCGCCGCCGTCAGCCCGCGCGCCCGCAGCCGCCACACCAGCAGCCAGCCGAACGCCACCACGGCGAGCGCCAGCGCCAGCCGGCTCATCAGCGGAACGTACGGCCCCGCGAACTCCACCGAGCCGTAGCTGAACAGCACGCTCCCCTCCCAGCCGAAGTGCCGCGCCACCTGGAAGACCAGCGCCCCCAGCGACTCGACCTCCGTACCCCGGTCGCGCTGGTACGTGAGGAACGCCAGCGCGCCCGGCATCGCCACCCAGCACAGCGCCGTCACCGCGCCCGCCGTGACCGCCGCCGCCGTCCACGCCCGCCGGGTCACCCGGCCGCGCGCGGTCCCCACCAGCAGCAGCGCCGGCCACACCTTCAGCACCGCCCCGAACCCGGCGAGCACCCCCAGCAGCCGGGGCCGCGCCGCCCCCGCGAGCAGCGCGCCCACCGCGACCGCCGTCACCATCAGGTCGTAGCGCGCGTACGCCGTCGCGCCCAGCAGCGGCACCCCCGCGATCCACACCCACGCCCCGCGCGCCGACCGCTCCGGCCCCGCACCGGCCCGGCCCGCCGCGAGCAGCAGCCCCAGCACCACCGCGTCGCACAGACACACCAGCACAAAGAACGCCGGCGCGTAGCCCAGGAACGGCAGCGCCGCCGGCGACACCACCGCGAGCGCGGCGGCCGGCGGATACTGCCACGTCACATCGCCCACCGGATACGTACCGGTGCGCAGCACCTCGTACCAGCCCCGGTAGATCTCCGACACATCGCTCGTCACATCCGGCCCCGGGACCGTGACGACCTTGAAGACACACAGCAGCAGCGCCGCCCTGGTCAGCGCCCACACCGCGACCGCGATCCACGGACCGCGCGCACCCGCCCTGCTCATCCCGTCATGATGCCGCCCGGCACACGACGCCGGGCGGGCGCCGCGCGGGGCGCGCCCGGTACTGTCGGCCGGGATGCGCAAGACACTGATCGTGACCAACGACTTCCCGCCGCGGCCCGGGGGCATCCAGGCGTTCCTGCACAACATGGCGCTGCGGCTGGACCCCGAACGGGTCGTCGTCTACGCCTCCACCTGGAAGCGCGGACGCGAGGGCGCGGAGGCGACGGCGGCGTTCGACGCCGAACAGCCCTTCACCGTCGTCCGCGACCGTACGACCATGCTCCTGCCCACCCCGCGCGTGACCCGGCGCGCCGCCGGGCTGCTCCGGGAGCACGGCTGCCGGTCCGTCTGGTTCGGCGCGGCGGCCCCGCTCGGGCTGATGGGGCCCGCGCTGCGGCGCGCGGGCGCGGAGCGGCTCGTCGCCACCACCCACGGCCACGAGGCCGCCTGGGCGCAACTGCCGGGCTCCCGCGCCCTCCTGCGGCGCATCGGTGAGTCCACGGACACGATCACCTACCTCGGCGAGTACACGCGCTCCCGCATCGCCTCGGCGGTCACCCCCGCGGCGGCGGCGCGCATGGTCCAACTCCCTCCCGGCGTCGACGAGAAGACCTTCCACCCCGACTCCGGCGGCCCGGCCGTCCGCGCGGCGCTCGGCCTCACGGACCGGCCCGTCGTCGTCTGCGTCTCCCGGCTCGTCCCCCGCAAGGGCCAGGACACCCTGATCCGCGCCCTCCCCGCGATTCTGGCCCGCGTCCCGGAAACCGTGCTCCTCGTCGTCGGCGGCGGCCCCTACGAACGCGACCTGCGCCGCCTGGCCGACTCCCTCGGCGTCGCCCCCTCCGTCCGCTTCACCGGCGCCGTCCCCTGGGCCGACCTCCCCGCCCACTTCGGCGCCGGCGATGTCTTCGCCATGCCCTGCCGCACCCGGCGCGGCGGCCTCGACGTCGAGGGCCTCGGCATCGTCTACCTCGAAGCCTCCGCGACGGGCCTCCCGGTCGTCGCCGGCGACTCGGGCGGCGCGCCCGACGCGGTCCTCACCGGCGAAACGGGCTGGGTCGTCCACGGCGCCCCACCACCCCTGGCCGCCCGCGAGTCCGCCGACCGCATCGTCACCCTCCTCCAGGACGCGGAGCTGCGACGGCGGATGGGCGCGCGGGGCCGCGCCTGGGTCGAGGAGAAGTGGCGCTGGGACACCCTGGCGGAGCGGCTGCGGTCGCTCCTGTAGCCGGGCGCCTCGCCTCCCGGCGGGGGGCCGTGGTCTTTGGCGGTGCGGCCGGTGCGGTCGGTGCGCCCGTGGCGGGGGCCGGGGCGGGGTCGCCTACCGGCGGGGCATGGTGCGGGCCGGTTCGAGGTGCGGCTGGTTCGTTTGTGCCGGGGGCCGGGGCACTCCGGAGGCGCATCCCCGGATGCATGATTTACGCCGCGTGCGGCTTCGTCGGCCGACTGCGGACCGTACAGCGGCACAAATCACGCTCTACATCCGGGGACGTCACCTCCTGCGACCCCGGCCCCCTCCGCCCGGTGGACGGCCCGCGCCCAAGCGTCCCGGGCTCGGCCCGGTGGGTCTGTGCGGGTCGTGAAGGGGGCACCGCAGGGGGTGCGTGTCCGGACGTAAAGCGCGATTTGTGCCGCTGAGCGAAACCCGCGGGTGGCCACCGGCCCGCACGCGGCGTAAATCGTGCAGTCCGGGCGCGTGCCACCGGAGGGGACCCCGGCGACAACCCGCACGTACGTACCGGGCTCAGCCCGAGACAAGACCACGGCCCCCCGCCGGGAGGCGGCTAGCGTGTGTACAAGGACTCGATCTCGTCCGCGTAATCCCTCGCCACCACATTCCGCTTCAGCTTCAGCGACGGCGTGATGTGGCCCGCCTCCTCCGTGAACTGGCCCGTCAGGACGCGGAACTTGCGGACGGACTCGGCCTTCGAGACCGCCGCGTTGCCCTCGTCCACCGCCCGTTGGATCTCCGCCAGCAGCTCCGGGTCCTGCCGGAGCGTCGTCGCCGTGGCGTCGGTGGGTTTGCCGTGGTCGGTGGCCCAGCGGGTGAGGAACTCCTCGTCGAGGGTGATCAGCGCGCCGACGAACGGGCGGCCGTCGCCGACGACCATGCATTCGGCGACGAGGGCGTGCGCGCGGATGCGGTCCTCGATGACGGCGGGGGCGACGTTCTTGCCGCCGGCGGTGACGAGGATCTCCTTCTTGCGGCCGGTGATGGAGAGATAGCCGTCCTCGTCGAGGGTGCCGATGTCGCCGGTGTGGAACCAGCCGTCGGTGAGGGCCTCGGCGGTCGCCGCCCCGTTGTTCCAGTAGCCGGCGAAGAGGTGGTCGCCGTGGAGGAGGACCTCGCCGTCGTCCGCGATGCGTACGACGCTGCCCGGCATCGGCTGGCCGACCGTGCCGATCTTCTGGCGGTCCCAGGGGTTGAACGTGGTCGCGGCGCAGGACTCGGTGAGGCCGTACCCCTCCAGGACGGTGAAGCCGATGCCGCGGAAGAAGTGGCCGAGGCGTTCGCCCAGCGGCGCGCCGCCGGAGATGGCGTACTCGCCGCGGCCCCCGAGGACGGCGCGGATCTTGGTGTAGACGAGCCGGTCGAAGACGGCGTGGCGGATCCGCAGGCCGAGGGAGGGGCCGCGCGGGGTGGACAGGGCGCGGCTGTAGTCGATGGCGGTCTGCGCGGCGCGGTCGAAGATCGCGCCCTTGCCGTCGGCGTGGGCCTTGGCGCGGGCCGCGTTGTAGACCTTCTCGAAGACGCGGGGGACGCCGAGGATCAGGGTCGGCCTGAAGGTGGCCAGTTCCTCGGTGAGGTTCTTGATGTCGGGTACGCAGCCGAGCTTGATGGGGGCCATCACGGCGGCCACCTCGACCAGCCGTCCGAAGACATGCGCGGCGGGCAGGAAGAGCAGGACGGAGCACTCGCCGGTGCGGAAGAGGGGCTTGAGGCGCTCGACGGCGTTGCCGCACTCCGCGAAGAAGCTGCGGTGGGTCAGCACACATCCCTTGGGGCGGCCGGTGGTGCCCGAGGTGTAGACGATGGTCGCCGGGTCGTCGGCCTTGGCGCTGGTGGCGCGGGCGTCGGCCGTCTCGTCGCTGACCTCGGCGCCCGCCTCGACGAGCCGGTCCACCCCGCCCCGGTCGATCTGCCAGACGTCGCGGAGACCGGGCAGGGCGTCCCGCACGGACTCCAGCGTCGCCGCGTGGTCGTCGCTCTCGACGATCGCGGCGACCGCGCCGGAGTCACCGAGGATCCACTGGACCTGCTCGGCGGAGCTGGTCTCGTACACCGGTACGGTGACCGCGCCCGCGCTCCAGATGGCGAAGTCGAGCTGCACCCACTCGAAGCGGGTACGGGACATCAGCGCGACCCGGTCGCCGGGCTGGACGCCCGCCGCGATCAGGCCCTTGGCGGCCGCGCGCACCTCGGCGAGGAACTGGGTGGCGGTGACGTCGGTCCAGACGCCGTCCACCTTGCGGCCCAGGACCGCCACCTCGGGATGCTGTACGGCGTTGCGCCGGATGAGATCGGTCAGATTGCCGTCCGAGGGGACCTCGTACAGGGCCGGAAGGCTGAACTCGCGCAAATCTGCTGCTCCTCATCGGGCGCCGGGCGACACGGCTCTGTGCGCGCGGCTGCGGGCCACTGGACTGCCCGGACGTTACCCATCGGTACTCGCTTCTCGATAGGGGGTCTTGGCCGATGTTTCCCGCGTCACACGTTTACGACGGTACCTCGCGCGCCGTGATCCGTGGCGTGCCGGGCCGCGGCGGAAGCGCAGGTCCGGCCCCCTCTACCGGGCGGCCCGGCGGAGTTCTAGGGTGATCGGCATGCGAGGCGTGCGAGGTATGCGAGTCAATGTGGTCAGTGACGTGCACGGCAACGCGCGGGATCTCGCGCGCGCGGGGGACGGCGCCGACGCCCTGATCTGCCTCGGGGATCTCGTGCTCTTCCTGGACTACGCGGACCACTCGCGGGGTATCTTCCCGGACCTCTTCGGCACCGCGAACGCCGACCGGATCGTCGAACTGCGCACCGCCCGCCGCTTCGAGGAGGCCCGGGAGTTCGGCCGGGAGCTGTGGGCCGGGCTCGGGATCGACCAGGCGACCGCCATCGAGAAGGCCGTACGGCGCCAGTACGCCGAACTCTTCGCCGCCTTTCCCACACCGACGTACGCGACCTACGGCAATGTCGATATGCCGGCGCTCTGGCCCGAGTACGCGCGGCCCGGCACCACCGTGCTCGACGGCGAGCGCGTCGAGCTGGGCGGCCGGGTCTTCGGCTTCGTCGGAGGCGGTCTGCGGACGCCGATGCGCACCCCGTACGAGATCTCCGACGAGGAGTACGCGGCCAAGATCGAGGCGCTCGGCGAGGTCGACGTGCTCTGCTCGCACATCCCGCCGGACGTGCCGGAGCTGACGTACGACACCGTCGCCCGCCGCTTCGAGCGCGGCAGCGGCGCCCTGCTGGACGCCATCCGCCGCACCCGGCCGCGGTACGCGCTCTTCGGCCATGTCCACCAGCCGCTGGCCCGCCGGATGCGGATCGGGGCCACCGAGTGCGTGAACGTCGGGCACTTCGCGTCGACCGGGCGGCCCTGGACCATGGAGTGGTGAGCCGGACGGAGGCCGGGCCGCCCCGGACCGGGCGCGGCGGGTCCGCGTCGGCGCGATAGCCTGCACACCGCGCACCCAGGCACCGGAAAGGCACGGCGATGGCGGAACACACCAGTTCGAGCATCACGATCGAGGCGGCACCGGCCGACGTCATGGGCGTGATCGCCGACTTCGCCCGCTACCCGGACTGGACCGGCGAGGTGAAGGAGGCCGAGGTGCTCGCCACCGACGCGGACGGCCGCGCCGAGAAGGTCCGGCTGGTGCTGGACGCCGGCGCCATCAAGGACGACCACACCCTCGCCTACACCTGGACCGGCGACGACCAGGTCAGCTGGACCCTGGTCAAGTCCCAGATGCTGCGCCAGCTGGACGGCTCCTACGCCCTCGCGCCCGTCCCCGGCGGCACGGAGGTCACCTACCGGCTGACCGTCGACGTCAAGATCCCGATGCTCGGCATGATCAAGCGCAAGGCCGAGAAGGTCATCATTGACCGGGCCCTGGCCGGCCTCAAGAAGCGCGTCGAATCCGGTCCGGGGGCCTGACCCCGATGCGTACGGTCCTGGTCACCGGCCCCGGCGGCGCGGGCCGTACCACCGTCGCCGCCGCGACCGCGCAGGCCGCCGCCCGGGGCGGCGCGCGCGCCCTGCTGCTCTCCGCCGATCCGCTCGACGCCCTGCTGGGCCGCCCGGTCGGACCCGCGCCCACCGCGATCGCCGACGGGTTCTGGGCGGCCGGCATCGACTCCGGGGAGCACTTCCGTACGGAACTGCTCGGCCTCCAGGAGCGCCTGGCCACCGGGCTCGACCTGCTCGGCGCCCGCCCGCTGGCCGACGAGGAGATCACCGAACTCCCCGGCAGCGGCCAGTTCGCCCTGCTGCACGCCCTGCGCCGGGCCGCCGAGGGCGACTGGGACGTCGTCGTCGTCGACCTGCCGCCGCTGCGCGAGGCGCTCGCCGTACTCGCCCTGCCCGAACAACTGCGCCGCTATCTGCGCCGGCTGGTGCCCAAGGAACGCCAGGCCGCCCGCGCGCTGCGCCCGTTGATGGCCCAGCTCGCGGGGATACCGATGCCCGCGCACTGGCTCTACGAGGCCGCCGCCCGCTGGGACGAGGGGCTCGCCGCCGTACAGACCCTGATCGAGGCCCCCGGGACGACCGTACGGCTGGTCGCCGAGCCGGGGCCCGCCGCCGCCGAGGCGCTGCGCTCCGCCCGTACCGGCCTCGGCCTCTTCGGACTGCGCGCCGACACCCTCGTCCCCAACCGGGTGCTGCCCGGCGACGACACGGGCCCCTGGCTCGCGACCCTCGTCGCGCAGCAGCGCAAGTGCCTGGAGGAGTGGTACGAGGAGTACGGGGCCGACGGAGCCGTCCGCGAGGCCGCCCACCTGGGCCGGGACCCGCGCGGCCCGGACGACCTCGCCCGGCTCGGAGTCGCGCCCCCCGCCGAGCCGGCGCCCGGTGCGCTCCCCGGGGCCGCGGAGTGGACCGTCGAGGACCGGCTCAGCGAGGAGAAGCTGCTGGTCTGGCACGTACCGCTGCCCGGCGCGGTCAAGAGCGATCTCGGACTGGTCCGCCGCGACGACGAACTCCTGCTCACCGTGGGCGCGTTCCGCCGTATCGTCCCGCTGCCCTCCGCGCTGCGCCGCTGCACGGTCACCGGCGCCGGTCTCACGGACGGCGTGCTGCGCGTGCGCTTCGCGCCCGATCCGGCGCTCTGGCCGCGTACCCCCTGAACGGCGCCCGGCCGTTCGGGTACCGTCGAAGGTGAGCGGCAATGGTGAGCAGCACCGGCCCGATACCGCGGGAGCACCCCATGAGCGATCCCAGCGATCCCACCGAGCGCCCCGCCGCCGACTCGGACGCCTGGGCCTCGGCCTGCGCCGAGGATCTGGAGGCGGAGAAGGCGCGCCGCCGCGCCGCCTACGGGCCGCCGCCCGGATCGGCCGCCGAGGAGCTGCGCAAGCTGGTCGACGCGGTGGCGGACAAGGTCTCCGCCCTCCAGAACCCGCTGTTCGGGATGGCCGCGCAGGGCGCCGTACAGCAGTTCATCCAGCAGGCGAAGGCGGCCGTCGAGCCGGTCATCGAGCGCAACCCGGATGTCTTCGACCATCTCGCCGCCGCCGGTGGTGAACTTCTCGCCGCGTACCGCTCGGCCGTCGAGTCCCAGGAGACCCGGTGGACCCGCGGGGACACCCCGGACGCCGCCCCGGGGCCCGCACCCGACACGAAGACCTCCGGCGACCCCACCGACCCCAGGGACGGAGGGCCCGCTTCCGGCGGTCCGATCGACCTGGACTGACCGGTCGGGCGCCCGCCCTCGGGTACGGTTGACGCCAGCGGGGCTCGACCGAAAACTGAGGGACACATGGGACTCACCATCGGCGTCGACATCGGCGGCACGAAGATCGCGGCCGGCGTGGTCGACGAAGAGGGCGCCATCCTGGAGACGCACAAGGTACCCACCCCGCCGACCGCCGAAGGCATCGTGGACGCGATCTGCGCCGCGGTCTCCGGCGCCGGCGAGGGGCACCAGATCGAGGCGGTCGGCATCGGCGCGGCCGGTTACGTCGACGACAAGCGCGCGACCGTTCTCTTCGCACCGAACATCAACTGGCGGCACGAACCGCTCAAGGACAAGGTCGAGCAGCGGATCGGACTGCCGGTCGTCGTGGAGAACGACGCGAACGCCGCGGCCTGGGGCGAGTACAGGTTCGGCGCCGGCCAGGGCCACGAGGACGTCATCTGCATCACCCTCGGCACCGGCCTCGGCGGCGGCATCATCATCGGCAACAAGCTGCGCCGCGGACGCTTCGGTGTGGCCGCCGAGTTCGGCCATATCCGGGTCGTCCCGGACGGGCTGCTCTGCGGCTGCGGCAGCCAGGGCTGCTGGGAGCAGTACGCGTCGGGGCGCGCCCTCGTGCGCTACGCCAAGCAGCGCGCCAACGCGACACCGGAGAACGCGGGGATACTGCTCGGTCTCGGCGACGGCACCCCGGAGGCCATCGAGGGCCGGCACATCAGCGCGGCGGCCCGCGCGGGCGACCCGGTGGCCGTCGACTCCTTCCGTGAGCTGGCGCGTTGGGCGGGCGCGGGCCTGGCCGACCTGGCCTCGCTCTTCGACCCGTCGGCGTTCATCGTCGGCGGCGGGGTCTCGGACGAGGGCGAGCTGGTCCTCGACCCGATCCGCAAGTCGTTCCGGCGCTGGCTGATCGGCGGCGAGTGGCGTCCGCACGCGCAGGTGCTCGCGGCCCAACTGGGCGGCGAGGCCGGGCTGGTGGGCGCCGCGGACCTGGCCCGGCAGGGCTGACGTACACCTGGTTCACCGCGTACACCCAGCACCTCCGTACACCTCGTTCACCGCGTACAAGTAGCACCGCTACACCTCGCACCTCCGTACGCACGAGCGGTACCGCGCCCGCCGTATCCGTCAGGGATACGGCGGGCGCGGCCGTGTCCGGCGGCGGTGACGCGGTGCCGCTCGGCGCTCGCCCCGCTACGTTGTCCCCATGGCGATGGCGATGGACACGCTGCCCGGCTCCGGCACCGCACCGGACGGTTCGGCCCTGATCCGGGTGCTCAGCTACAACATCCGCTCGATGCGCGACGACCGGGCGGCGCTGGCCCGGGTGATCAGCGCCTGCGCGCCCGATCTCGTCCTCGTCCAGGAGGCGCCCCGCTTCTTCCGCTGGCGCAAGCACGCCGCCTGGCTGGCCGCGCACAGCGGTCTCGTGGTGCTCGGCGGCGGCGCCCCGGCGACCGGCCCGCTGCTGCTCTGCTCGCTGCGCGCCACCGTCGAGCGCACGGAGGACATCCTGCTGCCCCACACCCCGGGCCTGCACCGGCGCGGCTTCGCGACGGCGGTGGTCCGGATCGGCGGCGCCCGGCTGGGGCTGCTCAGCTGCCATCTGAGCCTGCGGGCCGACGAGCGGTACGCGCAGGCGCGGGCGCTGACGGCCCGGCTGGCGGCCCTGGACGTGCCGTACGCCCTCGCCGCCGGCGATATCAACGAGGGCCCCACCGGCCGGAGTTTCCGGCTGCTCGCCCGGGAGCTGCGGGACTGCTGGACGGTCCGCCCCTGGGGCGGCGAGTTCACGTCGACGCCCGCCGCACCGCGTCAGCGCATCGACGCCGTCTTCGTCACGGAGGGGATCGAGGTCCTCGGCTGCGGGGTGCCGCGCGGGCTGCCGGGCGTCACCGAGGACGATCTGAGGGCGGCGACGGACCATCTGCCGGTCCTCGCCGCCCTGCGTGTGCCCGCGTCCTGAAACACGGAAGAGCGCTGAACTCCTGAAGGGCGTTGTTCAGACGACCGCGCCGCGGCCCGGGTCGTCGCTCTCCTCGTCGTCGTCCTTCATCCGGGCCACCAGGGTGGCGAAGCCGCCCAGGAAGCCGCCGACGGAGATCGTCGTCAGCCACCACGTCATCTCCCACTGGAGCAGGACGCACACCAGCATCAGGACGGGACCGCCGAGCACCGCGAGCCAGGCGAACCGGCTGGTCACATCCGACTCGGGCAGCGGCGGCGGCTCCGGCGGGACGAAGTGGCCCTCGTCGCCCGCCTCGAAGTTCTCCTCGCTGGGCTCGGCCAGCCGGTAGTCACGGGGGCCGCCACCGCCGACGCCGGGCGCGAAGACGACGGAACCGCCCAGCGCGGGCTTGCCACCGCCGTCGGCGGGGGAGTCCGCCGCCCGCTCGCCGTCCGGTGCGCCGTCCACGGCGTCCGCGGGCCCGACCGGCCCGGCGGCCTTCTCGGCCGTCTTCCCCGGGCCGCTCTCCGCGGGCTGCTCCGCCGGTTTCTCGGGCGGCTTCGCCGGTGCCTTCTCGGCCGCCTTCTCCGCCGGCTTCTCTACGGCCGGGACCTTCCCCGTACCCGTACGGTTCCGGTCGCCTTCCAGCAGCGCCAGGTCCTCCACGGACTTGAACGGTTTGGCGCCCGGCGGGTCCGCCGGCTCCTCCCCGTACCCCGCGACGATCGCCGCCCAGGCGGCGTCCTCGTCGATCGGCTGCGGCTCTCGGTCCGCGTCATGTTCAGCCACCGGTGGTGCTCCCCTTCTTGCCGACAGACGGAGCGAGCCGGCCGATGAACGCGAGACTCTCGTCGAAAATTTGCTCCGCGTCATGGTCCAACGTCGCGACGTGGTAGCTGTGTTCCAGCTCCACCTCCCGGACATCCACCGAGGAGACCCGGCTGAGGATCCGGGCCGAGTCCGCCGGCGGCACCACATGGTCGACGGTGCTGTGCAGCAGCAGCAACGGCTGGGTGACCTGCGGCAGACCCGTGTCCACCAGCCGGAAGAAATCGCGCAGGGAGTGGGCCGCGTGCAGCGGGACCCGGTCGTAACCGACTTCCTCGACACCGCTCTTGGCGATGTCGCTCACCAGACCCTTCGTCGACGGCACCAGATGGCGGGCGACCGGCAGCGCGTACGCCGCGAGGCCGTGCACCTTGATCCCGGGGTTGACCACCACGACCCCGCTGACCGCCCGCCCGTGCTTCGAGGCGAGCCGCAGCGCCAGCGCCCCGCCCATCGAGAGGCCGGCCACGAAGACCTGGGAGCAGCGCTCCAGCAGCTCCCGCAGCGCCCGGTCCACCTCCGCGTACCAGTCCTGCCAGCCGGTGAGCTGCATGTCCCGCCAGCGGGTGCCGTGGCCGGGAAGCAGCGGCAGAGAGACCGTCAGACCCCGCGCGGCCAGATACTCGGCCCAGGGACGCAGCGACTGCGGGGAGCCGGTGAATCCGTGACAGAGAAGGACGCCGACCTCGCCGCCCTCATGACGGTACGGCTCGGCTCCGGGGAGGACCGGCACGGGGTCTCCTGTTCGTGAGTCTCGGAAGATGTACTTCACCGTACGCGACCGGACCGACACCGACCAGGTCCGTCGGGCCCCCATGAAGGGGAGCCCGGGGCGGCCACGGGTTAAGGTCTCTCCGACAGCACACAGGAGGCACCCGAGTTGATCTACGGCGCAATGAAGTTCTCCATCGGCGGGTCCCTGAAACTCGCCTTCAGGCCCTGGGTGGAGGGCCTTGAGAACATTCCCGCGGAGGGGCCGGCGATCCTCGCGAGCAACCATCTCTCCTTCTCCGACTCGTTCTTCCTGCCGGCCGTGCTCGACCGCAAGGTCACCTTCATCGCCAAGTCCGAGTACTTCACCTCGCCCGGGGTGAAGGGCAAGCTCACCGCCGCCTTCTTCAAGGGCGTCGGCCAGCTGCCGGTGGACCGCTCGGGCGCGCGCGGCGCGGGCGACGCCGCGATCCAGAGCGGGATCAGGGTGCTGGCCAACGGCGAACTCTTCGGTATCTACCCGGAGGGCACCCGCTCGCCGGACGGCCGTCTCTACCGGGGCAAGCCCGGCGGCCTCGCGCGCGTGGCGCTCGGCTCCGGGGCGCCGGTCATCCCCATCGCGATGATCAACACGGAGAAGATCCAGCCGCCCGGCAAGGTCCTCCCGAAGCTGATGCGGCCGGGCATCCGGATCGGCAAGCCGCTGGACTTCAGCCGCTACCACGGCATGGAGGGCGACCGTTTCATCCTGCGGTCGATCACCGACGAGGTCATGTACGAGATCATGAAGCTCGGCGGGCAGGAGTACGTCGACATCTACGCGACCGCGGCGAAGCGCCAGCTCGCCGAGGAGGCGAAGGCGGCGAGCGCCGCCAGGAGCGCGAACCAGAGGGCGGCGGACCCGAAGGGCGAGTGAACCGCCGCCGGCGGCGGAAACGACAGGGGGGCACATGGCGAAGAGCAAGCCTGCCGCACGGATGTCCGTGGAGCTGCCGCTGTGGCGGGCGCTGACCGGCTACCGGCTGCTGACGATGGTCTACGCGATCCTGCTCTTCGTCCTGGGGCGGGATGAGTTCGAACGCCCTTGGATCGCCATCGTGTTCCTCGCGTTCCTGGCCGTCTGGACGATCGCCACCCTGCCCAAGGTGGCGAACGCGGCCCGCTGCACCACCCGCTTCCTGGCCGCCGACCTCACCATCGCGCTCACCGGCATTCTGCTGACCCCGCTGGCCGATTTCGACGCCCGGACCGTCGACGGCACCACCCTGCCGTCCATATGGACCGCCGGCGCGGTCCTCGCCTTCGCCCTCAAGGGCGGCTGGCGCTGGGCCGCCTTCGCCTCGTCCCTCGTAGCGGTCGCCAACCTCATCGAGCGCGGCCACCCCAGCCGGGACACCGCCCACAACGTGCTGCTGGTGTGGTTCGTCTCCATCGCCATCGGATACGTCGTCGAGGTCGCCCGCGCCATCGAGGCCACCCTGGCGCGCGCCCTGGAGATCGACGCGGCCACGCGGGAGCGCGAACGGCTGGCCCGCGACATCCACGACAGCGTCCTCCAGGTGCTGGCGATGGTGCAGCGGCGCGGTACGGCCCTGGGCGGCGAGGCCGCCGAGCTGGGCCGGATGGCGGGCGAGCAGGAGATCGCCCTGCGCAGCCTGGTCACCGGCGGCCCGGTCCCCGCGCCCCGCGTGCGGGGGGACGCCGGGCCGGCGGACGCAGGGCGGGCGGACGCACCCGGCGCCGACGACGGCCCGTGCGATCTGCGCGCCCTGCTCACGCCGTACGCCGGCCCCCGCGTCAGCTTCGCGGAACCGGGCACCCCGGTGATGCTGGAACGGGCCGCGGCGGACGAGTTGGCCGCCGCCGTCGGTGCCGCGCTGGACAATGTCGGCAGACACGCGGGTACGGACGCCCGCGCCTGGATCCTGGTCGAGGACTGGACGGACGAGGTGATCGTGACCGTACGGGACGACGGCCCCGGCATCCCCGAGGGCCGGCTCGCGCAGGCCGAGGGGGAGGGCCGGCTCGGGGTGGCCCTCTCGATCCGGGGCCGGCTGCGGGATCTCGGCGGGACGGCCGAGCTGATCTCCGTGCCGGGTCAGGGCACCGAGGTCGAACTGAGAGTTCCACGGGGACGGGGAAAGAAGGACCGATGAGCGAGCGCGACATGACGACGACGGCCGATGCGGCGGACACGCACAGTCCCCTCCGGGTGATGGTGGTCGACGACCACCCGATGTGGCGGGACGCGGTCGCCCGCGACCTGGACGCGGCGGGTTTCGAGGTCGTCGCCACGGCCGGGGACGGCCCGCAGGCGGTGCGCCGCGCGCGGGCGGTCAGCCCGGCCGTCCTGGTCCTCGACCTCAATCTCCCGGGCATGCCCGGCGTCCAGGTCTGCAAGGAGCTGGTCGGCTCGCTCCAGGGGCTGCGCGTCCTGGTGCTCTCCGCCAGCGGCGAGCACGCCGACGTCCTCGAAGCGGTCAAGTCCGGCGCCACCGGCTATCTGCTCAAGTCGGCCAGTACGGAGGAGCTGACCGACGCCGTACGCCGCACGGCGGCCGGTGAGGCGGTCTTCACCCCCGGGCTGGCCGGGCTGGTCCTCGGCGAGTACCGCAGGCTGGCCTCCGAGCCGGCGCCCACCGCGTCCGACAAGCCCAAGGCGCCGCAGCTGACCGACCGGGAGACCGAGGTGCTGCGGCTCGTCGCCAAGGGGCTGTCGTACAAGCAGATCGCCGAACGGCTGGTCATCTCGCACCGCACCGTGCAGAACCATGTGCAGAACACCCTCGGCAAGCTCCAGCTCCACAACCGCGTCGAGCTGGTGCGGTACGCGATCGAGCGCGGCCTCGACGACGTCTGAGCGGCGGGGTACGGACGGGCGACGGGCCCGCGCGGGCCCGTCCCCACCTGACCTCGGCGCCTGACCTCAGCCCGACGCGGTGACCCGCCCGGCTCCCGCGCCCAGACCCGTCAGCAGCTCCGTGACGATCGCCGGGCCGTTCAGCGTCAGCACGGACTCCGGGTGGAACTGGACCGAGGCGAATCCGGCGCCGCGCAGCGCGTGCACCTCGCCGCTCGCCGGGTCCCGGCTCACCGCCACACCGTGCGCCGCCAGCTCCGCCGCCGACGCGTCGTCGCAGCGCGCGGTGAAGCTGTTGTAGAAACCGACGGTCTCCGGCCGGCCGAAGAGACCGATCCGGGCCTGGAGGCCCTGGTACGGCACCCGCTTGCGGACGATGCCCAGGCCCAGCTCCGCCGCGATCAGCTCATGGCCGAGGCAGACGCCCAGCAGACCGCCCCGGCGCGCCGCCGCGCCGCCGATCAGCCCGGCCGCGAGCCCGCGCAGCAGCCGCATCTTCGGGTCGGCGGCGTCCGCCGGGTCACCGGGCCCCGGGCCGAGCACCACGGGCCCCTCATGGCCGAGCGCGGTCTCCCGCAGCCCCGGCTCGTCGTAGCGCCGTACCGTCACCTCCAGCCTGGAGGAGCGCAGCAGATGGGCGAGCATCGTGGTGAAGGTGTCCTCCCCGTCCACCACCAGGGCGTGCCCCGTCAGCGCCGGCCGCTCCTCCTGCATCCGCAGCCAGAACGGCGCGAGATCCGCCCGCCGCGCGTCCAGCGCCGCCCGTACCCGGGGATCGTCCGCGAGCCGCCGCCGCGCCGGTTCCGTACGGGCGGGGGCCGGGGCGGCCCCGAGCGCCGCCAGCACGCCCGCCGCCTTGGCGTGCGTCTCGGCCACCTCGCTCTCCGGGCGCGAGTGGCGTACGAGCGTCGCGCCGACCGGCACCCGCAGCCCGCCGCCGGCGTCGATGTCGGCCGTACGGATCAGGATGGGCGAGTCGAGCGTCTGCGCCCCGCCCGCGTCCCGTCCGATGAGCGCGAGCGCGCCGCCGTAGTAGCCGCGCCCGTCCGGCTCGTGGCGCTCGATGACCCGGCAGGCGTTCTGCACCGGCGATCCCGTGACCGTCGCCGCGAACATCGTCTCCCGCAGCACCTCGCGCACATCGAGCGACGACCGGCCGCGCAACTCGTACTCGGTGTGCGCGAGATGGGCCATCTCCTTGAGCCGGGGGCCGATCACCACCCCGCCCCGGTCACCGACCGCGCACATCATCTTCAGCTCCTCGTCCACCACCATGGACAGCTCGTCGGTCTCCTTGCGGTCGCCGAGGAACTCCAGCAGCCCCGCCGTGTCAGGCCCCTGCGGCGGATAGCGGAAGGTGCCGCTGATCGGATTCATCACGACCGTCCCGCCGCTCATCCGTACGTGCACCTCGGGACTGGCGCCGACCAGCGTGCGCGCGCCGGTGTGCACCAGGAACGTCCAGTACGCGCCGCGCTCGCCCGCGAGCAGCCGCCGGAAGAGCGCGAGCGCGTCCGCCCGGCCGAAGCCGGGGATCCGGCCCTCGAAGGTCCGCCGGATCACGAAGTTCGCGCCCTCGCCCCGGCCGATCTCGTCGTCGACGACCCGCCGTACGACATCCGCGTACCGGTCGTCGTCCAGGTCGAAGGCGCCGTCCTCGACGCGTACGTCCCGCGCGGGCAGCAGCCCGAGCAGCTCGTCCAGCGGCAGCTCGTACGTCTCGTCCGCGACCAGCACGGCCAGCGGGGTGCCGTCGTCCCGTACGTCGAAGCCCCGCTCCCGGATCTGCCGGAACGGTACGAGCGCGAGCGCGGTCCGGCCCCCGTCCGGGAGGTCGGCGAGCCGGCCCGCCTCGTGGACGGGGCCGATCAGCAGCTCCACGGTCCCGTGGTCGCGGCCGGGGGTACGGCGGCGCAGCAGGGCGAAGGGCGGGCAGTCGTCGGCGAGCAGCCGGGCGACGAGCGCGTCGAGCGGCGGGGGAGGGGTGAGCGGGGCGGTAGCCATGGGCGGGTGTTCCTTCCGGGAGGGGGAGAGGAACGGCCCGCCTTCCCCGGCCGGTGTCCCGGCCCCGGAAAACACTGAAGGCCGCCCCTCGGGCGGCCTTCGCGATACGTTGCGCGCGATGTCAGTGGGCCGCCGGACGAGCGGGCCACCACCAGGTCTGGTTCGAAAGCGCGAACATGAGCGGCACCCTAGCGCATCGGGACGGGCCGCGCGTTCCACACTGTGGTCCGTGCGGATGAACGCCGCGCCGACCACGTAATCTGGGGCGCGTGACAGTGAACGCTGAGAAGTCCACCACCGACGTGCCGTCCTGGCAGGATCTGCCCGCTGCCCAGCAGCCGGAGTATCCGGACCAGGCGGCCCTGCGCGAGGTCGTGGCCGAACTGGCGGCCTATCCTCCGCTCGTCTTCGCGGGCGAGTGCGACCAGCTGCGGTCCCGGATGGCGGCCGTGGCGAAGGGCGAGGCGTTCCTGCTCCAGGGCGGCGACTGCGCCGAGGCGTTCGACGCCGTCTCCGCGGACCAGATCCGGAACAAGCTGAAGACCCTGCTCCAGATGGGCGCCGTCCTCACCTACGCGGCGTCCGTGCCCGTCGTGAAGGTCGGCCGGATCGCCGGCCAGTACTCGAAGCCGCGCTCCAAGGGCACCGAGACCCGGGACGGCGTCACCCTGCCGACGTACCGCGGTGACTCCGTCAACGGCTTCGCCTTCAACGAGAAGGACCGCGTCCCGGACCCCGAGCGGCTCAAGCGGATGTACCACGCGTCCGCCGCGACGCTCAACCTCGTCCGCGCCTTCACCACCGGCGGCTACGCCGACCTGCGCCAGGTGCACGCCTGGAACCAGGACTTCGTGAAGTCGTCCCCGTCCGGCCAGCGCTACGAGCAGCTCGCCCGCGAGATCGACAACGCGCTGAACTTCATGAAGGCCGCGGGCACCGACCCGGCCGAGTTCCGCACCGTCGAGTTCTACTCGTCGCACGAGGCGCTGCTGCTGGACTACGAGACGGCGCTGACCCGCGTCGACTCCCGGACCGGCAAGCTGTACGACGTCTCGGGCCACATGCTCTGGATCGGTGAGCGCACCCGGCAGCTCGACGGCGCGCACATCGAGTTCGCCTCGAAGGTCCGCAACCCGATCGGGATCAAGCTCGGCCCGACGACCACGGTGGACGAGGCGCTCACCTACATCGACCGGCTCGACCCCGACCGCGAGCCCGGCCGGCTGACCTTCATCGTCCGGATGGGCGCCGACAAGGTGCGGGACAAGCTGCCCCAGCTGGTCGAGAAGGTCACGGCCGCCGGCGCCACGGTGGCGTGGGTGACCGACCCGATGCACGGCAACACCTTCGAGGCGGCCTCCGGCCACAAGACCCGCCGCTTCGACGACGTGCTCGACGAGGTCAAGGGCTTCTTCGAGGTCCACAAGGGCCTCGGCACCCACCCGGGCGGCATCCATGTCGAGCTGACCGGCGACGATGTCACCGAGTGCGTGGGCGGCGGCGACGAGATCTTCGTCGACGATCTCCACCAGCGCTACGAGACGGCCTGCGACCCGCGCCTCAACCGCAGCCAGTCGCTGGACCTGGCCTTCCTCGTCGCCGAGATGTACCGCGACCAGTAGGTCCGGAACCGGACGGAGTACGACGGCGGGGTACGGATCGATGTGATCCGTACCCCACTGGCGTTTCCGGGACTTTTCCGCCGGGCCCGGCGCGGGTAAGGTTAGGTTAGCCTCACCGGAAGGGTCCGGAGCGGCACTCCGGAGACTCCGGCCTCGACCCCACCGGGAGGTGAACCGCGTGTACGTCTGCTCCTGCTTCGGCATCACCGAAACACAGGTCAGGGAACACGCGGCGGGGGGTGCGTGCACCCCCCGGCAGATCGCCTCGGCCAGCAAGGCCGGCACCGACTGCGGCTCCTGCGTACGCCGGATCCAGTCGCTCCTGGGCCGCGGTGGCTGCCCGCGCCGCGAGCTGCTGTCCGAGACCCTCGCGGGAGCCTCGGAGACGGCCGTACAGGCCGTGCAGGCCGTACAGGACCTTCCCGAAGCCGCCTGACGCCCGGCGCCCGACTTCTGTGCCCGGCCGGTCAGCTGTCGGGCTGCTCGATCAGCTGCGCGATGTAGAGCGCCTCACCGAGCTTCTCGACCAGCTCCAGCTGGGTGTCGAGATAGTCGATGTGGTGCTCCTCGTCCTCCAGGATCGATTCGAAGATCCCCTTGGACGTGTGGTCGCCCTTGGCCCGCATGACATCGATCCCGCGCTTCAGCCGGTCGATCGCCTCCACCTCGACCTGCCGGTCGGCCTGGAACATCTCGGTGACGGTCTGGCCGACACGTACATGGAAAAGCCGCTGATAGTTGGGCAGCCCGTCCAGGAACAGAATCCGGTCGGTGAGCAGCTCGGCGTGCTTCATCTCGTCGAAGGATTCGGCGCGTGTGTACTTGGCGAGCTTCGTCCAGCCGAAGTTCTCCTGCATCTTCGCGTGGAGAAAGTACTGGTTGATCGCGGTGAGTTCGGCAGTCAGCTGCTCATTGAGAAATTCAATGACCTCGGGGTCGCCCTGCATCGCAGGACTCCTTTCGCGCAAGGTGACGGGGCAGAATGCGCGCATCTTTGCACCGACTCCGACGGGCCGTCCAGTAAGTGCATGCTTAGTAGGAGTTGCCCGAATCGGCCCGTGCCTGGTCATGACCACCCCCACCGGTCTGTCACCATGGAAGACATGGGTCAGCCGGAGAGCCGGGAACGTCGGGAGCCGGAACAGCCCGAGCTGCCACCGGGGCAGCGGCTCCAGCGCGGCTGGCCGGTCACCCATTACGGGCCGGTGCCGAAGTTCCGGCCGGAACGCTGGGAGTTCCGGGTCTTCGGAGCGACCGCCGACGGCGACAAACACTGCTGGAATCACGGAGAATTCTCGGCCCTGCCGTTCTCCACGGTCGTCGCCGATCTGCACTGCGTGACGAAGTTCAGCATGGTCGGAGCCGAATGGGGCGGTGTCCCCGCCCGTACGGTCGTCGAACTCGCACCGCCCGCGCCCGACGTGACCCATGTGATGGTCTGGGCCGAATACGGCTTCAGCGCGAATCTCCGGCTCGACGATTTCGTTGGCGACCGTACGATCTTCGCCACCCACAAGGACGGTGAACTGCTCACTGCCGAGCACGGATTCCCGGTCCGGCTCGTCGTCCCGCACCTGTACGCCTGGAAGGGCCCCAAGTGGGTCCGGGGCGTCGAGTACATGACCGCCGACCGGCGCGGCTTCTGGGAGGAGCGCGGCTACCACAACGTCGGCGACCCCTGGGCCGAGCAGCGCTACTCGTACCAGGAGGAACCCGGCGACGGGCCGGAACTCTAGGTCCGAAAGGTCTTAGCCGCGCAGCTTCTTCAGCCGCTCCACGTCCGACGCGTGCCCGGCCCCGTGGCCGGGCGTCTCGATCACCAGCGGTACGCCCTCCGTCGCCGGATGCCGGAACAGCTCCCGGAACGGTTCCTCGCCGATATGGCCCGCGCCGATGTTCTCGTGGCGGTCCTTGTGCGCGCCGACCACGTCCTTCGAGTCATTGGCGTGGATCAGCCGCAGCCTTCCCGCGCCGACCGTCTCCACCAGTAGGTCCAGCGTCTGCCGCATCCCGTGCGGACCGGTCAGATCGTGCCCGGCCGCGAAGATGTGGCAGGTGTCCAGACAGACCCCCAGCTTCGGATGCGCGTCCAGCGCCTCGAAGTACGGCCCGAAGTCCCAGGTCCGGGAGCAGAGCGAGGAGCCCTGGCCCGCCGTCGACTCCAGCAGCAGATACGGGTCGTCGTCGTGGTCCAGCTCGTCCAGCAGCGGCAGCACCAGATCCCGCACCTGCGCCAGCGCCACCTCGCGCGACCGCCCGCCCGTCGCCGAGCCAGTGTGCACCACCACGCCCGGCGCGCCGATCTCGCGGGCCCGGCGCAGACTGTGCCGCAGGGACTCCACCGACTTCTCGGCCGTCGCCTCCGTGTGCGAGCCGAAGTTGATCAGATACGGCGCGTGGACATACGCCGCGATGCCCTCCGCCGCGCACTCCGCGCGGAACCGCTCGTCCTGCGCCGGATTCCCGGCCGGTGTCGCCCAGCCCCGCGGGTTGGCGACGAACACCTGGACGACCTCGGCCCCCAGCTCACGTGCGTAGGCCAGACCGGTCGTCGCCAGCCCGCCGGCCACGGGGACATGGCCGCCGACAGGGTTGCGCATCCGCCTCAGAGTCCCTTGGTCGTGATGGTGATCGTGCTGCCCTCGGGCGCGGTCTCGCCGCCCGCCACGGACTGCTTGCCGATGGTGTCACCCAGGAACGGGAAGCTGCGCTCCTCCTTGACCTCGAAGCCCGCCGCCTCCAGCGCCTTCCTGGCGTCCGCCGTCTTCTGCCCGGTCACATCCGGTACGGAGACCATCCGCGGCCCCTTGGACACGGTCAGCGTCACCGTGTCGCCCTCGGCCAGCCGGGTCCCCCGGGCCGCCGACTGCTCGGTCACGGATCCCTCCGCCACCGTCGAGTTCACCCGGTCCGCGGCCACCTCGACCTTCAGCCCCGCGTCCTCCAGCACCGCCGTGGCATCGGCCAGCGGCTGCCCGGTCACCTCCGGGACCTCGATCGCGGCCCCCTTGCTGACCACCAGCGCCACGCCCGTATCGGGCCGTACGTCGGAGCCGCCCGCCGGCTTCGAGGACACCACCGAGCCGCGCGCGACATCGTCGCTGAACTCCTCGGTGACCACCCCGGCCGCCAGCCCCTCCTTCTTCAGCAGGCTCCGCGCCTCCGCCAGCGGTCTGCCCGCCAGCTCCGGCACCCGTACGGTCTTCGGCCCCCGCGAGACGACCAGCGTCACCGGGCCGCTGCCCCGCACCCGGGCGCGCGGCTCCGGGTCCGTGGCCATTACCGTGCCGCGCTCGAACGCGTCGCTGAAGCCCTCCGTGACCTTCGCGTCGAGCCCCTCGTCCGAGAGCCGTTGGCGCGCGTCCGCCTCGCTCTTGCCGAGGACCGACGGCACGCGCGTGAACTGCCCCGAGTTGATGTACCAGACGCCCGTACCGACCCCGAGCGCCAGCAGCACCCCCAGCACCACGGCGACGATCCCGCGCCGCGGCATTCCCGGCAGTCCCGGCATTCCCGGTGTCCGCCGCCCGGTGCCGCCGCGCGCGGGCGGCCCGGCCTGCGGAGGCCCGGTCTCCAGCCTGCTCGTCCGGTTCACCTGGCGGTCCTCGCCGGGCAGCGCGCGCGGAATCACCGTCGTACGGCTCTCGCTCTTCGCGCCGGGGCCCGGCTCCGCCTTCGCCTTCGGCGGTACGGCGTCCAGCTGCGCGTCCGTCAGCGCGGCCCGCGCCGCCCGGGTCCGCGCCAGCAGCGCCACGGCGTCCGCCGGCCGCCCCTCCGGGTCACGCGCCGTCGCCACCGCGACCAGCGCGTCCAGCTCGGCGGCGAGCCCCGGCACGGAGGCCGACGGCGCCGGAACGTCCTCGTTGAGATGCAGATACAGCACCTGCGCGGGGGAGTCCCCGGTGTGCGGCTTGGCCCCCGTCAGCATCTCGTGCAGCACGACCCCGCACGCGTACACGTCGACCCGGGTGTCCGACGTCCCCTGCTCGATCTGCTCCGGCGCGAGGTACGACACCGTCCCGAGCACCGACCCGGTGGTGTTCGTCACGTCCCCCACGGCCCGCACCAGCCCGAAGTCGGCGACCTTGACCCGGCCGTCGTCCCCGATCAGCACGTTCTCCGGCTTCATGTCCCGGTGCACGAACCCCGCCCGGTGCGCGGCCCCCAGCGCGGCCAGCACCGGCTCCAGGATGTCCAGCGCCGCGCGCGGCTGAAGCGCGCCCCGCTCCCGCAGTACGTCGCGCAGCGTGCACCCCGCGACGTACTCCATCGCCAGATACACGTACGCGCCCTCGGCGCCCTGGTCGAACACCCCGACGATATTCGGATGGTCGAGCCGGGCGACGGCCTTGGCCTCCCGGATGAACCGCTCCACGAACGTCGCGTCCGTCGCGAGCGCGGGGTGCATCACCTTGAGCGCGAGGACCCGGTCGAGCCGGGTGTCGACGGCCCGGTAGACCGTGGCCATGCCACCGACGGCGATGCGCGCGTCGACGCGATAGCGGCCGTCGAGCAGGTGCCCGACGATGGGGTCCTGAAGGGTCGTATCCACGTCCTGAGTCTACGGTGACGCCTCCCGGCGGTTGCGCCTCCCGACGGTTACGCCTCCCGGCTAGGGGGCCGTGGTCTGCGGTGGTACCGGGGTGCGGGCCGGTGCGCCCGTGCCGGGTACCGGGGCGGGGTCGCCTCCCGGCGGGGGCCGTGGTCTTTGACGTGCGGCCGGTGCACGCAGTGCCGGGGGGCCGGGGGGCGTGGCGCGGCTGGTTGTCTCGGTGCCGGGGGCCGGGGCACTCCGGAGGCGCATCCCCGGATGCATGATTTACGCCGCGTGCGGGCCGGTGCACATGTGCGGGTTTCGTTCAGCGGCACAAATCACGCTCTACATCCGGGGACGTCACCTCCTGCGACCCCGGCCCCCTCCCGCCGGTGGACGGCCGGGCCACGAACTCCCCGGGCCGGGCCCGGTGGGTCCGTGCAGGGCTTCAGGACGGGTCGAACGACGCCAGGCCCAGTGGTGAGGACGACGGGGTCGCGTAGTGGCGGCGGGGGATTCTGCCTGCTCGGTGGGCCAGGCGGCCCGCTTCTACCGCGTGGCGCATTGCCGTGGCCATCAGGACCGGTTCTCGGGCGCGGGTGACCGCGGAGGCCAGCATGACCGCCGCGCAGCCGAGTTCCATCGCCAGGGCCGCGTCCGACGCGGTGCCCGCGCCCGCGTCGAGGATGACCGGCACGCGCGCGTGGGCGACGATCAGCTCGAAGTTGTGCGGGTTGCGGATGCCGAGGCCGGAGCCGATCGGGGAGCCCAGCGGCATGATCGCGGCGCAGCCGGCGTCCTCCAGTTTGCGGGCGAGGACCGGGTCGTCGTTGGTGTAGGGCAGGACGGTGAAGCCGTCGTCGACCAGGGTCTCCGCGGCGTCGAGGAGTTCGATCGGGTCGGGCAGCAGGGTGCGCTCGTCGGCGATGATCTCCAGCTTCACCCAGTCCGTGCCGAGGGCCTCGCGGGCCAGCCGGGCGGTGAGGACGGCCTCGCCGGCCGTGAAGCAGCCGGCGGTGTTGGGGAGCACACGGATGCCGAGGGTGTCGAGGAGCGAGAGGACGGAGCCGCCGGAGGCCGGGTCGAGGCGGCGCATGGCGACGGTGGTGAGTTCGGTGCCGGAGGCGATGAGGGCGCGTTCCAGCACATCGAGGCTGGTCGCGCCGCCGGTGCCCATGATCAGCCGGGATCCGAGGACGGTGTCGGCGAGGGTGAAGGGGGCGTCGGCCACAGGGGTCAGCCTCCTTGGACGGCGGTGAGGATCTCGACCCGGTCGCCGTCGGCGAGCGCGGTGCCGGACCAGCGGGTGCGGGGGACGACCGTCTCGTTGACGGCGGCGGCCACGCCCGAGCGGGCGGGGGTGAGGGTGGCGACGACCGCGTCGAGGGTCGTGGCGGCGGCGAACTCGCGGGGCTCGCCGTTCACGGAGACGTTCACGCGGGCTGCTCCTGACGTACGGGACGCGCGTTCGTGGTGAAGCGCAGGGGGGTGAACGGCCGGGCCGCGGCCGGCAGGGTGCCGGTGGCCAGCAGCTCGCCCATCGCGTCGCCGGTGACGGGGGTGAGCAGGACGCCGTTGCGGTAGTGGCCGGTGGCCAGGTGCAGGCCGGGCAGGGCGGTGGGGCCGAGGAGGGGCGCGTTGTCGGGGGTGCCGGGGCGCAGGCCCGCGCGGGTCTCGGTGAGGGGGAGTTCGGTGAGGCCGGGGACGAGTTCGTGGGCGTCGCGCAGGAGCCCGTAGACGCCGCCCGCCGTGACGGTTGTGTCCCAGCCCAGCTCCTCGCTGGTCGCGCCGACGACCAGTTCGCCGTTCTCGCGCGGGACCAGGTAGACGTGGCTGCCGCGGACGACGGCCCGCACGGTCCGGGAGAGGAACGGCGCGTACGGTCGCGGCACGGTCAGTCGCAGCACCTGGCCCTTGACGGGCCGTACGGGCGGACGGGCATCGTCAGGGACGCCCGCGAGCCGGCCGCTGAGGCTGCCCGCGGCCAGGACGACCTGGTCGGCGGTGAGCGCCCGGCCGTCGGCCAGCACGGCGCCGGTGGCCCGCTCCCGTACGACGGAGAGGCGCTCGGCGCGGGCGCGGTGGAACACCACCCCGGCGCGCTCGCAGGCCGTCAGCAGGGCGGTGGCGAGCCGGCGGGGGTCGATCTGGTGGTCGCCGTCGACCCGCAGCCCGCCCCGGACGCCGGGCGCCAGCATCGGTTCCAGGCGGCGGCACTCGCGCCCGGTGAGCCACTCGGCGGTGAGTCCGGAGCGGAGCTGGAGGGCGTGCAGCTCGCGGAGTTCGGCGCGGTCGTCGGCGTCGAGGGCGACCGCGAGGGTGCCGCAGGCGCGGTAGCCGGTGTCCTGGCCGCTCGCCTCCTCCAGCTCGGCGACGAAGGCGGGGTAGCGCTCGGCGGAGGCGAGGTTGAGGCCGAGCAGGGTCTGCTCGCCGTGGTGGAGTTCGGTGACGGCGGCGAGCATGCCGGCCGCGACCCGCGCGGCCCCGCCGCCCGGGTCCGGGTCGGCGACGGCGGTGCGCAGCCCGCGGAGCGCGGCCCGCCATGCGGTGACGAGGCCGATGATCCCGCCCCCGATGACGAGGACATCGGAACCGGCAGGACCGGTATGACCTTGGGGAAACGACTGCATGGGCGTCCAGCCCCTCCCTTCGCCGGCATGACCCGGATCAGGTTCGTACGGTCGGAGGCCGTGTCAGCCTCCCTCTCAGCCCGGTGCGTCCGGACTCCCGCGAGGTAGTGTCGACGGCCAGACTAACGTCCCGCGCCGCGGGCGGTAAGGGAGCATTCACGGTGGCACGCTCGCTCGACGGACTCGTCCTCTCCCCGGTCGACGACCAGGCCCCGGGCCAGGTGGGGACCCGCACGCGCTTCCGGTATCACGAGGAGAACGGCCGGATCTGGGCCGATTACGCGGGCGGCGACGTCGTGCGCGGCCATCTCGTGGGGACCCGCGAGGGCGACCGGCTGGACTTCCGTTACGTACAGCTGAAGCGGGACGGCGGGACCTCGTCGGGGCACTGCGTCTCCGCCGTCGGTGAACTCCCCGACGGCCGGGTCCGTCTGACGGAGACCTGGGAGTGGGAGTCGCGGGAGGGCAGCGGCACGAGCGTCGTGGAAGAGCTGCCCGCGGGCGCCCCGGAGGGCTCGGATGTCTGAGCCGGCGAAGCGAGTTGTCATCGTCGGCGCGGGAATGGCGGGCGTACAGACGGCCGTCGCGCTGCGGGAGCAGGGGTACGGCGGCGGGATCACGCTGATCGGGGCCGAGCCGCATCCGCCGTACGACCGGCCGCCGCTCTCCAAGGCGCTGCTGCTCGGCAAGGCGGACAGCTCGGCGTTCGACGTCGATTTCGCCGCGCTCGACGTCGAGTTGCGGCTCGGGCTGGAGGTGACCGGGCTGCGCGCCGGGGACCACGAGGTGGACACGGCGGGCGGACCGGTCCCGTACGGCGTGCTGGTCCTCGCCACGGGCGCGGAGCCGGTCGCGCTGCCCGGCACCGAGGGGATGCCCGGGGTGCACGCGCTGCGGACGCTGGACGACGCCGAGCGGCTGCGGCCGGTGCTCGCGCGGCGGCAGTCGATCGTGGTGGTGGGCGCGGGCTGGATCGGCGCGGAGTTCGCCACGGCGGCCCGCGAGGCCGGCTGCGAGGTGACGGTCGTGGAAGCGGCGGACCGGCCGCTGGCGGGCGCGCTGCCCGCCGAGGTCACCGGTCCGATGGCCGGCTGGTACGCGGAGAGCGGCGCCGAACTGCTCACCCACGCGCGCGTGGCCGCCGTCGAGCCGGGCTCGGTGGTGCTGGCGGACGGCCGGTCGCTGTCCGCGGAGGCCGTGGTCGTGGGCATCGGGGCGCGGCCCGCGACGGCCTGGCTGGCCGGCTCGGGCATCGCGCTCGGCCCGGACGGCTCCGTCACGGCGGACGAGCGGCTGCGCGCCTCGCTGCCGGACGTGTACGCGGTCGGCGACTGCGCCTCCTTCCCGTCCGCGCGCTACGGCGGACGGCTGCTGGTGCACCACTGGGACAACGCGCTCCAGGGGCCGCGTACGGTCGCCGCGCAGGTGCTGGGCGAGACCGAGCGGGTCTACGACCCGGTGCCGTACTTCTGGTCCGAGCAGTTCGGCCGCTTCGTGCAGTACGCGGGCCACCACGCGGCGGCCGACGCGCTGATCCGGCGCGGCGACCCCGAGGGCGTGGCCTGGTCGGCGGTGTGGCTGCGGGACGGGGTGCTGGTGGCGCTGCTGGCCGTGGGCAGGCCCCGGGACCTCGCGCAGGGCCGCAAGCTGATCGAGGCGGGCGCGCGGATGGATCCCGGGCGGGTGGCGGATCCGTCCGTACCGCTGCGCGGAGCGGTGGTGTGACGGGCGGTGACGGCACGGTCCGCGCTCGTTCAGGGGGCCTTGGCTACCGGCTGTCAGTCCGGGATGGCACGCTTGTCCTGTGACCGAGATTGACGCAAAGATCGATGCTCTCGTCCCCGCCTGGCTCCACCTGCCCGATATCGCCGAAATGTTCGATATCGAGGTGACGCGCGTGCGGCAGCTGGTGAAGGAAGGCCAGCTGATCGCCGTGCGCCGGGGGGAGAACCGGGCGCTTCAGGTGCCCGCCGCCTTTATCGACGGCAACAAGGTGGTCAAGGGCCTCAGCGGCACCCTGACGCTCCTGAGGGACGACGGCTTCACCGACGAAGAGATGCTTGAGTGGCTCTTCACTCCCGACCCCAGCCTGCCGGGCACGCCCGCGCAGGCGCTCAGTGAGAACCGCGGCACGGAGGTGAAGCGCCGGGCCCAGGCGCTCGCTGTCTAGCGCCTTCGTGGGGCGTGGCGGCGTCGCTCCCTTACGGGGGTGACGCCGCCACGCCCGACCAGACCGAACCCAACGGGGGGACTTCCCATGCCCACGGCCGATCCGTCGCCGCTGGCCGATGCCCGGCTCTACCTCTGCACGGACGCCCGCGGGCGCCAGGGCGATCTGCCCGAGTTCCTCGACGCCGTCCTCGCGGCCGGGGTGGACATCGTGCAGCTGCGCCAGAAGGGCCTGGAGGCGGCCGAGGAGCTGGACCACCTCCGGGTCTTCGCCGACGCCTGCCGGCGCCACGGCCGGCTGCTCGCGGTGAACGACCGCGCCGATGTCGCGCACGCCATCGGCTCCGACGTGCTGCATCTGGGCCAGGGCGACCTGCCCGTGCCCGCGGCCCGCGCCATCCTCGGCCCGGCGGCGCTGATCGGCCGCTCCACCCACGCCGAGGCCGAGGTGGACGCCGCCGCCACCCAGCCCGGCGTGGACTACTTCTGTACGGGCCCCTGCTGGCCCACCCCGACCAAGCCGGGCCGCCCTGCGCCCGGCCTCGGTCTGGTCCGGTACGCGGCGGCGCTGGCCCCCGCGCGCCCGTGGTTCGCGATCGGCGGGATCGACGCCGGCAACCTCGACGAGGTGCTCGACGCGGGGGCCCGCCGGATCGTCGTCGTACGGGCGATCACCGAGGCGGACGACCCGGCCGAGGCCGCCGCCGCCCTGGCGAAGCGGGTGCGCGAACGCGCGGAGTGACGTCCCCGTATCGGAATGTGGACGGTGAAGCCGGCCAGTTAACCGGCAATACCGGCGAATGTTCCCTGTTCGGTTGGGTTGAGCCGCACCCCCTCGCTAACCTGCCCGTATGGCCCTCGGCACCGCTTCGACCAGATCCGACCACGCACCTACCGTGCGTGAACTGCTCGCATCCGGAAAAACGTCCTTCTCGTTCGAGTTCTGGGCTCCCAAAACCGAAAAGGGGGAGCGCAACCTCTGGAACGCGCTGCGCCGGGTCGAAGCCGTCGCCCCGAGCTTCGTCTCGGTGACGTACGGCGCGGGCGGCTCCACCCGCGAGGGCACGGTCAGGGCCACCGAGCGCATCGCCGCCGACACCACCCTCACCCCGGTCGCCCATCTGACGGCGGTCGGCCAGTCCGTCGCCGAGCTGCGCAACATGGTCGGCCAGTACGCCGACGCCGGGATCCGCAACATCCTGGCCGTCCGCGGCGATCCGCCCGGAGACCCCATGGGCGAGTGGATCAAGCACCCCAAGGGCGTGCGCTACGCGGCCGAACTGGTCCGGCTCATCAAGGAGTCCGGCGACTTCTGCGTCGGGGTGGCCGCCTTTCCCGAGATGCATCCGCGCTCGCCGGACTGGGACACGGACATCCGGCACTTCGTCGACAAATGCCGGGCCGGTGCCGATTACGCCATCACGCAGATGTTCTTCGACCCCGAGGGATATCTGCGGCTGCGCGACCGCGTCGCCGCCGCCGGTTGCGCGACACCGATCATTCCCGAGATCATGCCCGTCACGAGCGTCAAGATGCTGGAACGGCTGCCACAGCTCTCCACCGCTGTCGTCCCGCCCCGGCTGAAGGAGCGGATCCTCGCGGTGCGGGAGGATCCGGCCGCTGTACGCTCCATTGGCATCGAGTTCGCGACGGAGTTCTGCGCCGAGCTGCTCTCCGAGGGTGTCCCCGGCTTGCACTTCATCACGCTCAACAACTCCACTGCGACGCTCGAAATCTACGAGAATCTCGGACTGCACGCGCAGTCGTGACCGGCCGTACCCGCCCTCGTTCCGGGGCGGCGGCCGCAGGAGAGGGGCGGGCATGGGCTGGACGGTCCTCTACATCGCATTCGGCATCGTGGCACTGTGGCTGCTGGGCGAGGTACTGCTCCAGTACAAGGCGCGGCTGCGCTGGCGGGTGCTCGCCTTCGGCGGATTCATGGTGGTGGTGCTCGGCGTCCTGATCCCGAATGTCATCGTGATCGGGATCGGCACGGCCGGCTTCGCGGTCGGCCAGACATATGTGACGCTCTCCTTCCGCAGCGGCTTCGCGACCGGCTGGTCGATCGGCGGCAGGCCGAGCGCCGGCAGCAGCCGCCGCCGCAAGGCCGCCGACCGCGAACCGGCCCTCGAAGTCTCGGACTTGGAGTACGAACCGGTGGCCCCGGCCGCCGATCCCGCGTTCGTGTACGCGACGGAGCCGCTGCCCGACGAGACCGCGCAGTACGGCATGTACGACGACAAGACCGGGGCCGCGGCCCAGGGCGCGGGCGGCCAGGACGCGGACGGGCAGCGGGTGAACGACTGGACGGCCGACTTCGACGCCTACCGGACGGGCCTGTCCGACCAGTCGGGTCAGCCGGACCAGTCCGACCAGGACGTCTTCGCCGTCCGCGCGCAGGACACCTCGTCCTCGTACGGCGGCGGCTACGGCTACCAGGGCCAGGACGGCTACGCGCAGCAGTACGACTACGGGACGGGCATCGGCGGCGGGACCGGCGGCGACGTCGGGGCGAGCGGGCAGCAGTACGCCGCGTACTCCGACCCGTACATCGGCTCGTCCCACGCCTCCCCGCCCGGCGACGCCGGGTCGTACACCTCCTATGACGGCTTCGGCAATCAGCAGCAGTACACCGACCCCTACACCGGCCAGCAGTACGCGGGCGACACACCGCCCGGCGGGGTCTGGATGCCGCAGCAGCGCGAGAACGACGGGGACCAGCCGTTCCCGCCGGTGCCGGGGGAGCCGCCGTACCAGCAGGGGTACGGCACCGACTCCGGGACCCAGCCGCACTACAACGACCAGCAGTACCGCTACTGACCGCGGCCGGCGGGGCGTTGACGCACCGCCGGCTCACAGCTTGCTGCTCGCAGCGTGCGGCTCCTGGCTCACTGCGAGCCGCGGAAGTCCGCCCCCTCCACGATCAGCCCGGCCACCAGCGCGCCCGACATGCCGGCATGGGCGAGCCCGCCGCCGGGGTGCGCCCAGCCGCCCGCCCGGTACAGCCCGGCCAGCCGGGTGGCGTTCGCCGGATACAGCAGTCGGCCCGCCGTCCCGGCCAGCGCGGGCGGCGGCACCGAGCCGCCGGGGGCACCGGTCTCGGCCGCCGTGTCGGCGGGGGTGCGGATCTCGCGCCAGAGCAGCCGTTCCGCCAGTCCGGGCACGACCGCGCCGGCCGCCGCCACCAGCGCGTCGGCATACCGCTCGCGCGCACCGGCGGCCGACCAGTCGACCGACCGGCCGTGCGTGCCGTGCGGGGCGACCGTCGCGGTGAGGGTGACCGCCTCGTGGCCTTCGTCGGGCCGGGTCGCCGGATCGTCGGGGCGTACCACCGTGACCGTGGGGCGCGCGGCCGTCCGCCCGGCGAAGACCTCGGCCGCCTCGGCGGGGCCGTCGGGGGAGTGCAGCACCGTACGGTGCGCCGCGTCCGCGTCGCGCGCGCCGCGCAGCGCCAGCAGCACCGTGAACCGGCCGGGCACCACGCTCCCGTCCGCCGCCCGCGGGGGTACGTCGCCCTCCCCGTCCAGCGCCGCCGCGACGAGCCCGCCGGGCGCGACACCCGCCACGACCCGGTCGGCGGGCACGGCCGTACCGTCCGCCAGCTCCACCCCGGTGGCGGCGCCGTCCTTCTCCACGATCCGCACCACCTCGGCGCCGAAGCGGAACTCCACCCGCCGCGCCAGGCACCGTTCGTACACCGCGCGCGCCAACTCCCGCATCCCGCCGCGCACATACCAGCTGCCGAAGGTCTGCTCCAGGTACGGGAGCAGCGCGGCGCTCGCGGGCGCGGTGCGCGGGTCGAGACCGTACGACAGGGCGCAGCCGTCGAGCAGGGCGGCCAGCCGGGGGTCGGCCAGCTCCCAGGCGCCGATCTCCGCGAGCGTGGTGGCCTGCCGGGCACCCCGCAGCAGCCGGCGCTGCCGGAGCGCCGGGTAGGGATCGCGGCCCAGCACCGGCCAGTCGGGCCACAGCGGCTCTTCGAGCAGCGGTCTGCGGGACCGGTCCCAGGCGTCCCTGCCCCGCCCGAGGAACTCGCCCCAGCGGACGCCCGCGCCCGCGCCGAGCGCCGTGTCCAGGACGGCGACCACGCCCGCGCGGGAGCTGTTCGGCAGCCGTACGTCCGTACCGTCGGCGAAGACATGGCGGCTCGCCGGGTCCACCTGGTCGAGCCGCACGCTCTGCTCCAGGGACTCCTTGCCGGTCTTGACGAAGAGATCGCGCTGAACGGCGGGGAGCCGCAGCAGCGTCGGCCCGGTGTCGAAGACGAAACCGTCGCGCTCGAAGCGGCCGACCGCCCCGCCGTAGGTCTCCGCGCGCTCGCACACCGTCACCCGGTGCCCCGCCACCGCCAGCCGGGCAGCCGCCGCCATGGCGCCCATGCCGGCGCCGATCACCACAATCCGTGCCATGCCAGGGACTTTAAACGGACGGGGTGAGTAGGTGTACCCAGACCCCAGGATGAGTAGGTGAGCGGATGGGCCGTCACCCGTGGAGACGGGAGAGTGGAGGCCGCGGAGGGGGCGCGGCGCCGCACCGCCGACACGGGGCGGCGGAACGGCGCGGCACCCCCGAAGCGAGGGGAACGCGGGACCACGGGGGAACGTGGGACACGGGGGACAACGGGGAACGTGGAACGGGGGACAACGGGAACGGGGGAACGGGGGAACGGGGGAAGGCGCCGGTCCGGCGTGGCTCTGGGGGATGGAGTCGCACCGGGCCGGCGTTTCCGTGTGCTTTCGTGCGCGGGGGCCGCGGAACAGGGCCGCGCGCGGGGAAAACCGCAGGTCGGAGCCGATTGTCAGTGGTGCCCCTCAGGATGGGCACATACGGCCACAGCGCCGTCACACGACGACAGGAGGCTCGTCATGGCCCGCTCTTCCACGGGCGCCGCGCACCGGCGCCGTACGGACGGCCCCGTGCCCTCGCCCTCTCCGACCGGACCGCCCGCCGACATCCACCCCGTCGCCCGGCTCACCTCCGCCCCGCCCGCCGCCAGGGACCTGCTCGCCCAGGCGCGTTCGGGTCTCGCCGAGGCCGCCGCGCTGGACTCTCCGAACGAGCGCTACGCCACCGCCCATCTCGCCGCGCTGCGCGCCGCCGCCGCGGTGCTCGCGGTCCGGGGACGCCCCGAGACCACGCCCCAGCGCCGCCGCCGGATCAGGAGCGCCTGGGAGGTGCTCCCCGAGATCGCGCCCGAGCTGACCGAGTGGAGCGGCCTGTTCGCCGCCGGTGCCACCCGCAGGGCCCGCGCCGAGGCGGGGATACGGGACGCGGCCGGCCGACGGGACGCGGACGACCTGCTGCGGGACGCGGCGATGTTCCTGCGTCTGGTGGAGCGGCTCCTCATACCGGCGGCGCCCCGGCCCCGGCCGCCCGGGTGACGGGGAGGAGCGGCGGCAGGCAATAGGGTGGGAGGCGAATCCGCACTGTTCCACGCCCCGCCGTCCGGGGCGGCGCCGCCCTAGGAGTCAACTGCCGTGTCGGAGCCTTCCGCAGTCTTCGGCGGGGAGACGCCATCCCGCCCCCGTGGTTCCCTCCGTACCGCCGTGGTGTGGGAGGTCCTCAAGGACGCACTCGACCACCGGGCCAAGGCGGCGGGGACGGAAGTCCTCGATGTGCTGGACACCGGAGGGGGCACCGGCAACTTCGCGGTGCCCGTCGCCCGGCTGGGGCACCGGGTGACGGTCGTCGACCCCAGCCCGAACGCGCTCTTCGCGCTGGAGCGCCGGGCGGCGGAGGCCGGGGTGGCCGAGCGTGTCCGCGGGGTGCAGGGCGACATCCACGGCCTCTTCGACGTGGTCGGGCGCGGCGGCTTCGACGCCGTGCTCTGCCACGGCGTGCTGGAGTACGTGGACGACCCGGCCGACGGCATCCGGAACGCGGTGGCGGCGCTGCGGTCCGCCGGGACGCTCAGCCTGCTTGCCGCCGGCCTGGGCGGAGCCGTGCTCGCCCGTGCGCTCGCCGGGCACTTCAACGAGGCCCGGCAGGCCCTGACCGACCCGGCGGGACGCTGGGGCGCGGCCGACCCGGTGCCCCGGCGCTTCACCGCCGAGCAGCTCACGGAGCTGGTCGGCGGGGCCGGTCTCGCGGTCGGTGCCGTGCACGGCGTGCGGGTCTTCGCGGACCTGGTCCCCGGTGGTCTGGTCGACACCCAGCCGGGCGCCCTGGACGCCCTGCTGAAACTGGAGGCGGCGGCGGCCGAGCTGCCCGCCTTCCAGTCCGTGGCCGGCCAGCTGCACGTCCTGGGCGAAAAACGGGCCTGAGGCGCGGCCCGATGCCCGGCGGCCCTCCCCGCGACGCGCTGTGAGGGGCCCGGAGGACTCCCGGAGCGGTTGCGGAGGGTCCGTGGAGGGCCCGTGAAGGCACCCCGGGGAGCGTCCGGAGGGCACCGGCGGGGGCCGGGAGTACCGATCGCGCAGCTGATCAGCGACGCAGCCGCGCATGGAGTGCGCCACAGGCCCCCCGGTGGGGCGTCCGGCGCCGTATGATCGGGGTACACCATCCGGCATGACGGGTCGATGGTTGGGGAATCAACGCCTCAACAAGCGAGCCGACATGGCGGCCCGGAATGGCGAATTGGCGTTGAGGGCGGGTTTCACGGGGGCGATTCCCTGCCTATCCTTGAAGGAGCCGCATACCGGTCGCCCCCCGCGACCGACGACTAGGAGGACTCCGTGCCGCTCTCGGAGCACGAGCAGCGAATGCTCGAGCAAATGGAGCGAGCGCTGTACGCCGAAGATCCCAAGTTCGCGACAGTGCTTGAGGGAAGCGGGCTGCGTACGTACACCCGGCGACGGGTCTACCAGGCAGTCGCAGGCTTCCTGGTGGGTATCGCGCTCCTCATGGCCGGAATGGTCGCCCAGCAGATCTGGATCAGTGTGGTGGGGTTCCTCGTCATGCTGGGCTGTGCGGTCCTGGCGGTCACTGGCTGGCGCAAAGCGCCCAAACCAGGTGAACAACAGACGGCGGGCGGCGCTTCGGGCGGCGCCACGGCCGACCGGCGACCATCCAGACAGCGTCGCTCGATGATGAACCGGATCGAGCAGCGGTGGCAGCGCCGCCGCGACGAACAGGGTCAGTGAGCGAGCGAGGCACCACAACAGGACCCATGACCGAGGGGCGAACGCATTGAGCGTTCGCCCCTCAGTCATGGGCCGGTGGTGACGGTTCCGTCCCGCGCGTCCCGCTCCCCGCCCGGTCAGCCCCGCTGCCGGGAGAGGCGCAGCCGCGCCGTGGTGGCCGACCAGCCGGCGGCCAGGCCCGCACGCCGTGCTTCCCAGCGGTCGGTCAGCGCCGACCAGTGCCCGGAGACGGCCCAGACCACCCGAACGGATGAGCGCGGCACGAGCAGTGCGCGCAGCCGGGTCCAGCGGCCCGCCGCGTCGCGCAGTCCCGCCCCGGCCAGCCGGGCGTCCTCGGCGAGGCCCGCCTCCGGCTGGGGATCCGGCGCGTACAGCACCCGCTCCACCGCACCGGCCGCCCGGTGCACGGCCTCGGCCGGGGGACCCTCCAGACCGCCGAGCCGTACGATCCTGGCCGCGGCCTTCCGCGGGGTCTGCGAATCGTCCGGCGGGATGCCGTGGTCCCACGCCGTGTCGGTGATCTCCCGCCACGCCGCCAGTGTCCGGGACGCGGCGTCCTGCGGGGTGCGTCCCCCGGAGCCGAGCCGCCGGGCCCGGACCCTGGTCCGCCACAGCAGGGGCAGCAGAAGCAGCAGCAGGACGGCCAGCGAGCCCAGGACGACGGAGATCACCGTGCCCACCGGGATGCCCGAGTCGGTCGGCGGGGTGGCCGCGTCGGCCGCCGCCACGTCGCACTCGTTCAGCCGCCGTGCCTCGGCCGGGCAGCCGGTCTCCGAGGCGGTCGGTGCCACCGTCGGCTCGGCCGAGGTGCTCGCGTCGGGGCTGCTCGGGTCGGTCGGTCCGTCGGCCGGGGCCTCCGGGCGGGTGTAGTCCGGGGTGCTGCCCCGGCTCGGGGTCGGCTCGAAGCGGGTCCAGCCGACGCCCTCGAAGTACAGCTCAGGCCAGGCGTGCGCGTCGCGCAGCCCGACCGACATGCTGCCGTCGGACTGCGGGGTGCCCGGGGTGAAGCCCACCGCGACCCGCGCCGGAATGCCCAGCGTGCGGGCCATCGCGGCCATCGCGAACGAGAAGTGGACGCAGAAGCCTTCCTTGTTCTGGAGGAAGCGGGTGATCGCCGTGACCCCGGTGCCCGAGTCGACCTCGGTGTTGTACGTGAACCCGCCGTCCAGCGCGAACCAGTCCTGGAGCCGGACGGCCCGCTCATAGTCGTTCTTGGCGCCCTTGGTGACACGGAGCGCGGTCTGCTTCACCTCGTCCGGCAGGATGGCCGGCACCTGGGTGTACTCGCGGCGCAGCGCGGACGGCGCCTCGGGCGCCGAGGCGAGCTGCTCCCTGGTGGGATTGACCAGCAGGCTGGCCACCTCGTACTGGGCGCCGCGCGTGGACTGGCCGCGGTCGCCGACCAGCGTCCGGCCCGTGGGCTCGAAGCGCCAGCGGCCCGAGATCTTCACCTTGGTCGCCGGGTAGGGCATCGGCAGATAGTTCTGCCGGTACCAGCCCGCGGCCGACACATTGGTCGTCACCTCGGTGGTGCCGACGTCGGAGCGCAGCCCGGGCGGGCCGGGCAGCCGGTCGGGCACGTCCTCCACGGCGCGCTGCGAGAAGCGCCAGGACGTGCCGTCGAACCGGTCCAGCGCCATGATCCGCAGATACAGGTCCTGGGTGTTCTTCGCGTTCGTCTTGTAGCGCAGGGCCTCGCGGTCCTCGGGCTGGTTCAGATTGTCCTGGAGCGAGACCAGCGGATTCACCGCGGAGATCGTCCCGCCACCGCCGGACCCGGCGCCGGTGCCGCGGCCCGCGTCGGCGAGCAGCCCGCCGTCCAGCGCGGGGAGCACGGCCGGCACCGCCAGGGCGACGCCCAGCGCCACCACACCGATCCTGCGGCCGGTGCGCACCGGGGCGCGGCCGGACGCGTTCGGCCCGGCCGGGAAGCGGGCGGGAGCGCTCGGCGCGCCGCTGAACACCCGGCCCCACTGGGACAGCCGGTCCCGGCTCTCGGCCAGCAGAAGCAGCAGATAGCCGACGGCCGCGAGCAGGAACCACATCCAGCCGCCGGCCCCGCCCGAAAGCCCCGCGGCCACCGAGTACAGGGCGAGCAGCGGCAGTCCGGCCGCGGCGGCGCTGCGGAAGGTCACCGCGATCGCGTCCACCGCGAGCCCGATGAGCAGCACCCCGCCGATCAGCATCAGCCGGATGCCGTCCGTCGCCGGGGCCGGTATCGCGTACCGGCCGACGTCGTCGGCGCCCGAGGTGAGCAGATCGGCGAAGGCGGTGAAGACCTCCGGCGTCGGCACGAAGCCGAACAGCGCCTCCTCCTTGGTGAAGGCCACCGTGAGCATCACCAGCGCGGCGACCGTCTGGAGCACGACCGTCAGGGCCCGCGCCAGCGGCACCCGTCTGGCCAGCGCGCCCACCGCGCTCATGACCGCGACCATGAGCCCGGCCTGGAGCAGCCAGAGAACCGGCTCCACCAGCGGGACCAGGGCGCCCGCCGACATCAGCGTGGCGGCCAGCGCGCAGAGCGCCAGCCTTCCGCGACCGCTCATGACCATCCTCCGGAGAAGCCTGTGGAGCCGCCGGTGACGGCCGATTCCGAGTGCTGCCGCGCGGCCTGCCGCCACAGCTCGGGCAGCTCCGCGCCCGAGGTCACGGCCAGCGCGGTCCAGCCCGCCTCGCGCAGCTGCCGCAGCCGCTCCTCGGCCCGGCCGGCCGGGCCGCCGGCCGCCGTCCAGCCGCCGCTGTCGAGCACGAAGGCGACGGCGGCGCCGCTGCGCTGCCGCATCCGGGCGGCCACCGCGGCCTGTTCGGCGTCGAGATCACCGAAGAACGCCACCAGCAGCCCGCCGGAGCTGCCGCGCAGTACCTCGTACGAGCGGGAGAGGTCCGTGTCGTCGGAGTGGTCGACGACGGCGAGGGTGTCCAGCATCAGACCGGCCGCCTCGGCGGTCTCCTGGGTCGCGCCGGCGAAGCCGTCGCCGCCCTCGCCCGGGACCGTACCGCCGGTGTCCGTCAGCAGCCGTACCGCGAAGCCGCGTTCCAGCATGTGCACCAGGGCGGAGGCCGCGGCGGACACCGCCCATTCGAAGGCCGAGTCCGGGCCCGAGCCCTGATAGCCGGCCCGCCGGGTGTCCAGCAGCACCGTGCACCCCGCGCGCTGCGGCTGCTCCTCGCGGCGCACCATCAGCTCGCCGTAGCGCGCGGTGGAGCGCCAGTGGACCCGGCGCAGGTCGTCGCCGTGCCGGTAACCGCGCGGGATCACATCGTCCTCGCCGGCCAGCGCCAGCGAGCGCTGGCGGCCGTCGCCGAAGCCGGAGGAGTCCCCGGCGAGCGGCACCGGCGGCAGCGGTTCGGTGCGGGGGATGACGGTCAGGGTGTCGTACGCGCTGAAGGAGCGGGTCAGCTCGCACATCCCGAAGGGGTCGCTCAGCCGCAGCTGGAGCGGGCCCAGCGGATAGCGTCCGCGCAGATCCGACCGGACCCGGTACGACACCTCGCGGCGGCCGCCCGGCTCCACCCGGTCCAGCACGAACCGGGGGCGCGGCCCGAGGACGTACGGCACATGGTCCTGGAGCATCAGCAGCCCGGTAGGCAGCCGGGTCACGTTGTCCATCCGCAGATGGACGCGCGCCTCGGCGCCCGCCGGCACCCGGGAGGGCGTCAGCCGCCGGCTGCCCGCGACCCGGTAGCGGGTGCGGTACAGGACGGCGACGCAGATCAGCGGGAGCACCGCGAGCAGCAGCCCCACCCGCAGGAGATCCGACTGGCCCAGCACATAGGCGCAGATGGCCGCGGCGACCCCGGCGGCGAGAAACGAACGGCCGCGCGTGGTCAGTCCGGAGAGCGCGGCCCGCAGCCCGCCGTGCTCCCCGCCGTCGCCGCCGTCCGGGCCGGCCGGCCCCCCGGAGGCCATCACAGCCGCCGGGCGCCGGACTGCTGTCCGAAGAGCGCGCCGCCGGCCGCGGTCGTGCGGCCCGGGGCCCGGCCGCCGTCGGCCGTGGGCACCGCCGTCCGCTGGAGGATGTCCTGCACGACCTGCTCGGCGGTACGGCGGTTCAACTGGGCCTGCGCCGTGGGCAGCAGCCGGTGCGCGAGCACGGCGACCGCCAGCGACTGCACATCGTCCGGGAGCGCGTACTCCCGGCCGGCCAGCGCCGCCGCCGCCTTCGCGGCCCGCACGAGATGGAGCGTGGCGCGCGGTGAGGCGCCGAGTCTGAGGTCCGGGTGCGTACGGGTCGCGGAGACCAGCTCCACCGCGTACCGCCGGACGGACTCGGCGACATGGACCGTGCGCACCGCGTCGATCAGCTTCACGATGTCGTGCGCGTGGGCCACCGGCTGGAGGTCGTCGAGCGGGGAGATACCGCCGTGCACGTCGAGCATCTGCAACTCGGCCTCGGCGCTGGGATATCCCATCGACACCCGGGCCATGAAGCGGTCGCGCTGCGCCTCCGGGAGCGGATAGGTGCCTTCCATCTCCACCGGGTTCTGGGTGGCGACCACCATGAACGGGTCGGGCAGTTCATAGGTGTGCCCGTCGATGGAGACCTGGCGCTCCTCCATGGACTCCAGCAGCGCGGACTGGGTCTTGGGCGACGCGCGGTTGATCTCGTCGCCGATCACGATCTGCGCGAAGATCGCGCCCGGTTTGAACTCGAACTCCCGCTGCTGCTGGTCGTAGATCGACACGCCGGTGATGTCCGACGGCAGCAGGTCGGGGGTGAACTGGATTCGCCGCACCGAACAGTCGATGGAGCGTGCGAGCGCTTTGGCCAGCATGGTCTTGCCCACGCCGGGGACATCCTCGATCAGAAGATGTCCCTCGGCGAGCAGCACGGTCAGCGAAAGCCGTACGACCTCTGGCTTGCCCTCGATCACACCCTCCACCGACGCGCGGACTCGCTCCGCTGTGGTGGTCAGATCCGTGAGGCTCGCTCGATCGTCATAGGTCGTCACCCGGCCCTCCTCGGCCCTTTCCTCGGGCCGATGGTCATCAGACGGCCCGGCCCTCCCCGAAACACTGGCGCCGTCCGCGGAAGGTCCGGGACGCCGCCACCACACGCATTCTTGTCGCCGTTACCGTCTCGTGTCATCCGCCTGTGGATAAGTCGGTGGGATATGTCAGCTTTGCTGGTTATCTGTTCCGGAACGGCTCCGGAAGGTGTCATGGCGGGCACGTCCCGGAGTACGTGCGGTGACCCGCCGATGCTCAGCCCGCGGGGTCGATCTCCCGCAGCAGCCCCGTCTTCACATCGAAGACAAAGCCCCGTATGTCGTCCCGGTGCGGCAGGAAGGGGGAGGTGCGGATGCGCTGCATGGACTGCCGCACATCCTGGTCGACATCGCGGAACGCCTCCACCGCCCAGGCGGGCCGCTGGCCGACCTCCATCTCCAGCTCGTGCCGGAACTCCTCCGTCAGGCTCTCCAAGCCGCAGTTGGTGTGGTGGATCAGCACGACACTGCGCGTGCCCAGCGCCCGCTGGCTGATGGTGAGGGAGCGGATGACGTCGTCGGTGACCACACCGCCCGCGTTCCGGATGGTGTGGCAGTCGCCCAGCGCGAGGCCGAGCGCGTCGTGCAGGTCGAGCCGGGCGTCCATACAGGCCACCACGGCGACCTGGAGCACCGGACGGGCGTCCATGCCCGGGTCCTCGAACCCGGACGCGTACTGATGATTGGCGCCCACGAGCCGGTCGGTGACCGTTCCGCCGGTGCGGGCCGCACCGGCGGAGGCCCCGGGGGTGCCTGCGGGAAGATGCGCGGAAGTCGACATACCCAAGACGTTAGTCGGCACCAGCAGGTGAAGCCCTCTGTGGGAGGGGACAAAGAACCTCAACGGGGCGTTGTGTGAGCTAACCCACAAGGCTGAGCGGCAGGCGGCCGAATGGGTGAATTACGGCTTTTGCGGTCCTGTGGCGAGTGACCCGCGCGGCGCGCTGGCCGGTTGATTGACCCGAAGGACCAGTGGACTAAAGTGGCGCGAAGTCCACGGACACCCCCCGAATCACATCCCGAATTTCCCCGCGTGCGCGGCGAAACGTGCGGCTCGGCCCCCTCCCGCTCGGCGGTCGGCCGACGCCCTTCCCGGCGCCGGCGGACCACCTCCCCTTCTTGAGCGGGCGGGGACCCGGCAGTACGTACGGCCGCGCCGGACCTGAGAGGGCGTATGAGCGAGAGCGGCGAGCCGGCCACGGAGACACTCGGCAAGCAGGCCCGGCACGTCCCCGTGCTGCTCCGGCGGTGCCTCGACCTGCTGGCCCCCGCGCTCACCGAACCCGGGGCCGTCGTCGTCGACTGCACCCTCGGCCTCGGCGGACACAGCGAGGCCCTGCTCACCGCCTTCCCCGCCGCACGGCTGGTGGCGCTCGACCGCGACCAGGAGGCGCTGCGCCTCTCCGGCGAGCGGCTCGCCCCGTACGGCGACCGCGCCACCCTGGTCCACGCCGTCTACGACGAGCTGCCCGAGGTCCTCGACCGGCTCGGCATCCCCCGCGTCCAGGGCGTCCTGTTCGACCTCGGTGTCTCCTCCATGCAGCTGGACGAGGCCGACCGCGGCTTCGCGTACGCCCAGGACGCCCCGCTCGACATGCGGATGGACCAGACGACGGGCGTCAGCGCCGCCGAGGTCCTCAACACCTACCCGCCCGGCGAACTCGTGCGGATCCTGCGCGCGTACGGCGAGGAGAAGCAGGCCAAGCGGATCGTGTCCGCGGTCGTCAGGGAGCGCGAGCGCGCCCCCTTCACCCGCAGCGCCCGGCTCGTCGAGCTGATCCGCGACGCCCTCCCGCAGGCCGCCAAGCGCACCGGCGGCAACCCCGCCAAGCGCACCTTCCAGGCGCTGCGCATCGAGGTCAACGGCGAACTGACCGTGCTGGAGCGGGCGGTCCCGGCCGCCGTGGAGCGCCTCGCCGTCGGCGGCCGGATCGCCGTCCTCTCGTACCAGTCACTGGAGGACCGGCTCGTCAAGCAGGTCTTCGCGGCCGGCGCCGCCAACACCGCGCCGCCCGGCCTGCCCGTGGTCCCCGAGCGCTACCAGCCCCGGCTGAAACTCCTCACCCGCGGCGCCGAACTGCCCACCGAGGAGGAGATCGCCGAGAACCGGCGCGCGGCTCCGGCCCGGCTCCGGGGGGCGCAGCGGATCCGGGAGGACGTGCGGTGAAGGGACCGGCCAAGCAGCTGAGGGGGCGGGCCGCGCGGCTCGCCCGGCTGATGCCGGCCGGGAACAGCTCGGCCGCCCGCACCCCCTTCGTCCTGCTGGTCGTCCTGATCCTCGGCGGCGGTCTGATCACCCTGCTGCTGCTGAACTCCGCGCTCAACGAGGGCTCGTTCCAGCTGAGCGCCCTCAAGAAGCGCACCACCGACCTCACCGACGAAGAGCAGGCCCTGCAACGCGACGTGGACGACTACTCCGCGCCGTACGCCCTGGAGCGCCGGGCCAGGGAGCTGGGCATGGTGCCCGGCGGCAGCCCCGCCTTCCTGAACGCCGACGGCACGGTCCGGGGCGTACCGGAGCCGGCCGCGCCGCGGTCCGCGGATCCCGCGTCCGCCGCTACGACGGCCGCCGGACAGCCCTCCACCATGGAGGAGTCGGCGCCGGTGCCCGCGCCCGACCCGGCGCCGTCCCCCTCACCCGCCCTCTCCGTGACCCCGTCCGCCCCGCCCGCTCCCGTCCCCTCGCCCTCGGCCGGCGCGTCCGAAACACCGGCCCCGACCACCTCCGGCAGGTGACACAGTGCCCCCCGAGGAACCACCGCGCCGCCGGGTACCCGGCCCCGCACGTCCCGCGGCCCCGCGCCCCGTCAACGCCGGCCGGCCACGGCCACGGCCCGGCGCCCGCCCGGCGCCCGGCCGGCCGCGTACCGGATCCGCCGCCCCGCACCGGATCCAGCTGGGCAGCCCCCGGCCCCGGCTGCGGCTGGTCGGCCTCGGACTCACCCTCGTCCTGCTGGTGTTCGTCGTCCGGCTGCTCCAGGTGCAGGCCGTCGACGCCAGCGCGTACGCGGCCAAGGCCGAGAAGAGCCGCTACCTCAGCCATACGATCGCGGCCGAGCGCGGCGAGATCACCGACCGCTCCGGCGTCGCCCTCGCCACCAGCGTCGACGCGTACGACATCACGGCCGACCCGTCGATGTTCGCCCCCGACTTCAGCAAGATCCCCGACGCCCCCCAGCAGGCCGCCGAACTGCTCGCGCCGATCCTCGGCGTGGAGAGCGCCGACATCGTCAAGCAGCTCACCCTCACCTCCCGGTACGCGGTGCTGGCCCGGCGCCAGACCCCGCAGGTCTGGAACCAGATCAAGGACCTCAAGCGCGTGCTCGCCGAACAGGCCGCCAAGGAGAAGGCCGGCGGCGGATCCGGGGTCAGCGTGCTCTCGGGCATCTTCCAGGAGCCCAGCAGCAAGCGGGTGTACCCCAACGGCGACCTCGCCGCCGGGATACTGGGTTACGTCAACGCCGAGGGCCACGGCGGCGGCGGTATCGAGTCCATGCTCGACAAGCAGCTCGCGGGCGAGGACGGCAAGGCCACCTACGCCCAGTCCGGCGGCCGGCGCGTGCCCACCGCCAGCTCCCACGAGAAGCCCGCCGTCCCCGGCTCCGGCATCGAGCTGACCATCGACCGGGACATCCAGTGGGCCGCCCAGAAGGCCATCACCGACCAGGTCAAGGAGTCCAAGGCCGACCGCGGGTACGTGATAGTCCAGAACACGAAGACCGGTGAGGTCCTCGCCATGGCCAACGCCCCCGGCTTTGACCCCAACGACCTCTCCCGCGCCAACGCTGCCACCCTGGGCAACGCCGCGCTCCAGGACGCCTACGAACCGGGCTCCACCAGCAAGGTCATGTCCATCGCCGCCGTACTGGAGGAGAAGGCCGCCGACCCCGGCACCCATGTCGTCGTCCCCAACACCCTGCACCGCGGCGACCGGCTCTTCCACGACGACATCGACCACCCCACCTGGTACCTGACGCTCAACGGCGTCCTCGCCAAGTCCAGCAACATCGGCACCATCCTGGCCACCGGACAGCTCGGCAAGACCCAGCCCGAGGCCAACAAGGTCCTCCACTCGTATCTCACCCGGTTCGGCATCGGCCGGCCCACCGGCCTCGGCTACCCCGGCGAGACCCAGGGCCTGCTGGCCAAACCGCAGGACTGGTCCACCTCGCAGCAGTACACGATCCCCTTCGGCCAGGGACTCTCCCTCAACGCCATGCAGGCCGCCTCCGTCTACTCCACCATCGCCAACGGCGGGGTACGGATCGAGCCCACCCTCATCCGCGGCACCCACGACCCCGACGGCCGCTTCACCCCCGCCGCCGCGCCCAAGAAGACCCGTGTCGTCAGCGAGGAGACCGCGAAGACGGTCGCCACCATGCTGGAGTCCGTCGTCGACGACGAGGAGGGGACCGGCACCAGGGCCCGTATCCCCGGCTACCGCGTCGCCGGCAAGACCGGTACGGCCAACAGGGTCGATCCGAAGCTCGGCATCTACAAGGGATACACCGCCTCCTTCGCGGGCTTCGCGCCCGCCGACGACCCGCAGGTCACCGTCTACTGCGCCATCCAGAACCCCACCAAGGGCAGTTACTTCGGCGGCCAGACCTGCGGACCCATCTACAAGAAGGTCATGGAGTTCGCTCTCAAGACACTGCGGGTCGCACCGACCGGCAGTACACCCGCCCGGCTGCCGGTCACCTTCAAACCCGGCGAGTGACCCCCAGGGAAAGCGCCAGTGACAACGATCACCCCCGATTCCGGGAACCACCAGGAACCCCCCGCGCACCCGGCCACCTCGCGTGGCCCGGCCGCCTTCGAGCCCGGTACGCTCACCGCCGTGCCACAAGCTGATCAGTCCCGAACGACCCCCGCCACCCCTGACGAAACCCCGCCGAGGCCGCCGGGGACACCCCGTCCGGAACGGGTCCGCCCGATCCCCCTCGCGGAGCTGGCCGCTCTGCTGGGCACGGAGCCCCCCCGCCCGGAGGAGGTGAGGGGCCCGGGGGAGGCGACCGGCATCACCCACGACTCACGGGCCGTACGACCCGGTGATGTGTACGCGGCGCTGCCCGGCGCCCGGCTCCACGGCGCCGGCTTCGCCGGCCAGGCCGCCGCCCTCGGTGCCGTCGCGATCCTCACCGACCCGGCCGGCGCGGAGCGCTCCGCCGCCACCGGGCTGCCGCTCCTGGTCGTCGCCGACCCGCGCGGCGGCATGGGGGAACTCGCCGCCCAGATCTACGGACGCCCCGGCGCCGGACTCCTCCAGATCGGCATCACCGGCACCTCCGGCAAGACCACCACCGCCTATCTGATCGAGGGCGGACTGCGCGGGGCGGGCCACCGCACCGGCCTGATCGGCACCGTCGAGATGCGGATCGGCGACGAACGCATCAAGTCGGAGCGCACCACCCCCGAGGCCACCGACCTCCAGGCGCTCTTCGCCGTCATGCGTGAGCGCGGCATCGACTCGGTCGCCATGGAGGTCTCCAGCCACGCCCTGGTGCTCGGCCGGGTCGACGGCTGCGTCTTCGACGTCGCCGTCTTCAACAACCTCAGCCCGGAGCACATGGAGTTCCACTCCGGCATGGAGGACTACTACCGGGCGAAGGCCGGGCTGTTCACCACCGAGCGCAGCAGGACCGGCGTGGTGAACATCGACGACGCGTACGGCCGCCGGCTCGCCGGTGAGTCCGGCGTCCCCGTCACCACGTTCTCCGCCGAGGGCCGTCCCGACGCCGACTGGCGCGCCGAGGACGTCGAGACCGGCACCCACGGCTCGGTCTTCACCGCGGTCGGCCCCAAGGGCGAGCGGGTGGCCGCCCGCGCGCCGCTGCCCGGACCGTTCAACGTCGCGAACACCCTGGCGGCTATCGTCACCCTGGCCGCCGCCGGGATCGACCCGCAGACCGCCGCCGACGGCGTCGCCGCCGTACCGGGCGTGCCGGGCCGGCTGGAGCGCGTCGAGGCGGGCCAGCCGTATCTCGCCGTCGTGGACTACGCCCACAAGACCGACGCCGTCGAGTCCGTGCTGCGCTCCCTGCGCGAGGTCACCCCCGGCCGGGTGCATATCGTCCTCGGCTGCGGCGGCGAACGCGACGAGACCAAACGCGGGCCTATGGGCGCCGCCGCCGCCCGGCTCGCCGACACCGCCGTACTGACCTCGGACAACCCCCGCGGCGAGGACCCGCTCGCGATCCTCGCCACGATGCTCGCCGGCGCCGCCGGAGTGCCGGCCCACGAGCGCGGCGACGTCCTGGTCGACGCGGACCGCGCCTCGGCCATCGCCGCCGCGGTCGCCCGCGCCCGGCCGGACGACACCGTGCTGATCGCGGGCAAGGGCCACGAGCAGGGCCAGGACATCGCCGGGGTGGTGCGCCCCTTCGACGACCGGCTGGTGCTGCGCGAGGCCATCGAGCGCTCCCGCCGCGCGGCGGGAGCACCGTCACGAGAACAACAGTCAGGGATGACCCAGTGATCGCCCTCTCCCTCGCCGAGATCGCCGCCATCGTCGGCGGGCAGCCGCACGACATACCGGATCAGGCCGTTCTCGTCACCGGATCCGTTGTCTACGACTCCCGCGCGGTCGAGCCCGGCGGCCTGTTCGCCGCGTTCGCCGGTGAGCGCGTCGACGGCCACGACTACGCGCGCGGCGCCGTCGCGGCGGGCGCGGTGGCCGTGCTGGCCACCCGCCCCGTCGGCGTGCCCGCCATCGTCGTGGACGATGTCGTCCAGGCCCTCGGCGCCCTCGCCCGTACCGTCGTGGAGCGCCTCGGCGCCACCCCCGTCGCGCTCACCGGGTCGGCGGGCAAGACCAGCACCAAGGACCTGATCGCCCAGCTGCTGCGGCGCGCGGGTCCCACGGTGTGGCCGGAAGGCAACCTCAACAACGAGATCGGTCTGCCCATCACCGCCCTGCGGGCCGTCGAGGACACCCGCTACCTCGTGCTCGAAATGGGCGCGCGGTACATCGGGGACATCCGCTACCTCACCGGGCTCGTACCGCCCAGGATCGGCCTCGTCCTGAACGTCGGCACCGCGCACATCGGCGAGTTCGGCGGCCGGGAGCAGATCGCCCAGGCCAAGGGCGAGATGGTGGAGTCCCTGCCCTCCGCCGAACAGGGCGGGATCGCCGTACTGAACGCCGACGACCCGCTGGTCCGCGCCATGGCGTCGCGCACACAGGCGCGCGTCGTGCTGTTCGGAGAGTCGGGCGAAGCAGACGTACGGGCAGAGAACGTCCGCCTCACCGCCACGGGACAGCCCGCGTTCCGCCTTCGAACACCCTCCGGGTGCAGCGACGTGACGCTGCGGCTGTACGGTGAGCACCACGTGTCGAACGCGCTCGCCTCGGCCGCCGTCGCCCATGAGTTGGGCATGTCCGCCGAAGAGATCGCCGTGGCGCTCTCCGAGGCGGGAACCCTCTCCCGCTGGCGTATGGAGGTCACCGAGCGCTCGGACGGCGTGACGATCGTCAACGACGCCTACAACGCGAACCCCGAATCCATGAGGGCGGCGCTCCGTGCGCTGGTCGCCATGGGCGGTGCCTCACGGCCCGCGGGGAGCCGTACCTGGGCGGTGCTCGGCCCGATGGCCGAGCTGGGGGACGAATCGCTCGCCGAGCACGACGCGGTCGGACGGCTCGCCGTCCGGCTCAACGTCAGCAAGCTCGTGGCAGTCGGGGGCAGGGAAGCGTCCTGGCTGCGATTGGGCGCTTACAACGAGGGTTCGTGGGGTGAGGAGTCGGTGCACGTGTCCGACGCGCAGGCGGCGGTCGACCTGTTGCGCAGTGAACTGCGTCCGGGAGACGTCGTGCTGGTGAAGGCTTCCAGGTCGGTCGGTCTTGAGCGGGTCGCCCAGGCACTGCTGGAGAACGCCACCGAGGGCGAGGTCGCCGGCCGATGAGGCAGATCCTCTTCGCGGGAGCCATCGGGCTCTTTCTGACCCTGATCGGCACTCCGCTGCTGATCAAGCTCCTGGCCCGCAAGGGATACGGGCAGTTCATCCGGGACGACGGTCCGCGTACGCACGGCAGCAAGAAGGGGACGCCCACCATGGGCGGCATCGCCTTCATCCTCGCCACGCTGATCGCGTACGCCCTGGCGAAGGTGCTCACCGGCGAGGACCCGAAGCTCTCGGGTCTGCTGGTGCTGTTCCTGATGGCGGGGATGGGGGTCGTCGGATTCCTCGACGACTACATCAAGATCGTCAAGCAGCGGTCGCTGGGGCTGCGGGCCAAGGCGAAGATGGCGGGCCAGCTGATCGTCGGCACCGCCTTCGCGGTGCTCTCGCTCCAGTTCGCCGACTCCCGGGGCAACACCCCGGCGTCCACCAAGCTGTCGTTCGTCACGGACTTCGGCTGGTCGATCGGCCCGGTGCTCTTCGTCGTCTGGGCGCTGTTCATGATTCTCGCCATGTCCAACGGCGTGAACCTGACGGACGGTCTGGACGGGCTCGCCACCGGCGCCTCGGTGATGGTCTTCGGCGCCTACACCTTCATCGGGCTGTGGCAGTTCCAGGAGTCCTGTGCCAGCGCAATAACCCTGACCAACCCCAACGCCTGTTTCGAGGTACGGGATCCACTCGATCTCGCCGTCGTGGCGTCCGCGCTGATGGGCTCCTGCTTCGGCTTCCTGTGGTGGAACACCTCGCCGGCCAAGATCTTCATGGGGGACACCGGTTCGCTGGCGCTCGGCGGCGGTATCGCGGGCCTCGCGATCCTCTCCCGTACCGAGTTCCTGATGGCCGTCCTCGGCGGCCTCTTCGTGATGATCACGATGTCCGTGGTCATCCAGGTCGGATCCTTCAAGATGACCCGTAAGCGGGTCTTCCGGATGGCTCCCCTCCAGCACCACTTCGAACTCAAGGGGTGGTCGGAGGTCCTGGTGGTGGTCCGCTTCTGGATCATCCAGGGCATGTGCGTGATCGTGGGTCTGGGCATCTTCTACGCGGGCTGGGCGGCAGAGAAGTGAACTGGCACGGCAAGCGGGTCACCGTCGCGGGTCTCGGGGTGTCCGGGATCCCGGCGGCCCGGGTCCTGCACGGGCTCGGCGCGGTGGTCACCGTCGTCAACGAGGTGGACGACGAGCGGGCCCGCGCCCAGGGCGCCGAGCTGGCACAGCTCGGTGTGACGGTCCGCCTCGGGGACGGCGCCACGCTCCCCGAGGGGACCGAGCTGGTCGTCACCGCGCCCGGCTGGCGGCCCGACAAGCCCCTCTTCGCGGCGGCCGAGGCGGCCGGCGTGGAGATCTGGGGCGATGTCGAGCTGGCCTGGCGGCTGCGGAAGCCCGGCTCCGCGCCCTGGCTCGCCGTGACCGGTACCAACGGCAAGACCACCACCGTACGGATGCTGGCCTCCATCCTGGAGGCCGCCGGGCTCCGTACGGCCGCCGTCGGCAACATCGGTGTCTCCCTGCTCGACGCGGTCACCGGCGACGAGCCGTACGACGTGCTCGCCGTCGAACTCTCCAGCTACCAGCTGCACTGGGCGCCGAGCGTGCGCGCCCACTCCGCCGCCGTGCTCAACCTCGCCCCCGACCACCTCGACTGGCACGGCTCCATGGCCGGCTACACCGCCGACAAGGGCCGGATCTACGAGGGCAACACCGTCGCCTGCGTCTACAACGCGGCCGACCCCGCCACCGAGGAACTGGTGCGCGCGGCCGACGTCGAGGAGGGCTGCCGGGCGATCGGCTTCACCCTCGGCACCCCCGGCCCCTCCCAACTCGGCGTCGTGGACGGCATCCTGGTCGACCGGGCCTTCGTCGAGAACCGGCGCGACAGCGCCCAGGAACTCGCCCAGGTCTCCGACGTCGACCCGCCCGCCCCGCACAACGTCGCCAACGCGCTCGCCGCGGCGGCCCTGGCCCGCGCCTTCGGCGTGCCGGCCACGGCCGTCCGCGACGGGCTGCGCGCCTTCCGGCCCGACCCGCACCGTATCGAGCGGGTCGCCGAGGTCGCGGGCGTCACCTACATCGACGACTCCAAGGCCACCAACACCCACGCCGCCCAGGCGTCCCTCACCGCCTACGAGCCGATCGTCTGGATCGCGGGCGGCCTCGCCAAGGGCGCCTCCTTCGACGAACTCGTCGGCGCGGCGGCCGGCCGGCTGCGCGGGGTCGTCCTGCTGGGCGCCGACCGGGCGCTCATCGCGGAAGCCCTGACGCGACACGCCCCCGAAGTACCGGTCGTGGACCTCGACCGGACCGACACTGGAGCGATGTCCGCGGCGGTCCGGGAAGCGGCACGGCTCGCCGAACCGGGGGACACGGTCCTGATGGCCCCGGCGTGCGCCTCCATGGACATGTTCGTCAACTACAACAAGCGGGGCGAGGCGTTCGCGGACGCCGTCCACGCCCTCGCCGCCGAGCACGCCTGACCGGCCGCGGCCCGTGCCGCGCCGAGCTGTCCGGGGCCGCGCCACCGGCCGAGGGCCCCGCGCCCACCGGCAGCCGCGCCAGGCACGACTGGAGGGGACAGCGACGATGCCGGCCGACGACATCGCGGACCGCGGACCGCGGCCCACGGCGGGCCGCTGGGGCTACGCGGGCGTACTCCCGGGCTCACCCGCCCTCGCGGGCACCCACGCCACCGACAGCACGCGCGAGGTCGGCGCGTGCCCGTCCCACGGCAGACGGTTCGGGCTCGCGCTGCGCGGCCGGGCGCCCGGCGTCCCCGTACGGCGGCCCCCCGCGGCCGGCCGCGGGGGCGGCACGGGCGGACTGTCCCGGCCACCGCGCGGCGGCGCCCCCCGGCGGCTGTACGAGCGGCTGCGCCGCGCCTGGGACCGGCCGCTCACCGCGTACTACCTGATCCTGGGCAGCGCGCTGCTGATCACCGTCCTCGGGCTGGTGATGGTCTACTCCGCGTCGATGATCTACGCGCTCCAGAACTCGCTGCCCGGCAGCTACTTCTTCCGCAAGCAGCTCCTCGCGATCGCCCTCGGCGGCGGACTGCTGTTCGCCGCCGTCCGGATGCCCGTCAAGCTCCACCGGGCGCTCGCCTACCCGTTGCTGGTCGGCACGGTCTTCCTGATGGTGCTGGTGCAGGTCCCCGGGATAGGGCGGTCGATCCACGGCAACCAGAACTGGATCTATCTCGGCGGCCCGTTCCAGCTCCAGCCCAGCGAGTTCGGCAAGCTCGCGCTGGTCCTGTGGGGCGCCGATCTGCTCGCCCGCAAACAGGACAAGCGGCTGCTGACCCAGTGGAAGCACCTGCTGGTGCCGCTGGTGCCCGGCGCCTTCGTCCTGCTCGGACTGATCATGATCGGCGGCGACATGGGCACCGCGATCATTCTCGCGGCCATCCTCTTCGGACTGCTCTGGCTGGCCGGCGCGCCCACCCGGCTCTTCGCCGGAGTGCTCGGGATCGCCGGGCTCATCGGCTTCATGCTCATCAAGACCAGCGAGAACAGACTGTCCCGGTTCTCCTGCATCGGCGCCGTCGAACTCGGCCCCGAGGGGGAGTGCTGGCAGGCCGTCCACGGAATCTACGCCCTCGCCTCCGGCGGATGGTTCGGTTCCGGCCTCGGCGCGAGTGTGGAAAAGTGGGGTCAACTGCCGGAAGCGCACACCGACTTCATTTTCGCCATCACCGGGGAGGAACTGGGACTGGCGGGGACGCTGTCGGTGCTCGCGCTCTTCGCGGCTCTAGGCTATGCGAGTATCCGCGTGGCCGGACGCACGGAGGACCCCTTCGTGAGGTACGCCGCGGGAGGTGTGATCACCTGGATCATGGTGCAAGCCGTGATCAACATGGGTGCGGTGCTCGGCCTGCTGCCGATCGCCGGAGTCCCGCTCCCGCTGTTCTCCTACGGAGGATCGGCAGTGCTGCCGACCATGTTCGCCGTCGGGCTTCTGATCGCGTTCGCGCGGGAGGATCCCGCCGCGAAGGCGGCCCTGGCCATGCGGCAGCCCGCCTTCCGTGGGAAGCGGGCCGGGGTGAGATGGAAGACGATGAGACGGCGCGTCAAGAAGCGTCCGTCCGGAGAGCGGTGAATTTCGGTGCATGTCGTACTCGCCGGTGGGGGGACCGCCGGCCACATCGAGCCCGCGCTCGCCCTCGCGGACGCCCTGCGCAGGCAGGACCCCACCGTGGGGATCACGGCCCTCGGTACGGAACGCGGCCTGGAGACCAGGCTCGTCCCCGAGCGGGGGTACGAACTGGGGCTGATCCCCGCCGTACCGCTGCCGCGCAAGCCCACGCCCGAGCTGATCACCGTCCCCGGGCGGCTGCGCGGCACCATCAAGGCCGCCGAGCAGATCCTGGAGCGCACCAAGGCGGACTGTGTCGTCGGCTTCGGCGGCTATGTCGCGCTGCCCGGCTATCTCGCGGCCAAACGGCTCGGGGTGCCGATCATCGTCCACGAGGCCAACGCGCGGCCGGGACTGGCCAACAAGATCGGCTCCCGGTACGCGGCCGGAGTGGCCGTCTCCACCCCCGACAGCAAGCTGCGCGGCGCCCGCTACATCGGGATCCCGCTGCGCCGCACCATCGCCACCCTGGACCGCGCCCGTGCCCGCCCCGAGGCGCGTGAGGCGTTCGGGCTCGACCTCAACCTGCCGACGCTGCTCGTCTCCGGTGGCTCGCAGGGCGCACGCCGGCTCAACGAGGTGGTGCAGCAGATCGCTCCGGTGCTTCAGCGCTCCGGGATCCAGATCCTGCACGCGGTCGGTCCGAAGAACGAAATGCCGCGCGTGGACAACATGCCGGGAATGCCCCCCTATATCCCGGTACCGTATGTCGACCGGATGGACCTCGCGTACGCGGCGGCCGACATGATGCTCTGCCGCGCGGGCGCGATGACCGTCGCCGAACTCTCCGCCGTCGGACTGCCCGCCGCCTACGTACCGCTGCCCATCGGCAACGGTGAACAGCGGCTCAACGCCCAGCCGGTGGTCAAGGCCGGCGGCGGACTGCTGGTCGACGACGCCGAACTGACGCCCGAGTGGATCCAGGGCAATGTCCTTCCGGTGCTCGCCGATCCGCACCGGCTGTACGAGATGTCCCGCGCCGCGGCCGAGTTCGGCCGCAGGGACGCCGACGATCTGCTGGTCGGCATGGTGTACGAGGCGATCGCCGCACGCCGGAAGTAGTACCGGCAGCCGCAGAACGAGGGAGGCAGGAGCGTGGCCGGACCGACGACCGCCGAACGGGACGCCCGACCCGGGTCGGCGTCCGGCCACCCCGACGAGGAGCCGCAGGAGCGCCGGTTCCGGCTCGTCCGGTCCCGTCCGCTGCTCCTGCTGGCCGGCGCGGTCCTGCTGGCCGCGGGGGTCGTCTGGGTGCTGTACGGCTCCTCGTGGCTGCGCGCCGGGAAGGTGACCGTCCGCGGCACCGAGGTGCTCACCCGCGCCGAGGTGGAGCGGGCCGCGGCCGTCCCGCTCGGGTCGCCGCTGATCTCCGTGGACACGGACGCGATCGGGGCGCGGCTCCGCCGGGAGCTGCCGCGTATCGACGCGGTCGTGGTCGAACGGTCATGGCCGAACGGGATCGGCCTGAAAGTGACCGAACGTAAGCCCACTCTGCTGGTCGAAGAGGGCGGGAAGTTTATCGAAATGGACGCCAAGGGAGTCCGGTTCGCCACGGTCGATCAGGCGCCCAAGGGCGTCCCGCTGCTCGCGCTGACGGTCGGTCAACAGGCCGGTTCGGGGCGCTTCCCGGCGAAACGTCTCATCCTCGAAGCGGTCCGGGTACGCGCGGAGCTGCCCCCGGAAGTGGCCGCGGACGCCCGGGTCGTCCGGGTCCGTTCGTACGACTCCATCTCCCTGGAGCTGACCGGCCGCCGTACGGTGATGTGGGGAAGCGGTGAGGACGGCGCGGCCAAGGCGCGTGCGCTCACCGCGCTCATGAAGGCGGTCCCCAAAGCGGGGCACTTCGATGTGAGCGCACCCACCGCGCCTGCCGCATCGGGTAGTTGACGCTCATATGTGCTGGCCAGCACCCTGGTTGGTCAGCGCTATGGGTGATCACATAGGGTGAAAAGAAAAACGGGAGGTTCGGCGTGTTCGTTGAACGTGCGCCACTTGTCGACTTAGTGTCCTGTTCGGAAGAGTCCAAGAAGCGGACACACTGGTAACCCTGAACTTCAACGTGAGGGTTTGGGTCGGCGTTTCGGACCGTCCCTTCGGCATCAGTCGTCGCAGCGCCATCCCGGCACCGCGACGACACGTAACTCGAGGCGAGAGGCCTTCGACGTGGCAGCACCGCAGAACTACCTCGCAGTCATCAAGGTCATCGGTGTCGGCGGCGGTGGTGTCAATGCCATCAACCGAATGATCGAGGTCGGTCTCAAGGGTGTCGAGTTCATCGCGATCAACACCGACGCGCAAGCGCTGTTGATGAGCGACGCCGACGTCAAGCTCGACGTCGGCCGGGAACTCACCCGTGGCCTCGGCGCCGGCGCCAACCCGGCGGTCGGCCGCAAGGCGGCCGAGGACCACCGCGAGGAGATCGAGGAGGTCCTCAAGGGGGCCGACATGGTCTTCGTGACCGCCGGCGAGGGCGGCGGCACCGGCACCGGCGGCGCGCCCGTCGTCGCCAACATCGCGCGCTCCCTGGGCGCCCTGACGATCGGCGTGGTCACCCGCCCGTTCACCTTCGAGGGCCGCCGCAGGGCGAACCAGGCGGAGGACGGAATCGCGGAGCTGCGCGAAGAGGTCGACACCCTCATCGTCATCCCCAACGACCGGCTGCTGTCCATCTCGGACCGCCAGGTCTCCGTGCTCGACGCGTTCAAGTCCGCGGACCAGGTGCTGCTCTCGGGCGTCCAGGGCATCACCGATCTCATCACCACCCCCGGTCTGATCAACCTCGACTTCGCCGACGTCAAGTCCGTGATGTCCGAGGCCGGCTCGGCGCTGATGGGCATCGGCTCGGCCCGCGGCGACGACCGCGCGGTGGCCGCGGCGGAGATGGCGATCTCCTCGCCGCTCCTCGAAGCGTCCATCGACGGCGCCCGCGGGGTGCTGCTCTCCATCTCCGGCGGCTCCGACCTCGGTCTCTTCGAGATCAACGAGGCGGCGCAGCTGGTCAGCGAGGCGGCCCACCCCGAGGCCAACATCATCTTCGGCGCCGTCATCGACGACGCCCTGGGCGACGAGGTACGGGTCACGGTCATCGCGGCCGGCTTCGACGGCGGACAGCCGCCGACCCGGCGCGAGAACGTCCTCGGCGCGGGTTCGTCGAAGCGCGACGAGCCGGGGACCTCCTCCCGGACGGCCGACACCGGCCGCTCCGGCAGCGGTCTGGGCACCGTACCGCCGCGTGACGACAGCCCGGCCAAGGCCGACCCCGCCCCGGTGGGCGAGAAGTTCCCGCCGCTGGGCCAGCCGCATGTCCCGCCGGCCCGTCCGTACCAGGACAGCCAGGCGGAAGAGCTGGATGTCCCGGACTTCCTGAAGTGATAGGAAGCCACACGCAGCTGAGCGGCGCGCACTTCGCCTTCACCGACCGGTGGGGCGGGGTGAGCGCCGCTCCGTACGATCAGCTCAATCTCGGCGGCGCGGTCGGTGACGACTCCGCCGCCGTCCTGGCCAACCGGGCCCGCGCGGCGGAGACCCTGGCGCTCGACCCCGCGCGGGTCGTCTGGATGAACCAGGTGCACGGCCGCGAGGTGGCCGTCGCCGAAGGACCGTGGACCGGTGAGGACATCCCGGCCGTCGACGCGGTCGTCACCACGCGCCGGGGGCTCGCGCTCGCGGTGCTCACCGCGGACTGCGTACCGCTGCTGCTGGCCGACCCGGTCGCCGGGGTCGTGGCCGCCGCCCATGCCGGCCGCCCCGGACTCGTCGCGGGAATCGTGCCCGCCGCCGTCGAGGCGATGACCGCACTGGGCGCCGAGCCGGGACGGATCGCCGCCCGCAGCGGACCCGCCGTCTGCGGCCGCTGCTACGAGGTGCCCGCCGCGATGCGGGACGAGGTCGCCGCCGCGGTGCCCGGGACCGGATGCGAGACCGGCTGGGGCACCCCGTCCGTCGATGTCGTCGCCGGAGTGCACGCGCAGCTCGAAGCCCTCGGGGTGAGCGACCGGCAGAGATCGGCGGTCTGCACACTGGAGTCGCACGACCACTACTCGTACCGCCGCGACCGCACGACGGGGCGGCTCGCCGGCTATGTCTGGCTGGACCGGTGAACATGAAGGACCGCAGGAGTGAACTGGCGGCGAACCTGGCCGCGGTGGAGCGCCGGATCGCCGACGCCTGTGCCGCCGCCGGCCGCGAGCGGTCGGAGGTGACGCTGATCGTGGTCACCAAGACCTACCCCGCGAGCGATGTGTGGCTGCTCCATGAACTCGGTGTCCGGCAGGTGGCCGAGAACCGGGACCAGGACGCCGCCCCCAAGGCCGCCAGTTGTAAAGATCTGTCGCTGATCTGGCATTTTGTGGGTCAGTTGCAGACGAACAAGGTCCGTTCCGTAGCCAGTTACGCCGATGTGGTGCAGTCTGTCGATCGGATCAAGCTCGTTTCCGCACTCTCCGCGGCCGCGGTCCGCGCGGAGCGCGAGCCGGTCTGTCTGATCCAGGTCGCGCTGGACGCCGAGTCGGGCGAGCGCGGGGCGAGAGGTGGCGTGGCACCCGACGGAGTCGAGGAGTTGGCCGCTGCGGTGGCCGGTTCGCCGGGGCTGCGGCTGGGCGGACTGATGACGGTGGCCCCGCTGGCCGGGGCTTTCGCCGGCCGTCCGGAGGCGGCGTTCGAGCGGCTGCGGGAAATCTCATCCCGCCTGCGCGCGGACCATCCTGCTGCCACCATGGTCTCCGCGGGGATGAGCGCGGACCTCGAGAACGCCGTAGCGGCCGGTGCGACACATGTACGCGTCGGTACGGCGGTACTCGGAGTCCGACCCCGGCTCGGGTAACGTCGCGAAGCAAGTCGGACCACAGCAGAAAATATGGTCATTTCCGCCGAAAGGTGGGTAGACCCAGTGGATCGCGGGCACTTGGTGACGAGGCCGATCCACCACAGAGCGGAGGACTCAGAGCATGGCCGGCGCGATGCGCAAGATGGCGGTCTACCTCGGCCTCGTGGAGGACGATGGGTACGACGGCCGGGGCTTCGACCCCGACGATGATTTCGAACCCGAGCCGGAGCCGGAGCGCGAGCACCGGCGGCATCAGCCCGCGCACCAGCCGGAGCGTGAGGAGCCGGTGCGGATGGTCCAACCGCCCGCGCAGCGCGAGCGGGAGCCGGTCGCGCTGGCCGCGGAAAGCGGACGTCCGGCGCGAATCGCCCCCGTGGCGTCCATCACACCTGAACGTCCGAGCCTGGAGAAGAACGCACCGGTGATCATGCCCAAGGTCGTGTCCGAGCGGGAGCCCTACCGCATCACCACATTGCACCCGAGGACCTACAACGAGGCCCGTACCATCGGGGAACACTTCCGCGAAGGCACCCCGGTGATCATGAACTTGACGGAGATGGACGATACGGACGCGAAGCGACTTGTCGACTTTGCCGCAGGACTCGTCTTCGGTCTCCATGGCAGCATTGAGCGTGTGACGCAGAAGGTGTTCCTGCTGTCTCCTGCTAACGTCGATGTCACGGCGGAGGACAAGGCCCGCATCGCAGAGGGCGGGTTCTTCAACCAGAGCTAGAACGCAGCACCGGGAACAACCCGGTCGGACGTACGGGAACGGCCCGTCGGACGACCGAAGCAGAGTGAACCAGGGGAGAGGGAAGCAGCGGGATGGGCATCGCACTACAGGTGGTCTACATCGCGCTGATGTGCTTCCTCATCGTGCTGATTTTCCGGTTGGTCATGGATTACGTCTTCCAGTTCGCCCGCTCATGGCAGCCCGGCAAGGTGATGGTGGTCGTTCTGGAGGCCACCTACACTGTCACCGATCCACCGCTCAAGCTTCTGCGGCGGTTCATCCCGCCGCTGCGTCTCGGGGGCGTGGCACTCGACCTGTCCTTCTTCGTTCTGATGATCATCGTTTGGATCCTGATCTCGCTCGTAAGCAATCTTGCGAGGGGAATGTGAGCGATACGGTCTTGCCGACTGCCGACGACTACGTAGAGGTGAAGTAGAGATGCCGTTGACCCCCGAGGACGTGCGGAACAAGCAGTTCACGACCGTCCGCCTCCGAGAAGGCTACGACGAGGACGAGGTCGATGCCTTTCTCGACGAGGTCGAGGCCGAACTGACCCGCCTGCTCCGCGAGAACGAGGATCTGCGCGCGAAGCTGGCCGCCGCGACGCGTGCCGCCGCGCAGAACCAGCAGCAACAGCAGCAGCAAGGCATGCGCAAGCCTCCGGAGCAGCAGGACCGGCCCGGGGGTCCCGTGCCCGCCGCCATATCCGGACCGCCGCAGCAGCAGCAGCCCCCGCAGATGGGTCCCCCCCAACTGCCCGGTGGCGCGCCCCAGCTGCCCGCGGGACCGAGCGGTCACGGCCAGGGTCCCGGTCCGCAGGGCCATGACCCGCGCGGCCAGCACCCCATGCAGGGCGGACCCATGCAGCAGCAGGGTGGTCCCATGCAGGGCGGACCCATGCAAGGTGGTCCCATGCAGGGGGGCCCGATGCAGGGTGGACCCATGCAGGGGGGGCCGATGCAGGGTGGACCCATGCAGCAGCAGGGCGGTCCCATGGGCGGCCCGATGCAGCAGCAGGGTGGCCCCATGGGCGGACCGATGGGTGGCCCGATGGGCGGTCCCATGGGTCAGAACCCGCAGATGCAGCAGCCCGGCCAGGGCCCCGGCGGCGACAGTGCCGCGCGTGTGCTCTCGCTGGCGCAGCAGACCGCCGACCAGGCGATCGCCGAGGCGCGCTCCGAGGCCAACAAGATCGTCGGTGAGGCGCGCAGCCGTGCCGAGGGTCTGGAGCGCGACGCGCGCGCCAAGGCGGACGCGCTGGAGCGGGACGCGCAGGAGAAGCACCGCGTGGCGATGGGCTCCCTGGAGTCCGCCCGCGCGACGCTGGAGCGCAAGGTCGAGGATCTGCGCGGCTTCGAGCGCGAGTACCGGACTCGGCTGAAGTCCTATCTGGAGAGCCAGCTGCGTCAGCTGGAGACCCAGGCGGACGACTCGCTGGCGCCGCCGCGGACACCCGCGACCGCTTCGCTGCCGCCGTCGCCTTCCATGGCGCAGGCGGGTGCGGGCGCGATGGGCATGGGCGGTGCGCCGTCGATGGGCGGTTCCATGGGGGGACCTTCCATGGGCGGGTCCTCGATGGGCGGCTCCATGGGCGGGGGGTCCATGGGCGGTTCGATGGGCGCGCCGTCGTCGGGGCCTTCGTACGGTGGCCAGCAGCAGATGTCGCCGGCGATGACACAGCCGATGGCGCCGGTGCGGCCGCAGGCGCCGCAGCCGATGCAGCAGGCGCCGTCGCCGATGCGTGGGTTTTTGATCGACGAGGACGACAACTGACGGGGGTGCGCGTGTAGTGCGCGTAGCCGTCGGCAGGCTGAGGGGGCCGGGCCCGGGACTTTATGTCCTGGGCCCGGCCCTTTTGCTGCCGCTGCGCGGGGCGTTGTCCCCTACCCGCCCCTTCCCGAACCGGGGCGCTGCCCCGGGCCCCGGTCCTCAATCGCCGGACGGGCTCGAAAGATGCCCTCAAGCGCCGGGCGGGCTGAAAGGCGCCCTCAATCGCCGGGCGGGCTGGGGTGGCTGGGGTGGGCTGGAAGGTGGCCTCAAGCGCCGGGCGGGCTGGGGGTGGCGGGGTGGGCCGGGGGTGGCCTCAAGCGCCGGGTGGGCTGCGGTGGCTGGGGTGGGCTGAAAGGTGCCCTCAAGCGTTGGGGTGGCTGGGGTGGGTTGGAAGGTGGCCTCAAGCGTTGGGCGGGCTGGGGTGGCCGGGGTGGGCTGGGGGTGGCCTCAAGCGCCGGGGGGCTGGGGTGGCCAGGGTGGGCCGGGGGGCCTCACGTGTTGGGTGGGTTGGGGTGGTGGGGGTGGGGTCAGGGGTTGGGGGATGGAGTGCTGGGTTTCCTTGCGGTAAAACCCGGATCACTGTTGGTCGAGACTCTTCCGCTCGCTTGTGCATCCACTGTATACACGGGATATGAGTCGAGAAGTCAGAGGTACCCGTGGTGACGCCAACGGCGCCGGTGATGTCACTGGCGAGCTGCGGCGGCTGATCGTCGAGGGTGTCTATCCGCCCGGCTGTCGGCTGGTCCAGGACGAGTTGGCCGATCGGTTCGGGGTGAGCCGGATTCCGCTGCGGGAGGCCATGCGGACGCTTGCCAGTGAGGGGCTGCTCCGGACGACGCCGGGGCGGGGCACGTTTGTGACGGTGCTGGATCTGGAGGAGATCGACGAGATCTACAACCTGCGCCGGCTGGTCGAGCCCAGCTTCGCCGAGCATGTCACCGAGCGGGTCTCGCGGCGCGACATCAGTCGGTTCGACGCGATGGCCAAGGAGATGGAGCGGGTCGCCGAGACCGCCGCGGACTCCTGGTCGCGGACGAACCTCGCGTTCCATCTCGACATGTACCGGCTGTCCCGGCTGCCGCTGCGCTACGAGATCATCTCGGGGATGTATCACCGCCTTGAGCCGTACTCGCGCTTCTATGTGCACGGCACAGCGGCGTACGAGCGCGTGCAGTGCGAGCACGCGGCGATGGTCCAGGCGCTGGCCGACGGTGACGCGGAGGAGCTGGCCCGGCAGATCGTCCTGCATATCGACGGCGGGCAGCACGGTCTGCACGCGGCCTGGGAGAACAGCGGCAACACCATCGAGGCGTACTGGGCGGAGACGGGCCGGTGACCGCGCTCGCGATCAACACGGATGTGGGCGAGGGCTTCGGGGTGTGGGGGCCCGCCGACGAGGGGGAGCTGCTCGACCTCGTCACGGCCGCCAATGTCGCCTGCGGGTTCCACGCCGGTGACCCCGACATCCTGCGCCGCACCTGTGAGGCGAGCGCGGCCCGGGGCGTGGCGATCGGCGCGCAGGTCTCCTACCGCGATCTGGCCGGCTTCGGACGGCGCTTCATCGAGGTGCCGAAGGCGACGCTGGTCAATGAACTCCTCTATCAGATAGGTGCGTTGGAGGTCTTCGCGCGGCTGGCGGGCAGCCGCGTCAGCTATCTGAAGGCCCATGGCGCGCTCTACAACGCGGCGGCCCACCACCCGGGACACGCGGCGGCGATCGTCGAGGCGGTCACGCTGTACGACCGCGAGCTGCCGCTGCTCTGCCAGCCCCGGACGGCCGTGTGGGAGCGGGCGATCGAGGCCGGCTGCCGTCCGCTGGCCGAGGCGTTCATCGACCGCGGCTACACGGACGAGGGCCTGCTGGTGCCCCGCTCCGAGCCGGGCGCCCTGATCACCGACCCCGCCGAGGCGGCAGACCGCGCGCTGGAGATGGCGCGGACGGGCACGGTGACCTCGGTGAGCGGCCGGACCGTACGGATCGCCCCGGACGGCGGGGAACTGGCGGCGCTCTGTGTGCACAGCGACACGCCCGGCGCGGTCGCCCTCACCGCCGCCGTACGGACGGCCCTGGTCTCGGCCGGAGTCACCGTGGGCGCGGGAGTGCTGCTGTGAACGGCGCGGCGCCGGTGCTGCGGCGGGCGGGTGACCGGGGCTGGCTCATCGACTGTGCCGGGCCGCGCCCCGCCGATGTGGCGACCGCGATCCGCGCCCGGCCCTGGGCGTCGGAGCTGCGGGACGTCGTGCCCGCTGCGACGACCGTCCTGGTGGTGGCCGAGACGCTCGCCGGGATGGAGCCGCTCGCCGCCGAACTGCGTGCCGTGCTCGACGAGGTCGGCGGGCGGGAGTCCCGGCCGGCCCCGGGGCGTACGGTCGTCATCCCGGTCCGGTACGACGGCGCGGACCTCGCGGCGGTCGCCGAGCGCGTCGGCATGGACCCGCACCGGGTCGCGCGACTGCACACCGAGGGCACGTACACGGTCGGATTCTTCGGCTTCGCGCCCGGCTTCGCCTATCTGGACGGGGTGCCGGAGGGCCTCCGGCTGCCCCGGCTCTCCAGCCCCCGCCCCCGGGTGGCGCCCGGAGTGGTGGCGATCGCCGGGAATCAGACGGTCGTCTACCCCGGCGGCACGCCCGGCGGCTGGCACCAGATCGGTGTCACCACCGAGCGGCTCTGGGACGTGGACGCGCAGCCGCCCAACCGGCTGGCGATCGGTGACCGGGTCGTGTTCGAGGCGGTCGCGTCATGAGCATCGCTATGGCTACGGCCAACGCGCTCGGTCCCGCGGCGACCGCCCGCGCCGCCGTTCTGACCGTCGTCGAAGCCGGTGTCGCTACGAGCGTCCAGGATCTCGGCCGGCCTGGGCTCGCCCATCTCGGTGTCCCCGCCTCCGGCCCCGCCGACCGGCGCAGCTTCCGCCTCGCCAACCGGCTGGCCGGCAATCCGGAGAACACCCCGGCCTTTGAAGTGACCCTCGGCGGACTGGCCGTGACCCTGTCGGAGTCCCGGTACGTGGCGATCACCGGGGCGCCGGTGCCGGTGACCGTGGACGGCGTACCGGTGCACGACGCGCCGCTCGTGCGGCTGCCCGCCGGGGCCGTGCTGGCCATCGGGCGTCCATGGGCCGGCTGCCGTACGTATCTCACCGTCTCCGGCGGGATGGAGCCGGTACGGGTGCTGGGGTCGGCCTCGCGGGACTCCCTCACCGGGCTCGGCCCCGACCCCGTCGGCGCCGGGTCGCGGTACGGTCTCGGGCCGGCGCGGCCGGTGCCCGGGGTCCCGCTGGAGCTGGCGTTCAGCGTCGTGCCCTGCGGAGGGCCGGTCCCCGTCCGGTTCCGGTGGGGGCCGCGCCACGAGCTGTTCGGCGCCGCCGACCGGCACCGGCTCACCAGCGAGCCCTGGCGGGTCTCCGCCCAGTGCGACCGGGTGGGCGCCCGGCTGACCGGCGCGGCGCTCTCGATCGGCTCGGTCGACCTGGCCAGTGAGGGCACCATGCGCGGTGCCATTCAGGTGCCGCCCTCGGGCGAGCCGATCGTGTTCCTCGCGGACCACCCGGTCACCGGCGGCTATCCCGTCATCGGCGTCGTCACCGACGCCGACATCGATCTCGTCGGCCAGGCCGTGCCCGGCGACGAACTGCGGCTCACGCCCATGTACTGAGAGCCGCTGCACCTAGAGCCCGGTTAGTGAGGGCCCCTTCCGCGAGAGGAGGGCAGCACAGCTAGCAGCTAGAACCGCCCGGGCGACCGGGCGACCGTACAACACCGTTCGTTTTATTCGTCCCCATGCCACGCCGCACGGCTGCCGCAGGACCACAAGGAGAGAACCATGACCGACCAACCCGCTTCCCTCGCCCCGTTCCACCTGGCCATCCCGGTCGACGACATCGACGCCGCCCGGCAGTTCTACGGCAAGGTGCTCGGCTTCAGCGAGGGCCGCTCCGACACGAAGTGGATCGACTGGAACTTCGGCGGCCACCAGGTCGTCACCCACCAGGTCGGCGACGGCCCGTCCGGGGCCCCGCGCGACGGGATCGCCGGGACGAACCCCGTCGACGGACACCAGGTGCCGGTGCCGCACTTCGGCCTCGTGCTCTCCGTGCCGGAGTTCCAGGAGCTGGCCGAGCGGCTCACCGCCGTCGACACCCAGTTCGTGATCGAGCCCTACGTCCGCTTCCAGGGCGAGCCGGGCGAGCAGTGGACGATGTTCTTCCTCGACCCGGCCGGCAACGCGATGGAGTTCAAGGCGTTCGCCGACATCAGCCAGCTCTTCGCCGTCTGACCCGGTTCGGACGTGACGACGGTCATCAGCAGGAGGACTGGTCCCGCTGATGGCCGTCGCGCGGCGGGGACCCCGCGCCGCGCGGACCGTTTCGTACCACCCGCACGACTGACGCACATCCCGGCCACAGGACATGTCAGATCCGGAGGACCCCATGAAAAGCCTACCAACGACGGTCGAGGACAACGGAGGGACGGGAAGTGAACAGAGCTTCCCGGCCAACGCGAACCCGGGCGGCGCGGGCCCGGCGGCCGACGCCGAGGCGGCGCGCCGCCGTCCGCGCCGGGCGGCGATCGCCGCTGCCGCCGGCACCGCCATCGAGTACTACGAGTTCGGTGTCTACAGCTATCTCGCGGTGATCATCGGACCGCACTTCTTCCCCAGCGACGACCCCACCGCCTCCCTCCTGGCCACCCTGGCGGTGTTCGGCAGCGCCTTCCTCATGCGGCCACTGGGCGGCATCGTGCTCGGGCGGCTCGGTGACCGGGTCGGCCGAAAACCGGTACTGATCCTCACCGTCGTGGGCATGGGCACCGCCACCGCCGCCGTCGGACTGCTGCCCACCGCCGGCACCATCGGGGTCGGCGCGCCGATCGCGCTGCTGCTCGTACGGCTGGCGCAGGGATTCTTCGCGGGCGGTGAGGTGACCGGCTCGGCCACGTACCTGGCCGAGTCCGCGCCGCGCGGCAAGCGCGGGTTCTTCGGGGCGTTCACCCCGGTCGGCGTCGCCCTCGGCGGTGGCACCGCCGCTCTGGTGGCCGGGATCACCACGACCGTACTGAGCGAGCGTCAGCTCGACGCGTTCGGCTGGCGCATCCCCTTCCTGCTCTCGCTGCCCCTGATCGCCGTCGCGCTGCTCGCCCGTAACCGCCTGGAGGACTCCGAGACCTTCCTCGCGAAGAAGTCGGAGAAGGCCACGGCCAAGGCGCCGCTGACCGAGGTGCTCACCCAGCACCGCGCCCAGGTGCTCAAGGTGACCCTGCTGGCCATCGGGTCGAACTGCGGCTACTGGGTCGGCCTGATCTTCATGAACATCTACCTCACCACCGATCTCGGCTACTCCAAGTCCTCCACCTTCTGGATCATGGGCGGGATCAGCTTCTTCGTGGCCTGTCTCATGCCCATCTGCGGTGGGCTCTCCGACCGGTGGGGACGTAAACGGCTGATCACCATCGGGTTCACGGGCTACGCGGTCCTGGTCGTTCCCGCCATGCTGGTCATGGGCCTCGGCAGCTTCCCGCTCGCGGTCGCCGCCATGGTCGTGCTCGCGCTTCCCATGCCCATCGTGCAGTCGGTCACGTACCCGACCTACGCGGAGATGTTCCCGACCCGGGTGCGCTACACCGGGCTCTCGTTCAGCTTCAACATCGGCACCATCATCGGCGGCGGGCTCAGTCCGTACCTGGCCACCTGGCTGATCGCCTCCACCGGCAATCTGCTCTCGCCGGGCTATCTGCTGATGGGCGCCGCTGTCATGGCCCTGCTGACGCTGCGCACCGTCAAGGAGACCAGCCGGGCGGAGCTGGCATGACGGCGACCGCCCCCGCCACCCCGGCCGAGCTGCGGCGGCTGATCGCGGCCGGCCGGTGGACCGGGCCCACGGCCGGGCTGCTGGACGGCTACCAGCAGGCGAATCTCGTGATCGTCCCGAAGGACCTCGCGTACGACTTCCTGCTGTACTGCACCCGCAACCCGCGCGCGTGTCCGGTGCTCGCCGTCACCGAGCCGGGCGATCCGGTGATACGGCTCGGGGGAACGGTGGCGGACCTCCGTACCGAGCTGCCCCGCTACCGGGTCTGGCGGCACGGCGAACAGGTCGCGGAACCCACCGACATCACGGAGTACTGGCGCGAGGACGCGGTCGGGTTCCTGCTCGGGTGCAGCCACACCTTCGAGGGGCCGCTGCGCGCGGCGGGGGTGCCCGTCCGTTACGCCGAGGAGTCCGCGGCGCCGCCCGTGTACGTCACACGGCTGCCGACCCGGCCCGCCGGACGGCTGGCCGGGCCGCTGGTCGTCAGCATGCGGGCGATCCCCGCACGGCTGGTCCCGCGCGCCGTCGAGATCACGTCCCGCTACCCGGCGGGACACGGCGCGCCCGTGCACATCGGTGATCCGGCCGTGCTCGGCATCACCGACCTCGCCCGGCCGGACTTCGGGCCCCCGCCGGTCGTCGAACCCGGCGATGTGCCGGTCTTCTGGGCCTGCGGGGTCACTCCGCAGCTGGCCCTGCCCGCGGTCCGGGCCGCGTACACGATCACGCACTACCCGGGCCACATGTTCGTCTTCGACCACACCGTCGACGCGGGGCCGGACGAGGAACTCCCCCTCGCGGCGCGGGGCGGGCCGTAGACACGGTCCGCCCCGCGCCGGGCGCGGCGGTTACACCTTGCGGAGGTGGAAGGTGAGGGTCAGGGACTCGTCCGTGAACGGGTCGCCGTAGGTGCCGTCGGGGGCGCCCTCGGCGAAGTCCGTGGCCAGCACCTCGTCGGAGATCAGCGGGGTGTGCGCGGTGAGGGCCTCGGTGGTGTCCGGGGCCGTCGCCGTCCAGCGCACCGCGATCCGGTCCGCCACATCGAGACCGCTGTTCTTACGGGCCTCCTGGATGAGGCGGATCGCGTCACGGGCCAGCCCCGCCAGCCGGAGTTCGGGGGTGATCTCCAGATCGAGGGCGACCGTCGCGCCCGCGTCGGAGGCCACCGACCAGCCCTCGCGCGGGGTCTCCGTGATGATCACCTCGTCCGGGGCGAGCGGGACGTGCTCGCCGTCCACCGTCACCGACGCCGTACCCTCGCGCAGCGCGGCGGAGAGAGCGGCGGCGTCCGCCTCCGCGACGGCCTTGGCGACGGCCTGGACGCCCTTGCCGAAGCGCTTGCCCAGCGCGCGGAAGTTCGCCTTCGCCGTCGTGTCGACCAGCGAGCCGCCGACCTCGGAGAGCGTCGCCAGCGAGGAGACGTTCAGCTCCTCGGTGATCTGGGCGCGCAGCTCGGGGGAGAGCGCCTCGAAGCCGGTCGCCGCGATCAGCGCGCGGGAGAGCGGCTGGCGGGTCTTCACCCCCGACTCGGCGCGGGTCGCGCGGCCCAGCTCGACCAGCCGCCGTACCAGCGCCATCTGCTGGGAGAGCGCCGGATCGATCGCGGCCAGGTCCGGCTCCGGCCAGGACGCCAGATGTACGGACTCGGGCGCGTCCTCGGTGACGGGCACGACCATGTCCTGCCAGACCCGCTCCGTGATGAACGGGGTCAGCGGCGCCATCAGCCGGGTCACCGTCTCCACCACGTCGTGCAGCGTGCGCAGCGCCGCCTTGTCGCCCTGCCAGAAGCGGCGGCGCGAGCGGCGCACGTACCAGTTGGAGAGATCGTCGACGAAGGCCGAGAGCAGCTTGCCGGTGCGCTGGGTGTCGTACGCCTCCAGGGCGTTCGTGGTCTGGTCGACCAGCGCGTGCAGCTCGCTCAGCAGCCAGCGGTCCAGGATCGGGCGGTCGGCCGGCGCCGGGTCGGCCGCGCTGGGCGCCCAGCCGGACGTACGGGCGTACAGCGCCTGGAAGGCCACCGTGTTCCAGTAGGTCAGCAGCGTCTTGCGGACCACTTCCTGGATCGTGCCGTGGCCGACCCGGCGCGCCGACCACGGGGAGCCGCCGGCCGCCATGAACCAGCGGACCGCGTCCGCGCCGTGCTGGTCCATCAGCGGGATCGGCTGGAGGATGTTGCCCAGGTTCTTCGACATCTTCCTGCCGTCCTCGGCCAGGATGTGGCCCAGGCAGACGACGTTCTCGTAACTCGACTTGTCGAAGACCAGTGTGCCGACCGCCATCAGCGTGTAGAACCAGCCGCGCGTCTGGTCGATGGCCTCCGAGATGAACTGCGCCGGGTAGCGCTTCTCGAACAGGTCCTTGTTCTGGTACGGATAGCCCCACTGCGCGAACGGCATCGAGCCCGAGTCGTACCAGGCGTCGATCACCTCGGGGACGCGGGTCGACAGCTGTCCGCAGCCCTCGGTGGGGCAGCCGAAGGTGACCTCGTCGATGAACGGGCGGTGCGGGTCGAGACCGCTCTGGTCGGTGCCCGTCAGCTCGGTCAGCTCGGCGCGCGAGCCCACACAGGTCAGATGGTTCTCCTCGCAGCGCCAGATGGGCAGCGGGGTGCCCCAGTAGCGGTTGCGGGAGAGCGCCCAGTCGACGTTGTTGTTCAGCCAGTCGCCGTACCGGCCGTGCTTGACGGAGTCGGGGAACCAGTTGGTCCGCTCGTTCTCCGCCAGCAGCCTGTCCTTGACGGCCGTCGTACGGATGTACCAGGACGGCTGCGCGTAGTAGAGGAGGGCGGTGTGGCAGCGCCAGCAGTGCGGGTAGCTGTGCTCGTACGGAACATGGCGGAAGAGCCGGCCGCGCGCCTTCAGGTCCTCCGTGAGCGCCTCGTCGGCCTTCTTGAAGAAGACCCCGCCGACCAGCGGGACATCCTCCTCGAAGGTGCCGTTGGGGCGGATGGGGTTCACCACCGGGAGGCCGTACGCGCGGCAGACCAGGAGGTCGTCCTCGCCGAAGGCGGGGGACTGGTGGACCAGACCCGTACCGTCCTCCGTCGTCACATACGTGGCGTTGACGACGTAGTGCGCCTCGGCCGGGAAGTCGATGAGCGCGAAGGGACGGTCGTAGGTCCAGCGCTCCATCTCGGCGCCGGTGAAGGACTGGCCGGTGGTCTCCCAGCCCTCGCCGAGCGCCTTGCCGACCAGCGGCTCGGCGACGACCAGCCGCTCCGTGCCGTCCGTGGCGACCACGTACCGCACCTCGGGGTGCGCGGCCACGGCGGTGTTCGAGACGAGGGTCCACGGGGTGGTCGTCCACACCAGCAGCGCGGCCTCGCCCGCGAGGGGTCCCGAGGTCAGCGGGAAGCGGACGAAGACGGAGGGGTCGACGATCGTCTCGTACCCCTGCGCCAGCTCGTGGTCGGAGAGGCCGGTCTCGTCGCGCGGGCACCAGGGGGCCACCCGGTGGTCCTGGACCAGCAGGCCCTTGTTGAAGATCTCCTTCAGCGACCACCAGACGGAGTCGACGTACTCCGGGTTCATGGTGCGGTACGCGTTGTCCAGGTCCGTCCAGTACCCCATGCGGGTCGTCAGCTCGGAGAACGCGTCCGTGTGGCGGGTGACGGACTCGCGGCACTTGGCGTTGAACGCGGCGATGCCGTACGCCTCGATGTCCTTCTTGCCGGTGAAGCCCAGCTCCTTCTCGACGGCCAGCTCCACGGGCAGCCCGTGACAGTCCCAGCCCGCCTTGCGGGCGACGTGATAGCCGCGCATGGTGCGGAAGCGGGGGAAGACGTCCTTGAAGACACGGGCCTCGATGTGGTGCGCGCCGGGCATGCCGTTGGCGGTGGGCGGGCCCTCGTAGAAGACCCACTCGGGGCGGCCCTCGGACTGTTCGAGGCTCTTGTCGAAGACCTTGTTGTCACGCCAGAAATCGAGCACCGCGTGCTCCAGCGCGGGCAGGTCGACCTGGGCGGGCACCTGGCGGTACTGCGGCGGGTTCACTGATGTCATCGGGCGCTTCCTCCGGCGGAACTGTGGCAACTCCGTCGGAGGGACGAGAGCCAGGCTCCCGCGGTACCACCCTCCTTGGCCGCGGACGGGACTCCGTCCGTGACCCCCTCATTGGGGCAGCGCTGCCGGTTCTACTCGCTGCCGGGCCCGCGCGGGCGGGTCCGGTGGCTTTCTTCCGGCGGCTCAGGGGTGATGCTCCACCTCGCGCTCTGCCCCCGGGCTCGCACCGTCCCCGGGTCGCTCATGGCCGCGTACGACGCTGCTTGTCCCCATCCACGCCTTTCGCTGCGCCCAGTGTACGGGGAGGGGCGGCGCGGGGCCGACCGGATTTCCGGGGCCGGGGCGGGGCCGACCGGTCGAACGTATGACCCGAACGGTTATACCGGCCGGGCAGGACGCGGGCGGCCCGCGTGGCGGCGGATTACCGGGCGGGGAGCTGGGCACAACGGATGGAGGCCCGTTTCGCGCGGCGGAGAGGGGCCTGAGCGGCGGCGTGCCCCGTTGCCGCGGGGCTGGGGTCGATTTATCGTCCCCAGCACGATTCGCGTGCGATATCACCACATGTGAAGGGGCCGCGGCCATGGTGGCGAAGAAGACGGCGGCCAAGAAGGCGGCAGCGGAGAAGCCGGTGGCCAAGAAGGCAGCGGCCAAGAAGACGGCGGCCAAGAAGACGGCGGCCGGGAAAACGGCGGCCAAGAAGGCGGTAGCGAAGAAGGCGGCCGCCGGGAAGACCACGGCGAAGAAGACCACCACTGCGAAGAAGGCCGCGTCCGCGGCCGGCCGGGCGGCCGAGGCCGCTGAACAGACGGGAGCCAAAAAGGTGGCAGCCAAGAAGACCGCGGGCAGGCGTACGGCGGCGGGAGCGGGCGGGGCCGGGGTGGCGACCGCCGTCGCGGCGGCCGGTGCCGCGACCTCCCCGGACGAGCTGCCGGTACGGCCCGGCGAGGATCCGTGGACCCCGGAGGAGGTCGCGTACGCGCGCGCCGAGCTGACGGGCGAGATCGTCCGCCTCCAGGCCGAGATCGCCACGTCCGAGACCTCGCTGGCCGGGCTGATGCGCGACTCCGGGGACGGCGCGGGCGACGACGACGCGGACACCGGCACGAAGAACATCACGCGCGAGCACGAGATGTCCCTCGCGGCCAACGCCCGCGAGATGCTGGAGCAGACCGAGCGGGCCCTGCTCCGGCTCGACGCGGGCACCTACGGGCTGTGCGAGATCTGCGGCAAGCCGATCGGAAAGGCCCGTATGCAGGCGTTCCCGCGGGCCACCCTCTGTGTGGAGGACAAGCAGAAGCAGGAACGCCGGGGCTGATGGCGAACGTGTGTGCCGGGTCCCGTGCCGTACCCTCGTCCTCAGTCGGCACCTAGGTTTGAGGGACTCACGTGGCAGAGGCGGAGCGGGTCATCGGTACGCCGGAAGTGGATGACGAGACGGCGGCCCCGGCCGGGCAACCCCGGGGGAAGCGCAGGATCGCTGTGCTTCTCACGGTCGCCATCCTCGCGTATCTGCTGGACCTCGGCAGCAAGATGCTCGTGGTGGCCAAGCTGGAGCACCAGGAGCCGATCCGGGTGATCGGCGATCTCCTGAAGTTCCAGGCGATCAGGAACGCGGGCGCCGCGTTCGGCATCGGCGAGGCGTTCACCGTGATCTTCACGACCATCGCGGCGACCGTCATCGTGGTGATCGTCCGGCTCGCGCGCAAGCTCTACAGCCTGCCCTGGGCGATCGCGCTCGGGCTGCTCCTCGGCGGCGCGCTCGGCAATCTCACCGACCGGATCTTCCGCTCGCCGGGCATCTTCCAGGGCGCGGTGGTGGACTTCATCGCCCCCGCGCACTTCGCGGTCTTCAACCTCGCGGACTCGGCGATCTGCTGCGGCGGGGTCCTGATCGTGATCCTGTCGTTCCGGGGGCTCGACCCCGACGGGACCGTCCACAAGGACTGAGACCTTCCACAAAGACCGAGGCCACTGAGGCTGCCGGTCCGGCCGGGTGTAGCTACAAGGCATACTCGACAGGTGAGCTTTCCCGAGATCAGAACGCTGCCCGTGCCCGATGGACTGGAGGGCGAGCGCGTCGACGCCGCCATCGCCCGTATGTTCGGGTTCTCCCGGACGAAGGCGGCGGACCTCGCCGCCGCCGGGAAGGTCCAGGTCGACGGCGCCGTCGTCGGGAAGTCCGAGCGGGTCAGCGGCGGCGCCTGGCTCGAAGTCGAGATGCCGCCGGCCGCCGCGCCGGTGCAGATCGTGGCCGAGCCCGTCGAGGGCATGGAGATCGTGCACGACGACGACGACATCGTCGTGATCGTCAAGCCGGTCGGCGTGGCCGCGCACCCCAGCCCCGGCTGGACCGGCACCACCGTCATCGGCGGCCTCGCCGCGGCCGGCTACCGCATCTCCACCTCGGGCGCGGCCGAGCGCCAGGGCATCGTGCACCGGCTGGACGTCGGCACCTCGGGGCTGATGGTCGTCGCCAAGTCGGAGCGCGCGTACACCCTGCTCAAGGCGCAGTTCAAGGAGCGCGTGGTCGACAAGCGCTACCACGCGCTGGTCCAGGGCCACCCCGACCCGATGAGCGGCACCATCGACGCGCCCATCGGCCGCCACCCGAACCACGACTACAAGTGGGCGGTCACGGCCGAGGGCAAGCCCTCCGTCACGCACTACGACCTCATCGAGGCGTTCCGCTCGGCCTCCCTGCTGGACATCAAGCTGGAGACCGGCCGTACGCACCAGATCCGTGTGCACATGTCCGCCCACCGGCACCCCTGCGTGGGCGATCTGACCTACGGCGCCGACCCGACGCTGGCCAAGCGGCTCGGGCTGACCCGGCAGTGGCTGCACGCGGTCCGGCTCGGCTTCGAGCACCCGTCGGACGGCCAATGGGTGGAGTTCGCCAGCACCTACCCCGCCGACCTCCAGGGCGCGCTGGACAGGGTCCGGGCGGAGAGCAACGCGTGAGCGCGCCCGGCGCACCGTCCCCGTACCCGTACACCCTGCGGGTCGCGACGGACCCCGCGGACATCGAGGCGTGCTTCGCGGTCCGCAAGGAGGTCTTCGTCGTCGAGCAGGGCGTCGCCGAGGAGCTGGAGTACGACGGCCGTGACACGGCGGCGCTCCAGGTGCTGGCCGTACGGGACGACGGACTGCCGCTGGGCACCGCGCGGCTGCTGTACGGGCCGGAGGCCGCCGACCGTACGGGCGGGGACCCGGCCACCGGCGCGCTGGGCCGGCTGGCGGTCGGCAGGGCGGCCCGCGGTCTCGGGATCGGCGCCGCGCTCGTCCGGGCCGTCGAGGACGCGGCGCGTGAGCGAGGTCTCACCACCGTCGATCTGCACGCGCAGTCGCATGCGCTGGGCTTCTACGAACGGCTCGGATACACCGCGTACGGCCCGGAGTTCCTGGACGCGGGCATCGCGCACCGCTCGATGCGCAGGGACATCTGAGGCCGGTTCCGGGTACCCCCCTGGCCGGTTTCCGCCCCGGCCCATGGCAGGCTTGAGTCTTGATCACTCGCGTCGCCCTCCACCGCAGGGCTTGAGGTTGAGACCACCGGAGGGCCCACCGTGGACCAGTTGGCACTGCTGATCGTGCTCCTGCTCGGGGCGGTGCTGACCGTGCCGCTCGGTGACCGGCTGGGGCTCCCCTCGCCGGTCCTCATGACGATCGTCGGCGTCATACTGGCGCTGCTGCCCTTCGTCCCCAATGTCCAGGTGCCGCCGGAGTTCATTCTTCCGCTGCTGCTGCCGCCCCTGCTCTACGCCGCCGTGCAACGCACGTCCTGGCGGCAGTTCACGGCGAACCTGAGACCGATCTTCCTGCTGGCCGTCGCGCTCGTCTTCGTGACGACCGCGGCCGTGGCGGCCGTCGCCAACTCCATCGTGCCCGGGCTGCCGATCGCCGCCGCGATCGCGCTCGGCGCGCTCGTCGCCCCGCCGGACCCGGTGGCCGCCACGGCGGTGGCCGGCTCGTTGGGCCTGCCCCGGCGGCTGGTCTCGATCCTGGAGGGCGAGGGGCTCTTCAACGACGTCACCGCGATCGTGCTCTACCACGTGGCGATCGCCGCGGCCGTCTCCGGCACCTTCTCCTGGCCCAGCGCGGTCGGCTCGCTCGTACTGTCGGCCGTGGTGGCCGTGGTGGTCGGGCTCGCCCTCGGCTGGCTCACCAACAAGCTGATGTCGCTGCTCGGCGACGCGACCCTCCAGATCGGGCTCTCGCTCCTGGTGCCGTTCGTCGCGTACGTACTGGCGGAGGAACTGCACGGCTCCGGGGTGCTCGCCGTCCTCACCATCGCGCTCTTCCTCGCCACCCACACGGCGGACGCCGACAACGTGATGGGGCGGCTCGCGGGCAACTCCTTCTGGGAGGTCATCGACACCCTGGTGACCGGGGTGGCGTTCGGGCTGATCGGGCTGGAACTGCACAACGCGTTCGGCGCGGCGACCGGCCGGGGCTGGGAGATGCTCGGCTGGGGCGCGGCGGTCGTCGCCGTCGTCGTGTTCGTCCGGCTGCTCTGGCTGCTGCCCGCCACCTGGCTGGCCAAGCGCATGCACAAGCTGCGCGACTACGACGAGGAGATCCCGACCAGCTGGCGCGAGACCGTCGTCATGTGGTGGGCCGGGATGCGCGGGGTGGCGTCGGTCGCGCTGGCGCTGGCCATTCCGCTGGAGACCGACAGCGGCGAGCCGTTCCCCGGCCGTGAGGAGATCATCTTCATCGCCTTCGCGGTGATCATGGCCACGCTGGTCGTCCAGGGGCTGACGCTGCCCTGGCTGGTGAAGCGGCTGGGCGTACGGGCCGACACGAACGCCGAGCACGAGCTGGAGCACGCCTTGGCGGTGCGCGCGGCGAAGGCGGCCAAGGGGCGGCTCAAGGAGATCGAGAGGGTCGAGGAGCTGCCGGAGGAGATCAGCGAGCGGCTGATGCGCGCCGCCGCCGACATCGGGCTGCGGATCAGCCCCGACCTCGCCGACGACGAGCGGCGCGAGTGGGTCGCCAAGCGCGTGGACCGCATCAAGACCGTCCAGCGGATCCAGCGGGAGATGATGTCGGCGGCCCGGCACGAGGTGCTGTCGGCGCGCAACGAGCCGGGCTCGGACCCGGAGATCGTGGACCGGGTGCTGCGGCACCTGGACGTCCGCAGCATGCACTGAGCACGGTGGATCAGCCCCGGTCGGGGCTGGACTCCCGGCGGGGCTCCGGGTGGGGCTCCGTACGGGGCGGCTCGTCGCGGGGGCCGGGCAGCTCGGGGGCCGCCGCGTCCGCCCCGGCCCCCGGCAGGGCGTACGGGTGCCGCTCCACCAGCCAGGCGATCATCCGCTCCCGTACCGCGCAGCGCGCCGTCCACAGGTCGTCCGCGTCCTTGGCCGTCACCACCGCGCGTACCTCCATGGCCGACGCGTCCATGCCCGTGACGGACAGGCTCCAGGACCGGCCGTCCCAGGCCGGGCAGTCCAGCAGGATCTCGTGCAGCCGCTCGCGCAGCAGCGGCACCGGCGCCCGGTGGTCCAGCTGGAACAGGACCGTGCCGGTCAGCTGGGTGCCGCCGCGCGACCAGTTCTCGAACGGCTTGCCCGTGAAGTACGACACCGGCATCGTGATCCGCCGCTCGTCCCAGGTCCGTACCGCCAGGAACGTCAGAGTGACCTCCTCGACGACGCCCCCCTCGCCATCCACCACCACCGTGTCCCCGATCCGCACCATGTCGCCGAAGGCGATCTGGAACCCCGCGAAGAGATTGCCGAGCGTCGACTGCGCGGCCACCCCCGCGACGATGCCGATGATGCCCGCGGAGGCCAGCAGCGAGGCGCCGATCGACCGCAGATCGGAGAAGGTCATCAGGATCGCCGCCACCGCCACCACGATGACCATCGCCGTGACGATCCGCATGATCAGCGTCACCTGCGTACGGACCCGGCGCAGCCGCGCCGGGTCCCGTGTCGAGGACGCGTAGCGCGCGTACGCCGACTCCACCACCGCCGACGCGATCCGTACCACCAGCCACGCGCCGGCCGCGATCAGCACGAGCGTCAGCGCCTGGCCGATGGCGGCCTGGTACGTCTCGACGACCGTCCACCGCGTCTGGCGGTACGTGCTGCGCAGCGCGGCGGTCAGCAGCAGGACCTGGAGCGGCAGCCGGCAGCGGCGCAGCAGCCCCCACAGCGGGGTCTCGGGGTGGCGGCCGTCCGCGCGGCGGAGTACGAGGTCGACGGCCCAGCCCAGCGCCAGGGTGAGCAGGGCGGAGCCGCCGAAGACGATCAGCGGGCGCAGCAGGTGTTCCATGGCTCTCGGGTCTCTCCCGGTCTCTGGGGCTGAGGGGGGTGGTGCGGGGGCTGAGCGGCGGGGCTGAGCTGCGGGGCGGTGCGGCGGGGCTGGCAGGATGTCCGGATGGACATCATGCTCTTCCACTCGGTCTACGGTCTGCGCCCCGCGGTGCGGGAAGCCGCCGACCGGCTGCGCTCCGCCGGGCACGAGGTGCGCGTGCCCGACCTCTTCGACGGGGAAACCGTCTCCAGCGTGGAGGAGGGCAAGGAGCTGAAGGACCGGATCGGCAAGGACGAGCTGCTGCGCCGCGCGGTCCTGGCCGCCGCGCCCTACTCCGAGCGCGGCCTCGTCTACGTCGGTCTCTCGCTGGGCGGCTCGATCGCGCAGAATCTGGCGCTGGGCGACGAGAAGGCGCGCGGGCTGCTCCTGCTGCACGGCACGTCGGACATCGCGGAGAGCGCGTCGGTCGACGATCTGCCCGTACAGCTCCATGTCGCGGACCCGGACCCGTTCGAGTCGCACGACTGGCTGTCGTCCTGGTATCTGCAAATGCGGCAGGCGGGGGCGGATGTGGAGATCTACCGGTATCCGGGGGCCGGGCATCTGTACACGGACCCGGAGCTGCCGGACTACGACGAGCAGGCGGCGGAGGAGACCTGGCGGACGGGGCTCGCCTTCATCGACTCGCTGTAGCCGTCCCCGCTCATCCGGAAGGCCCGGACGGGCGGGACCCCGCGTCCCCAAGGGGGAGCGGGGTCCGTGGGCGGCCCGGGTCAGCCCTTGAGGGCCGCGGTGAGGGCCGTGTCGAAGTCGGCGACCGTCATGGGCGGGTTGTCGCTGCCCGGGGCGGTGAGCTTCTTGCCGTCCATCTTCAGGGTCGGGGTGCCCTGGACGCCGCTCTTGTCGAAGGTGGCGGACATCTTCATGGCCCAGGCGTCGTACGTCCCGTTCTTGATGTCGTCCTGGAACGCGGTGTTGTCCTTGAGCGCCTTCACCGAGTCGGCCACCTCGATGAGATAGCTGTCCTTGGCGAACTTGTCGTCGCGCTCATCCGGGTGGTACTTCGTCGAGTAGAGCGCGGTCTTGTACTCCAGGAACGCCTCGGGGCTCACATTGAGGGCCGCGCCGAGTGCCGACAGGGCCTTCTTGGAGCCGGTGCCGTTGTCGGAGTTGTCGATGAAGGTCGCGCCGATGTACTTGATCTTGAACTTGCCGGACTCGATGCCGCTCTCGACGGTCGGGCCGACCGTCTGCTCGAACTGGGCGCAGACCGGGCAGCGGGAGTCCTCGTACAGTTCGAGGGTCTTCTTGGCGGTCGACTTGCCGATGACGACGGTCGTGCCGTTCGTGCCCTCGGTGTTCTTCGGGGCGACGACGGTCTTCTCGTCCTTCATGGCCTCCCAGTGGGAGGGCTTGTTGCCCTGGACGACGGCGTAGCCGACGCCCCCGGCTATCGCGAGGACGGCGAGGGCGGAGACGCCGACGACGACCTGGCGGCGGACCTTGTCCTTCTTGGCCTGCCGCTCGCGCTCCAGGCGCAGCCGCTCACGGGCGGCGGCCTTGCTGGACTGGTTGTTGCGTGCGCTCATGCTGGTTCACTCCGTGTGATGACGTGGTGGTGGTACGACGGGACGGCCGGGGAGGCTCAGACAGTGCCGAGCGCGGGGCGCGGCGGCCCCCGCCGTCGTACGGAGTGCACCAGGAAGCGGGTGGCGGCGGGACGCGGCCGGTCCGCCGGGCGGGGACCGCGCCGTACGGTCCGTACGGCGCCGGTGGCGCTCGCGGCGACCGCGGTCAGCAGCGGCCGGAAGGCGGCGGCCCCGGCCGCCCGGACGAGCCGGCACAGCGCCCGCTCGCCGTGCCGCAGCCAGAGCGCGGCGGCCAGCCCGATCGAGACATGGACGGCGAGCAGCAGCCAGGGCAGCGCCGGGTCCGGGGAGTTCAGCAGGGCCGCCGCGGTGGAGTCCGCCGGGACCACGCCGGGCAGCGGCGTACCGGCGGCCGGGCCGCCGAGCGCGCCGCCGCACAGGACGTCGAGGCCGACCGCGCGCAGCGAGCCCGCCACGGGACCGCCCGCCGGGCCGTAGCAGACGCGCTGGCCGCTGGTGAAGACCGTGTCCGCGGCCAGCTCCAGGGGCACGACCAGGGAGGCGATCCGCCAGAAGCCCCGCTCGCGGCCCGCCGCCGCGTAGGCGGCCAGGAACACCACGCCGCTCAGCGCGGCCACCACGGACAGCGGCAGCGGGACGCGGGAGAGCAGCACGTGGGAGCCCGCGGACAGCGTCACGACCAGGGCCGTGAAGAGTGCTGCCCGCGCCGCTCTGAGCCGCGTCCCGGATATGTCCATCGTCGCCGAGTGTGCCATGCGTCCCGGTAAACGGTCCCTAAAGGACCAGCGGGGCCGCTCTTCTAGAGACAAAGCGGGGCCGCTCCTCTAAAGGACCAGCGGGGCCGCCCGGCGGTCCAGGCGGCCGTTGCGGAACAGGTCCACGAAGATCTGGTGGTCCGCCCGGGCCCGCGCCCCGTAGGAGTGCGCGAAGTCCACCAGCAGCGCGCCGAAGCCGTCCTCGTCGGCCGCGATCGCCGCGTCGATCGCCCGCTCCGTGGAGAACGGCACCAGCGAGTGGCCGCTCTCGTCGTCCGCCGCCGCGTGCATCGTGGCCGTGGCCCTGCCGAGGTCGGCGACGACCTCCGCGATCTCCTCCGGGTCGTCCAGCTCCGACCAGTCCAGATCCACCGCGTACGGCGAGACCTCCGCCACCAGCTGCCCGGCGCCGCCCAGCTCCGTCCAGCCCAGCCACGGGTCGGCGTGCGCCTGGAGGGCCCGCTGCGAGATCACCGTGCGGTGCCCCTCGTGCTGGAAGTACTCGCGTACGGCGCGGTCGGGGATGTGCCGGGCCGCCGCCGGGGACTGCGCCTGCTTCAGATAGATCACGACATCGTTCTCCAGGGCGTCGCTGCCGCCCTCCAGCAGGATGTTGTACGAGGGCAGCCCCGCCGAACCTATGCCGACCCCGCGGCGGCCGATGACGTCCTTGACCCGGTAGGAGTCCGGCCGGTTCAGGCTGGACTCGGGGAGGGTCTCCAGATAGCCGTCGAACGCCGCGAGGATCTTGTACCGGGTGGCCGCGTCCAGCTCGATCGCGCCGGCGCCGGGCGCGAAGCGCCGTTCGTAGTCGCGGATCTCGGTCATCGAGTCCAGCAGCGCGAAGCGGGTGCGCGAGCGCGCCGAGCGCAGGGCGGCGAGCAGCGGGCCCTGCGCCGTGTCCAGGGTGAAGGGCGGCACCTCGTCGTCCTTGGCGCCGGTCGCCAGCGCGTGGATCCGCTCGCGGTAGGAGCCCGCGTAGATCTCCACCAGCTCCGTGATCACCTCGTCGCTGAGCGCCTTCGTGTGGCCGATCAGCGAGAGGGAGGCGGCGAAGCGCTTGAGGTCCCAGGTGAACGGGCCGATGTACGCCTCGTCGAAATCGTTGACGTTGAAGACCAGCCGCCCGGTCGCGTCCATGTATGTGCCGAAGTTCTCGGCGTGGAGATCGCCGTGGATCCACACCCGGCCGGTCCGCTCGTCGAGATACGGGCCCGCCGCCCGGGACTCCGCCCGCGTCTGCTCCAGATCGCGGTAGAAGAGGCAGGCCGTGCCCCGGTAGAAGGCGAAGGCGGAGGCGGCCATCTTCCGGAACTTCACCCGGAAGGCAGCCGGATCAGCCGTCGACAACTCCCCGAACGCCGTCTCGAAAACGTCGAGGATCTCTTCGCCGCGCTGCTCGTCAGCTGCGTCCACGGGTCGCGGGACCGACATCGCTGGGTGCCTCCTGGTGCCTGACAAATCGGATGGACGTACAGGTGCATATGGGTACGGAGTACGGAAAACAAGCCGTGAGCGGAGCGGCCGGGAGCGGCACGCCGCACCCGGAGAGGCAACGCCCGGCGCTCGCCGCGAGTGCCCGTCGGCGGCGGCTTTCGCGACGTAGACTTCCCAGCTGTCCCACCCGGCCGCCGCCGGCCCACCGGCCCCGGAGGCCGCTTTCGGGGCACCCCCGTGTCGTCCGCTCGTTGGAGGCCCCCGCCGTGACCAAGCCGCCTTTCACCCATCTGCATGTGCACACCCAGTACTCGCTGCTGGACGGTGCCGCACGGTTGGGGGACATGTTCAAGGCGTGCAACGAGATGGGCATGACGCACATCGCGATGACCGACCACGGCAATCTGCACGGCGCCTACGACTTCTTCCACCAGGCGAAGAAGGCGGGCGTGACGCCGATCATCGGTATCGAGGCGTATGTGGCGCCCGAGTCGCGGCGGTTGAAGCGGAAGGTGCAGTGGGGCCAGCCGCACCAGAAGCGGGACGATGTCTCCGGTTCCGGCGGTTACACCCACAAGACGATCTGGGCGGCGGACCGGACCGGGCTGCACAACCTCTTCCGGCTCTCCTCGGACGCGTACAAGGAGGGCTGGCTCCAGAAGTGGCCGCGGATGGACCGGGAGACCATCGCGAAGTGGTCCGAGGGCCTGATCGCCTCGACCGGCTGCCCCTCCGGTGAACTCCAGACCCGGCTGCGGCTCGGCCAGTTCGACGAGGCGGTCCAGGCCGCCTCCGACTACCAGGACATCTTCGGCAAGGACCGGTACTTCCTGGAGCTGATGGACCACGGCATCGAGATCGAACGCCGGGTCCGTGACGGGCTGCTGGAGGTCGGCAAGAAGCTCGGCATCCCGCCGCTGGTCACCAACGACTCGCACTACACCTACGCGTCGGAGGCCACCGCCCACGACGCGCTGCTGTGCATCCAGACCGGCAAGAACCTCTCCGACCCCGACCGCTTCCGCTTCGACGGCACCGGCTACTACCTCAAGACCACCGACGAGATGTACGCCGTCGACTCCTCCGACGCCTGGCAGGAGGGGTGCGCCAACACCCTGCTGGTCGCGGAGCAGATCAACACCGAGGGCTGGTTCCAGGAGCGGAACCTGATGCCGAGGTTCGAGGTGCCCGAGGGATTCACCGAGGTCTCCTGGTTCCGCGAGGAGACCATGCGCGGCATGGCCCGCCGCTTCCCGAACGGCATTCCGGAAGACCGGATGCGCCAGGTCGAGTACGAGATGGGCATCATCATCGACATGGGCTTCCCGGGGTACTTCCTCGTGGTCGCCGACTTCATCATGTGGGCCAAGAACAACGGCATCGCGGTCGGCCCCGGCCGTGGCTCGGCGGCCGGCTCGATCGTCTCGTACGCCATGGGGATCACCGACCTCGACCCGATCGAGCACGGACTGATCTTCGAGCGGTTCCTCAACCCCGAGCGCATCTCGATGCCCGATGTCGACATCGACTTCGACGAACGCCGGCGCGGCGAGGTCATCCGGTACGTCACCGAGAAGTACGGCGAGGACAAGGTCGCCATGATCGGGACCTACGGCAAGATCAAGGCCAAGAACGCGATCAAGGACTCCGCGCGCGTCCTGGGCTACCCGTACGCCATGGGCGACCGGCTCACCAAGGCCATGCCCGCCGACGTCCTCGGCAAGGGCATCGACCTCAACGGCATCACCGACCCCAAGCACCCGCGCTACAGCGAGGCGGGCGAGATCCGGGGGATGTACGAGAACGAGGCGGACGTCAAGAAGGTCATCGACACCGCGAAGGGTGTGGAGGGCCTGGTCCGGCAGATGGGTGTGCACGCGGCCGGCGTGATCATGTCCAGCGAGACGATCACCGACCATGTGCCGGTCTGGGTGCGGCACACCGACGGGGTGACGATCACGCAGTGGGACTATCCGCAGTGCGAGTCGCTCGGCCTGCTGAAGATGGACTTCCTCGGGCTGCGCAACCTGACGATCATGGACGACGCCGTCAAGATGGTGAAGGCCAACAAGGGCGTCGAACTCGACCTGCTCGGCCTGCCGCTGAACGACCCGAAGACCTACGAACTGCTCTGCCGCGGTGACACGCTCGGCGTCTTCCAGTTCGACGGCGGCCCCATGCGCTCGCTGCTGCGCCAGATGCAGCCCGACAACTTCGAGGACATCTCCGCCGTCTCGGCCCTCTACCGGCCGGGCCCGATGGGCATGAACTCGCACACGAACTACGCGGAGCGCAAGAACGCCCGCCAGGAGATCACCCCGATCCACCCGGAGCTGGAGGAGCCTCTCAGGGAGGTCCTCGGGCTCACCTACGGTCTGATCGTCTACCAGGAGCAGGTACAGAAGGCCGCCCAGATCGTCGCGGGCTACTCGCTCGGCGAGGCCGACATCCTGCGCCGGGTGATGGGCAAGAAGAAGGCCGACGAACTGGCGAAGAACTTCGTCCTCTTCGAGGCCGGCGCCAAGAAGAACGGCTTCTCGGACGCGGCGATCAAGGCGCTGTGGGACGTGCTGGTGCCGTTCGCCGGATACGCGTTCAACAAGGCCCACTCCTCCGCGTACGGCCTGGTCACCTACTGGACCGCGTACCTCAAGGCGAACTACCCCGCCGAGTACATGGCGGCGCTGCTGACCTCGGTCAAGGACGACAAGGACAAGTCGGCGGTCTACCTCAACGAGTGCCGGCGCATGGGCATCAAGGTGCTGCCGCCGAACGTCAACGAGTCGCAGTCCAACTTCGCCGCCCAGGGCAGCGATGTGATCCTCTTCGGTCTGACGGCGATCAGGAACGTGGGCCAGAACGTGGTGGACTCGATCATCCGCTGCCGCAAGGCGAAGGGGAAGTACGCCACCTTCCCCGACTTCCTCGACAAGGTCGAGGCGGTCGTCTGCAACAAGCGGACCGTCGAATCGCTGATCAAGGCGGGCGCGTTCGACGAGATGGGCCACACCCGCAAGGGGCTGGTCGCCCACCACGAACCCATGATCGACAATGTGGTGGCCGTCAAGCGCAAGGAGGCCGAGGGGCAGTTCGATCTCTTCGGCGGCGGCGACGAGGAGTCCAGCGAGCCCGGTTTCGGACTCGACGTCGAATTCTCCGATGTCGAGTGGGACAAGTCGTACCTCCTCGCGCAGGAGCGCGAGATGCTCGGCCTGTACGTCTCCGACCACCCGCTCTTCGGTCTGGAACACGTCCTGTCCGACAAGTCCGACGCGTCGATCTCCCAGCTCACCGGCGGTGAGCACGCGGACGGCGCCGTCGTCACCGTGGGCGGCATCATCTCCGGCCTCCAGCGCAAGATGACCAAGCAGGGCAACGCCTGGGCCATCGCCACGGTCGAGGATCTGGCCGGCTCCATCGAGTGCATGTTCTTCCCCGCGACCTACCAGCTGGTCTCCACCCAGCTCGTCGAGGACACCGTCGTCTTCGTCAAGGGCCGTCTCGACAAGCGCGAGGACATCCCCCGGCTCGTCGCGATGGAGATGCAGGTCCCCGACGTGTCGAACGCGGGGACGGACGCGCCGGTCACGATCACCATCCCGACGGTGAAGCTCACCCCGCCGATGGTCAGCAGGCTGGGCGAGATCCTCAGCCACCACCGGGGCAACTCGGAGGTACGGATCAAGCTCCAGGGCGCCCGCAAGACCACGGTCCTGCGGCTGGACCGGCACCGGGTACGGCCTGATCCGGCGCTCTTCGGGGACCTGAAGGTGCTGCTGGGGCCGGCCTGCCTGGCGGGATAACCGGGACAGGCGGGAGAGGTAAGACAGGCGGGACGGGCGGGGATTCGGCCCGTACGGCCTGGACGTGGGACGAGGGGCGCGCCCGGCGGATTTTCCGCTGCCGGGTGCGCCCCTCATCCGTTCGCGCCGCCGCGTCAGTTGTGGCCGAAACGCTTCTGACGGCCCTTGCGCGCCACGTCAGAAGGCGTTATCTGCGACAGCCGCTGATCGCTGCGGTCCTCCATGGACGAGGACCTCGACTCCTCGGCTCCGCGCTCCGACTCCGAACGGGGTTGCTGCTTATGACCGCGATCGCGATTCTTGTGCTTGGCCATGGCGATGCCTCCTGCGGGATGCTCGGGGGATTTCCGAGGGCCTGGGGCCGCACCCAGACTCACATAGCCAATGGAATGCCGCATTTTGGATCATTGCGGTATGTAGTGGTTCCCTCGTCAACAAGCCGGTCGGTCCTGCGCCACGCCGATGATCGAGTTCCGGACGTCAAGGTGCTGACCGTCGGGCAGACTCGAAGGAAACCCGAGGTTCCCGAGAGAAGGTGGAACACGTGGACCGCTGCGTCGTCCTGGTGGACGCCGGCTATCTGCTGGGCGCCGCCGCGAGTCTCCTCGCCGGAGAACCGGCCCGTTCCCGCATCACCGTCGACCACGCCGCCCTCATCCAGGGCCTGCGCGAGCGCGCCGAGGCCGATACGGAACAGCCGCTGCTCCGTATCTACTGGTTCGACGGCGCCCCCGACCGGGTGCCGCAGCCCGAGCACCGGCGGCTGCGCGTCATGCCGCGCGTCACCGTCCGGCTCGGCGCGCTGACCCGCAGCGACGGGCGCTGGGCGCAGAAGGGCGTGGACGCCGCGATGCACGCGGAGCTGACCGAACTGGCCAGGAACCGGGCCTGCTCGGACGTGGTCCTCGTGACCGGGGACGGCGATCTGCTGCCCGGCCTGATGTCGGCCAAGGAGCACGGCGTCGCCGTCCATCTGTGGGCCGTCCAGGCCGCCGACGGCGACTACAACCAGTCCGAGGACCTGGTGGCCGAGGCCGACGAGCGGCGGGTGCTCGACCGGGCGTGGATCACCAAGGCCGTACGCGCCAAGGACTTCGGCGGCGTTTGCGCGCCGCCTCCGGCGCCCCGTCCCGAGATCGCCGCGATCCTCTCCGCGCCGCTGCCCGAATCGGCGCTCGCCGCGTCGGCGGAGCGCGCCGCGCACGCGCCGGCGGGGGAGGGGCGAGAAGGGCCGGACGCGCGGCCCGCCGCCCGCGACACCGGGCCCCGGTCCGGCGCGGCCGACGCGGCTGACACGGGGGCGCGGCCGGGTGCGGCGGCCGGGGCGGTGGCCGAAAACGGTACGGGCGCGGGTGCCGGTGCCGGTACGCGCGGGGTCCCCACGCCCAAGGACCTGGCGGGCCTGCGCGCCCCCGCCACCGACCGGGCCCCGGCGGGCGGGCCCTCGCCGGCCGACGGCCGCGCCGACCGGCCCCCGGCGAGCGCCACGCTCCGCTGGTCCTCCGACCGGGGCTGGATCGAACGCCCCGGCGCCGGTACGGCGGGCGAGCCGGCCGAGTCGGCGTCGCTGCCGACGCTGGCCCAGCTCACCAGCGCGGAGCAGCGGTGGGCCGACCGCGAGGAGGACATCACGACGGTCGGCGGCGATCCGTTCGAGGTCGGCCAGGTCTTCGCCCGCCGCTGGATGGAGCGGCTGCCGGAGAGCGGCCATGTCCAGAAGCTCTCCGTCATGTACCCCCGGGTCCCGCACCGCATCGACGGCGAACTCCTGCGCTACGCGGCGCGCTTCGGGCTGCTGGCCCACAAGGACGATCAGATCGACGAGCACGACCGGTACGCGATCCGGGCCGGTTTCTGGCGCGAGATCGACGTACGGGCGGCGGCGGAGAACGTGAACGCGGCGCCGGGAGCGTAGTCGGCGCGGCGGCGCGGCCGTGCGCCGGGTGCCGGGCGGGCTGCGGGTTTTCCGGGATTTCCGCCCCGCCGCCCGGCGTGAGGGCCGGGACCCGTAAGGTCGTTGCTCGTGAGTACGGTGTGTGTGGTGCGCGATCTGGTCAAGACGTACCCCGCCGCGCGGGGCGGCAGAGGGCGTCCGGGGACACCGGCGGTGCGGGCCACCGACGGGATCTCCCTCGATGTGCGGCGCGGCGAGATCTTCGGTCTCCTCGGGCCCAACGGCGCGGGCAAGTCCACGCTCGTACGCCAGCTCACCGGCCTTATGCGGCCCGACTCCGGCGCTGTCGAACTCCTCGGGCACGATCTCGTACGCCACCCCGAACGCGCCTCCCGGCTGGTCGGCTACCTCGGCCAGGAGTCGGCCGCGCTCGACGAACTGACCGTCTCCCTCGCCGCCGAGACCACCGGCCGGCTGCGCGGGCTCACGCTCAAGGCGGCGCGTGCCGAGCGGGACGAGGTGCTCGACGAGCTGGGACTGACCGAGATCGCCAGCCGTCCGCTGAAGAAGCTCTCCGGCGGCCAGCGGCGGCTGGCCTGCTTCGCGGCCACGCTGGTGGGAGAGCGGCCCGTCCTCGTCCTCGACGAGCCCACCACCGGCATGGACCCCGTCGCACGGCGCGCCGTGTGGACGGCGGTGGACCGGCGGCGGGCCGACCACGGCGCGACGGTTGTGCTCGTCACCCACAACGTCATCGAGGCCGAGACCGTCCTCGACCGGGTCGCCGTGCTGGACCGCGGCCGGGTCATCGCCTGCGACACCCCGTCGGGGCTGAAGGAGCAGGTCGCGGGCGAGGTACGGGTCGAGCTTGTCTGGCGCGAGCGCGCCCCCCTCGACGTCCCCGAGGTCGCGGCGCTCCGCGGCTCGGCGCAGGAGTCCGGGCGCCGCTGGGTGCTCCGCCTCGCCCCGGACGAGGCACGCGCGGCGGTCGCGGCGGTGACGGGCGGCCGGGCCTTCGCGGCCCTGGACGACTTCACACTGGCGACACCGAGCCTGGAGGACGTGTACCTGGCGCTCGGCGGACAGACGAGAAAGGGCCTGGTGAAAGCGTGAGCGCGGGGCCGGCTGGAGTCGGCTGCACGACGGGGCGGGCCGGCACGGCCTTGCGGGCCGGGGCACGGTCCCCACGGCCCCACGGCCCGGCCCGCGCGGCGAGCCAGGGCCACCGCGCTGCCGGTGCGCGGCACCGCGGCGCCGGTGAGGGCGCTCGGCCGGGGCATGACCTGCTCGGCACGCGCGCGTGCCGCGCTGCCGGGCTTGACCGCGTACGTCCGGAGCGGGGTCGTGTTCTGCGCGGGTCGCGCGCGTGCCGCGTTGGCGGGCTTGCTTGGGTGTGCCCGGAGCGGTGGTGTGTTCCGCGCGGGTCAGGCGCGTGCTGTGCTGCCGGGCAGGGGCCTGTACGCCCGGAGTTGGGGCGTGTCCTGGACGGGTCGCGCGTGTGCCGAGCTGCCGGGCTTGCCCGCGTACGTCCGGAGTGGCGGCGTGTTCTGAGCGGTACGCGTGCGTGTCGTGCTGCTGGGCTTGCCCGTGTGCGTCCGGAGCGGGGTCGTGTTCTGCGCGGGTCGCGCGCGTGCCGCGTTGGCGGGCTTGCTTGGGTGTGCTCGGAGCGGTGGTGTGTTCCGCGCGGGTCAGGCGCGTGCTGTGCTGCCGGGCAGGGGCCTGTACGCCCGGAGCTGGGGCGTGTCCTGGACGGGTCGCGCGTGTGCCGCGCTGCTGGGCTTGACCGCGTACGTCCGGAGTGGCGGCGTGTTCTGGACGGTACGCGTGCGTGTCGTGCCGCTGGGCTTGCCCGCGTACGCCTCCAGCGGTGGCGTGTTCTGCGTGATTCGCGCGCGTGCTGGGTTGTTGGGCCTGGCCTCGTACGCGTGTGCGCTCTGCGTGCTGCCCGGCTCGCACGCTCGGAGCGTGGTTGCCTCGCGTCGGTGTGGCCTGTTTTCGTCCGCCGGGTGGGCCGTGCCGGGTTGTCGGTCGGCGGAGGTTCTCGTTCCGGGGGGCGGTGGTGTCCGGGCCCGGGGTGTGGTCGGTACCGTAGCCCGGCCATCACTCGTACGTCCGTACCGAACAGGAGCAGCGTCAGGTGAGCATCGTGCCCGCGGAGGCCGTGTCCGGGAGAGTCCGGCGCGTCGGCGAGAGTGCCGGCGCGAGCGACGGACGGGCGGCGGAGGACGGGGGGCCCGCTCCGCTGGCTCCCCGGGCCCGGCTGCTGCCCTCGCTCGCCGCCGTCTACCGCGCACAGCTGTCGCGGGCGCGGGTCGCCCGGATCCCGCTGCTCTTCGTGGCGACCTTCCAGTCCGTCGGGATCATGATCCTGATGCGCGGGGTCGTCGACGGGGGCGGTGAGGCGCGGGCGGTCGTCGCCGGGTCGAGCGTGCTCGTCGTCGCGTTCGTGGCGCTCAACCTCCTCGCCCAGTACTTCGGCCAGCTGCGCGCCGGCGGCGGGCTCGACCACTACGCGACGCTGCCCGTGCGGCCCGCGGCGGTCGTCCTCGGCGCGGCGGGCGCGTACGCCTCCTTCACGGTGCCCGGCACGGCGGTCACGGCCGTCACCGGCAGTGTGCTCTTCCAGCTGCCGCTGACCCATCTGTGGATCCTCGTCGCGGTCATCCCGCTGTCGGGCGCGGCCCTCGCCGGCCTCGGCGCGGCCTGCGGGCTGCTGGCGCCGCGCCCGGAACTGGCCACGCTCCTCGGCCAGCTGGGGATGTCGGCGGCGCTGCTGCTGGGCGTGCTGCCCGCCGACCGGCTGCCCGGCCCGGTCGGTTACGCGCGGGATCTGCTGCCCTCCACGTACGGCGTCGAGGCGCTCGCCCGTACGTTCGACGCGCACCCCGACTGGTCGGCCGTCGCCTTCGACCTCGGGGTCTGCGCGGCCGTCGGCGTCTGCTCGCTCGCCGTGGCGACCTGGGCCTACCGGCGGGCCGCGGTCCGCTGACCCCACCGGCGCGGCGACCGATGCGGCGACCTGCCGCCGGGCCTGGCACGATGGCACAGTGACAGCACCCCTGACGCCGCCCCACCAACCGCCGCCGCACGAGCCGCCGCACGAATCGCCGCGCGACGATCCCTGGCAGACGCCGCCGGACGGGGCGACGCCGTACCCCGTGGCCGAGGCGGACAAGGGGGCCGACAGCGACTTCGACCTGAAGACCGAGCTGCGGCAGGGCGTCGTGGTGCTGGTCGCGGTGACCGTGGTGGGGCTGCTGCTCGGGCTGCTGTGGGTGTGGCTGGCGCCGCGCGTGCCGCTGATCTCCGACGAGTCGGCCGTCTTCCTCAAGGACACGGAGAGCGAGGAGGCGATCGCCGCCGACGGTACGTTTCTTCTGCTGGCGCTCGGCTTCGGCGCCCTCAGCGCCGTGCTCGTCTTCCTCTTCCACCGGCGCGGCGGTATCGCGACCGTCGCCGGGCTCGCGGTGGGCGGTGTGCTCGCCTCCGTCCTCGCCTGGAAGTTCGGTGTCCGGCTCGGCCCGACGACGGACGTGGTCGCGCACGCCAGGGCCGTCGGCAAGGGCGTCACCTTCGACGCGCCGCTCGAACTCCAGGCGAAGGGCGCGCTGCTGGCCTGGTCCGTCGCCGCGATGGTGGTGCATCTCGCGCTGACGGCCCTGTTCGGGCCGCGCGACCCGAGCCCGCAGTGGGAGTGGGGGCCGCAGCCCGCGCAGCCGTACGACCCGCAGGTGGCGCAGGCACCTCAGACACCTCAGGCGTCGCAGGGATCGCAGGTGTCCCAGCCACCGGTTCAGACACCTTCGGACGCTCAGGGCGAGGACGGCTCCAAGCCCGCGCGCGGGCTGCTGCGGCGCCGCCGGTGAGGCGCGGGGCCGTCGCTCGCGGCCCCGCCCGTCTATCTGCCGATCGGCGCCAGCACCGCGCCCGTCAGCGTCGCCAGGTCCGCCGGGGACAGCTCCACCTCAAGGCCCCGGCGGCCCGCCGAGACACAGACCGTGGCGTGGTCCCCGGCCGACGCGTCCACGACCGTACGCAGCCGCTTGCGCTGGCCCAGCGGTGAGATACCGCCGCGTACATAGCCCGTCGTCCGCTCGGCCGCCGCGGGGTCGGCCATCGCCGCGCGCTTGCCGCCGACCGCCGCCGCCAGCGCCTTGAGGTCGAGCGAGCCCGCGACCGGTACGACCGCCACCGTCAGCTCGCCGTCGACCTCCGCGACCAGCGTCTTGAACACCCGCTCCGGGGACACCCCCAGCGCCCGCGCCGCCTCCTCGCCGTACGAGGGCGAGGCCGGGTCGTGTTCGTACGCGTGCAGGGTGAACGCCGTACCGGCCGCGGTCAGCGCCACCGTCGCCGGGGTGCCGCCCGTCTGCTGCTTCCTGGATTTCTTCGCCAAGGCCCTGGCTCCGTCCCTCTCGCCGTCGCTTCAGTTCTGGCAGAGCGGCGCGTGTGTCAGATCCACCGCCGGCAGCGACGGGAGGTGCCGTACCACCGCCGTCTCGGACCGCAGCAGCGTCAGCTCCGCCCGCAGCCGCTCCGCGACGTCCGGTGCCTCCAGCAGCCGCTGGCGGGTCGGGATGTCCAGCACCGCCGCCGCCGCGACCAGGTACGACACCACCGACGGTTCGTGCGGCAGGTCGTCGCTCCGGGACAGCGAGCGCTCCCGGGCCCCGGCCAGCCGCTTCTGGTAGCTCTGGAAGGCCCGCAGCACCCCCTCGGCGAGCGTCCCCGCGCCCTCGCCCGTCTCCTCGGGCAGCTCCTCCAGCTCGCCCGTCAGATACGGGCCGCTCGCGTCGACCGATCGCAGCCGGACCCGGGTGGTGCCCGTGGCGATCACCTCGAAGCTGCCGTCGGGCCGCTCGCGGATCGTCGCCGCGTCCGCGACGCATCCGACGGGGTGGAGGGCGGCGAGCGGGTCGGGGCCGAAGCCTGCCGCGGGGCCGCGTTCGGGCCGGGCGTTGCCGTCCGGCATGCCGGGCGCGGTCACGGCGACTTCGTGTCCGTCGCGGATGGCGACCACGGCGAAGCGGCGCGGCTCGGACTCGTCCGTCTTGAGCAGCTCGCGCATGATCGCGCGATAACGCTCCTCATAGACGTTCAGGGGCAGCACGAGGCCCGGGAAGAGCACCGCGTTCAGCGGGAACAGAGGGAGGCGAGCGGTGGTCACAACGGTCAAGCGTAATGGCCGCGGGACGCTCCGCGTTCGGCGCGGTCGGTCCGGCCGCGCGCGGGACCCGCCGAGGCCACCTGGATCCGTACCCCGTCCCGCGTTTCGAGGAAACGTCCCAGGGGGTCATCGGTCAGACAGATCCACGGGAACGAGGTCGCGTACGGCCCGGTCAGCCGGAACTGGTCCAGCGCCGCCGTCCACCGCCCCCGCTCCGCCAGGACGTACGCCAGCAGGTTCCGCACCTCGGCCGGGCACGGCACCCCCGCCGCGTATCCGGCCGACAGTTCGATCGCCAGATCGGCCGCCGCGTCGATCCGGTCGCCCTGGAGCGGGGTCGGGCCGCCGGTCCGGTTCTCCTCGCTCATCAGCAGCGTGAACGCGGCGCGCACCGGCAGCGCCCGGATCAGCGAGCCCGGCGGCGAGTCCGCCGCCGCGCGCTCCGCGAAGTCGAAGCACTCGCGGTGCGAGCCGTACCAGTGGGCCGACAGGTACTGGAGCGCCGAGACATGGCAGCCGTAGTGGTGCGAGGAGCGCGCCACCGCCTGCTCCCACAGCGTCTCGAACGCGGTGTGCGGGGCGTGGGTGCCCCGCGCGTGGTCGAGCGCCACCCGCCACGGCACCGGGTCGCGCGGGTCGCCGGCCGCCGCGGCGTCGATCAGCGGGGCCGTCTCGCGCAGCAGCTCGGCGCGGGCCGGTGACTCCCAGGCGCGGCGTACGGCCAGCTCCGCGCGGACGAGCCGCGCGTCCGGATCGCGCGGCGCGGCCCGCAGCCAGGCGGCCAGCCAGTCGTCCCGGTTCTTGGCGAACACGGCCAGCCGGATGACATAGCGGTCGCGGTTCTCCCACTCCGCCGCGTCCCGGGTGGCCGCCAGCAGCTTCGCGGCGTGCTCGTACTCGCCGTGCGCGGCGGAGACGAGCACGGGCGCGAGAAGGTCGTCGGGCACGTCGAGCAGGACCTCGCGGTCCGGCGGCAGCCCGGCGGGCGGCGGCGGGGTGTGCCGGACCATGCACGCGCTGCTGATCAGTGTGCGGAGAAATGACATGGTGTGGACCATTGAAGGCGGGGCCGGAAGGCGGCGCCAGGGAGGGGAAGTGAAGCTTTCGTATCGAAAGCGGGTGGATTGGGGTGAGGCGCCGGGGCGGGGTGCCGGGGCCGCTCCTCGGCGCTTCTCAGCCCCGGCGCAGCAGCCGTGTCGCTCCCGTCGCCACCGTCGTCGCCAGGATCCAGCCCAGCACCGTCAGCGCCGCCGCCGTCCACTGCCAGCCGCCCGACACCAGCCAGTAGCCGTCCTGGCCGAAGTCGATCACCGGGATCAGCAGATCCAGCGAGTACAGCGCGGGATTCCACGCCGGGTGTTCGTCCGGCCGCAGGGCCGGGGGCGCGTTGTGGGCGAAGGTCAGTGTGCTGGCGCCCCACAGGACGGCCATCCACAGCGCGGCCCGGCCCGGCCGGTAGCCGTACGCCACCGTCCAGTCCTGGAGGAAGCCCCAGAGCTTCCCGGCCAGCGGCAGTGTCTCCCGGCGTCTGCGGTGCTTGGCGAGCAGCACCTCGCGGGCGTCCGCGTCCTCGCCGGTGTGGCGCAGCACCTGCGCGAGGCGCTCGTACGGCTCGGGGGAGTACTCGGGGGTCGCCGCCGCCAGCCACTCCAGCCGGCGGATCAGCGGGAAGTGGCCGAACGGGACCAGGTTCTCGTACGCGAATCCGCTCATGCCCAGCCCGCCGGGGCCCGGCCAGCTCGTCGACATGTCCACCAGGGTGACGATCCGCGCACCGCTCAGCACGACCCGGCCCTCCTCGATGTGGTCGCAGGTGAACCGGAGTTCGGGGGTGGTGATCCGGCGCAGCGACAGCTCCTCCGAGGGCGTCATGAAGAACCGCGCCTGGTCCACGTCGACCGCGTCCCCGAACCGGCCGTCGTCCAGCCGGACCCCGCCCCGGCACTCGAAGCGCTGGAGCCGGTCGCCGAGCAGCGGGCCGGCGCCGATGCCGTGCGGGGGTGTGATGCCGGGGCCGCCGGTCTCGTCGTTCACCCACACGCCCGTCAGATGGAGCGAGCGCTCCACCGTGAGCTGCGGGGCGTTCAGCGCGCGCTTCTCCTCCGCCGCGCGCAGCCGGCTGCCGCGCAGGCTGAACGAGACACCGACCTTTGCGCCACGCAGGCTGACCTCGCCGTACGTCTCGATCCGGTCGGCCTGGAGATCCTGCCCGACGACCATCCCGTCGGCGGTGATCGCCCGGCCGAGCCGGTCGGGCCGTACGTTGATCTCGCTGATCAGCAGATCCGTGCCGATCCGCGCGTCGGTCAGCCGGATGCCCCGCTCGACCCGGCAGCGGGGCAGATGCAGATCGCCCTCGGTGTGCAGCCGGGCCGCCTCCAGCCGGGGGATCGCGCAGCGCACCATGCGCAGGGTGGTGAAGTGTGACTCGGGCAGCACCACCTCGTTCTCGAACCGGCAGTTGATCAGCTCCACATACGGCGCGACCGTGCCGCCCGCGAGGTTGAGCGTGCCGGTGATCTGGACGCCGCGCAGCTTGAGCGCCGCGACCCGGCCGGGCAGCGCGGCGGGGCCGCTCAGCAGCAGCAGGGCGGCCACCCGCGCGCGCACGCTGCGGTCCGTGCCCCAGGAGCGCGGCGCGAAGGGATCGTCGAGCAGGGGGTCCGACGTGCTCAGGTCGTACGTACTGCCGTTGCGGAACGACTGCCACATGCCGAGTTCCGCCGCGCTGAGCCAGTCGGGAGATTCGTCGTACTGCGGCTCGGTCACTGCCGCGCCTCCGCTTCCCCGTGTGCGTACAGATGGTCCGAACAACTGATGACAGCCGGTCCGTACAACTGAGGGCAGTTGTTCCGTACACACGTTGTGCCCGCTGAGTGACGCCCTGAACGCGTGGAGTGACGGGTGTTCGCGCGCGTTCGTGTGTATCAGCCAGTGATACGCCGTCCGGCCGCCCGGCCCGGTCTGCGAGAATTGACCCCGTGATCTCACGAATCGATCTGCGCGGCGAGGCCCTCCCCGAGGGCCGCGCCCTGCGTGACCTGCTGCCCCGAGCCGAGTTCGACGTCGAAGCCGCCCTGGAGAAGGTCCGGCCGCTCTGCGAGGACGTCCATCATCGGGGTACGGCGGCGCTGATCGAGTCGGCCGAGAAGTTCGACGGTGTGACCCTGGAGCGGATCCGCGTCCCGGTACCCGCCCTCGCGGCGGCCCTGGACGCGCTCGACCCCGACGTACGGGCCGCGCTGGAGGAGTCGATCCGGCGCGCCCGGCTCGTGCACCGCGCCCAGCGCCGGAGCGAGCACACCACCCGGGTCGTGCCCGGCGGCACGGTCACCGAGAAGTGGGTGCCGGTCGAGCGGGTGGGGCTGTACGCGCCCGGCGGCCGGTCCGTCTACCCGTCCTCCGTGATCATGAACGTGGTGCCGGCGCAGGAGGCGGGCGTCGAGTCGATCGCCCTGGCCTCGCCCGCGCAGCGGGAGTTCGACGGACTGCCGCACCCCACGATCCTGGCCGCCTGCGCGCTGCTCGGGATCGACGAGGTGTACGCGGCGGGCGGCGCCTCCGCCGTCGCGATGTTCGCGTACGGCACGGAGGAGTGCCCGCCGGTGAACATGGTCACCGGCCCCGGCAACATCTGGGTCGCCGCCGCCAAGCGCTACTTCACCGGCCGCATCGGCATCGACGCCGAGGCCGGCCCCACCGAGATCGCCGTCCTCGCCGACGCCACCGCCGACCCGGTGCATGTCGCCGCCGACCTGATCAGCCAGGCCGAGCACGACCCGCTCGCCGCCGCCGTCCTCGTCACCGACTCGGTGGAGCTGGCCGACGCCGTCGACAAGGAGCTGGAGCCCCAGGTCGCGGCCACCAAGCACATCGAGGACCGGGTGCTCCCCGCCCTCGGCGGCCGGCAGTCCGCCGTCGTGCTGGTCGACTCCGTCGAGGACGGCCTGCGGGTCGTCAACGCCTACGGCGCCGAACACCTGGAGATCCAGACCGCCGACGCCGCCGCGCTCGCCACCCGCGTACGCAACGCGGGCGCCGTCTTCGTCGGCCCGTACGCCCCCGTCTCGCTCGGTGACTATTGCGCCGGTTCCAACCACGTCCTGCCGACCGGCGGTTGCGCCTGCCACTCCTCGGGGCTCTCCGTCCAGTCCTTCCTGCGCGGCATCCACATCGTCGACTACAGCGAGGAAGCGCTCGCGGAGGTCGCCCACCATGTGGTGACGCTCGCGGAGGCGGAGGACCTGCCCGCGCACGGCGCGGCGATCAAGGCAAGGTTTGCATGGAAGGTGCCCGGAAAGTGACGTTCGGAATCGACGATCTGCCCGTACGGGACGAGCTGCGCGGCAAGACCCCGTACGGCGCCCCCCAGCTGGACGTCCCCGTGCAGCTCAACACCAACGAGAACCCCTACCCGCTGCCCGAGGCGCTGGTCGAGCGCATCGCCGAGCGCGTCCGCGAGGCCGCCCGCGGGCTCAACCGGTACCCCGACCGGGACGCCGTGGAGCTGCGCACGGAGCTGGCCGCGTATCTGACGAAGACCGGTCACCACCCGGTCACCGCGTCCCACGTCTGGGCCGCCAACGGGTCCAACGAGGTCATCCAGCAGCTGCTCCAGACCTTCGGCGGCCCCGGCCGTACCGCCATCGGCTTCGAGCCGTCGTACTCGATGCACGGCCTCATCGCGCGCGGCACCGGCACCGGCTGGCTCTCCGGCCCGCGCAACGCCGACTTCACCATCGACGTCCCCGCCGCTGTCGCCGCCATCGCCGAACACCGGCCCGACGTCGTCTTCATCACCTCGCCCAACAACCCCACCGGCACCGCCGTCGGCGCCGAGGCCGTCCTCGCCCTGTACGAGGCCGCGCAGGCCGCGAAGCCCTCGCTGGTCGTCGTGGACGAGGCGTATGTCGAGTTCAGCCACCGGGAATCGCTGCTGCCGCTCATCGAGGGCCGGCCCCACCTGGTCGTCTCCCGCACCATGTCCAAGGCGTTCGGCGCCGCCGGGCTGCGCCTCGGCTATCTCGCCGCCCACCCCGCCGTGGTCGACGCCGTCCAGCTCGTACGGCTGCCGTACCACCTGTCCGCCGTCACCCAGGCCACCGCGCTCGCCGCGCTGGAGCACACCGATACGCTGCTCGGGTATGTCGAGACCCTCAAGGCCGAGCGGGACCGGCTGGTGACCGAGCTGCGCGCCCTGGACTTCGAGGTCACCGACTCGGACGCCAACTTCGTGCAGTTCGGCCGCTTCGAGGACTCCCACGCGGCATGGCGGCGGATCCTCGACCGGGGTGTCCTCATCCGTGACAACGGCGTACCGGGATGGCTGCGGGTCACCGCGGGCACCCCCGCCGAGAACGACACGTTCCTCGACGCGGTACGCGAACTGAAGAAGGAGAGCGGCGCATGAGCCGGATCGGCCGTGTGGAACGCAGTACGAAGGAAACGTCCGTCGTCGTCGAGATCGATCTCGACGGCACGGGGAAGGTCGACGTGTCGACCGGGGTCGGCTTCTACGACCACATGCTCGACCAGCTCGGCCGGCACGGGCTGTTCGACCTCACGGTGAAGACCGAGGGCGACCTCCACATCGACTCGCACCACACCATCGAGGACACCGCCCTCGCCCTCGGCGCCGCCTTCAAGCAGGCCCTCGGCGACAAGGTGGGCATCTACCGCTTCGGCAACTGCACCGTCCCGCTGGACGAGTCGCTCGCCCAGGTCACGGTGGACCTGTCGGGACGCCCGTACCTCGTGCACACCGAGCCCGAGAACATGGCGCCGATGATCGGCGAGTACGACACGACGATGACCCGGCACATCCTGGAGTCCTTCGTCGCCCAGGCCCAGATCGCCCTGCACGTCCACGTGCCGTACGGGCGCAACGCGCACCACATCGTGGAGTGCCAGTTCAAGGCGCTGGCGCGGGCGCTGCGCTACGCCTCCGAGCGGGACCCGCGGGCGGTAGGGATTCTTCCCTCTACGAAGGGCGCTCTGTGAGCGTCGCACGCGCGGCCGCCGGGCCGCGGATCGATCTGATGCCCGAGCCTCTGCGCCGCGTGGGCGGAGAAGCGAACGAGGAGACACAGTGACCGGGCTTTCCACCGTTCTGATCGTGGTGGGGCTCTTCCTCGCTGGCGGTGTGTACTCCTTCCACAAGCAGAAGCTGCCCACGGGGGTGATCGTGCTGCTGGGTCTCTGCTCCGCGCTCTGCCTGGTCGCCGGTGTGCTGCGCGTTCAAGGGATCTGGGAATGAGCGCCAAGAGCGTTGTTGTCTTCGACTACGGCTTCGGCAACGTCCGCTCGGCCGAGCGCGCCCTCGCCCGGGCCGGTGCCGAGGTGGAGATCACCCGCGACTTCGACCGGGCGATGAACGCCGACGGGCTGCTCGTGCCCGGCGTCGGTGCCTTCGCCGCCTGTATGAAGGGGCTGAAGGACGCGCGCGGTGAGTGGATCATCGGGCGCCGACTGGCCGGCGGCCGGCCGGTGATGGGAATCTGCGTCGGCATGCAGATCCTCTTCGAGCGCGGCATCGAGCACGGGGTGGAGACGGAAGGGCTCGACGAGTGGCCCGGTACGGTCGAGCCGCTCGACGCCCCGATCATTCCCCACATGGGCTGGAACACCGTCGAGGCGCCCGGGAACAGCGAGCTGTTCGCCGGACTCGACGCCGGCGCCCGCTTCTACTTCGTGCACTCCTACGCCGTGCGGAAGTGGGACCTGGAGGTCACCAACCCCAAGATCCGCGCCCCCAGGGTCACCTGGGCCACCCACGGCGAGCCGTTCGTGGCCGCCGTGGAGAACGGCGCGCTGTGGGCCACCCAGTTCCACCCCGAGAAGTCCGGCGACGCCGGCGCCCAGCTGCTGACCAACTGGATCGGAACCCTCTGATGAAGCTTGAACTGCTGCCCGCCGTCGACGTCCGGGACGGCCAGGCCGTACGGCTCGTGCACGGCGAGTCCGGTTCGGAGACGTCGTACGGCTCCCCCCTCGAAGCCGCGCTCGCCTGGCAGCGCTCCGGCGCCGAGTGGCTGCACCTCGTCGACCTCGACGCCGCCTTCGGCACCGGCGACAACCGGCGGCTGATCGCCGAGGTCGCCGCCGCGATGGACATCAAGGTCGAGCTGTCCGGCGGTATCCGCGACGACGACACGCTCGCCGCCGCCCTCGCCACCGGCTGCACCCGCGTCAACCTCGGTACGGCCGCGCTGGAGACCCCCGAGTGGGTCGCCAAGATCATCGCGGAGCACGGCGACAAGATCGCCGTCGGTCTCGACGTCCGCGGCACGACCCTGCGCGGGCGCGGCTGGACCCGCGACGGCGGCGACCTCTACGAGACGCTGGCCCGGCTCGACTCCGAGGGCTGCGCGCGCTACGTCGTCACGGACATCGCCAAGGACGGCACCCTCCAGGGCCCCAACCTGGAACTCCTCCGCAACGTCTGCGCCGCCACCGACAAGCCCGTCGTCGCCTCCGGCGGGGTCTCCTCGCTGGACGACCTGCGCGCGATCTCCGCCCTGGTGCCCGAGGGCGTCGAGGGCGCCATCGTCGGCAAGGCGCTGTACGCGAAGGCGTTCACGCTCGAAGAGGCGCTGGCGGCGGTGGCCGGTGAGTGACGCGGTGGTACGGCGGATCTCGTCCGGCGGCCCCTGGGAAGAGGCCATCGGCTACTCCCGCGCGGTGGAACTGCCCAACGGCCTGGTCCTGGTGGCCGGCTGCACCTCGGTTGTCGACGGCCGGATCGCCGAGGGCGGACCGTACGAACAGGCCGTCACCGCGTTCGGTGTCGCCCTCAAGGCGCTCGGCGAGCTGGGGCTCGGCGCGGCGGACGTGGTCCGTACGCGCATGTACATCACGCATGTCCGCGACGCGGACGACGTGGGCCGCGCCCACAAGGAACTGTTCGACGAGGCCCGGCCGGCCGCCTCGATGATCGTCGTCTCCGGCTTCATCGACCCCAGCCTGGTGGTCGAGGTCGAGGTCGAGGCATACCGGGGAGGCTCCGTATGACGCTGGCCGTACGGGTCATCCCGTGCCTGGACGTGGACAACGGCCGCGTCGTGAAGGGCGTCAACTTCCAGAATCTGCGGGACGCCGGTGACCCCGTCGAGATGGCCAAGCTGTACGACGCGGAGGGCGCCGACGAGCTGACGTTCCTCGACATCACCGCCTCCTCCGGCAACCGCGAGACCACGTACGACGTGGTGCGGCGCACCGCCGAGCAGGTCTTCATCCCGCTGACCGTCGGCGGCGGGGTCCGTACCGCCGACGACGTGGACAAGCTGCTGCGGGCCGGTGCGGACAAGGTCGGTGTCAACACCGCCGCCATCGCCCGGCCCGAGCTGATCCGGGAGATCGCCGAGCGGTTCGGACGGCAGGTGCTGGTGCTCTCCGTCGACGCGCGGCGCAGGCCGGACGGCTCCTTCGAGGTCACCACGCACGGCGGCCGGCGGGGCACCGGCATCGACGCCGTCGAGTGGGCGCACGAGGCGGCGGAGCTGGGCGCGGGCGAGATCCTGCTCAACTCGATGGACGCCGACGGCACGGAGTACGGCTACGACACCGTGATGATCGAGATCGTGCGCAAGCATGTCTCCGTACCGCTGATCGCCTCCGGCGGCGCGGGCACCCTGGAGCACTTCCCCCAGGCGATCGACGCGGGCGCCGACGCCGTACTGGCCGCGTCCGTCTTCCACTTCGGGAAGCTGCGGATCTCGGACGTCAAGGGCGTGCTCGAAGTGACGGGGCATCCGGTGCGCTGAAAGTTGTCCGCGCGCCGTCAACTCCGGTGCGCCCTGGGACGCTTCCGCACCGGCCGTACCGGGGATATGGAGACTGCCAGTCATCTGGCGGTCGCCACCCCGGTGCACCCGTACGGCCTCCGGCGTGGCTCCGTCACGACCGAGAGGATCCCCCCATCGTGCAACGGCACTCCTCGCCGGCCGGCACCCCGGCCCCCCTCCGTACCCCCATGGTCCGCGGATTCTGGGCCGCCGCCCTCACCACCGGCGCTCTCTTCGCCGCGCTGATCCCCACCGCGCCGGCCGCCCAGGCCGCCGACAACCCGTACGAGCGCGGGCCCGCGCCGACCGTCGCCAGTATCGAGGCGGCCACCGGACCGTACGCCGTCTCCCAGCTCACGGTGGCGCGCGCGAGCGTCAGCGGGTTCGGCGGCGGCACCATCTACTACCCGACCAGCACCGCCGACGGCACCTTCGGCGCCGTGGCCATCTCCCCGGGCTTCACCGCCAGCCAGTCCAGCGTCGCCTGGTACGGGCCGCGCCTCGCCTCCCAGGGCTTTGTCGTCATCACCATCGACACCACCACCATTCTCGACGCGCCCGACAGCCGGGGGCGTCAACTCCTCGCCGCGCTCGACTATCTGACGGGGAGTTCGGCCGTGCGCGGCCGGATCGACAGCGCGCGGCTCGGGGTCATGGGCCACTCGATGGGCGGCGGCGGCAGCCTGGAGGCCGCCAGGAGCCGCACCTCGCTGAAGGCGGCCATCCCGCTGACCGGCTGGAACCTCACCAAGAACTGGTCCGCGGTCCGTACCCCCACCCTGGTGGTCGGGGCCGACGGTGACACCACCGCGCCCGTCGCCTCACACTCCGAACCGTTCTACGAGTCCCTGCCCGGCACCCTCGACAAGGCGTATCTGGAGCTGAAGGGCGCTGTCCACAACACACCGACCAGCGCGAACACCACCATCGCGAAGTACAGCGTCTCCTGGCTGAAGCGGTTCATCGACGGGGACACCCGCTACGAGCAGTTCCTCTGCCCGCTGCCCCAGCCGAGCACCGTGATCGCGGAGTACCGGGGCAACTGCCCGCACACCTCCTGACCGCCCCCCTGGACACCTTCGTGACCCGCTGAACGCGCGTCGCCGGTGGCGGACCCTCCGCCACCGGCGACGTACGACGTATCCGTCCCTCAGCCCCTTATGTGAGGCCCAGCTTCGCTTCCCGTACGGCCGTGACCGCGGCCTCGTCGCCCTCCAGCCGCACATCCGCCACCGCCTGCCGGCCGAACGCGAAGAGCAGCAGCTCGCTCGGCTCGCCGGTCACCGTCACCACCGGGGTGCCGCGGTGGGCGACCGCCGTCTGGCCGTCCGGACGGCGCAGCACCAGCCCCACCGGGGCCTTGCGGCCCATCACCCGGCCGCCCTTCTCCAGCCGCGCCCACAGGGTGTCCGCGAAGACCCGGTCCAGCTCGCGCGGCGTCCAGTCGGGCTGCGCCCGCCGGACGTCCTCGGCGTGGATGTAGAACTCGACCGTGTTGGCCGCCTCGTCCAGCTGCTTGATGCTGAACGGGGACATCTTCGGCGGGCCCGTACGGATCAGCTGGAGCAGTTCGTCGTACGGCTTCGCCACGAACTCGGCCTGCACCCGTTCCAGCCTGCTCCGCAGCGCGGGCACCAGGGTGCCGCCCGCCGCGTCGGGGCGGCGCTCGCGCACCACCACATGGGCCGCGAGATCCCGCGCCAGCCAGCCGTCGCAGAGCGTCGGCGCATCGGGACCCACCGCCTCCAACAGATCGGCGAGCAGGAGCCGTTCACGCTTCGCATGGGTCGACATGTGCTCCAGCGTACGGCGCCCGCACCGCGTCCGCCCAGTGGACCCCGGCCCGGGAGGCACCCCGGGCGCGGCACAATGTCCGTATGACCAGCATGACCGGTGGGCTCGACCCCGCCATCGCCGCCCGGCTCAAGCGCAGCGCCGACGGGCTGATCCCCGCCATCGCCCAGCAGTACGACACGGGCGAGGTACTGATGCTCGGCTGGATGGACGACGAGGCGCTGCACCGCACCCTGACCACCGGCCGCTGCACCTACTGGTCGCGCAGCCGCCGGGAGTACTGGGTCAAGGGCGACACCTCCGGCCATGTCCAGCACGTCAAGTCCGTCGCGCTGGACTGCGACGCCGACACGGTCCTCGTCCGGGTCGACCAGGTCGGCGCGGCCTGCCACACCGGCGCCCGTACCTGCTTCGACGCCGACGTCCTCCCGATCGCGCAGTAGGGTCAGCCGCCATGGATCTTGAGACCTTCCGCCGGCTGGCGGCCGACCGCCGTGTCATCCCCGTCGGCCGCCGACTCCTCGCGGACGGGGACACCCCGGTCGGCCTGTACCGCAAACTCGCCGCCGAACGCCCCGGCACCTTTCTGCTGGAGTCCGCCGAGAACGGCCGCTCCTGGTCCCGCTACTCCTTCGTCGGGGTACGGTCCGCCGCCACCCTGACCGAGCGCGACGGCCGGGCCCACTGGCTGGGCACCCCGCCCGTCGGCGTCCCCCTTGACGGCGACCCGCTGGCCGCCCTGCGCGCCACCGTGGAGGCCCTGCACACCCCGCACGACCTGGCCGGCGCCGAGGGCCTGCCGCCCTTCACCGGCGGCATGGTCGGCTACCTCGGGTACGACATCGTGCGGCGCCTGGAGAAGGTCGGCGACCACGCCCGGGACGACCTGGGCATCCCCGAGCTGACCATGCTGCTCACCTCGGACCTCGCCGTGCTCGACCACTGGGACGGCTCGGTCCTGCTGATCGCCAACGCGATCAACCACAACGATCTCGCCACCGGTGTGGACGAGGCGTACGCCGACGCCGTCGCCCGGCTCGACGCCATGGCCGCCGACCTCGACCGGCCGGTGCACTCCTCGCCCGCCGCGCTGCCCGAGTCCGAGCTGCCCGCGTACACCGCGCTGTGGGGCGGCGCCGCGTACCAGGACGCCGTCGAGGACATCAAGGAGCGGATCAGGGCGGGCGAGGCGTTCCAGGTCGTCCCCTCGCAGCGCTTCGAGACTCCCGTCAAGGCGAGCGCGCTGGATGTCTACCGGGTGCTGCGGGCCACCAACCCGTCCCCGTACATGTACCTCTTCCGCTTCGACGGCTTCGATGTCGTGGGCTCCAGCCCGGAGGCGCTCGTCAAGGTCGAGGACGGGCGCGCGATGGTGCACCCGATCGCCGGCACCCGGCACCGGGGCGCCACACCGCAGGAGGACCAGGCGCTCGCCGACGAACTCCTCGCGGACCCGAAGGAGCGCGCCGAGCACCTGATGCTGGTCGATCTCGGCCGCAACGACCTGGGGCGGGTCTGCGAACCGGGCAGTGTCGAGGTCGTGGACTTCATGTCCGTCGAGCGGTACTCGCATGTCATGCACATCGTGTCGACGGTGACGGGCAAGGTGGCGGAGGGCCGTACCGCCTTCGACGTGCTGACCGCCTGCTTCCCGGCGGGCACGCTCTCCGGGGCGCCCAAGCCGCGCGCCCTCCAGATCATCGACGAGCTGGAGCCGACCCGGCGCGGGCTGTACGGCGGCTGTGTCGGCTATCTCGACTTCGCCGGGGACTCGGACACGGCGATCGCCATCCGGACCGCGCTGCTGCGGGACGGGACGGCGTATGTGCAGGCGGGTGCCGGGGTCGTCGCGGACTCCGATCCGGTCTCCGAGGACACCGAGTGCCGGAACAAGGCGGCGGCGGTGCTGCGGGCGGTGCATACCGCGAACCGCCTCCACACCGGGTGAGGCGGTAGGGGATAGTGGGTACGTGACTGCCGTTCCCGTACCCCAGCCCCGTGCCGCCGGTCCGGCGGCCACCTCCTCCGCCTCCTCCCGCTCGCGGGCGGGCCGTGACCGCGACCGCGATCGTGACGGCGACCGTGACGGCGGGAGCGGTGGCCGCCGCAGCCTGGCCGCCGCGCTGCTCCTCGGCGCGGCCGGCGCCGCCGTGGTGCTGATCGCCTCCGGCCAGACCTGGGCCGGCGGGACGGCCGCCGTCGGCGGCGGTTCCGTACCGCTGGACGCCAACGGCCGGGACATCACCGGGGTCCCGGCGGCCCTCGCGGTCGTCGGGCTCGCCGCGCTGGTCGCCGTCTTCGCCGTACGCCGCGCGGGCCGGCTGCTGGTCTCCGCGCTGCTCGCGCTGAGCGGCGCGGGCGCGGCGCTGAGCGCGTTCCTCGGCGCGTCGGACCGCTCGGCGCTCAACGAGATGGCGGCGAAGACCACCGGCGACACCGCCGCCACCGTCCAGGCGCTCTCCCACACGGCCTGGCCGTACGTGACGGCGGCGGGCAGTGTGCTGATCCTGCTCGCCGGCCTGCTGGCCCTGGTCTACGGCAAGCGCTGGCCCGGCATGTCCGGCCGCTACGAGCGCCCCGCCCAGGGAACGGGCGCCGCGGCTCGGGGGGGTGCGAACCGCAAGACACCCACCGTGGACCCGGACCGGCCCGAGGACCTGTGGAAGGCCCTGGACCGCGGCGAGGACCCGACCCGGGAGCACTGACCCGGGGGGTCCCGCCCGTTGGCTCGGCCCGTCAGCTCAGCACTTGTACGAGATACTGATCCACTTTCCCTCGTACCCGACCGAGATGATGCACGTCCTCGTCGGCGCTTCGGCGGCCGACGCGATCCCCGCCGTCCCCGCGGTCATCCCGATCACTGCCACGAGCACGCCGATCGCTGAGGCCACACGGCGCTTGCGGGTACGGGTACTGACGGTGGTGTGGGTCACGTTCGATCCTCTCTGCGGGCCGACGCCGGCCGGCGTCGGCGGGAGCGCGGCTTCGGAGGCGAAGGCCGCCCGACGAGGATCGCCGGGGTCCGCCGGGCCGGGGGAGATCACGTTCTGCCCTGGCAGAACGTGATCGGCGGGAAGACACGCGTGCCCGGTCGCGGGGTCCCGTCGCCGGGAGAGCGTTCTCACACCCACCCCCCGGCCCGTCCGCCGGGGGCCATGCGGGAGAATGAGCGGTGAGCGTGTGAGCCCACGACTCACCCAGCGCGACAGCGACCGCGAGAGCAACGAGGAGCAACTCATGGCGGGCAGCAGCCACGGACACACCCCGGCGGCCTGGACCGGCGTCACCATCGCCTTCATCGGCTTCTGCATCTCGGGGGTCTTCATGGTGGCGGCCAACGTGCCCGGCGTCGTGGGCGGATTCGTCGTGATACTGCTCGGCGGCGGTGTCGGCCTCGCCATGAAGGCGGCCGGCATGGGCATGCCGAAGGAGTCGCCCGAGCTGGTACGGGCCCGGAACGCGGCGGCCAACAAGCAGGTCAACATGCGCTCCGAGGACATCAAGGCCCAGCTGCTGGCCGGTACGCACACCGCGCCCGCCGCGCACGGCGTCACGAGCGAGGCCCAGCCGCAGACCGTCTGACCGGGTCCGGAAGGGCCTGGACGAGTCATTCCGAAGTCCCGTCTGCCCGGCGGCGCCCAGGGGCGGACGACGCTACTTCGGAATGACTCGTCCAGCGGCAGCGATGACGCAGTCCGGTGAGACCGGGCTGCGTCTTTCCGTTCCACAGGCGACAATCACCGGGTGAACGAAGTCATGACCGAACCCGCGTCCCCGGGGACCGCGCGCCGGCTTCTGGCGCCGCTGGCCACCCTCGCCGGGATCGGCGCCGCCTTCACCTACGTCGGACTGGTCGACCCCAATGAATCCGGCCACTATCCGGTCTGCCCGCTCTTCGCCCTGACCGGTCTCTACTGCCCCGCCTGCGGCGGGCTGCGCAGCGCGCACGCCGTCGCCCACGGCGATCTCGCCGCCGCGCTCGGGGACAACGCGCTGGCCGTCATCGGCTACGCGGTCTTCGCCGTCGGCTGGGTCGTCTGGGTCCTACGGGCCCGCCGGGGGCTGCCCGCGGGGATTCCCCGGCAGCCGGTGTACTGGTGGTCGCTCGGCGCGGTGGTCCTGGTCTTCACCGTGGTCAGGAACCTGCCGCTCGGCTCCTGGCTCGCCCCGTGAGGCCGCCCGCGGGGACATGCCCGGCCATCCGGATGCGGCTCATCGCGGCTGTTCCGGCTAGGGTTTACCGGCAGGGTCCCGTATCGGGATGGCTTGATACCGATCCTCTTCCCGCATCCCGAAGTGCAACCGAAAGGGGGCCGCTCGCGTGAGTGTGCTCGACGAGATCATCGACGGCGTACGCGCCGACCTCGCAGAGCGGCAGGCGCGGGTGGGCCTTGACGAGCTGAAGGAACTCGCCGCCAGGGCGCCCCAGGCCAAGGACGGCGCCGCCGCGCTGCGCGGCGAGGGCGTCCAGGTGATCTGCGAGGTCAAGCGCTCCAGCCCGTCCAAGGGCGCGCTCGCCGCGATCGCCGACCCCGCGGCCCTGGCCGCCGACTACGAGGCGGGCGGCGCCGCCGTCATCTCCGTACTGACCGAGGAGCGCCGCTTCGGCGGCTCGCTGGCCGATCTGGACGCCGTCCGGGCCCGGGTCGACATCCCCGTCCTGCGCAAGGACTTCATCGTCACCTCGTACCAGCTGTGGGAGGCCCGGGCCCACGGCGCGGACCTCGCGCTGCTGATCGTCGCCGCGCTCGACCAGCAGGCGCTGGTCTCGCTGATCGAGCGGGCCGAGTCCATCGGGCTCACCCCGATCGTCGAGGTGCACGACGAGGAGGAGGCGGAGCGGGCGGTGGACGCCGGGGCCAAGGTCATCGGGGTCAACGCGCGCGACCTCAAGACCCTCAAGGTCGACCGCTCCACGTTCGAGCGCGTCGCCCCCGAGATCCCCGACCACCTGGTCAAGATCGCCGAGTCCGGGGTGCGCGGGCCGCACGACCTGATCGCGTACGCCAACGCCGGCGCCGATGCGGTGCTGGTCGGCGAGTCGCTGGTCACCGGCCGCGACCCGAGGACCGCCGTCGCCGATCTCGTCGCCGCGGGCGCCCACCCGGCGCTGCGGCACGGGAGGGACTGACCACCGCCATGGGAACCGCCGCCGTCATCCGTACCGCGCACGCCTCGCGCGTGGCGTCGCACGCCGCCCTGGCGCGCGGCTGCCGCCCGCGCGGCTGCCGGGCCCCGGCGCGCCGGGTGCGGGGACGGCGGGTGCGGTACGTGATCGGTGACGAGCCGGGCCAGGTCAACGGGATGCGATGGCGTGGGCCCGCCGCGTTCCGATCCGATGGGCCCGCGCAGGCGTAAGACGCTGTTGTTTCCGGGTGGCCGTAGCCACCCGGGACCGCGCTGCCCGTGCCCGGGTCGGGGACGCATACGGTGCTCACCGTCCGTCGCTTTCCCGAGGAGTCCCGCGTGTCTTCCGAGTTCTTCCTTCCCGACCCCGATGGCCGGGTCCCCAGCGCCGAGGGGTATTTCGGCGCCTACGGCGGCAAGTTCATCCCGGAGGCGCTTGTCGCCGCCGTGGACGAGGTGGCCGTCGAGTACGAGAAGGCGAAGGGCGACCCCGCCTTCGCCGCCGAGCTGAACGACCTGATGGTCCACTACACCGGCCGGCCGTCCCCGCTGACCGAGGTGGCGCGCTTCGCCGAGCAGGCCGGGGGCGCCCGGATCTTCCTCAAGCGCGAGGACCTGAACCACACCGGCTCGCACAAGATCAACAACGTGCTGGGCCAGGCGCTGCTCACCAAGCGCATGGGCAAGACCCGCGTCATCGCCGAGACCGGCGCCGGTCAGCACGGTGTCGCCACCGCGACCGCCTGCGCGCTGTTCGGGCTCGACTGCACCATCTACATGGGCGAGATCGACACCCAGCGCCAGGCCCTCAACGTGGCCCGGATGCGGATGCTCGGCGCCGAGGTCGTCCCCGTGACCTCCGGCAGCCGGACCCTGAAGGACGCCATCAACGAGGCGTTCCGCGACTGGGTCGCCAATGTCGACCGTACGCACTACCTCTTCGGCACGGTCGCCGGACCGCACCCCTTCCCGGCGATGGTGCGGGACTTCCACCGGGTCATCGGTGTGGAAGCCAGGCGGCAGATCCTGGAGCGCGCCGGACGGCTGCCCGACGCCGCCGTGGCGTGTGTGGGCGGCGGCTCGAACGCGATCGGGCTGTTCCACGCGTTCCTGTCCGACGCGGACGTACGGCTGGTGGGCTGCGAGCCGGCCGGGCACGGCATCGGGACCGGCGAGCACGCCGCCACGCTCAGCGCGGGCGAGCCGGGGATCCTGCACGGCTCGCGCTCGTACGTCCTCCAGGACGAGGAGGGCCAGATCACCGAGCCGTACTCGATCTCGGCCGGTCTCGACTACCCGGGCATCGGCCCGGAGCACGCGTACCTCAAGGACAGCGGGCGCGGCGAGTACCGGGCGGTGACCGACGACGACGCGATGCAGGCGCTGCTGCTGCTGTCGCGCACGGAGGGCATCATTCCGGCGATCGAGAGCGCGCACGCGCTGGCCGGGGCGCTGGAGGTGGGGCGCGAGCTGGGCGAGGACGGCCTGATCGTCGTCAATCTCTCCGGGCGCGGCGACAAGGACATGGACACGGCGGCCCGCTACTTCGGGCTGTACGACGGGGAGGGCACGAAGTGAGCGGGAGCAGCGAGAACAGCGGGAGCACGGGAAACATCCGGCTGCTGAGCGACACCCTCGCCGCCGCGAAGGCGGCGGACCGGGCCGCGCTGATCGCCTACCTCCCGGCCGGCTTCCCGACCGTGGACGGCGGCATCGCCGCGATCAAGGCCGTCTTCGACGGCGGCGCGGACATCGTCGAGGTCGGGCTGCCGCACAGCGACCCGGTCCTCGACGGCCCTGTCATCCAGACCGCCGACGACATCGCGCTGCGCGGCGGCGTCAAGATCGCCGATGTCATGCGCACGGTCCGCGAGGCGTACACGGCGACCGGCAAGCCGGTGCTGGTCATGACGTACTGGAATCCGATCGACCGGTACGGCGTGGCGCGGTTCACCGCCGAGCTGGCCGAGGCGGGCGGCGCCGGGTGCATCCTGCCCGACCTGCCCGTCCAGGAGTCCGCCCAGTGGCGTGAGCACGCCGAGAAGAACGGTCTGGCGACCGTCTTCGTGGTGGCGCCGAGCAGCAAGGAAGAACGGCTCGCGAAGATCACGGCGGCCGGCAGCGGCTTTGTCTACGCGGCGTCGCTGATGGGCGTCACCGGGACCCGTGCCTCGGTCGGCCTGGAGGCGCGGACGCTGGTGGAGCGGACCCGCGCCACCACCGAGCTGCCGGTCTGTGTCGGACTCGGCGTCTCCAACGCGGAGCAGGCTGCCGAGGTCGCCGCCTTCGCCGACGGGGTGATCGTCGGATCGGCGTTCGTGAAGCGGATGCTGGACGCGCCCGACGAGGCCGCCGGGCTGGCCGCGGTGCGCGCGCTGGCGGGCGAGCTGGCCGTGGGCGTTCGCAAGCGCTGACGGGCGGGACGGGCCGCCCGTCATCCGTATGGGTGGACCTGGGACCGGGGAGGTGCGTACGCGCCTCCCCGGTTCGTTGCTGAGGGCGTGAGCGAGAAGAACCGTGAGGGAAAAAGGACCGCGAGAGAGCGGCTCCAGCAGGAACGTCAGGCGCACGACGCGCGCGAGCGGCGCAGGCGCGCCCTGATCGTGGTGGCGACGGCCGTCGGTGTGCTCGGTCTGGCCGGCGCGGTCGGGCTGCTCGCCGCGAACATGGGCAAGCACAAGGGGAGCGCGGCGGGGCCCGTGAGCGCGCCCTCGGGGGTGAGCGGCAAGGACGAGCTGGCGATCCCGGTGGGCGCCACGGACGCGCCGTCCACGCTCACGGTGTGGGAGGACTTCCGCTGCCCGGCCTGCGCCCAGTTCGAGAACGCGTTCCGGCCGGTGATCCACGAGCTGGAGAAGGCGGGCGCGCTCAAGGCCGAGTACCACCTCGCGACGATCATCGACGGCAACATGGGCGGTACGGGTTCGCTGCGCGCCGCGAACGCCGCCGCGTGCGCCCAGGACGTGGGCAAGTTCGCGCCGTACCACGATCTGCTCTTCGCGAACCAGCCGCCGGAGCCGGACGACGCCTTCGCCAAGAACGGCCGGCTGCTGGAGCTGGCCGGCCAGGTGGACGGGCTGGCGTCGGCGCCCGGCTTCCGCGCGTGTGTGGAAGGGGGAGCGCATGACAAGTGGGTGGAGAAGTCCGCCGAGGCGTTCCGTACGGGCGGCTTCTCCGGGACCCCGACCGTGCTGCTCAACGGGGAGGTCGTCTTCCCGAAGAAGGGCGACGAGGACATCACGCCCGACAATCTGAAGAAGTGGGTCACGGAGGCCAACAAGGGCAAGAAGGCGGGCACGGAAACGCCGTCGGCCGGGGGCTCGGCGCCCGCCTCGGACACGGGCTCGGCCCCCGGCTCCGGACCGGAGGCCGCCCCGGAGGCCGCACCGGAGTCGGGGCCGGAGTCCGCACCGGCCTCCGGAGCGGCCTCGGGACCCGCTTCCGAACCGGCCGGTACGGTATCGGCGGGCACCCCCGGCGTGTGACGTCCGTTACGCAGAAGTTGCCGGGCGGGTTGCCGTAAGCCCCGCCCGGCACTGTAGCGTCGGTCCTGCCATGGACCTTCTTGCCTACATTCCCAGCCCGTCGACCGGAGTGCTCCATCTCGGACCGCTCCCGCTGCGTGGCTATGCCTTCTGCATCATCATCGGTGTCTTCGTCGGCGTCTGGTACGGCGGCAAACGCTGGGTCGCCAGGGGCGGCAAAGTGGGCACCGTGGCCGATATCGCGGTCTGGGCGGTGCCCTTCGGCCTCGTCGGCGGACGCCTCTATCACGTGATCACCGACTATCAGCTGTACTTCAGCGACGGTGAGAACTGGGTCAACGCCTTCAAGGTCTGGGAGGGCGGCCTCGGGATCTGGGGCGCGATCGCGCTGGGCGCGGTCGGCGCCTGGATCGGCTGCCGCCGCCGGGGCATCGCCCTGCCGGCGTACGCGGACGCCATCGCGCCCGGCATCGTGCTCGCCCAGGCCATCGGCCGCTGGGGCAACTGGTTCAACCAGGAGCTGTACGGCAAGGAGACCACCCTGCCGTGGGCGCTGGAGATCAGCGCGGGCCCGAACCGCGAGGCCGGGCTCTACCACCCGACGTTCCTGTACGAGTCGCTGTGGTGCGTGGCGGTGGCGGCCTTCATCGTCTGGGCCGACCGCCGCTTCACCCTCGGACACGGCCGGGTCTTCGCGCTGTATGTCGCGTCCTACTGCGTGGGGCGCGCCTGGATCGAGTATCTGCGGGTCGACGAGGCCCACCACATCCTGGGCGTCCGGCTGAACGTCTGGACCGCCGGGATCATCTTCCTGCTGGCCGTCACCTACATCGTCCTCTCGGCGCGGATGCGTCCGGGCCGCGAGGAGATCGTGGAGCCGGACACCGAGGCGGAGGTGGCGGCTGCCGCTGCGGCGACTGCGGACGGTGAGGACGCGAAGCCGAAGTCCGACACTGACACCGACGCCGCTGCTGACGCTGATGCGGATGCCGGCTCGGACGACGCGAAGGCGGAGCCCGCCGAGAAGGCCGCGAAGGCTGAGAAGGCCGACAAGAGCTGACCCGTACGCACCTCGAAGGCCGTCGGACCGACCCCGGTCCGACGGCCTTTTTTCACGCCCCGATCTCGGAGCGGTACGGCATCGACGTGGACGCCCCCGGGCGCTGGACGCAGAGCGCGGCGGCGGCCGAGGCCCAGCCCAGCGCCTCCGTCATCGGGCGGCCCTCCCCGAGCGCGACGGCGAGCGCGCCCACGAAGGTGTCCCCGGCCCCGGTGGTGTCCACGGCCCTGACCCGGGGCGCGGGCACGGTCACCGGCTCCCGGCCGCGCGCCGCGTACAGACTGCCCGCCGCGCCCATCCTGATCACGACCTCCGGGACCCGGCGCAGCAGGGCCTCGGCGGAGAGCCGGGCGTCCGCGATCCCGGTGAGCGTGGCCGCCGCGTCCTCGCTGGGGACGAGCAGATCGACGGCGTCGAGCAGCTCGGGCGGCAGGGGCTGGGCGGGGGACGGGGTGAGGACGGTCCGTACGGCGTGGCGGCGGGCGGCGAGCGCGCCGGCCAGTACGGCGTTCAGGGGGATCTCCAGCTGGAGCAGGAGCGCGGAGGCGCCGGCGATGAGGCTCTCCTCGCCGGGCGCGAGATGGGTGACGGTGCCGTTCGCGCCGGGGATGACGATGATCGTGTGCGCGCCGGTGCCGTCCACCGCGACATGGGCGGTGCCCGAGGGGCCCGCCGCCGTACGCAGCAGATCGGTGTCCACACCGGAGGCTTCGAGGGTGTGCCGGAGCCGTTCCCCGTACGCGTCGTCACCGACCGCGCCGATCATCGCGACCTCGCCCCCGGCGCGGGCGGCGGCGACGGCCTGGTTGGCGCCCTTGCCGCCGGGGACCATGCGCAGCTCGCGGCCGGTGACGGTCTCACCGAGGCGGGGGACACGGTCGACGTAGGTGACGAGATCCATGTTCGCGCTGCCGAGCACCACGATGGCGGTCATGGGAGCGGAGCCTCCTGGCGGGTAACGGTCATCGGACAGTGGCGAGTTGAGGGTCCGTCAGCTGGACGAGGGCGGTCTCGCGCGCGCGGCGCCGCTGGGTGTCGCGGTCGAGGATCTCCCTCGCGACCCGCGTCAACTCCCGTGCGGGCGCGCGCAGATCGAGACGGCTGGCCTCGGCCACCCGGCGCGACCACTCGTCCGGGACGGCGCGCTCACCGCCCAACGCCCCTGCCAGCGCACCGCTCATGGCGGCGATCGAGCCGCAGTCACGGCCGTAGTTGACACAACCGAGCACCGTACGGCGGTAGTCGCCCGCGCCGATCAGCAACATGCCCAGCGCGATGGGGAGTTCCTCTACCGCGTGCAGCCGGGAGGGGCGGCGGGCGCCCAGCGAGGGGGAGCGGTAGCGCGGGCCGACCGTGTCGAAGGGCGCGACGGCCGTGCGCAGTCCGCGCAGCGCCGACTCCGTACAGCGGTGCCGGGCCGCGACCGCGCACACCGCGTCGATCGCCGCGCGGGTGCCGTCCTTCGCGAGCGCGAGACAGGCGGCCACGACGGAGGCGGGTGTGGCGCCGGGGAGACAGGCGGCGGCGACGGCCGCCGCGAACACCCCGGCCGCCTCACGTCCGTACGACGACTGGTGCGCGCCCGCGAGATCGATCGCCTCGGCGTACGCGGCGGCCGGATCGGCGGCGTTGACCAGCCCGACCGGCGCCATGTACATCGCCGCGCCGCAGTCGACGACATTGCCGGTGCCGGCCTCGCGCGGATCGGCGTGCGCGAAGTGCACCCGTGTGACCAGCCACTTCCCGGCGGGGGAGAGCCGGGCGAGGGGCAGTGCCTCGGTCTCCAGGCCGGGGATCCAGCGCGGGGTGGTGATCAGGTCGGGCACCAGATGGTCCGCGACGGCGTACGCGTCCAGATGGTCGCGGACCGTCGCGTACACCCGGACCAGCGCGTGGGTCATCAGGGTGTGGTCGGTGATCCGGCCGTCGCCCTGGTGGAACGGGGCGAGGGAGCCGGCGGAGCGCCAGTCGTCGTCCCACGGTCCGACGACTCCGCCGACCCGGCCGCCGTGGCGCGCCACGATCCGCTCGGGGGAGTGCCCCGCGACCGCGCCGCCGAGGGCGTCGCCGACGGCGGCGCCCAGCAGGGCGCCGGTGATGCGGTCGGCGAGGGTGAGGGGCGGGGCGGCCGGCGCGGCTGGATCCGGCGGTGGGGCGTCACGCAGGGCATCGGGCGGAGCGTGCGGTGGAGCGTCGGGCGGGGCGTCCATGGGCGTCATGCCGGAATTGTCCCTCCGGGTGGGCGGGCGCGAAACTCGGCCTCCAGCCCCTTCCGATGCCCCTCCAGCACCCCTTCCCGCCCAGGTAAGTACGGCCTTCCTTGCTGGCGGGAGCGATTTTTCGTGCGTATTTTCGAGTGCATGACGCTCATTGAGACCGAGGCGGCGCTCCATGAGGCGCACCGCGACAATCACACCCACCGCGATGTGAACGGCGGCTGGCTGCGGCCGGCCGTGTTCGGGGCGATGGACGGGCTGGTCTCCAATCTCGCGCTGATGACCGGGGTCGCCGGGGGCGCCGTCTCGCAGCAGACCCTGGTGATCACCGGTCTCGCGGGGCTCGCGGCCGGTGCCTTCTCGATGGCCGCAGGTGAGTACACCTCCGTGGCCTCCCAGCGGGAGCTGGTCGAGGCCGAACTCGATGTCGAACGGCGCGAGCTGCGCAAGCACCCGGTGGACGAGATGGAGGAGCTGGCCGCGCTCTATGTCTCGCGCGGGGTCGATCCCGGCCTGGCCCGCCAGGTCGCCGTACAGCTGTCGCGGGATCCCGAGCAGGCGCTGGAGATCCACGCCCGCGAGGAGCTGGGCATCGACCCGGACGATCTGCCGTCGCCGCTGGTCGCGGCCGTGTCGTCGTTCGGTTCCTTCGCCCTCGGCGCCCTGCTGCCCGTCCTGCCGTATCTGCTCGGTGCCACCACGCTGTGGCCCGCCGTGCTGCTCGCGCTGACCGGGCTGTTCGCCTGTGGCGCGCTGGTCGCCCGGGTGACGGCGCGCAGCTGGTGGTACAGCGGGCTGCGGCAGCTGGTGCTCGGCGGGGTCGCCGCCGCGCTCACGTACGGACTGGGCGCGCTGTTCGGAGCGGCAGTCTGACCCGGAAGACCGCTCCGGGGCAACCCCCTGGACCCGAGGAAACCGTTCTGACCTGCGCGGGCGCGACCGGTGGCGAGAAGGGGACGGTCGATATCCGCCCTCCTGTGACGAACATCCCCGAGCGTTCCCGCGCCGGGGATGCGACACTGTGCCAGGCGCTCCATATGTGACCGTTACCCAGCGGTTTCGAGTCGTTAATGACCGGGCATGAGCTGGAGGCGCCGTGGGCAACGAAGCCTGCTCCGCCACAGCCGTACGGACGACGATCTGTCCGCCTGCGCCCCTCATCCACCGCTACGAGCGGTGTCCACATGCTGGAATGGGCTATCCACTTCCCGAGAAGCTTTCCATCATGTAACCTGCACGAAATTTCTGGAGGGCCAGCGTCGTCCCTCGGTAATCGCATATGCCAATGCCGAACTACGACGACGGGAGAGCCGATGCGTTCCGACGCCTGGTCGCCCATGGACGGTCGCCCCGCCCCGCAGGGGATGTACGACCCCCGTAACGAGCACGACGCCTGTGGCGTCGGGTTCGTGGCCACCCTCACCGGTGTTGCCAGCCATGAGCTGGTGGAGCAGGCGCTGACCGTACTGCGCAATCTCGAACACCGCGGCGCCACCGGTTCCGAGCCCGACTCGGGCGACGGCGCCGGAATCCTCCTCCAGGTGCCGGACGCCTTCCTGCGCGAGACCGCCGGGTTCGAGCTGCCCGAGGCCGGCGCGTACGCCGTCGGCATCGGCTTCCTCCCCGCCGACGACGCCACGGACGCCGTCTCACGTATCGAGACGATCGCCGCCGAAGAGGGCCTGAACGTCCTCGGCTGGCGCGAGGTCCCCGTCGCCCCCGAGCTGCTGGGCGCCTCCGCGCGCGCCACCATGCCCGCCTTCCGCCAGCTCTTCGTGGCCGACGGTACGAGCACGGGCATCGCGCTGGACCGCAAGGCGTTCCTGCTGCGCAAGCGCACCGAGCGCGAGGCCGGGGTGTACTTCCCCTCGCTCTCCGCGCGCACGATCGTCTACAAGGGCATGCTGACCACCGGCCAGCTGGAGCCCTTCTTCCCGGACCTCTCCGACCGCCGCTTCGCGACCGCCGTGGCGCTGGTCCACTCGCGCTTCTCCACCAACACCTTCCCGAGCTGGCCGCTGGCGCACCCATACCGCTTCGTCGCGCACAACGGCGAGATCAACACGGTCAAGGGCAACCGCAACTGGATGCGCGCCCGCGAGTCCCAGATCGCCTCCGGCCTCTTCGGCGGTACGGAGAAGCTGGAGCGGATCTTCCCCGTCTGTACGCCCGACGCCTCCGACTCCGCCTCCTTCGACGAGGTCCTGGAGCTGATCCACCTCGGCGGCCGGTCGCTGCCGCACTCCGTGCTGATGATGGTCCCCGAGGCGTGGGAGAACCACGACTCCATGGAGCCGGACCGGCGCGCGTTCTACCAGTTCCACGCGACGATGATGGAGCCCTGGGACGGCCCCGCCTGCGTCACCTTCACCGACGGAACCCAGGTCGGCGCCGTCCTCGACCGCAACGGTCTGCGCCCCGGCCGCTACTGGGTCACCGACGAGGGCCTCGTCGTGCTCTCCTCCGAGGTCGGCGTCCTCGACATCGACCCCGCGAAGGTCGTCCGCAAGGGCCGCCTCCAGCCCGGCAAGATGTTCCTCGTCGACACCGCCGAGCACCGCATCATCGAGGACGACGAGATCAAGGCGTCCCTCGCCGCCGAGCACCCCTACAAGGAGTGGCTGGAGACCGGCGAGATCGAGCTGTCGGACCTCCCCGAGCGCGAGCACATCGTGCACACCCACGCCTCGGTCACCCGCCGCCAGCAGACCTTCGGCTACACCGAGGAGGAGCTGCGCGTCCTGCTCGCGCCGATGGCCCGCGCCGGCGCCGAGCCGATCGGCTCCATGGGCACCGACTCGCCGATCGCCGCGCTCTCCGCCCGGCCCCGGCTGCTCTTCGACTACTTCACCCAGCTCTTCGCGCAGGTCACCAACCCGCCGCTGGACGCCATCCGCGAGGAGCTGGTCACCTCCCTGCGCTCCTCGCTCGGCCCGCAGGGCAATCTGCTGGAGCCGACCGCCGCGTCCTGTCGCAGCGTCACCCTGCCCTTCCCCGTGATCGACAACGACGAGCTGGCCAAGCTCGTCCACATCAACGCCGACGGCGACATGCCTGGCATGGAGTCCGCCACCCTCTCCGGTCTCTACCGGGTCAGCGGCGGCGGCGAGACCCTGGCCGCCCGTATCGAGGAGATCTGCGCCGAGACGGACGAGGCCATCGAGAGCGGCGCGCGCATCATCGTGCTCTCCGACCGGCACTCCGACGCCGAGCACGCCCCGATCCCCTCCCTGCTGCTCACCGCCGCCGTCCACCACCACCTCATCCGCACCAAGCAGCGCACCCAGGTCGGGCTGCTGGTCGAGGCCGGGGACGTCCGCGAGGTCCACCATGTCGCGCTGCTGATCGGCTACGGCGCCGCCGCCGTCAACCCGTACCTCGCCATGGAGTCCGTCGAGGACCTCGTCCGCGCCGGTACGTTCATCGAGGGCCTCGCGCCCGAGCAGGCCATCCGCAACCTGATCTACGCCCTCGGCAAGGGCGTCCTCAAGGTCATGTCCAAGATGGGCATCTCCACCGTCGCCTCCTACCGCGGCGCGCAGGTCTTCGAGGCCGTCGGTCTCGACGAGGCGTTCGTGGAGAAGTACTTCAACGGCACCGCCACCAAGATCGGCGGCGCCGGACTCGACATCGTCGCCCAGGAGGTCGCCGCCCGGCACGCCAAGGGCTACCCCGCCTCCGGTATCGCCGCCAGCCACCGCAAGCTGGAGATCGGCGGCGAGTACCAGTGGCGCCGCGAGGGCGAGCCGCACCTGTTCGACCCGGAGACGGTCTTCCGCCTCCAGCACGCCACGCGCTCGCGCCGCTACGACATCTTCAAGCAGTACACCGGCCGGGTGAACGAGCAGTCCGAGCGGCTGATGACCCTGCGCGGCCTCTTCGGCTTCGCCGAGGGACGCACCCCCGTACCGCTGGACGAGGTCGAGCCCGCCTCCGAGATCGTCCGGCGCTTCTCCACCGGCGCCATGTCGTACGGCTCGATCTCGCAGGAAGCCCACGAGACCATGGCCATCGCCATGAACCAGCTCGGCGGCAAGTCCAACACCGGCGAGGGCGGCGAGGACCCGGACCGGCTCTACGACCCGGCGCGCCGCTCCTCCATCAAGCAGGTCGCCTCCGGCCGCTTCGGCGTCACCAGCGAGTACCTGGTCAACGCCGACGACATCCAGATCAAGATGGCCCAGGGCGCCAAGCCCGGCGAGGGCGGCCAGTTGCCCGGCCACAAGGTCTACCCCTGGGTCGCCAGGACCCGGCACTCCACCCCCGGCGTCGGACTCATCTCCCCGCCGCCGCACCACGACATCTACTCCATCGAGGATCTCGCCCAGCTGATCCACGACCTCAAGAACGCCAACCCGCAGGCCCGCATCCATGTGAAGCTGGTCTCCGAGGTCGGCGTCGGCACGGTCGCCACGGGCGTCTCCAAGGCCCACGCCGATGTCGTGCTGATCTCCGGACACGACGGCGGTACGGGCGCCTCCCCGCTCACCTCGCTCAAGCACGCGGGCGGCCCCTGGGAGCTGGGCCTCGCCGAGACCCAGCAGACCCTGCTGCTCAACGGCCTGCGCGACCGGATCGTCGTCCAGACCGACGGCCAGCTCAAGACCGGCCGCGATGTCGTCATCGCCGCGCTGCTGGGCGCCGAGGAGTTCGGTTTCGCGACCGCGCCGCTCGTCGTCTCCGGCTGCGTCATGATGCGCGTCTGCCACCTGGACACCTGCCCGGTCGGTATCGCCACCCAGAACCCGGTGCTGCGCGAGCGCTTCTCCGGCAAGGCCGAGTACATCGTCAACTTCTTCAACTTCATCGCCGAAGAAGTCCGCGAACTCCTCGCCGAACTGGGCTTCCGCTCCATCGAGGAGGCCGTCGGCCACGCCGAACTCCTCGACACCGAGCGGGCCGTGAACCACTGGAAGGCCCAGGGCCTCGACCTGGCCCCCCTCTTCTACGTCCCCGAACTGCCCGAGGGCGCCCTGCGCCACCAGGCCGTCGAGCAGGACCACGGGCTGGAGAAGGCCCTCGACAACGAGCTGATCAAGCTCGCCGCCGACGCGCTCGGCGCCGACAGCGCCGAGTCCGCCCAGCCCGTCCGCGCCCAGCTCGCCATCCGTAACGTCAACCGGACCGTCGGCACCATGCTCGGCCACCGGGTGACCAAGAAGTTCGGCGGCGCCGGTCTGCCCGACAACACCATCGACGTCACCTTCACCGGCTCCGCGGGCCAGTCCTTCGGCGCCTTCCTGCCGCGCGGTGTCACCCTGCGGCTGGAGGGCGACGCCAACGACTACGTCGGCAAGGGCCTCTCCGGCGGCCGGATCGTCGTACGGCCCGACCGCGGCGCCGACCACCTCGCCGAGTACTCCACCATCGCCGGCAACACCATCGGCTACGGAGCCACCGCGGGCGAGCTGTACCTCCGCGGCCGTACCGGCGAGCGCTTCTGCGTCCGCAACTCCGGCGCCACCGTCGTCTCCGAGGGCGTGGGCGACCACGGCTGCGAGTACATGACCGGCGGCCACGCCGTCGTCCTCGGCGAGACCGGCCGCAACTTCGCGGCCGGTATGTCCGGCGGTGTCGCGTACGTGATCGACCTCAACCCCGACCACGTCAACGCGGGCAACCTCGCGGCCGTCGAGCCCCTCGACGACACCGACAAGCAGTGGCTGCACGAGGTCGTGCGCCGCCACCAGGAGGAGACCGGCTCCACCGTCGCGGGCAAGCTGCTCGCCGAGTGGGACACCGCCGCGGACCGCTTCAGCAAGATCATTCCGGCCACCTACAAGGCCGTGCTCGCCGCCAAGAACGCCGCCGAGCTTGCCGGTCTCTCGGAGACCGAGACCACCGAGAAGATGATGGAGGCGGCGACCAATGGCTGACCCGAAGGGCTTCCTCACCACCCCGCGCGAAGTCGCCACGACCCGTCCTCCCGAGGAGCGCGTCAAGGACTGGAACGAGGTCTACGTTCCCGGCTCGCTGCTGCCGATCATCAGCAAGCAGGCCGGGCGCTGCATGGACTGCGGTATCCCGTTCTGCCACCAGGGCTGTCCGCTCGGCAATCTGATCCCCGAGTGGAACGACTACGCCTACCGCGAGGACTGGTCGGCTGCGAGCGAGCGCCTGCACGCCACCAACAACTTCCCGGAGTTCACCGGCCGCCTCTGCCCGGCGCCCTGCGAGTCCGCCTGTGTCCTCGGCATCAACCAGCCCGCCGTCACCATCAAGAACGTCGAGGTCTCGATCATCGACAAGGCGTGGGGCAACGGTGATGTCACCCCGCAGCCGCCCGAGCGCCTCTCCGGCAAGACCGTCGCCGTCATCGGCTCCGGACCGGCCGGCCTCGCCGCCGCCCAGCAGCTCACCCGCGCCGGCCACACCGTCGCGGTGTACGAGCGCGCCGACCGCATCGGCGGTCTGCTGCGGTACGGCATCCCCGAGTTCAAGATGGAGAAGTCCCACATCAACCGCCGTATCGAGCAGATGCGCGCGGAAGGGACCAAGTTCCGTACCGAGACCGAGATCGGCCGCGACATCACCGCGGCCAAGCTGCGCCGCAGATACGACGCGGTCGTCATCGCGGCCGGTGCCACCGTCTCCCGCGATCTGCCCGTCCCGGGCCGCGAGCTGAACGGCATCCACTTCGCCATGGAGTATCTGCCGCTCTCCAACAAGGTGCAGGAGGGCGACCTGACGGTCTCCCCGATCACCGCCGAGGGCAAGCACGTCGTGGTCATCGGCGGCGGCGACACCGGCGCGGACTGTGTCGGTACGGCCCACCGCCAGGGCGCCGCCTCCGTCACCCAGCTGGAGATCATGCCGAAGCCCGGCGCGGAGCGCGCCGCGCACCAGCCGTGGCCGACCTTCCCCATGCTCTACAAGGTCACCTCCGCGCACGAGGAGGGCGGCGAGCGGGTCTACTCCGTCTCCACCACCCACTTCGAGGGCGACGAGGACGGCAACGTCCAGTTCCTGCACCTTGTCGAGGTCGAGTTCAAGGCCGGCAAGCTGGAGCAGAAGCCCGGCACCGAGCGGAAGATCCCCGCTCAGCTGGTCACCCTCGCCATGGGCTTCACCGGCACCGACCAGGCCAACGGGCTGGTCGAGCAGTTCGCCCTGGAGCTGGACGAGCGCGGCAATATCGCGCGCGACGCGGACTTCGCGACCAATGTCCCCGGGGTGTACGTCGCCGGGGACGCGGGCCGCGGCCAGTCCCTGATCGTCTGGGCCATCGCCGAGGGCCGCTCGGCGGCGGCGGGTGTCGACCGCTTCCTGACGGGCGCGAGCGATCTGCCGGCCCCGATCCGGCCGACCGACCGGGCGCTGATGGCCTGACGGCCGTACGGGCCCGACGGGCCGCCGGGCCGGCGTCCGTAAGGGCCCGGTAGCCTGCGGTCCGGCCCACAGAGACTCCCGTACAACGGCGTACGGGCGGTGTCGGTCCGGGGAGCGTCTCCCGGACCTCCCGCAAGACGCGGCGCCTGCCCCCAGTCCCCGACCGGACGATGGCAGGCGCCGTGGCATTGCGGCCATGGGCACGGGTGCCCCAGACTTCCCCCGGAGAGTGCATCCGTACGCGTGGGGGGCCTCGTGAGACACGGAACAGCGCGCGGGATCCGGAGTGTCACGGCCTTGAGCGCCCTCGGGGTGCTTCTGCTGACCGGGTGTTCGAGCGGCGAGAAGAAGCCGGAGCCGACGGTCGGCGGTAGCGGTTCCTCCGGATCCGCCGGCTCCTCCGGTTCCGAAAGTTCTGCCAGTTCCTCCGGCTCCTCCACTTCCTCCACTTCCTCCGCTTCCTCCGGTTCTGAATCCGCGGACTCCGATCCCGCCGCGTTCGACTTCGTTCCCGACCCGGCCCGCGCCCCCAGGACCGCCGCCGCGGCGCTCCGGATCGCCCGCGCCGTCGCCGCCGGGCCCGAGCAGTGGGGCCCCGGATATGTGCGACGCACCCCGTACGAGAGCGATCCGACGCGGCCGGCCGACCTCGGCGCCGACTGCGTCTGGCAGCGCGGCGCCCTTCCCGACGGCTTCCTCGCCGGTCTCACCCGCTACAGCGAACTGCCCGCCAGTGGCAGGCGCGGCCCGATCCGCGTCAACGCCGTCGTCACCGTCCACCGTGAAGTGAGCGGCGCGGACTGGGAGATGGCCGGCACGCTGGAGGACGCGCTGCGCTGCCCCGAGCAGCGGCTCCGCGACGGCGAACGGATCACCGGACTGATCTCCCTCGGCTCCGGCTACGGCGCCCAGGGCAACGGATACGCCGAGGACTCCGTCCACGAGAGCGGCCAGTACCACAGCGACACGCTCGGCGGCCCCCACTCCTACGTCTGGTCACAGGCCCGGGTCGGCCAGGTCACGGTGGCGGCCACCGCCCGGGGCGCCCGGGGCCGTACGGAGAAGGAGATCGACGAGGTGATCCGGCAGGGACTCAGCTCCATGGTCATCCGGCTGCGCAACGAGCTGGAGGCCGCGCGATGACCGGCCCGCCGAGCCCCCTCCGCCCCGAGGACCCCTCCCGGACGGGCGGATACCGGCTGCTCGCCCGTCTCGGCGAGGGCGGCATGGGCGTGGTCTACCTCGGCCGTACGGAGTCCGGCGCGCTGGCCGCCGTCAAGGTCGTCCGGGCCGAATACGCCGAGGAGTCCGCGTTCCTGGCCCGCTTCCGGCGCGAGGTGGAGACCGCCCGCCGGATCTCCAGCCCCTGGGTGGTGCCGGTCACCGGCGCCGACCCGGAGGCCGAACCGCCGTGGCTGGCCACCGAGTTCGTCGCCGGACCGTCCCTCGCCGAAGCCGTCGGCACATACGGTCCCCTGCCCGCCCCGGCCGTCCGTACCCTCGGCCGGATGCTCTGCGCGGCGCTCGGCGAGGTGCACGCGGCCGGGCTGGTCCACCGGGATGTGCAGCCCGCCAACGTACTGCTCGCGCCGGACGGGCCGCGTTTCATCGACTTCGGGATCGCCCGGACCTCGTACCGCCACGAGCTGACCTCGACCGGGCTGATCGTCGGCACCCCCGGCTTTGTCTCGCCCGAGCAGATACGCGCCGACGGCGACCGGGTCGGCCCGCCGAGCGACCTCTTCTCGCTCGGCTGCCTGCTCGCGTACGCGCTGACCGGCCGGCCCCCCTTCGGCACCGGACCGGCGGACGCCGTCCTCGACCGGGCGCTGAACGACCCGCCCGACCTCCCGGCCGACGGCCTCGACCCGGCCGGCCGGGAGCTGACCGCCGCGCTGCTCTCCTGCCTTGCCAAGGACCCGGCGGACCGGCCCACGGCGGCCGAACTGGGCGCGCTGCTCGCCGGGGACACGGGTGAGGTGCCGGGGAGCGCCTGGCTGCCCGGCCCCGTCGTCCGTCTGATCGCGGAACGGTCCGACCGGATACTGGCACTGCCGGGCATCGACGGTACGGAGATCGACGCAGCCGGGGGCGGGGACGCCGAAGCCGGAGCCGTGGCCGACGCCGACACCGTGACCGGCAGCGGAACCGGACCGGCGCCGACCGCGGGCCGGCGCCGGTTCCTGCTGCTCGCCTCCGGGGGAGCGCTGCTCGTGGCGGGCGGCGCCGGCGCGGCCGTGGCCCTCCTGCGCGACAGCGGCGGCGACGGCGGTGACAGCGGTGACGGTGACGGAAACGGCGGCGGTGGGCCCTCGGGGGCCGAGACCGGCCCCGGGACCGTCGCCATCGGACTCCAGGCGGATCTGACGGGTGGTCAGCGCGCGTACGGCACCGCCCAGGAGCGCGGCGCCCGGCTCGCCGTCGAGCAGTTCAACGCCCGTCCCGACAAGCCCTTCTCCCTCGTCCTGCGCACGGCCGACGACGGCGGCAGCCCCGGCCGGGCACCCGCCGCCGCGAAGAAGCTCATCGAGGACCCCGCCGTCCTCGCCGTCCTCGGACCGACCACCGACGCCACGGCCCTGGCCGTCCTCGCCGCCTACGACCGGGCGACCCTGCCACTGATCGCCGTATCACCCGGATCGCTCGCGCTCGGCCTGGCGCAGAGCCGCTCGTTCCTGCACGCCCGCCCCGTGAACACCGCCGTCTCCCTTCCGCTCGGCGTCTATCTCGCCACCCGGACCAAGGCCCGGCGGCCGGGGCTGCTCCAGGACCGTACCTCCGAGGACTACGGCTGGCAGTCCATCGGCATCAGCGACATGGTGGTCCGGGCGAAGGGCCGGCGGCCCTATCCCCGGGTCGTCCCGGCCGGCACCGAGGACTTCGGCCCGGTCGTCGCCGACATGCTCCGGGCCGGCGTCGACTCCGTCATCTTCGGCGGTTACGCCCGGGGCGCCGCCCGTACGGCCCGCGCGCTGGCCGCCGCCGGCTTCACCGGGCCCCGGCTCGCGCCACAGGCCGTGCTCGACGACACGTTCCTCACCGAAGCGGGCGCGGCGGCCGAGGGCTGGGTGGTCAGCGCCTCCTTCATCGACGCCACCGCCGTACCCGGCGCGCAGCCGTTCCGCGACGCGTACCGGGTGCGGTACGCGGCCCCGCCGGGCCCCTTCGCCGCCGAGTCCTACGACGTGGTCAACCTCGTCATCCAGGAGCTGACCGCGACCCGGTCGCGGCCCACCCGCAAGGCCCTGACCGGACGGCTGCGCGCCGCCTCGTACCAGGGCGTCAGCAAGACCTTCTCCTTCGACCCGGCGGACGGCGGCTTCGCCGACAACACCGCGGTCTTCCTCCACCAGGTCGAGAACGGCGCGTTCCGCTTCCTGGGACGCGCGCCCTTCGACACCGCGTAGCCGCGCGCCTGACCGCGGGCGGCACAGGACGCGGCACAGGACGCGGCGGAGACGACGCCCATGGAACAGCTGAGACCGGCCGATCCGGTCTTCGTCGGCGGCCACCGGCTGCTGCGCCGGCTCGGCGCGGGCGGCATGGGCCGGGTCTGTCCGGCGCGTGGAACACTGCACGCCGTGCTTCCTCGGCCCGTATCAGGAGGTGGGCGGGTGAGCGGGCGAGCCCGGGCGGGGTGAGGGGCCGCGGCGGGCGCTCCTCCGGGGCCAATATGACCGGTTACGGCGGCGCTACCACCGCTTCGGCGGCAGGCGCACGCCCCGCCACAGTGTGTCCACCGCCGTCTCCGCGCTCTCCGTACGGTCCTCCGGTACGGCCCAGATGTGCGCCGTACCCCCGCCGCCGGGCTCCAGCGGTGCCCACCCCGGGTCGCCCGTCGACGCGAAGGCGGTCCACGCGCGGACCATCCGCCGGGAGAGCGCCCGGTCCGTGTCGTCGACCGGGCCGCCGGTCAGGAATGCGGCGCTCTCGGCATCGGGACCGCCGAAGGCGAACGGCACATCGGCGGTGTGCCACGCCCGGACGAGGGTCCCGTCCGCCCGCGTACGGCGGCGGTCGAACCGGGAGAGATACGCGCGCCCGCCCGCGTCGGCGTGGGCCCGGGCCAGCCGGGTGCTGTGGGTGGTGAAGAGCGCCGCGCCCGCCAGCGCGAGATACACGTCCAGGATCGGCGCGCCCGGCATGAGGGCGCCGTGCCCGGCGGCCAGTCCCGGCGGGAGGCCGTAGTCCTCGGCGAAGCGGGCGAGCCCCTCCGCCGTGGTGACCGGCGGCATCCCGCCGGTCTCGTGCATCAGCCAGTGCTCCTCCGTGGTGTGGCACACCAGTAGGTCGACCGCGCTCCCGCTCGCCGGACCGGCGGCCGGCGCGGTGAGCGGATCCACCGGGAGCACCGTCCCGTCGACCACGGGAGCGTAGAGGTGCGGGTCGTAGTGGAGCGCTCCCGCGCCGGGATCGGCCCGATACCCGGCGACCACCCGGTCCGACGCCGCCACCAGTGCCTCCGGCGACGCCGACAGCAGCCCCTCCGCCGTGGCCGGGACCCCCGCCTCCCGGGCCACCCGGCCGGCCAGCCCGGCGGCGAGTTCCCGCGTGAAGCACGCGTCGGGCACGCTGTGCGCGATGGCGCGGCGGAACAGTCCGGCCGCCCCCGCCATGGCCATCAGGGCGACGGCGGACCCCGCCCCCGCCGACTGCCCGGCCACCGTGACGTTCGCCGGATCACCGCCGAACGCCGCGATGTTCTCCCGTACCCAGCGCAGCGCGGCGATCTGGTCGAGCAGCCCGCGGTTGGCCGGAAAGCCCGGGACCTGGCCGAACCCCTCGAAACCCAGCCGGTAGTTGCAGCTCACGACCACCAGCCCGGCCCGGGCCAGGGCCGCGCCGTCGTAGTCGGGCTGCGCCGACGAGCCGTAGGCGTAGCCGCCGCCGTGGATCCAGAACAGCACGGGCAGCGGGCGCGCGGCCCCGGTCAACGGGTCCGCCGGGGACCAGACGTTGAGGCTGAGGACGTCCTCCCGCCCCGGCTCCCACACCGGCGCCCCGGGCAGCTCCGCAGACTGCGGCGCGACCGGCCCGTACCGTACGCACTCCCGCACCCCGCCCCAGCCCGCCACCGGACCGGGCTCCCGGAAGCGCCGCGCGCCGAACGGCGGTGCCGCGTAAGGGATTCCCAGGAACACCGCCGTCCCGCCGCCGGCCGTCCCCCGCACTACACCGCTCCGTGTCCGCACGGTCGCCCCACTCATGGACACCCCCCGAACGGAGGCTTTCACGCCCCTTCACGCGCGGCAATCGAATAGCGGGCGACCGGCCGGGTATGCCTCGCACTTGTCGACGCACGGGTCGGCAGGCCGAGTTGAGCGGGCGCGCCGAGGCGCGTCAGGGCGCTCCAGGGGGACAGGGTGCAGAAGGTGTACGGAGAATCAGGCGGTACGGCACGCGGTACGGCGAGGAACGGCCGGAACAGCCCGAACGGCCGGAGCGGCCGGAACGACAGAGCCGCCCGGAACAGGACACGGAGTTCCGCGCAGAAGGGCCATCCGTACGGGAGAACCCCGAGCGGCGGATGGGCGGACACCCTCTGGGACCTGTCCAAGTCCGGCACGCGCACGGCGGCCGTGACCCGGCTGCTGCGCCGGCTGCCCGGCCTCACCCCGGACGCCGCCTACCGCTTCGGCCTCGTCGAACGGCCGCACTACGCCTACGGGGTGCGCCGGGCCACCGAGTCCGCCGCCCGGCTCGGCCTGCCGGGTGTGACCCTCGTGGAGTTCGGGGTCGCGGGCGGCAACGGACTGCTCGCGCTGGTGGAGCACGCCCGCTACTACGCCCGGGCCACCGGCGTCGAGGTCAGGGTCGTCGGCTTCGACGCGAGCGACGGGCTGCCGCCCGGCAAGGACGTACGGGATCTGCCGTACCTCTTCGGCGCGGGCTTCTACACGATGGACCGGGCCAGGCTGCTCGCCCGGCTCGGAGGCATGGCGGAGGTGGTGATCGGCGACGTGGCCGAAACCGTACCGGGCTATCTGGAGACGAACGCCGACACACTCCGTACGCACCCCGTCGGATTCGTCTCGTTCGACCTGGACTACTACTCGTCCACCATGTCCGCGCTGAACCTCTTCCGGGGCGGTGACCACAGCCGGCTGCTGCCCCGGGTGACCTGCTACCTGGACGATCTGCCGGGCACGATCGAGCAGATCGGCGAGGCGGCGGCGATGGCCGAGTTCAACGCGGAGCACGACGACCGGGCCATCAGCCGTGTTCTCGGGCTGCGTCCCTTCATCCCGTTCGACCCGCCCTGGGCGGACCAGATCTATGTGCACCACCACTTCGGCCACCCCGACTACGCGACCCTGGAGGTCGGCGCGACCGGCGACCAGCTCCCCCTGGCCGACTGAGCCGCAGGTCCCGACGGGCAGGTCAGTAGTAGCCCTTGTCGCCGTCCAGCAGCTCCCGTACGGCGTCCATATGACCGGCGTGCCGGGCGGTCTCCTCGACCATGTGGATCAGCATCCACCGCAGACTCGCCTGCGCGGACCGGAAGTCCGGGTGGCGGCCCACGGTCTCCAGCGGGTGGGCCGCGATGATCTCGTTGGACAGGGCGCACTGCTGGTCGTACTCGGCGAGCAGCCGCTCCAGCGGCACGCCCTCGACCCGCATGTCGGCGTCCTCGTGCTCCTCGTCGAACTGCGGGCCGGTGGCCGGGCGCCCCAGGAAGAGCACCTCGAACCAGGTCTGCTCGGTCCAGCGCAGATGCGAGACGATGCCGGCCATCGTCATCAGGGGGGAGCCGGGGAGCACGGAGCGGTGGGCGTCCTCCTCCGAGAGCCCCTCGCACTTCCACTGGACGATCGCGCGCTGGGTGTCGAGCCAGCCGACGAGCTGGGTCCGCTCGTCGGCGTCGAAGGGCGGGCGTACACGGGGAATCGGCATGGCCGAGGACGCTACCGGCGCCGTACGCCCTCCCGCACGCGAGTTTCCGGGCGGGCAAGGGGGGAACCGGCCAAACCCGGGTGCGAACGGAATTGATGCGTGCATGCCTCCATGCTTCGATGGCGGGAGAAGTCCACCCGCGCTCCTTCTCGTCGCGAAAGGCCGACAGGAGATGTCGGGTACTGGCTGTTGGGTGTATCCATGACAATTACCTGGGCCGATGTCGTCTCGGCGGAGCCCCGCTTCGCCGAGGCCGTTCAGCGGCGATTCGAGATGTATCCGCACCACGTCCTCGCCACCCTTCGCAAGGACGGCTCCCCCCGGGTGACGGGACTCGAAGTCACCTTCCTGTTCGGGGAGTTGTGGCTCGGGATGATGCCCAATTCCCTTAAGGCGCGCGATCTCCGGCGAGATCCGCGTTTCGCCGTACAGGCGAATCCCGGGGCCGGGGACGCGATGGCGGACGGGGACGTCCGGGTCGGCGGCCGGGCGCGGGAGGTCACCGACCGCCGGGTGCGCGCCCGCTTCATCTCCGAGATCCGGCCCCCGCTGCCGTTCCAGCTCTTCCGGGTGGATGTCGGCGAGATCGTACAGACCGAGATCGAGGGCGATGACCTGGTACTGCGCTCCTGGCGGCCGGACCGGCCGCTGCGCACGATACGGCGCGGCACGGGCGACGCGCCGCCGCGTGTGACGGAAGCGCGGGCGGCGGGCTGAGCGGTCCGGCGGGCCGTCCGCGGGCTCCCGGGGTGTGCGCCGGGGGCCTCGCCCGGGGCATCGGGGGCCCGCTCCGACGGGTCTCCCGATCTTGTGGCGTGTGCCACTCGATCTCGCCGCGAGGGCGTGCTAGGCTGACTGCGTTGCAGTTTTGGTACCCATGAACTTTATGTGCGCCTGACGGGAATGTTCCTCAGGCGCATTATTGTTTTTGCCGGCTTCTCCGGATGGGGCTCAATGCGGCGACGAGGAATTCGTAAAGTGCGAATTTCCGGCTCTGCACCTGTTTTAGGAGAATGACATGGCCAGCGGCACCGTGAAGTGGTTCAACTCGGAAAAGGGCTTCGGCTTCATCGAGCAGGAGGGTGGCGGCCCCGACGTCTTCGCCCACTACTCCAACATCGCCACCCAGGGCTTCCGTGAGCTCCAGGAGGGCCAGAAGGTCACGTTCGACGTCACGCAGGGCCAGAAGGGCCCGCAGGCGGAGAACATCGTCCCGGCCTAGTCCCCGGACGTGTACCTCGCAGCCGGGGCCCGCACCGTGCAGGTGCGGGCCCCGGCTCGCGCTGTTCTCCGGCCGCAGTTCTCAGGCCCAGGAAGGCTTTTCTCCGAATGACTCGATCCGAACGGCAGGACCGCGCTGCCCGCCCCGCCGGCAGGCGCCCGGCGAACTCCCGCGCCAAGGGACCCGCGAAGGGCACGGCCAAACCGTCGCCCCGCCGCGCTCCCGCGCGTCCGCAGGAATTCACCCTGCCGGAGACCCTCACCCCCGCGCTGCCCGCCGTCGAGTCGTTCGACGAGCTGGACATGCCCGCCGGTCTGCTCAAGACCCTCACCGCGCAGGGGGTGACCGACCCGTTCCCGATCCAGGGCGCCACCCTGCCCAACTCGCTCGCGGGCCGCGACATCCTCGGCCGTGGCCGGACCGGCTCCGGCAAGACCCTCGCCTTCGGCCTGGCGCTGCTGGCCCGTATCGCCGGCCGCCGCGCCGAGCCGCGCGCCCCGCTCGCGCTGGTGCTCGTTCCCACGCGTGAGCTGGCGCAGCAGGTCACCGACGCGCTCACGCCGTACGCGACCGCCGTCAACCTCAAGCTGACCACGGTGGTCGGCGGGCTCTCGATCACCAAGCAGGCGAACGCGCTCCGGCGCGGCGCCGAGGTGCTCGTCGCGACCCCCGGCCGGCTGAAGGACCTCATCGAGCGGGGCGACTGCCGGCTCGACGAGGTGTCCATCACCGTGCTCGACGAGGCCGACCAGATGGCCGACATGGGCTTTATGCCGCAGGTCACGGCGTTGCTGGAGCAGGTCGAGCCGGACGGGCAGCGGATGCTCTTCTCGGCGACGCTGGACAAGAACATCGACCGGCTCGTACGCCAGTACCTGACGGACCCCGTCGTGCACTCCGTGGACCCCTCGCAGGGCGCGGTCACCACGATGGAACACCATGTGCTGTACGTCCTCGACGAGACGGACAAGAAGGAAGTCACGACGCGGATCGCCGCGCGCGACGGCCGGGTGCTGCTCTTCCTGGACACCAAGCGCTCGGTCGACCGGCTGGTCAAGCGGCTGCTGGCGAGCGGTGTACGGGCCTCCGGGCTGCACGGCGGACGCTCGCAGCCGCAGCGCAACCGGACGCTTGAGCAGTTCAAGACCGGTCTGGTCACCTGCCTCGTCGCCACGAACGTCGCGGCCCGCGGCATTCACGTCGACGATCTCGACCTGGTCGTCAACGTCGACCCGCCCGTCGACCACAAGGACTATCTGCACCGCGGCGGGCGCACCGCCCGCGCGGGGGAGTCCGGCAGTGTCGTGACGCTGGTCCTGCCCGAGCAGCGGCGGGAGATGACGCGGCTGATGGCCGACGCGGGGATCGACCCCCGGTCGGCGCGCGTCAAGTCGACGGACGAGGAACTGACGCAGATCACCGGCGCGCGGGAGCCCTCCGGGGTCGCCGTCACCATCGAGGTGCCGCAGCCGCCCGTCCAGCAGAAGCAGCAGAAGCCCCGTGCGTCGCGTCCCTCCGGCCGCCGGGGCACCGGCTCCGGTGCGGGCTCGGGCTCGGGTTCGGGTGGCGCCGGTACGGGCGGCGGCGGTGGCGCCGGCCGTGGCAGCCGGGGGCGGCGCGGCGGCGCGGGCCGCGGCTCGCAGGGCGGCGGTCAGGGCGGTGGCCAGGGCGGTCGTCGTACGGCCGCGTAACCCTGTCGTACGAACGTGTCGAAGCCCCGCGGCGGTTGCCGCGGGGCTTCGTGCTGTCCGGGGCGCGGACGTGTGTGTCCGGGACAAGGACGTGCGTGACCGGGGCGCGGACGGGATGCGACGGGTATGCGGACGGCACGCGACCGGCTCGGGACCGGTGGTTAACTTCGGGGAAATTCGGGGGCGTTGGGATTGACGTGTCCACGTCTACGCGCGTCATCATGGACCCATGCGAATTCCCCCACGAATTGCCGCCCTCGGCGGCCTCGCCGCACTCGTCTCGACTCTCCTCGTCGGTGGAGTCACCGCTTCCGCGACCGCCGCCCCCACCGCGGTCACCGCCGTCGGCAGCATCTGCTACTCGAAGCTGCCGGCCCAGGCGTACACGACCCTCCGGCTCATCGCGGCCGGCGGACCGTTCCCGTACGCGCAGGACGGTGGTGTCTTCCAGAACCGGGAGGGCATCCTGCCGAGCCAGTCGAGCAGCTACTACCACGAGTACACCGTGGTCACCCCCGGCTCCTCGACCCGTGGCGCGCGCCGCATCGTGACCGGTCAGAAGTCCAAGGAGGACTACTACACCGCCGATCACTACGCGTCGTTCTCGCTCGTCAACCACAACTGCTGAGCCCCACCCACCGGCTCACCGGGAAGGTAGCCTCCGTCCCATGACGGTGACGTATGTGATCGACGGGGCGGAGGTCACCGGGCTCGACCGCTTCTGGCCGGTGATCGGCGCGGCCGTGAACGGGCCCGGCGGGTACTTCGGGAGCAATCTCGACGCGCTCGCGGACTGTCTGAGCGGCGGTTACGGCACGCCGGACGACGGTGACTTCGTCATCGAGTGGCGCCGGCACGAGCTGTCGCGCCGGGCGCTCGGACACGAGGAGACCGTGCGCACGCTCCAGCGGCGGCTGGAGCGTGCGCACCTCAGCAACCGGCCGGCTCTGCGGGAGCGGCTCGCCGCGGCGCGGGCGGGGCGCGGGCCCACCGTCTTCGACGAACTGGTGCAGGTCATCGAGGAGTCGGCGCCCGGGGTGCTCCGGCTCGACTGAGGCTCCGTCACGGCTGGGTCTTGGGCTTGCAGTCGGCCGGGGTCAGCGGGGTCTCGGCAGCGTACGTTCCAGCCGCCGGCGCTCCGGGCCCTCCGGTACGTGACGGACGGCGTCGACCGCCGTCCGGCGCGCCGAGCCCTCCGGGTCCTCGTCCGTCAGCAGCCGGGCCAGCGCGTCCAGGGCGCGCGGATCGTGCCGTACCGCCAGACCGTGCGCGGCCGTCGCCGCCGTGTCCGGGTCCGGGTCGTTGAGCCGGGCCGCCAGCGCCTCGCGGATCTCGTACGTGTCCACCGCCATCCCGGCCAGCGCGATCACCGCCCGGTCCCGGACCGGGCCGTCCGCGTCCCGGCTGAGCAGCACACCGGCGCGGACCGCGCGGCCCACGTACTCCGGGAGGTTCCGGGATTCGAGGTGGCCCGCGGGCGTGGAGCGGTGCGGGCCGGCCGGCGGTACGAGCGCGGGCAGCGCGAGCGCGACCCGGCGGCGTACCCGCGCGTCCGGATGGCCGGTGTGGCGCAGCACCTCCGGCAGCGCGGCCGGATCGCCGTGCCGGCCCAGACCGTCCAGCACCGCGCGGACCAGCTCCGGCTCCGCGGCCTCCCGGGACAGCGCCCGCAGCAGGGGCACCGCGCGGGCGGTGAAGCCCGAACCCGCCGCCGAACCGTCGCCGGCTGTTCCTTCCGTTCCCCCCTCTGTACCCAGCCGGGCCAGCACCTCCGCGCCGAACGTCTGCCGCTCGGGCTCGTCGCCCGCGCACCACTCCGCGGCCTTCCGGAACGTCTCCTCGTCGCCGCGGCGGGCCAGCGCCCCGACCGCCTCGATCCAGTCGTCCCGGCGGGGATTCCCGCAGCGCAGGGCCCGTGCCGCCAGCTCCTCGTACGGGGTGCGCAGGCCCAACTCGGCTTCGAGCAGCGTCGCTACGGCCGCGTGCCCGGTCTGCTGCTCCTGCCCGGCGACCGGTTCACCGTCGCGCAGCAGCTCGACGACGACGGTCACCGAACCGTCCTCGTACCGGTCTCCGGCCCGGGCCCGGGCCCCGGCTTCGGCTCCGTATCCGTACCTGTCGCCGTACTCGTCCCCGTTCCCGTCTGCGCCGGTCCTGTCGATGCGGCGCACCATCGTCTCGTACCCGTCGCCGAACCCGGCCAGCAGTGAACTCCGCAGCTCCGCCGCCACATCGAGCCCCATCCAGCGCCGCGCCTCCGCGAGCGCCGCGTGCCGGCCGGTGGCGCCGTACCGCAGCAGCACCCGTACGGTCGCGGTCGAGCCGCGCCGGGACGCCAGCAGCAGCGGGGGTTCGCCGCCCGGGCCCGGCAGGTCGGGGTCGGCGCCGTACTCCAGCAGCGCCTCCGCCGTGTCGGCGAAGCCCTGGCGGACCGCCCAGACCATCGCCGTCAGCTCGAAGGACTCCCGGCGGTCGGGCCGGGCTCCGGCGGCGAGCAGCGCCCGGACGACCTCGGTGTGGCCGCCGCAGGCCGCCGCGCAGAGCGGCAGATCGCCGCCCGCCGGGCCGTCGGCGGGGCCGCTCGGCCGGTCCGGGTCGGCGCCGGCGGTGAGCAGCAGCCGTACCAGCCCCGGTTCATCACTGACCGAGGCCAGATAGAGAGCGGTCTGGCCGTCCGCGTCGGTCGCCTCGGCGGGCACACCGGCCCGGAGCAGCCGTACGACGGCATCGTCCGCGCCCTCGTAGACCGCTTCGAACAGTTTCCGTGTGCCGTCCCGGGCGCCCGCTGTCGGGTCTTTCGTCATGCTTCGACCTTACGTTCGGTCACGGGCGGCGTCGCTCACGTATCGCAGTCCAGAACCGTGCCGCAGAGCCCGCACCGCGCGCGGATCCGGCCGCGGACCGGGATCCGGATCCGCTGGAAGCAGGTGGGACAGGGGAAGGAGACACGCGGTCCGTCGGACAGCCGCTCGAAGGTATAGGGGGAGGAGGGGGAGGGGGCTGCGGAGGGGGGCTCGGGCGGGGTTGCGAGCGCGAGGCCGCGGTCCTTGGCGTACCGGCGGCGGCCCGACCAGCCGGCGGTGGTCAGCGGTGGCCGCCGCTCGTCCTGGAGCGCCAGCTCCCGTCCCTTCGTATACGACGTGTAGCCCTGCGGGCTGGTGAACCAGATCCTCGGATCCTCGTCGAACACGAGCGCGCGCTTGGCCAGGACGTAGCCGAACTCCTCCGGTGTCAGATAGCCGAGCTTCTGGCTGGAGTCGCGGTCCTCGCGGTACGCGTCGAGCAGCAGCCAGCCCGCGCCCAGGTAGGTGGTGGCCGTGTCGGTCAGGATCTCGTTGTCGCGGGTGCCGGGGAAGGTGAGCCCGAGCCGGTGCAGCAGAACATGGGTGATCTCATGGGCGAGTGCGGCGCCGATGTCCCTGCGGTGGGTGCGGAAGCGGTTGTTGAGTTCGATGAAGTACTCGGGGCCCGCGGTCAGTTCGACGTTCGCTGCGTGTGTCATCTCCCGGAAACTCACGATCACGCGCGCGTCCGGCAGCCGGAGCTGCTGGACGAGGGCGCGGGCCACGCGCTGGGTGCCGAGATGGAGATCGTCCAGATCGGAGAAGGCGACCTCGGCGGGGGCCACGGCGGGGGCGTACGAGCGGATCCCGTCGGCCGAGAGGCGGCGGTAGAGCGCGGTGATCGCGGCGCGCGCGGTTTCCAGATGCGGATAGCCGTGCGCGATGCCGTCGGCGCCGTTCGTCACGTCCGTACCCCTGTCACGTCCGTACCCCTGTCACGTCCGTACCCCTGTCACGTCCGTACCCCTGTCACGTCCGTACCCCTCCGGGCGGGCGACCGCTCCGGTCCCCGCGCTCACTGTACGGCGGGGTACGGGGCGAAGGCCCGTCTGATGGCCGTCTCGGGCGCCGTCCCGGGCGTCTTTCGATGGGCGTCCGATGAGCGGACGGTGGCTTTTCTGTGACCCCGCTGTGTGGCTGGATGACGGCTCTTGTGGCACGGCTGATCCGATCCGCATAATCCGGATCACGCTTTCTTGTCGGGCCCATGTCAGATCCGGCGGTGACGCAACGCGCGTTGACCGGGCTTATGGCGTGAGCCCCTCTTTTGGCGTGAACCCCCCTCAACCCCCCATACCCCCACATCCCTGAAAGGCAGTCCTTTGAGCATCCTGGGTGCCATCAAGAGACTGGCGGCCGTCGGCGCCGTCGTCCTCGCCGCCGTCAGCCTCCAGCCCACCACCACCGCCTCCGCGGCCCCCGCCCCCGTTGTCGGCGGCACCCGCGCCGCGCAGGGTGAATTCCCCTTCATGGTCCGGCTGTCGATGGGCTGTGGCGGCTCGCTGTACTCCTCCACGGTCGTCCTGACGGCCGCGCACTGTGTGGGCGCGACCGGCAACAACACCAGCATCACCGCCACCGCCGGCGTCGTGGACCTCCAGAGCAGCAGCGCCGTCACTTCCCGGTCCACCAAGATCTACCGGGCACCCGGCTACAACGGGTACGGCAAGGACTGGGCGCTGATCAAGCTCGCCACGCCGATCAACCTGCCCACCCTGAACATCGCCACCACCACCGCGTACAACACCGGCACCTTCACCGTCGCCGGCTGGGGCGCGGCCGTCGAGGGCGGCGCCCAGCAGCGCTACCTCCTCAAGGCGTCCGTCCCGTACGTCTCGGACGCCACCTGCAACTCGGCGTCCTGGTACAACGGCGCGGTGATCACCACCGACGAGATATGCGCGGGCTACGCGGCGGGCGGCACGGACACCTGCCAGGGCGACTCGGGCGGCCCGATGTTCCGTACGGACAACTCGGGCAACTTCATCCAGGTCGGCATCGTGAGCTGGGGCGACGGCTGCGCCCAGCCGCGCTCGCCGGGCGTCTACACCAAGGTCTCGACCTTCGCGTCGGCGATCGCGGCGGCCGCGGCCACGTTGTAGCGGCGCGGCGGCTGCTCGACCGGGGCTGTTTGCCGGGGCCGATGGCCGTGACCGCGTCCGCGATCACGGCCATCGGCTAAGCCGAGCGGGCTGCCCGCCTGCTCGCCGAGCGGGCTACTCGCCGGACGGGCTGTCCTCCGTCTGTCCGGCGAGTTCTACGTGAGCGGTCGCGCCCCGGCCCTCCAGCTCCAGGACCCACACCTCGTTGGCGCCCTCGCGGAGCACGGGACCTGGGACGTACAGCGACTCCTGCGGGCCTTCGGCCGGCCAGTAGCGGCCGAGGCAGAAACCGTTCACCCAGACGAAGCCCCGGGCCCAGGAGGGCAGCGAGAGCTGGGCGTCGCCCGGGCCGCGCACCTCGAAGGCCGCGCGGTAGAGGCCGCGGGTGTCGGCGGGGGACGGTGAGCCCTCCGCTTCGTCGGTGGTCTCGGGCGCGGTGGCTTCGGTGAGGGCGCGGTACGGGAGCGCGGCCACCGCCCCCGCGTCGTCGAACGCGTCGAGGCGCAGCCCCTGGGACCGTACGCCGTGCACAAACTGGAGTTCGTGCAGGATCCCGCCCGTGATCCCCTTCGACTCACCCAGCCGCGGCCCGTAGTTGACGCGGCCGAGCGACTCGACCCACACCTCGACGCTCGCCGGACCGGCCACCGGTTCCGCCAGGACGAGATCCGCGTGGGCGCTCTCGATGCCCGAGGCGCCGCCGCGGATCGCGGCCCGCGCACCGTCCACGTACACCGCGGCCAGATCCCGCACCCCGGACAGCGACAGCCGCAGGGGGCGCCGCGGGCCCGGGATGTCCACGCGGTGGCGGACGAGCCCGCGATCGACGTCCAGCTCCTCGAAGGTCGGCGGGAGGGCCGTCACCGACTCGGGCCCGCCGAGGGCCGTCACGACCTCGTCCAGCGGCACCCACCCGGCGCACTCCGCCCGTACGGGAGCCGCCAGGACGGGCCACGGCGCCGGTACGGCCGGCAGCGGACCCTCCTGGAACTCCGCGAACACCTCGCGCATCCGCCAGAACTTCTCCGTCGGCCGGCCCGCCTCGTCGATCGGCGCGTCGTAGTCGTACGAGGTGACGTCCGGCTCCAGCTCGCCCCCGTTCAGCTCGCCGCTCCGATTGGCGCCCGCCCAGCCCGCGAAGTTCGTCCCGCCGTGCGCCATGTACACATTGACCGAGGCGCCGGGCGCCGACTCCAGGACCTCGCGCAGCGCCGCCGCCGCGTCCGCCGGATCCCGTACGACATGCTTCCCGCCCCAGCGGTCGAACCAGCCGCACCAGAACTCCATGCACATCAGCGGCCCGCCGGAGCGGTGCCGGCGCAGCGTTTCGAAGGCGGTGCGCGCGTCCGAGCCGAAGTTGACCGTCGCGAGCAGCCCCGGAATCAGGCCACCGCTGAGCATCTGGTCCTCGGGACCGTCCGAGGTGAACAACGGCACCGTGATGCCGCACTCCCGAGTCAGCTCTGTCAGCCGCGCGAGATAAACCTCGTCGGAGCCGTAACTTCCGTACTCGTTCTCGACCTGCACCATGACGACCGGTCCGCCGCGGTCGATCTGGCGCTCCGCGACCTGGGGCAGCAGCCGGTGGTACCAGCGCTCCAACGCCCCCAGGAACTCCGGATCCCGGGTCCGCACCCGTGCGCCGAGCGGCCCGGTCAGCCAGTGCGGCAGCCCGCCGTTCTCCCACTCCGCGCAGATGTACGGGCCCGGCCGTACGATCGCCCACAGCCCGGCCGCGTGCGCGGCGTCCAGGAAGCGGCCCAGTGCCTCCACTTCGTGGAGGCGGCCGGGCGCGGGTTCGTGCAGATTCCACGGGACATAGGTCTCCACACAGTTCAGGCCCAGGGCGCGCAGCATCGCGAGCCGGTGACCCCACTGCTCCTCATGGACCCGGAAGTAGTGCAGAGCCCCCGACAGCAGCCGTACGGGCCGGCCGTCCACCAGGAACTCCTCTTCACCAACGCTGAACTCGGGCATGATCGCCCACTCCCTCTCCTCGGCGACCTCTTCGTCGCCGCGCTTGTCGTGCTTGCCGCGCTTGCTTCGCCTGTCGCGCTCGTCGTTCTCGCCGTACTCGGCTTCGCCTTAATGGCCACCTTTCCCGTTGGCGAACGCCGGGTCCATGGACAAAGATCGCCTCTGATTGGACGCAACAGACGGCCAGACGGCCAGACGGCCAGACGGCCGGGCGGACGGACGACGGGCGGGCGGGCGGGGTGGGGCGGATGCGGCACATCTGGATGCGGTACTTCACACCGAGCCCGGTCCACCACCGGCTGGGCCTCGTCTGCCTCGGCGTGGGCCTCCAGCACGGTGCCCTGCCGACGGTCGAACCCCGCACCCTCGACCACCATGTGGCCGTCGTCATCAGCAGCGGCAACGGATGGTTCCGCGCCGCCGACGGGCGGCGCGTCGCCGTCACCGCGCCCGCGCTGCTCTGGCTCACCCCCGGCGTCACCCACCACTACGGCCCCGACCGGCACCACGGCTGGGACGAGAGCTTCGTCGCGTTCACCGGACCGGCCACCGCCACCTACACCGAACTCGGCTACATCGAACCCGACCGGCCCGTCGTCCCCCTCGACGACCCGGCCGACGCCCGGGCCGTCGTCGCCCGCATCGCCCGCGCGGCCCGCCGGGGCAACCCGCTGCTGGAGGTCGAGACGGGCGCCGCCGTACACGAACTGCTCGTCGCCCTGCGCCGGGCCCGCACCGGTACGGGCGCCGCGACCGACCCCGTACTCCAGGCGCTGGCCCGCGACGCCTGCGCGCCGCTCACCGTCGCCGACCACGCGGCCCGCCAGGGCATGACACCCGCCGCCCTGCGCACGGCCGTACGGAGCGCCGCCGGATGCACGCCGAAGGACTACCTCCTCGGCATCCGCCTCGGCCGCGCCAAAGAACTCCTCGCCGCCACCGAACTCCCCGTCGCCGCCGTCGCCCGCCGCGTCGGCTACGACGACCCCGCCTACTTCTCCCGGCTGTTCACCCGGCGCGTCGGCCTCGCGCCCGTACGCTTCCGGGAACAGGAGAGCCGCTCGGCCCCGGCACCACCACGGCGGGATCCCGCATCCTGATCACCCACCCACGGCCCGTCCACGCTCCGTCTAAGCTGCCGGACCATGACCACGAGTGACCCCGGCCCCGGCCCCAGCCCCGCAGCCAGTGACGACCGCCCCGGCATCGACGACTCCGTACAGGCCGAGCTGAACCGTCTGCGCGGATCCATCGACAACATCGACGCGGCCGTCGTCCACATGCTCGCCGAGCGCTTCAAATGCACTCAGCAGGTCGGCATCCTCAAGGCCGAGCACCAGCTCCCCCCGGCCGACCCGTCCCGCGAGGCCCGCCAGATCACCCGCCTGCGCGAACTGGCCGAGAACGCCCGCCTGGACCCCGCCTTCGCCGAGAAGCTCCTCAACTTCATCATCGCCGAGGTCATCCGCCACCACGAGACGATCGCGGACGGAGCACGGGCCGAAGAGGGCTGACCGTACGGGTAGGCCGCCCGGCCGGGCACAGGTGGTGTTTGGGCGGTACGCGGGACGGGGCTCGGGCGGCACGCTCCGTGATCGGCGCAACGTACACCGGCCGTTTCCGTCCAAGCGCCTGCGCGCCCCTGACTTCGCTCCGCTCAGAGCGAAGAGATCCCCGATGCGGCCCCCGTCGCCGATCGGGCAGCATGGGGCACATGTCCGTACTGACGCGCGACGAAGCGCAGGCCCGAGCCAAGTTCCTCGATGTCCACCGCTACACGATCAGCCTCGACCTCACCACCGGCGAGGACACCTTCGACTCCCGCACCGCCATCCGCTTCACCGCGCGCGCGGCCGGGGACACCTTCGTCGAGCTGAAGCCCGCCGCGCTGCGCTCCGTCACCCTCGACGGACAGCCTCTGGACCCCGCGGGACTCGTCGAGAACCGTATCGCGCTGACCGGACTCGCCGCGGGCGAACACGAACTGCGCGTCGACGCGAGCATGGCCTACTCCCGTACCGGCGAGGGCATGCACCGCTTCACCGACCCCGCCGACGGCGAGACATACGTCTACACCCAGCTCTTCATGGACGACGTCCAGCGCGTCTTCGCCGCATTCGACCAGCCCGACCTCAAATCCGTCTTCGAGCTGACCGTCACCGCCCCCGAGGAGTGGACCGTCCTCGGCAACGGAATCGCGGAACGGACCACCGGCGCGACGGCCGACAGCGCGACAGCCGAGGGCGCGACAGTCGACAGCGGGGCGGCCGGGAGCGGTATGGCCGGCACGCGCTGGACCATCGCCCCCACCCCGCTCATCTCCACCTACCTCGTCGCCGTCGCCGCCGGCCCCTGGCACTCCCTCCGCACCGAACACGCCGGGCTCCCCTTCGGTATCCACTGCCGCCGCTCCCTCGCCCCCCACCTCGACGCCGACGCCGACGAGATCCTCGACATCACCCGCTCCTGTTACGACCGCTACCACGAGAAGTTCGAGGAGCCCTACCCCTTCGACTCCTACGACCAGGCGTTCGTCCCCGAGTTCAACGCCGGTGCCATGGAGAACCCCGGACTCGTCACCTTCCGCGACGAATTCGTCTACCGCTCCGCCGTCACCGACACCGAACGCCAGACCCGCGCCATGGTCATCGCCCACGAGATGGCCCATATGTGGTTCGGCGACCTCGTCACCCTCACCTGGTGGGACGACATCTGGCTCAACGAGTCCTTCGCCGAGTACATGGGCTACCAGACCCTCACCGAAGCCACCCGCTTCACCGACACCTGGGTCGACTTCGCCATCGGACGTAAATCCTGGGGGTACGACGCCGACCAGCGCCCCTCCACCCACCCCGTCGCCCCCGACCCCGACGCCGTGCCCGACACCGCCTCCGCGCTGCTCAACTTCGACGGCATCTCCTACGCCAAGGGCGCCTCCGCACTGCGCCAGCTCGTCGCCTGGCTCGGCGAGAAGGACTTCCTCGCCGGTATCAACAACCACTTCGCCCGGCACAAGTTCGCCAACGCCACCCTCGCCGACTTCATCGACTCCCTCGCCCGCGCCACCGACCGCGACGTACACGCCTGGGCCGCCCAGTGGCTCCGTACCACCGGCGTCGACACCCTCACCCCCCGTATCACCGAAACCCCGGCCGACACCGACACCGGACCCGCCTGGACCCTCGACGTCGTCCGGGACGGCAGCCGCCCGCACCACCTCACCGTCGGTACCTACGACACCGACCCCGCCGACCCCGGCCGGCTCGTCGCCCGCGACCAGCTCGCCCTCGATCTGCCGGCCTCCGACGGGCCCCGTACCCACCCCGGCAGCCGCCCCGCGCTCGTCGTCGTCAACGACGGCGACCTCACGTACGCCAAGGTCCGGCTCGACACCCAGTCCTGGGACACCGCACTCCACAGCCTCTCCGGCATCCCCGAACCGCTCACCCGCGCCGTCATCTGGAACTCCGCCCGCGACATGGTGCGCGACGCCGAACTCGCCCCCACCGCCTACCTCGACGCCGCCCGCGCCCATCTGCCGTACGAAACCGACCTCGCCGTCGTCCAAGGCGTCCTCGCCTTCGCCGCGACCCAGATCGCGGACCGCTATCTCACCCCCGAGGACCGGCCCGCCGCGCTCACCACCCTCAGCGACCTCACCCGTGACCTCCTGCGCCGCACCGAGGACGGCGACAACCCCGGACTCCGCCTCACCGCCGTACGCCACACCATCGACGCGGCCACCCGCCCCGGCCCCCTCCACGACTGGCTCGACTCCGGCAGCGTCCCCGGCGGCCCCGAACTCGACCCCGAGCTGCGCTGGCGCGTCCTCACCCGGCTCGCCGTCCTCGGCGCCACCGACACCGCCGCCATCGACGCCGAACTCGACCGCGACCCCAGCGCCACCGGCCAGGAAGGCGCCGCCCGCTGCCGCGCCGCCCTGCCCGACGCCGACGCCAAGGCGCAGGCATGGGCACGGCTCTTCCACACCGACGACCTCTCCAACTACCTCTTCGCCGCCACCGCCCAAGGCTTCTGGCAGCCAGAACAGACCGACCTCGTCAGCGCCTACGTCCCCCGCTACTACCCCGAAGCCGTCGCCCTCGCCGCCCGCCGCGGCCCCGCCATCGCCGACGCAGCCGGACGCTACGCCTTCCCCCGGCACGCCGTCGACGAGGAAGCACTGCGCCTCGGCCAGGAGTGCCTCGACACCGCGGAGATGATCCCGGCGCTCCGCCGCAAGCTCGTCGACCAGCTGGACGATCTGCGCCGGGTGTCGCGCGTACGGGGCTGAACCGGCCGGACAGCACACCGACGACAGCCCGTTCGTGAGCCGGCCCGACACCCCGGCCCACGAACGGGAGAAACGTGCGCGCGGCGGCACCACCGCCGCGCGCACCACCGCCACACACCGCCACGCCCCCCCGACACCCACATCCACACCCACGTCCAGCGCCCGGTACCGGCGCAATCCGGCCGACCTCACCGCCCGCCCCGCCACCCCATTACCCCGTTCGGGTGTGGCTCGTTGTGCTCATCGGCACCACCACCGACCCCGGGCACCCCGGGCGCCCGACTCGTGGAAGGCAGCAACCGCCGATGACCGCCCAGCCCCGCCACCTCGACCGCCCGCACGACCTGGTCGGCATCGGCATCGGCCCGTTCAACCTCTCCCTCGCCGCCCTCGCCGACGGCATCACCCGCACCGGCGGCCAACCGCTCGCCGCCACCTTCTACGACCAGAACCCCGCCTTCCACTGGCACCCCGGACTCCTCCTCGACGGCGCCACCCTCCAAGTACCCTTCCTCGCCGACCTGGTCACCCTCGCCGACCCCGCCAGCCCCTGGACCTTCCTCAGCTACCTCAAGACCCGCGACCGGCTCTTCCCCTTCTACTTCGCCGAGCGCTTCCACATCCAGCGCGCCGAGTACGACGCCTACTGCCGCTGGGTCAGCCGGCAACTCCCCACCCTCCACTTCGGCCACCAGGTCGACGCCGTCCGCTGGAACCCCGAACGCGACCTGTTCGAGGTCGACTTCACCCAGCTTGACCCGGACGGCGAAGCCGAAGCCCTCGGCCGTACCCACACCCGCAACATCGCCCTCGGTATCGGCACCGAACCCTATGTACCCGACCCCCTCAAACCCCTCACGGAAGCCCCCACCGTCCCCGTCATCCACTCCGCCGACTACCTCCACCACCGCGAACGGCTGCTCACCGCCGGCCACATCACCGTCATCGGCTCAGGACAGTCCGGCGCCGAGATCTTCCTCGACCTGCTCCGCGCCCGCCCCGCCGGCGCCGAGAAGCTCCACTGGCTCGCCCGCACCGAAGCCTTCGCCCCCATGGAGTACTCCAAGCTCGGCCTGGAACAGTTCACCCCCGACTACACCCGCTACTTCCACGCCCTGTCCGAACCCGAACGCGACGACCTCGTCCCCCGCCAATGGCAGCTCCACAAAGGCATCGGCCCCGAAACCATCGCCGCCATCCACGACGAGCTGTACCGACGCACCCTCCACGGCGGCTGGCCCGACGCCGTCCTCACCCCCGGCGTCTCCGTCCGCACCGCCGGCCGTATCGCCACCACCAAGATCGAACTCCATCTGGAACACCGCAGACAAGCCACCCGCAGCCGCCTCACCACCGACGCCGTCATCCTCGCCACCGGCTACCGCGAACGCCCGCTCGACCGCATCCTCGCCGGACTCGACCCCTATATGCGCCGCGACAGCTCCACCCGTCCCCGCATCGACGCCCACCACCGGCTTCTGCTCGACCCCAGCGTCACCGGCTCCGTCTACGTACAGAACGCCGAGCGCCACACCCACGGCGTCGGCGCCCCCGATCTCGGTCTCGCCGCCTGGCGCAGCGCCACCATCCTCAACCACCTCACCGGCACCGAGCCCTACCCCCTGCCCCGGCGCACCGCCTTCACCACCTTCGGCCTCACCACACAGCACCAGGCCCGCCCGGTACCCGCACCGAGGGGCCTGGTCCCACTCACCGAAGTCCGCTGAACGGCCACCGGCCCTCAGGCCGACGACCGCACCGGTCTCAGAAGACCGGCGTACCGTCCCGCGTCAGCTTCCAGTCCACCGACGCGAACACCGACGGATCCACCGTCCCCGCGGCCTTCACCCAACCGATGATCGTGTTCCGGATCTCATCCGAATTCGCCCACAACTGCCGCGCCGCCGCGATCCCCGGGAAATTCCCGCCGCCACTCGCCCGGTAGTTGTTCACCGCCAGCACAAACTGCGCCGCCGGATCCAGATTCTTCCCCTCGAACCGCAGATTCACGATCCGCGACCCCACCGGCTGCGCGATATCGATCTCATACGTCAGCCCCGACACCACGTCATAGTTGTAGTCCGGCGTCCCGTCCGCGTTCGTCAGCTTCGCCGTGTCCACCGCCGCACCCGCGGCCGTCCGCACGTAATACTTCGCCGAATACTCCAGATACGCCTTGAGCTGCGCCCCCGTCATCAACCGCGCCTCAAGGGTGTTCTCGAACGGATACAGCCCCGCCGCGTCCTTGATCGTCACCTCGCCGGCCGGGATCCGCGCCGTACGCGAGAAGCACGACGCCTGCGACAGCACCGGCAGCGCCGCCCACTCGCCGCCCGCCAGCGCCGCCCGTACCGTCTCCGCCTGCACATGATTGATGAGATCGATGATCGGCTCGTCCTTCCACGGCGCGTCCACCGTGGACATCACCGCCGTCGACGTACCGATCACCTGATTGACGTACGCCACGACCTTGCGGTGCTCATCACCGAGCAGCCCCGTGATCTTCTTGTCCTCGGCGACCGTGTTCGAGTTCAGAACCTTCGACGTGACCCGCTCAACCGTCCAGCCACCCCGCTCCCACACCAGCTCGAAGTCGAACAGCGTCAGCCGCTGACCCCACTTCAGCGGCTCGGACAGCACCACGTCCTTGCCGGTCTTCTTGTTGACCACCCGGCGCTCGGGAATCTCCACATGCGCATGGCCCACCAGGATCGCGTCGATCCCCGGCACCTGCTCCGCCACCAGCCCCGCCGCGTTCTCCACGTACGGCAGCTGGTCACCGTACGACGAGGAACCGTCCGACCCCGAGTGCGCCGAAATGATCACCACATCGGCGCCCATGGAACGCAGCTTCGGCACCCACTTCGCCGCCTGCTCCTCCAGCCCCGGGAATGTCATCTTCCCCTGGACATGCGCCTTGTCCCAGATCGCGATCCCCGGATTGGTCAGACCCAGGATCGCCACCTTCACCTCGCGGCCGAACGGCGCCCGCACCTTCTTGATCACATACGGCGCGAAAGCCGGCTTCAGCGTCTTCGCGTCCAGCGCGTTCGCGCCGAGCAGCGGAAAACGGCACTGCTCCTCGAACTTCCGCAGCACCGGAATACCGTAATTGAACTCATGATTTCCCAGCGCCGCCGCGTCATAACCGATCGCGTTCATCGCCTGCGCCATCGGATGCACCGGACCACGCTTCGCCGTGATCGGGTCCACCTTGGCGTAGTAGTACGACAGCTGCGTACCCTGGATCGTGTCGCCCGCGTCGATCAGCAGCGTGTTCTGCCGGCCCTTCTCCTTACGGACCTGATTGACCAGCGTGGAGATCTTCGCCAGACCGATGTCGTTGTGGGCCGCGTCGTCGAACTCCTTGTCCGTGAAGTAGTCCCAGTTGAAGACGTTGCCGTGCAGATCGGTCGTCCCCATCACCGTGAACGAGTACCGCTTCCCCGGACCCCCATGACCGGCTCCCGCGCCACCCTTGCCGCCGCCGGCCGCCTGGGCGGGCGTCACACCTCCCACCAGCGCCACCCCGGCCCCGGCGGCGGCCGAGGTCCCCAGGAACGTCCTTCGATTCAGCGGCATTTCTTCTCCCTAGTGATCCATCGCAAGACCATCGCGCGACCGATCCATCGCACAACGCGCGTAGATTCTGGCCCAGACCGCCCCCATGGCAACACCCCCACAGGGTTTCGATCAGATGACCGCCAACCATCACGACCCGTTGTCGTACCCAAGTGCGACAGTGTCCCTACACAGCGTCCACACCCAGGAGTCGCCGCTCATGACCACCGACCCCCTCACCGACACCACCCCGGCCCCCGCCGCCCCCTACGGCACACCCGAAACCCCGCGCGTCGCCGTCCGGGGCGAGGCGGAACTCGAAGTCGACCCCGAACTCGCCCGTATCTCCGTGACCGTCGGCGCCCGCGGCACCGACCGCCGCGCCGCCCTCGACGACCTCACCCGCCGCAACACCCATGTCATCACCCTCATCAAGACCTACGGTGACACCATCGAAAAACTCGAAACGGGCGCCTTCTCCATCACCCCCGAACTCACCCGGCACGGCCGGGGCGAACGCGTCCGCGCGTACCACGGCCGGGTCCATCTCACCGTCGAACTCACGGACTTCACCATCCTCGGCGAACTCACCACCCGCCTCGCCGACCTCGAACTCACCGCCGTCGAAGGCCCCTGGTGGTCCCTGCGCCCCAACTCGCCCGCCCACGCCTCCGCGCGCCGGCAGGCCGTACACGAAGCCGTCCAGCGCGCCCGCGAATACGCCGAAGCCCTCGACGCCCGGCTCGCCGCCCTTGTCGAACTCGCCGACCTCGGCGCCGAGAACACCATCGGCTACGGCATGGCCGCCCCCGCCGGCATGCGTAGCCGCGCCGCCTTCGGAGCCGCCGAATCATCCGACGCCGCGCCCCCGCTCGACCTCGAACCGCAACGTCAAAGGGTCTACGCCCAGGTCAACGCACGTTTTACCATGACCCCGCCAAATTTGAACGGCTGACCGTCCTGGATACCGTCCATGAATCGCACCGGAAATGCTCAAAAGAGCGACCCCGCGCACAATTCGACGTTTGTCAATAACCCTTCACCCAAAGGTGGTTGAGTAGTCATGCGGGGCCAATTCGCTACCCACCGGTAAGCTCTAGGCTCGATATATGCGCCGAGCAAAGATCGTCTGTACCCTGGGCCCCGCCACCGACTCGTACGACCAGATCAAAGCCCTGGTCGAAGCCGGAATGGATGTCGCCCGCTTCAACCTCAGCCACGGCACCTACGCCGAGCACGAGGAGCGCTACCACCGCGTACGCAAAGCCGCGGACGAAACCGGCCGCAGCGTCGGCATCCTCGCCGACCTCCAAGGCCCCAAGATCCGCCTCGGCCGCTTCCGCGAAGGCCCCGTACTCCTCGAACGCGGCGACGAGTTCACCATCACCGTCGAACCCCACGACGGCGACCGCCACACCTGCTCCACCACCTACGAAGGACTCGCCGCCGATGTCACCACCGGCGAGCGCGTCCTCGTCGACGACGGCAAGGTCACCCTCGAAGTGACCTCCGTCGACGGACCCCGCGTCCGCACCCTCGTCATCGAGGGCGGCATGGTCTCCGACCACAAGGGACTCAACCTCCCCGGCGTCTCCGTCTCCGTCCCCGCCCTCTCCGAGAAGGACATCGACGACCTCCGCTGGGCCCTGCGCATCGGCGCCGATGTCATCGCCCTCTCCTTCGTGCGCAGCGGCGCCGACATCAACGACGTCCACCGCGTCATGGACGAGGAGCAGCGCCGGCTGCCCGTCATCGCCAAGATCGAGAAACCCCAGGCCGTCGAGAACATCGACGACATCGTGGCCGCCTTCGACGGCATCATGGTCGCCCGCGGTGACCTCGGCGTCGAAATGCCCCTCGAACAGGTCCCGATCGTCCAGAAGCGCGCCATCAAGCTCGCCAAGCGCAACGCCAAGCCGGTCATCGTCGCCACCCAGATGCTCGACTCGATGATCGAGAACTCCCGCCCCACCCGCGCCGAGGCGTCCGACGTCGCCAACGCCGTGATCGACGGTACGGACGCGGTGATGCTCTCCGGCGAGACCAGTGTCGGCAAGTACCCCATCGACACCGTCAAGACGATGAGCCGGATCGTCGAGGCCGCCGAGGAGGACATCCTCGCCAAGGGCCTGCCCCCGCTCACCGACCGCAACAAGCCCCGCACCCAGGGCGGCGCGGTGGCCCGCGCGGCGGCCGAGATGGGCGACTTCCTGGGCGCGAAGTTCCTCGTCGCGTTCACCCAGTCCGGCGACACGGTCAAGCGCCTCTCGCGCTACCGCTCCCCGATCCCCCTCCTCGCCTTCACCCCCGACCCGGCGACCCGCGCCCAGCTCACCCTGACCTGGGGCGTGGAAGCGTTCCTCGGCCCGCACGTCGACTCCACCGACGCGATGGTCGACCAGGTCGACGAGCAGCTCCTGAGGATCGGCCGCTGCGCGAAGGGCGACATCGTCATCATCACGGCGGGCTCCCCGCCGGGGGTCGCGGGCTCCACGAACCTGGTGCGGGTGCATCACATCGGCGAGGACGACAGTCCGCAGTAGTCAGTGCCCGGGGCCGATGGCCATCACGGGTTCTTACCCAACCTTGGAATCCAAGGAAAGTGCCCCAGGTGGGATTCGAACCCACACTGTCCGCTGTTTGAGAGCGGCCTCTCTAACCAGTTGGAGTACTGGGGCCTCGGAAAGCAAGGGGAAAGGGTCCCCCGCTCAGGCTTACTTTACCGCAGCTCGGTAGGCTCATGGGGAGCAGCACCCTGCCCGGAACAAGGAGCCCCCGTGACCGCCCCCGAGTCGCCCCAGCCCGTAGACGATGACGACAAGTCGCACGTCCCGCCGCTGACGACGCGAGTCGTCATCGCAGAGGACGAGGCGTTGATCCGCCTCGATCTCAAAGAGATGCTTGAGGAAGAGGGCTACTCCGTCGTCGGTGAGGCCGGTGACGGTGAGCGGGCCGTGGAGCTGGCGCGGGAGCACCGGCCCGACCTGGTCATTCTCGATGTGAAGATGCCGGTCCTGGACGGGATCTCCGCGGCCGAGAAGATCGCGGCGGAGTCCATCGCGCCCGTGCTCATGCTCACCGCGTTCTCGCAGCGCGATCTCGTGGAGCGGGCGCGGGACGCCGGGGCGATGGCGTATCTGGTGAAGCCGTTCAGCAAGAGCGATGTGGTGCCGGCCATCGAGATGGCCGTGTCGCGCTTCGCGGAGCTGCGGACGCTGGAGAAGGAGGTCGCGGATCTGTCGCAGCGGCTGGAGACCCGGAAGCTGGTGGACCGGGCGAAGTCGGTGCTCCAGACGCAGTACGGGCTGACGGAGCCGGCCGCGTTCCGGTGGATCCAGAAGACGTCGATGGACCGGCGGATGTCGATGCAGCAGGTTGCCGAGGCGGTCATCGAGGACGCGGCGGAGAAGAAGAACGGCAAGGCCGGCGGTCAGTAGCGCCGTACGGCGGATGTACGACGAGGCCCGGTGCACCGCTTGCGCGCGGTGCACCGGGCCTCTGTCGTTCGCGGGGTCGGGCCTGGCGTCAGTCCTCGCCCAGGTACGCCTTGCGTACGGACTCGTCGTGCAGCAGGTCCTGGCCCGTGCCGGAGAGGACGATCTTGCCGATCTCCATGACATGGCCCTGATCGGCGAGGGACAGGGCGGCCTGCGCGTTCTGCTCGACGAGCAGGATCGTGGTGCCCTGGGCCTTCAGCTCGATGATGGTCTGCATGATCTTCTGCATCATGATCGGGGAGAGCCCCATGGAGGGCTCGTCGAGCATGAGCAGCTTGGGCTGGGACATCAGGGCGCGGCCCATCGCGAGCATCTGCTGCTCACCGCCGGAGAGCGTGCCCGCCGCCTGCTTCCGGCGCTCTCCCAGGATCGGGAAGAGGTCGTAGGCGCGCTGGATGTCCTTCTCGATGCCGGGCTTGTCGGTCCGCAGGAACGCTCCGAGCTGGAGGTTCTCGGTGATCGTGAGACGGGGGAAGATATGCCGGCCCTCGGGGGAGTGGGCCAGGCCGAGTGCCACGATCTTGTGGGCCGGTACGGCGCCGAGCGGCTGTCCGTCGAAGGAGATCCGGCCCGCCGCGGGCTTGAGGAGCCCGGAGAGGGTGCGCAGGGTGGTCGTCTTGCCGGCGCCGTTGGTGCCGATCAGGGTGACGATCTGGCCGGCTTCGACGCTGAAGGAGATGCCCTTGACGGCCTCGATCTTGCCGTAGGCGACCTTGAGGTCCTCGACCTCCAGGAGCGCGGTCACTTGGAGTCTCCTTCCGAACCGGTGGTGCCGGTGGTGCTGGTGGTGCCCGTATCGCCTTCGGCGCTGTCGGCCGGCGCGTCGGGCGCGTCGGCCGCGGCCGACGTGGCCGCTTCGGCGGCTTCGGCCGATTCCGCCGCTGCCGCGCTGGCGGATGCCTCCGCCGCGTTCACCTCGGCGGCTTCCTCGGCTCCCGGGGCGCCCTCGAAGGGCGTACCGAGGTAGGCCGCGACCACGCGTTCGTCGCCCTGGACGGTGGCGGGGCTGCCCTCGACGAGGACTTCGCCCTGCACGAGACAGGCGACGCGGTCGCAGAGGTTGAAGATGAACCGCATGTCGTGCTCGATGACGAGGACGGCGATGCCCTGGTCGCGGATGGCGAAGATCAGCTCTTCCGCGGCCCGGGTCTCCTGCGGGTTCATGCCCGCGGTGGGCTCGTCGAGGAGCAGCAGGCCGGGTTCGCTGGCGAGGGCGCGGGCGATTTCGAGCTTGCGCTGTTCGCCGTACGGAAGGTTCCGTGCGAGGTGGTCGCGCTTGGCGGCGAGGCCGGTGAACTCAAGCAGCTCCATGGCGCGTTCTTCGGAGGCGCGTTCGGCCCGCTTGAAGCTGGGGAGGCGCAGGAGCGCGGACCAGAGTCCTTCTTTGGTGCGGGTGTGGCGGCCGACGAGGACGTTTTCCAGGACGGTCATGTTGGCGAAGAGCCGGATGTTCTGGAAGGTACGGGCGATGCCGGCCTGGGTGACGAGGTGGGATTTGTGCGGGAGCACCTTTCCTTTGTAGGAGACGGTGCCCTCGGTGGGGATGTAGAGGCCGGTGAGGCAGTTGAAGAAGGTGGTCTTGCCGGCGCCGTTGGGGCCGATGAGGCCGACGATCTCGCCGCTGTTGACGGTGAGTTCGACGTCGCGTACGGCGGTGAGGCCACCGAAGCGCATGGTGACGCCGGAGGCGTGGAGCACGGTCTCGCCGGGTGCGGCGGGGGTCCGGGTGGTGGGGCTGATGGTGTCGGTGGTCATGTCGTTCACACCCCCGCCTTGCTGAGGCTGGTATCGCCCTTGGGCGGGCTTCCGGGGCCGGGTTGGTCGGCGCTGTGGAATTCGAGCTGCTTCCTGCGGTCGGCGATGAGCCCTTCGGGGCGGAATCGCATGAGCAGGACGAGCGCCACGCCGAAGAGGAGCAGCTGGTAGTCGGACATGAACTGGAGTTTGGCCGGGATGAGGTAGAGGAGCGAGGCGCCGATGAGGGGCCCGCTGACGGTGCCCATACCGCCGAGGATGACGGCGGCGAGGAGGAAGGCCGAGTTCGGGGGGACCGCTTCGACGAACTTGAACTCGGTGGGGGTCACGGTGGTGGTGACGTGCGCCTGTACGGTGCCGGCCATGCCGGCGAGGGTGGCGCCGAGGGCGAAGGCCAGGAGCTTGAGCCGGAAGGCGTTGATGCCCATGGCGCGCGCGGCGGTCTCGTCCTCGCGGATGGCGACCCAGGCGCGGCCGATCCGGGACTGGTCGGAGCGGCGGAAGACGGTGACCACGATGATGGTGAAGACCAGCATCAGGAGGTAGTAGTTGGAGAACTTGCCGAGTTCGACGCCGAGGATGGTGTGGGATTCCCCGAGGTTGAAGCCGAAGATCTCCAGTTCGGGGATGTTGGGAATGCCGTTGGGGCCGTTGGTGACGTTGGGGCCCGAGACGCCGTCCATGTTCTGCACGGCGAGGCGGAAGATCTCACCGAAGCCGAGGGTGACGATGGCGAGGTAGTCGCCGTGGAGGCGCAGAGTCGGTGCGCCGATGACGATGCCGAAGATGAGCGAGGCGGCGGCACCGGCGAGTACGGCTGCCCAGAAGGGGAGCTGGATGCCGATGGTGGAGGAGGGGGATCCGGATACGAGGGCGGCGGTGTAGGCGCCGACGCCGAGGAAGGCGACGTATCCGAGGTCGAGAAGGCCGGCGAGGCCGACGACCACGTTGAGGCCGAGTGCCACCGTGGCGAAGATGAGGATGTTGGTACCGATGGTGGCGTAGGCGTCGTTCGTCTGGGTGAACGGGAAGGTGAAGGCGGCGACGAAGGCCGCGGTCACGGTGACGTTCTTGTGCTTGGCGGTGTAGCTCGCGAGGCGGTGGTTGAGGCCGGTGCGGGCGAGCGCGGTGGCGCCGAAGCAGACGAGGAGCATGAAGCCGATGAACAGCTCGGCGTACTCGGTGTCGATGCCGTACGTGAAGACGAAGAGCCCCAGGCCGAAGGCGATCGCGATGATCACGATCTCGGCCCAGGACGGCAGGGGCGCGGCGGGTTCGGGGGTGGGCGCCTTGAAGGTGTGGGTGAAGCGCTTCCAGGGGGTGGTCCGGTCGCCTTCGAGGGGGGTGTCGGCGGGAAGGCCGAGGGCGGCGACGAGGGTGGCCAGGGAGGCCAGAGCCGCGATCCAGCCGCCGGGTTCGAGGTTGGCGAGTCCGCCGAGGTTGACCGCGATCGCGATGACCGCGTACCAGGTGGTGGCGAAGGTGCCGAGGGCGAGCAGGAGTACGGGGCTGTGCTTGCCGCCGGGGGTGAGCCAGGTGAGGCCGCGGACGCCGTGGGCGGAGAGGGTGATGAGGAGGGTGAGGAGCGCTCCGGTGAGCGTGAGTACCTGGAGCCCGCCGGGGTAGCCATTGACGGTGAGGTCGCCGGGGAATTCGGCGGTCCAGGTCCAGGCGAGGAAGGTGCTCGCGAGGGTGAGGAGGGCGCCGGCGGCGGTCGCCGTACGGGCGGCGGCGGGAGGCAGCGGGATGATGCCGGTGGCCGGTCGCGGGGCGACGGGCGCGGTGGTCTGTTCGGTGGTGGTCATGTCGTCACGCCCTGTCCGCTACTCGTTGGCCGAGCAACCCCTGGGGCCGCAGCAGGAGGACGAGGATGAGGAGGACGAAGGCCCATACGTCCTTCCAGGCTCCGCCGCCGAGCTGGGACATGCCGGGGATGTTCTCTATGTAGGCGGTGGCCATGGCTTCGGCGACGCCGAGGACGAGGCCGCCGATCATGGCGCCGTAGATATTGCCGATGCCGCCGAGCACGGCGGCGGTGAACGCCTTGAGTCCGGCGATGAAGCCCATGCGGAAGTCGACGTTGCCGTAGCGCAGGCCGTGGGCGACGGCGGCGATGGCGGCGAAGGCGGCGCCGATGGCGAAGGCGGTGACGATGATGCGGTCGGTGTTGATGCCCATGAGCTTGGCGGTGTCGGGGTCCTGCGAGGTGGCCTGCATGGCGCGGCCGGTGCGGGTCTTGGAGACGAAGACGCCGAGGGCGATCATGCAGATGGGGGCGGCGGCGAGAAGGAAGAGGTCGCCGCGGCCGATGGTGAAGGCGCCGAGGTCAATGCGGCCGCCTTCGAATTCGGGGAAGGGGCGTGCCTTCTTGGCGTTGGGGTAGAACGCCCAGATGGCTTGCTGGAGTGCGATGGAGAGGCCGATCGCGGTGATGAGCGGGGCCAGCCGGGGTGCGCCGCGCAGGGGCCGGTACGCGAAGCGTTCCGCGCCCATGGCGACGAGCACGGAGCAGGCCATGGCCATGAGGATCATGACCGGGAGCGCGACGAACAGGCTGGTGCCGGACGGCAGGATGAGGAATGCGGTCAGCGCTCCGAAGCCGCCGATCATGAATATCTCGCCGTGGGCGAAGTTGATGAGCTGGACTATGCCATAGACCATCGTGTAACCGATTGCGATGAGTCCGTACAGCGCGCCGAGTAGCAGGCCGTTGGCAAGTTGCTGCGGCAGATCGTTCACCGCGGGGCCTCCGTTGTGGGTGTCGTCAGATATACGGCCGCGCGGGGGGCGCTGTGGCGCCCCCCGCGCGGTCATGGGTGTACAGGTGTGTACGGGGTGGTGCGGGCGGGCCGGATCAGCCCTTGAACTCGCCTACCTCGACGGCGACGTGCTTGCCGTTCTTGACCTCGTAGAGGGAGAGCTGCTTGTTGGTGGTGTCACCGAACTCGTCGAAGCCGACCTTGCCGGAGACGCCGTCGAAGCTGACGTTCTGCATGGCCTCGACGACCTGGCCGCGGGCTTCCTTGTTGGCCGGGAGCTTGCCGTCGTTCTTCTCGACCACGGCCTTGATGGCCTGGATGACGGCCCAGGTGGAGTCATAGGCGTAGCCGCCGTACGCCTCGTAGGCGTCCTTGTAGCCGGCGGCCTCGTAGTCGGCGATGAACTTCTTCGCCGTGTCGAGGGTCTCCAGCGGGGCGCCGACGGAGCTGGCGAGGTCGCCTTCGGCGTTCTTCTTGGCGAGGTTGATGTACTCGGCGCTGAAGAGCGCGTCGCCGCCGACGGTGGGGATCTTGGCGCCGGCGTTCTTGATCTGGCTGGCGAGGGGGCCGCCGGCGGGGTACTCGCCGCCGTAGTAGACGAAGTCGGCCTTCTGGGCGGCGACCTTGCTGGCGACCGCGGCGAAGTCCTTGTCCTCGGGGTTGATGTGGTCGGTGCCGACCACGGTGCCGCCGAGCTTCTTGAACTCCTTGGTGAAGGTGGCCGCGAGGCCGGCTCCGTAGGTCTTCTTGTCGTCGATGACGTAGACCTTCTTGAGCTTCTTCTTGTTGTACATGTACTGCGCGGCGAACGGGCCCTGGACGGCGTCCGTCGTGGCGGTACGGAAGTACGTCTTGAAGTCGCGCTTCTTGGTGCCGCTCTCCCACGCCTGGCCCTGGGTGAGGGAGGGGTTGGTGGTGGCGGGAGAGACGACGACGAGGCCGGCGCTCTCGAAGACGGCCTGCATCGACTGGCCGACGCTGGAGTTCAGGGGGCCGACGACGCCGAGAACCTTGTCGTTGCCGACGAACTTGGTGGCGTTCTGCTGGCCGGTGGCCGCCTGGGCTACGTCGTCGAGGGCCTCCAGCTTGAAGGTCACCCCGGGGACTTCTTTGTTCTTGTTGGCGTTCTTGATGGCGAGGTCGGCCGAGTTCTTGATGCCCTGGCCGAGCGCGGAGAGGTCGCCGGACAGTGGTGCGTCGAGGCCGATGACGACGGTGGTGTCGCCGCCGCCGCTGCTGCCGCCGTCGCTGTCGTCGCGGGAGCCGCAGGCCGAGAGCGTAAGCGCTCCTGCGGTGACCGCGGTGGTGATGATGAACAAGGAACGGTGACGCACGAACTGTCCTTTCCCCGGGCACGGCGTCCCTGACTGGGACGCCGGGTCGCGCCGGAACCGGACGGGAGAGGGTCCGGTGGCGCGGTGACTGGGCGTGACTCTAAGCGGAGTCTCAGGGAGTGGGGAGCGGTGGGGACATGATGTGACTGTCTTGTTATGCCAGGGTCAACGGAGAGCGGCCACCGGGGGCCGGATGTGGCATTTCTTCGCTTTCCGAATTGACCGCATGCTGAGAACCCGCAGTTCCGCTAAGGGACTTGAGGGTTTTTGGTACTGACGTGGCCAAACGGGCAGGCTGAAGTGTCAAAGCGGGCAGCCTGCGTGACTGTGTGCTCGACGTCCGGATTTCCGTTCACGTCGATGTTACGTAGAGTGACCTCTGGCGTGATGTGGGAGGTGTGGTGTGGGGCCGGGGCCGCCCTGCCCGGACCGGTTCTTTGGGGGCACGCTAGGTGGAATGTCCGGCGCGGACAAGAGGGCGGCCCGACGCCGTTGGCGCCGGGCCCGTTTCTTGAGGTTTGTTTGAGGTTTGTACGGTTCCGGGCGGGCCGCTACTTCTCCGCGCCGGGGGCGTCGCGCAGCAGGCAGGTGAGCCGGGCGGTGCAGACCCGCCTGTCCTGCTCGTCGGTGATGACGATCTCGTAGGTGGTGGTGGATCGGCCCAGGTGGATGGGGGTGGCGACCCCCGTGACCAGGCCGCTGCGAGCACTGCGGTGGTGGGTGCAGTTGAGGTCCACGCCCACGGCGATCTTGCCGATGCCGCCGTGGAGCATCGCGCCGATGGAGCCGAGCGTCTCGGCGAGGACGGCGGAGGCGCCGCCGTGCAGCAGTCCGTAGGGCTGGGTGTTGCCCTCGACGGGCAGGGTCGCGACGACGCGGTCCACGGCCGCCTCGACGACCCGCATGCCCATACGGGTGCCGAGGTGGCCGGCGGAGAAGAGGGCGACGAGATCGATGCCGTGCGCGGCGTACTCGTCGATGATCTCCTGCGGGAACTTGACGGTGGACTGCTCACCCATGGGTCCGGCTCCGTTGTGTGGTCGCGAGTGTGTCGTGTACACCGTCCTGCTTATCAGATGGCTGAGCGAACGCTTAGCTTTTTTCCCTCGGCCTCTTCTCTCAGCTTTCTTCCCCGTCCGGTGTCCCGCGCTCGCCCGGTTCGAAGCGGACGACGACGGACTTGCTCGCGGGGGTGTTGCTGGTGTCGGCCGTGGCACCGAGCGGGACGAGCACATTGGTCTCGGGGTAGTACGCGGCGGCGCAGCCGCGCGCCGTGGGGTAGTGGACGACCCGGAAGCCGGGCGCGCGCCGCTCGACGCCGTCCTTCCACTCGCTGACGAGATCCGTGTACGAGCCGTCGGCGAGGCCGAGTTCGGCGGCGTCCCGGGCGTTGACGAGGACGATCCGCCGGCCGCCCTTGATGCCCCGGTAGCGGTCGTCGAGGCCGTAGATCGTGGTGTTGTACTGGTCGTGCGAGCGCAGGGTCTGGAGCAGCAGCCGGCCCGCGGGGAGCGCCGGGAACTCGACGGCCGCGGCCGTGAAGTTGGCCTTGCCAGTGGCGGTGGGGAAGCGGCGTTCGTCGCGGGGAGCGTGCGGAAGGGCGAAGCCGCCGGGGCGCGCCACGCGGGCGTTGAAGTCCTCGAAGCCGGGGATGACGCGGGCGATCCGGTCGCGGATGGTGGCGTAGTCCTTCTCGAAGTCCTCCCAGGGGGTGCGGGAGGCGGGTCCGAGGGTGGCGCGGGCGAGCCGGGCGACGATGGCGGGTTCGGAGAGGAGATGGGGACTCGCCGGCGGCAGGTTGCCCCGGGAGACGTGCACCATGCCCATCGAGTCCTCGACGGTGACGACCTGCCGGCCGCCCTTCTGGACGTCCTTGTCGGTACGGCCGAGGGTGGGCAGGATGAGGGCGCGGGTGCCGGTCACGGCGTGCGAGCGGTTGAGTTTGGTGGAGACGTGCACGGTGAGGCGGGCGCGGCGCATGGCGGCCTCGGTGACGTCGGTGTCCGGTGTGGCGGCGACGAAGTTGCCGCCCATGGCGAAGAAGACCTTGGCCCGGCCGTCGCGGAGCGCTTCGATGGACCGTACGACGTCATAGCCGTGGTGGCGCGGTGAGGTGATGCCGAACTCGCGGTCGAGGGCGTCGAGGAACGCGGGCGCGGGCCGCTCGAAGATGCCCATGGTGCGGTCGCCCTGGACGTTGGAGTGTCCGCGCACGGGGCAGACGCCGGCGCCGGGGCGGCCGATGTTGCCGCGCAGGAGCAGGAAGTTGACGACCTCGCGGATGGTCGGCACGGAGTGCTTGTGCTGGGTGAGGCCCATGGCCCAGCAGACGATGGTGCGCCGGGAGGCGAGGACCAGGGCGAGGGCCTGCTCGATGTCGGCGCGCTCCAGGCCGGTGGCGGCGAGGGTCTCGTCCCAGTCGGCGGCGCGGGCGGCGGCGGCGAATTCCTCGTAGCCGTGGGTGTGTTCGGCGATGAAGGTCTCGTCGACGGCGCCGGGAGTCTCCAGGACGAGCCGGTTGAGCAGCCGGAAGAGGGCCTGGTCGCCGCCGATCCGTATCTGGAGGAAGAGGTCGTTGAGCGCGGTGCCCTTCAGCATGCCCTGCGGGGTCTGGGGGTTCTTGAAGCGCTCCATGCCGGCTTCGGGCAGGGGGTTGACCGAGATGATCTTCGCGCCGGCGCCCTTGGCCTTCTCCAGTGCGGAGAGCATCCGGGGGTGGTTGGTGCCGGGGTTCTGTCCGGCGACGATGATCAGATCGGCCTGGTGGATGTCTTCGAGGGAGACGCTGCCCTTGCCGATGCCTATGGTCTCCGAGAGCGCGGAGCCGGACGACTCGTGGCACATGTTGGAGCAGTCGGGGAGGTTGTTCGTGCCGAACTCGCGGGCGAAGAGCTGGAGCAGGAACGCCGCTTCGTTGCTGGTGCGGCCGGAGGTGTAGAAGAGGGCCTCGTCGGGGGAGGCGAGGGCGGTCAGCTCCTCGGCGATGATCGCGAAGGCGCGGTCCCAGCCGATCGGTTCGTAGTGATCGCTCCCGGTGCCGTCGGGGCCGCGGTCCAGCAGCATCGGCTGGGTGATACGGCCCTGCTGGCCGAGCCAGTAGCCGCTGCGGGTGGCGAGGTCGGAGACGGGGTGCGCGGCGAAGAACGCCGGGGTGACCCGGCGCAGGGTGGCTTCCTCGGCGACGGCCTTGGCGCCGTTCTCGCAGAATTCCGCGGTGTGCCGGTGGTCGCCCTCGGGCCAGGCGCAGCCGGGGCAGTCGAAGCCGTTCTTCTGGTTCACCTTGAGCAGGGTGCTCGCGGTGCGCCGCAGGCCCATCTGGCGCTGGGCGATCTGGAGGGTGTGGACGATGGCGGGGATTCCCGCGGCGGCGTGCTGCGGGGCGGTGACCTCGGGTGCGTCCTGGACGGGATCTCCGGTGGGGGGCTTGGTCGCCATCGCGTTCTCCTTCGGGCCTGGGGTGTTTCCCGCGCGTTGTCGAATTCGCGTACGTATTCGATCCTGTCACGTGCCTGTGACATTCGGGGGCCGGGCGGGGTCGGGCCGGGGTGCGGCTGCCGGCCGGTCGGGATTGTCAGTGGGGCGTGGCAGGATCGGGTACGTGGCTGAGACAGCATCGAAGAAGACCGCAGACAACCGTCCCCGCCTGCTCCTCATGGACGGGCACTCCTTGGCGTACCGGGCGTTCTTCGCGCTGCCCGTGGAGAACTTCACGACCGCCTCCGGGCAGCCGACGAACGCCATCTATGGCTTCGCGTCGATGCTGGCGAACACATTGCGTGACGAGGCGCCCACGCATTTCGCCGTCGCGTTCGACGTGTCGCGCAAGACCTGGCGGTCGGAGGAGTTCCCCGAGTACAAGGCGAACCGCTCGAAGACGCCCGACGAGTTCAAGGGGCAGGTCGAGCTGATCGGTGAGCTGCTCGACGCGATGCGCGCGGACCGGTTCGCGGTCGACGGCTTCGAGGCGGACGATGTGATCGCGACGCTCGCCACACAGGCCGAGGCGGCGGGGTTCGAGGTGCTGATCGTCACCGGGGACCGCGACTCCTTCCAGCTGATCAGCGAGCACACGACGGTGCTGTATCCCACCAAGGGTGTCTCGGAGCTGACGCGCTTCACTCCGGAGAAGGTGCAGGAGAAGTACGGGCTGACGCCCGCGCAGTATCCGGACTTCGCGGCCCTGCGCGGCGATCCGTCGGACAACCTGCCCGGTATCCCGGGAGTGGGGGAGAAGACCGCCGCGAAGTGGATCAACCAGTTCGGCTCCTTCGACGAGCTGGTGGCGCGCGCGGAAGAGGTCAAGGGCAAGGCCGGGCAGAACTTCCGGGACCATCTGGAGTCCGTGAAGCTCAACCGCCGGCTGACCGAGATGGTGCGCGATGTCGAGCTGCCCAGGACACCGCAGGACCTGGCCCGCGTCCCGTACGACCGGGCGGCGGTGACCGGTGTGCTGGAGGTCCTGGAGATCCGCAATCCGAGCCTGCGCGAGCGGCTGCTCGCGGTCGACCCGGGCGCGGCCGAGGACGAGGCCCCGGCACCGGCGGCCGGGGTGGAGCTGGACGGCGCGGTCCTGGGCTCCGGCGAGCTGGCGCCCTGGCTGGCGGAGCACGGCGGACAGCCGCTGGGCGTGGCCCTCGTGGACACCTGGTCCCTGGGGGCCGGCAGCGTCACCGAGGTCGCGCTCGCGGCGGCCGGCGGCGCGGCGGGCTGGTTCGACCCGACGGTGCTGGACGAGGCCGACGAGCGGGCGTTCACGGCATGGCTCGCGGACCCGGAGCGCCCCAAGGTCATGCACAACGCGAAGAGCGCCATGCGGGTCGCCCCCGAGCAGGGCTGGCAGGTCGGCGGCGTCACGATGGACACCGCCCTCGCCGCGTACCTGGTCAAGCCGGGCCGCCGCTCGTTCGCCCTCGACGCCCTGGCCGTCGAGTATCTGGGCCGCGAGCTGGCCCCGGCGCCGGCCGCCGACGGACAGCTGGCGTTCGGCACCGACGAGCAGGCCGAGGCCGAGTCGCTGATGATCCAGGCCCGCGCGGTCCTCGATCTCGGTACGGCGTTCACCGAACGGCTGGGCGAGGTCGGTGCCACCGAGCTGCTCCACGAGGTCGAGCTGCCCACCTCCGTCCTGCTCGCCCGGCTCGAACGGCACGGGATCGCCGCCGACCGCGCGCATCTGGAGGCCATGGAGCAGCAGTTCGCGGGCGCCGTCCAGCAGGCGGTGAAGGAGGCGTACGCGGCCGTCGGCCACGAGTTCAACCTCGGCTCGCCCAAGCAGCTCCAGGAAGTCCTCTTCGGCGAGCTGGGTCTGCCGAAGACCAAGAAGACGAAGACCGGCTACACGACGGACGCCGACGCGCTGGCCTGGCTCGCCGGGCAGACCGAGCACGAACTGCCGGTCATCATGCTGCGCCACCGCGAGCAGGCGAAGCTGCGGGTCACCGTCGAGGGCCTGATCAAGTCCGTCGCGCCGGACGGCCGTATCCACACCACCTTCAACCAGACGGTGGCCGCGACGGGCCGGCTCTCCTCCACCGACCCCAACCTCCAGAACATCCCGGTCCGTACGGACGAGGGCCGGGCCATCCGGCGCGGCTTCGTCGTCGGCGCGGGCTACGAATCGCTGATGACGGCGGACTACAGCCAGATCGAGCTGCGGGTGATGGCCCATCTCTCCGAGGACGCGGGCCTGATCGAGGCGTTCACCTCCGGTGAGGATCTGCACACCACGGTCGCCTCGCAGGTGTTCGGGGTGGCGAAGTCCGCCGTTGATTCCGAGATGCGCCGCAAGATCAAGGCGATGTCCTACGGACTGGCCTACGGCCTCTCGGCGTTCGGGCTCTCCCAGCAGCTGAACATCGAGGCGGCCGAGGCCCGCGGGCTGATGGACACCTTCTTCGAGCGGTTCGGCGGAGTACGGGACTACCTCCAGCGCGCCGTGGTGGAGGCCAGGGCCACGGGATACACGGAGACGATGCTCGGGCGCCGCCGCTATCTGCCCGACCTCAACAGCGACAACCGGCAGCGCCGGGAGATGGCCGAGCGGATGGCGCTCAACGCGCCCATCCAGGGCACCGCCGCGGATATCGTCAAGGTCGCCATGCTCAAGGTCGACCGGGCCATGACGGAGGCCGGGCTGGCCTCCCGGATGCTCCTCCAGGTCCACGACGAAATCGTGCTGGAGATCGCCCCGGGCGAGCGCGACCGGGTGGAGGCGCTGCTCCGCCGCGAGATGGCGGGCGCGGTCGAGCTGCGCGCCCCGCTGGATGTGTCGGTGGGCGTGGGCCCGGACTGGGAGTCCGCGGCGCACTGACCGGAATTCGCCTTGCGGGAAGCCCGTGTTCCGACGGGTTTCCCGCAACCGGGCGAACCGGAGGTGGCGAACTGGTGAAACCCCGTATCGGACCGGTGTGCGGGGGTGGTGAGTTGACATAGGGTCGCCTGACGGCCATGGGGTCGTCAGTCCTCGCGCGGGGAGCGCGACCAGCGACCAGGGGGAGGGGCCAGACGATGGCAGCGCTATTCGGCAGCCGACTGCGCAGAGGAGCGACCACCACCGCGGTGGCCGCCGCGGCGATCGCGGCACTGTCCGCGTCGCAGGCACCCGGCGCCGTCCCGGTGGACGTGGGCGACTCCCGCGCCGCCGACGTGACCCCGCCGCCCGGCACCCCGGTGTCCGGCAACTCGTCGTACTACACGGAGCTTCCCCCGCTCAAGACGCCCGCCAAGCCCAGCACTTCCATAGACACGCAGGGGGCGGGCGCGGGGACGGCCGTGGGGGAGGCGGAGGCGGGCATACCGGCCACGCTGCTCTCCGCGTACCAGCGGGCGGAGCAGACCCTCAGCGAGACCAAGCCCGGCTGCAATCTGCCGTGGCAGCTGCTCGCCGCGATCGGCAAGGTCGAGTCGGGCCACGCGCGCGGCGGCGAGGTCGACGACAACGGCACCACACTGGCGCCGATCCGCGGCCCGGTCCTCAACGGTGTGGGTTTCGCCAACATCCCCGACACCGACAACGGCGAGTTCGACGGCGACACGGTCTACGACCGGGCCGTCGGCCCCATGCAGTTCATCCCGGCGACCTGGCAGACCTGGGGCCAGGACGGCAACGGGGACGGCCGCAAGGACCCCAACAACGTGTACGACGCGGCGCTGGCCGCCGCGTACTACCTGTGTGCCGGCGACCGCGACCTGTCGATCGACAAGTACCTCCACCAGGCGATCCTGGGCTACAACCACTCGCGGGAGTATCTGCACACGGTCCTGTCCTGGCTGGAGTACTACCGCAACGGCTCGCACGAGGTCCCCGACAGCTCCGGTACGACCCCGGCCACCACCGGCCCCACCGCCCCGGTCACCCCCTCGCCCTCCCCGTCGCCGAGCGCCCCCGGCACCACGCCGAAGCCGAGCACCCCGCCGAAGACCAGCCCCGCCCCCACCAAGCCCGGTGGCTCCGGCGGCGGTACGACCCCCACCAAGCCGGGCGGCGGTACGACACCCCCGGCCCCGGGGAACCCCGGCACCCCCACCCCCGCCGACCCCGCCCCGACCCCCGTGGCCACCCGGATCGAGAAGGCCGGCACGGGCACGCTCACCGCGGTCGCCGGCACCCGCTTCGCCGAGCGGGCCGCCGTACGCGCCAAGGACGCGGCGGGCAAGCCCGTGGCCAAGACGGTCGTCCGGTTCGAGATCATCGGCGACACGGACGCCCTCTTCGCGGCGGGCTCGGCCACCGCGATCGCCGTCACCGGCGCCGACGGCACGGCGACCGCCCCGGCCGTCCAGGCGGGCGAGCGGACGGGCGACTTCACCATCCGGGCCATCCCCATCGTCTCCGGGGTCGCCTCCCTCGACTACACCGCGACCGTCACGGCCCGCCAGGCGGACGCGCTCGTCAGGACCACCACCGGCGAGCAGACGGCCGCGCCCGGCGCGGAGTTCGCCGACCGGATCGAGGTCAGGGCCACCTACAAGGGCGTCGCCGTGGCCGGCCTGGCGGTGACCGCGGCCATGATCACCGCCGCGGACGGCACGACGCCCGCCGCCGGACCGTACTTCAAGGACGCGGCCGGTGAGCCGCTGCGCAAGCTCACCGACCTCACGACCGACGCCAACGGTGTGCTCCAGCTCCCGAAGATCTTCGCCGACGACGCGGAAGGCACGTATCTGCTCCGCCTCGAAACGGCGGGCGGCGCGACGCTGACCATCGAGCTGACGGTCGCCGCGGCGAGCTGAGCCGAACGGACCGGCTGAGCCGACGGGTTCGCGGGCCCGTCCGCGAGGCGGCCCGCACGGTGGCGCGGTGGTCAGCGCCGGTTGTTCAGCCGGCGCGTGGCCACCGCGGTCGACGGGTCCTCCGGCCACGGATGGCGGGGGTAACGGCCGCGCAGCTCCGCCCGTACGGCCCGGTAGCCGTCCTGCCAGAACGACGCCAGATCGGCCGTCACCGCCGCCGGACGCCCGGCCGGGGACAGCAGATGCACCAGCACCGGCACCCCCGCGTCGCCCGCCACCCGCGGGGTCTCCCGCAGCCCGAACAGCTCCTGGAGCTTCACCGCCAGCACGGGCTGCGGCCCGCCGTACTCCACCCGCACCCGGGACCCGCTGGGCACCTCGATCCGCTCCGGAGCCAGCTCGTCCAGCCGCGCCGCCTCCCCGGACGCCCAGGGCAGCAGCCGCCGCAGCGCCTGCCCCGCGTCCAGCCGGCCCAGATCCGCGCGGCGCCGGGCCCGCGACAGCTCCGGCTCCAGCCAGGCGTCCGGGCGCTCCAGCAGCGCGGCGTCCGACACATCCGGCCAGCCGCCGCCCAGCTCCCGGTGGAGGAAGCCGAGCCGCTCGCGCAGCTCCCGCGCCTCCCGCGTCCAGCGCAGCAGCTCAGGACCCTCGCGCCGCAGCCCGTCCAGCAGGGCCGCCCGCACCAGCTCCGGAGCGGGCGACTTCAGGGCGCGGGCGGCGAGTTCGACCGCGCCCAGCCGCTCCACCCGCCGGGCCACCACATCGCCGTCCTCCCAGCGGACCTCCTCGCCCGCCACCCGCAGCCGGCCGGCCGCCGACCGCGCGGTGTCCTCGTCGATGACCGCCGCGAGCCGGATCCGCGCCGACACGGCGGTGGCCGGCCGGTCGGCCACCGCCACCGCCAGCCAGGGCGCGCCGCGCAGCCCGGAGCCGTCGGCCGCCTCCGCGCCCGTGCCCGACACCATCAGATACGCGCCCGCGCCGCGCGCCCGCGCCACCCGCTCGGGGAAGGCGAGCGCGGCGATCAGCCCGGCCGCCGCGTCGTCGGATCCCGCCCCCGGTCCTTCCGCACCGGTGCCGGCCCCGCCGCCCGTCACCGCCGAGGTCAGCCGCCGTACCTCCTGGCGCCAGCGCGCCGCGTACGCGTCCCCGCCGCGCCGGGCCGCGCGCCACGCCGCCGCCAGATCGTCCCCGTACGACCTCGGCGGCTCCTCGCTCAGCAGCGCCACCACCTCGGCCGCCCGCCGCGCCCCGACCTCGGGCGCGCCGTCCAGCAGCGCCCGCGCGAGCCGGGGGTGCAGCCCGATGCCGGCCATCCGCGTGCCGCGCGCGGTCACCCGCCCGTCCGTGTCCACCGCGCCGATCGCCGCCAGTACGGAGCGCGCGGCGGCCAGCGCGCCTGCCGGGGGCGGGTCGAGCAGGGCGAGCCCCGCCGCCGAGGGATCGCCCCAGCAGGCCGCCTGGAGCGCGAACGAGGCCAGATCCGCGACCTTGATCTCGGGGGAGGGGAAGCGGACCAGCCGGTCGTCCTCCCCGCGCGACCAGCAGCGGTACACGGTCCCGGGCGCCTCACGGCCGGCCCGTCCGGCGCGCTGCCCGGCGCCCGCCTGGGACACCCGTACGGTCGTCAGGGCGCTCAGTCCGCGCGCGTGGTCGGTACGGGGCTCCCGGGCCAGGCCCGCGTCCACCACGATCCGTACGCCGGGCACCGTCAGGCTCGACTCCGCCACGGCCGTGGCCAGCACCACCCGGCGGCGGCCGTCCACCGACCCGGCGAGCACCGCGTCCTGCACGGCGGCGGGCGCCCGGCCGTGCACCTGGAGCACCTCGGCGGACACCTCCGCCAGCTGCCCGGCGACCCGGCCGATCTCGCCGACGCCGGGCAGGAAGCAGAGCACATCGCCGTCGCGCTCGGCCAGCGCCCGCCGTACGACCGACGCCACATGCGTCAGCAGCGCCGGATCCACCCGCATGCCGTGCGGCGGGCGTACGGGCGCGGCCGGGGGCGCCCACACCGTCTCGACCGGGTACGACACGCCGTCCGTCACCACGACGGGCGCGTCGTCCAGCAGCCGGGCCCAGCCCGCCGCGTCGGTGGTCGCGGACGCGGCGACGAGCCGCAGTCCGGGCCGCAGCGTCGCGCGGACGTCCAGCAGGAAGGCCGCGACGGTGTCGGCGTCGAGGTGCCGCTCGTGGCACTCGTCGAGGATGACGGCGTCGACCCCGGCCAGCTCCGGGTCGCGCTGGAGGCGCTGGAGCAGCACACCGGTGGTCACCACCTCCACCACCGTCGCGCGCCCTACGACGCGCTCCCCGCGCACGGTGAAGCCGACGCGCTCCCCGGCGCGCTCGCCGAGCAGCCAGGCCATCCGGCGGGCCGCCGCGCGCGCCGCGATCCGGCGCGGCTCGGCGACGATCACGCGCCGTACGGGACGGTCCGACGGGCCGAGGAGCCCGGCGAGCACGAGCGGTACGAGCGTCGTCTTGCCCGTCCCGGGCGGCGCGCACAGCACCGCGCACCCGTGCTCTTCGAGGGCCCGCTCCAGCGCGGGGACGGCGGTGCGTACGGGGAGGGCGGCGAGGACGTCATGGCGGATCACCCGTTCAGTGTCCGCCACGGACGCCCGGCGCTCCGGCGGCCGGACCTCCGGCGGCCGGACCCCCGGTGCCTGGCACTCCGGTCCCCGGACGCCCGGTGGCCCGCGTCAGGCGGCCGGTCGGATGATCAGTCCCGTTCGCAGACGAAGATCGCAGTCCCGGGAAGCAGCGTCCCGCGCAGCGGTGACCAGCCGCCCCACTCCTGCGTGTTCCACGCCGGCCACTCGGGCTCCACCAGGTCGACCAGCCGGAAACCGCCCGCCACCAGGTCGCGCACCCGGTCGCCGAGCGTCCGGTGGTGCTCGACGTACACCGCGTTCCCCCGCTCGTCCTGCTCGACGTACGGGGTGCGGTCGAAGTACGAGGACGCGGCCGTCAGGCCCTCGGGTCCCGGCTCGTCGGGGAACGCCCAGCGGACCGGGTGCGTGACGGAGAAGACCCAGCGGCCGCCGGGCCGCAGCACCCGCCGTACCTCGCGGAACACCCGTACCGGATCGGCCACGAAGGGGATCGCGCCGTAGGCGGAGCAGGCCAGGTCGAAGGAGCCGTCCGCGAAGGGCAGCGCGCCGGCGTCCGCCTGGACCAGCGGGAACGTCAGCGAGCGGCCGTCGGCGATACGCAGCGCGTGCTGGAGCTGGCGGTGGGAGAGGTCGAGCGCCACCGGACGGGCGCCCTGCGCGGCCAGCCAGCGCGAGCACTGCGCGGCGCCCGCCCCGATCTCCAGGATGTCGCGGTCGCGCAGCGACTCCTGGGGGCCGAGGAGGGCGGCCTCCACCTCGTCCAGCCCCTCCGGGCACCAGACGAAACGGTCGTCGCCGAGGAAGGTGCCGTGCTCGTTCTGGTAGTCGTCCGCGTTCCGGTCCCACCATCCGCGGTTGGCGCGGCTGCTCTCCGTGGCGCCGGAGTCGCGGCGGGTGGCTTCGGGCTCGGCCGGGTATTCCTGCTCTTGGATCATCGTGTCCGTCGTCGTAGTCTGCGAGGAGTCGTCGCGGAGCCCTGTGGCCTCAGCGAACGCTGATTGTGCCGGGTATGAGAGGTTCAACCCCGGGTGTGCGCCTTCGCGCATTGACCGTGCCCGGCTGCCCCCGTATGCTAAAGGTTGCGCTGCGGGCTTGCGCGCCTCAGACGTAGCAGCCGCGCTCGCATCTGTGTATCCCTCGGTTGTCGAGGCGCTTTCCCTTTGTCCGGGGCGGCGCTTCCTTGGCTGTCCGGCTTCTACAGGTGGCGATACGGGCTCCCGGCGTAGCAGTACCTACGACTCACTGTCCGCACCGGAGCCCTTTCCCACATGACGAGCAGCACCGAGACCACCGCCACCACTCCGCAGGTTGCGGTCAACGACATCGGTAACGAGGAAGCCTTCCTCGCCGCGATCGACGAGACGATCAAGTACTTCAACGACGGCGACATCGTGGATGGCGTCATCGTGAAGGTCGACCGGGACGAGGTCCTGCTCGACATCGGTTACAAGACCGAAGGCGTCATCCCGTCCCGCGAGCTTTCGATCAAGCACGACGTCGACCCCAATGAGGTCGTCAAGGTCGGCGACGAGATCGAGGCCCTTGTTCTCCAGAAGGAGGACAAGGAAGGCCGCCTGATCCTCTCGAAGAAGCGCGCCCAGTACGAGCGCGCCTGGGGCACGATCGAGAAGATCAAGGAAGAGGACGGAATCGTCACCGGTACCGTCATCGAGGTGGTCAAGGGTGGTCTCATCCTCGACATCGGCCTCCGTGGCTTCCTGCCGGCCTCCCTCGTCGAGATGCGCCGCGTCCGCGACCTCCAGCCCTACGTGGGCAAGGAGCTCGAAGCCAAGATCATCGAGCTGGACAAGAACCGCAACAACGTGGTCCTGTCCCGCCGTGCCTGGCTGGAGCAGACCCAGAGCGAGGTCCGCCAGACCTTCCTCACGACCCTGCAGAAGGGCCAGGTCCGCTCCGGCGTCGTCTCCTCGATCGTCAACTTCGGTGCGTTCGTGGACCTCGGCGGCGTCGACGGTCTCGTGCACGTCTCCGAGCTGTCCTGGAAGCACATCGACCACCCCTCCGAGGTTGTCGAGGTCGGCCAGGAAGTCACCGTCGAGGTTCTCGACGTCGACATGGACCGCGAGCGTGTCTCCCTGTCGCTCAAGGCGACGCAGGAAGACCCGTGGCAGCAGTTCGCCCGGACGCACCAGATCGGTCAGGTCGTCCCGGGTAAGGTCACCAAGCTCGTTCCCTTCGGTGCGTTCGTCCGCGTCGACGAGGGCATCGAGGGTCTGGTCCACATCTCCGAGCTGGCCGAGCGCCACGTGGAGATCCCGGAGCAGGTCGTCCAGGTCAACGACGAGATCTTCGTCAAGGTCATCGACATCGACCTGGAGCGCCGCCGCATCAGCCTCTCGCTGAAGCAGGCCAACGAGTCCTTCGGCAACGACCCGGCCTCGGTCGAGTTCGACCCGACGCTCTACGGCATGGCCGCGTCCTACGACGACCAGGGCAACTACATCTACCCCGAGGGCTTCGACCCCGAGACCAACGACTGGCTCGAGGGCTTCGAGACCCAGCGTGAGGCGTGGGAGGGCCAGTACGCCGAGGCGCAGTCGCGCTTCGAGCAGCACCAGGCCCAGGTCATCAAGTCCCGCGAGGCCGACGAGGCCGCTGCCGCCGAGGGTGCTGCCGCACCCGCCGCCGGTGGCAGTGCTCCCGCCGCCTCCGGTGGTGGCTCGTACTCCTCGGAGTCCGACGACAACTCCGGCGCCCTGGCGTCGGACGAGGCGCTTGCCGCGCTGCGCGAGAAGCTCGCCGGCGGCCAGAGCTGACGCTCCGGTCCACCGCGTGAGCGGTAGCGGTAGCTGAGTCGTACGTAAGGCCCGTCCCCTCCGGGGGGCGGGCCTTACGCATGTCCTTCTGCGCATGTCCGTGGACGTGTGCCCGCGATCGCCGTGAGGGGAGGGCAACGTGGGGGACACGCGGCTATCTGACGGTCCGTAACATCCCGTTGTCAGGATCCCGGCACACCTGAAGACGGGAAGGGGTACCGGGACATGAGCCAAGCGCCGGACAGCAGCACGGGCACCAGCCGCCGCGGTTTTCTGCGCCAGGTGGGCGCCACCGGAGGGGCGGGCGCGATGCTCGCCACCATGGGGGCCCTGGGGCTCGCCCCCACCGCCGAGGCCGCGAGCCGCGAACCCGTGTTCCACGCGCCCAGAACGGGGGACCTCACCCTCACCGGCCGGGCCGCGGCCAAGGTCGTCATCGTCGGCGCCGGCATAGCCGGTCTGACCACCGCGTACGAACTCGGCAAGGCGGGCTACGACTGTACGGTCCTGGAGGCCAGGGACCGCACCGGCGGCCGTAACTTCACCGTACGCGGCGGGGACACCAGCCTCGATCTGTACGGCAACCGGCAGACCGCGCGCTTCACCGACGGCCAGTACCTCAACGCGGGCCCCGCCCGGATCCCGCAGTGGATGACCACCATGGACTACTGCCGCGAACTGGGCGTCCCCGTCGAGGTCTTCACCAACGCCAACGCCAACGCGTACCTCTACAACGAGAAGGCCGGGATGACGGCCCCGGTGCGCCACCGCACCGCCAAGGCCGATGTGTACGGCTATGTCTCCGAGTTGCTTGCCAAGGCCACCAACAAGGGCGCGCTCGACGAGGAACTCACCGCCGACGACCGGGAGCGGCTCCTCGAATTCCTCAAGAGCTTCGGGGACATCGGCGCCAGGCTCTCGTACACCGGCAGCACGCGCCGCGGCTACCGCGTCGACCCGGGCGCCGCCGGCACACCCGGCGTGGCGCTGGGACCGGTGCCCGCCGCCTCGGAGGTCTTCGCCAGCGGCGTCGGCCGGTACTTCGCGTTCGAATTCGGCTATGACCAGGCGATGCTGATGTTCCAGCCGGTCGGCGGAATGGACCGTATACCCGCGGCGCTCACCCGGGCGGTCGGCGCGCACCGGATCCTGACGGGCGCGGTCGTCCAGCAGATCACCGACCGGGCCGCCGGGGTGAGCGTCTCGTACACACGCGGCGGCCGGACACGGACCATCGACGCGGACTACTGCGTGGCCGCGCTGCCGCCCAACATCCTGGCCAGGACCCGGCACAACCTCGGCGCGGCCGTGCAGACCGCGCTGGAGGCGTGCCGGCCGGCCTCGGCGGGCAAGATCGGCCTCGAATACCGAAGCCGCTGGTGGGAGAGCGACCACCGGATTTACGGCGGCATCACCGAGACGGATCTCGACCTCGCCCACATCTGGTACCCGTCGTACGGGCACCACGGCCGGCGCGGAGTGCTCGTCGGCTACTACAACACCGGTACGGCGGCCGACACCTACGCCCGGCTCGCGCCGCGCGACCGGGAGGCGCGGGCGGTGGAGCAGGGCGTACGGATCCACGGCGAGAAGTACCGGAGCGAACTCGTCTCGTCCTTCTCCCACCACTGGCGGCAGACGCCCCATCTGGAGGCGGCCTGGCACTCCCTGGCCGGCGGCCCCGACGCGGCCGTCTTCGACCCGCTCAACAAGCCCACCGGACGCGTCTACTTCACCGGCGACCATCTGTCGTACGCCAGTGCCTGGCAGCACGGCGCCTTCACCTCCGCCCGCAGGACGGTCACGGCGCTGCACGCGCGGGTCCTCGGCCGGGGGTGAGCGAACGGGCCGGGGCAGGGACAGCGGCTTCTGGGCACCATGGGGCGCGGGGAATGCCCGCGCTCCGTGGTGCGTTCTCCCTGGAGAACACGAGGAGGAGCGGTAACCGTGCTTGATCCGCAGGGTTTGTACGAATGGGAGCCCAAGGGCCTCGCCGTCGTCGACATGGCACTGGCGCAGGAGTCGGCGGGCCTGGTCATGCTGTACCACTTCGACGGCTACATCGACGCGGGGGAGACCGGCGACCAGATTGTCGAGAACCTGCTGGAGTCGCTGCCCCACCAGGTGGTGGCCCGCTTCGACCACGACCGGCTGGTCGACTACCGCGCACGGCGCCCGCTGCTCACCTTCCGCCGCGACCGCTGGACCGCCTTCGAGACGCCGACGCTGGATGTCCGGCTCGTACAGGACGCCACCGGAGCGCCGTTCCTGCTGATGTCGGGGCCGGAGCCGGATGTGGAGTGGGAGCGCTTCGCGCTGGCCGTCCGGCAGATCATCGAGCGTCTCGGCGTACGGCTGTCCGTCAACTTCCACGGCATCCCGATGGGCGTTCCGCACACCCGGCCCGTGGGCATCACCCCGCACGGCAACCGTACGGATCTGATGCCGGGCCACCGCAGCCCCTTCGACGAGGCACAGGTCCCCGGCAGCGCCGAGTCGCTCGTCGAGTACCGGCTGATAGAGGCGGGCCACGATGTCCTCGGTGTCGCGGCGCATGTCCCGCACTATGTCGCCCGGTCCTCGTACCCGGACGCGGCGCTGACCGCGCTGGAGGCGATCACGGCGGCGACGGGCCTGGTGCTGCCGAGCGTCGCGCACTCCCTGCGTACGGAGGCGCAGCGGACGCAGACCGAGATCGAGCGGCAGCTGGGCGAGGGCGACGAGGACCTGGTCACGATGGTGCAGGGGCTTGAGCACCAGTACGACGCGGTCGCGGGCGCCGAGACGCGCGGCAATCTGGTGGCGGAGCCGACGGAGCTGCCGTCGGCCGACGAGATCGGCCGGGAGTTCGAGAAGTTCCTCGCGGAGCGGGAGGGCGACGGCGGCCACTGACCGCCCGGCCGGGGGCGGCGGTCGCGGCCGTGACCGCGGCGGTCGCGACGGTGATGACCGCGGCGGTCGTGGCGCGCGGTGGGGGCCTGGCTAGGCTGGCTCCATGCTGAGGCTGGGACTTACGGGCGGAATTGGTGCGGGCAAGAGCGAAGTGTCCAGGCTCCTGGCCGGTTACGGCGCGGTGCTGATCGATTCCGATCGGATCGCACGGGAAGTGGTGGAGCCGGGAACGCCCGGACTGGCCGCCGTGGTCGCCGAGTTCGGCCCGGGGGTGCTCAGGGACGACGGCGCCCTCGACCGTCCGAAACTCGGCGGGATCGTCTTCGGCGACCACGACCGGCTGCGCGCCCTCAACGCGATCGTGCATCCGCTGGTCCGGGCGCGCTCCGCCGAACTGGAGTCGGCCGCCGGGCCCGGGTCGGTCGTGGTGCACGATGTGCCGCTCCTTGTCGAGAACGGTATGGCGGCCCTCTTCGACCTGGTGCTCGTCGTGGACGCCACGCCGGAGACCCAGCTCGACCGGCTGGTGCGGCTGCGGGGGATGACGGAGACCGAGGCGCGCGAGCGGATGGCCGCGCAGGCCACCCGCGAGCAGCGCCGGGCCGTCGCGGATCTCGTCATCGACAACGACGGTCCGCTGGAGCGGCTGGAGCCGAGGGTCCGCGAGATCTGGCGGGACCTGCTGGGCCGCGCGGCGGACACCCGGGGGCCCGCGCAGGCCACCCCGGCGGACAACCCGCCGGACACCCCGGGGGAATAGCTTCGCCGGATCCGGCGTTGAACGCGCGCAGCTAGGGAAGGATGCGATCGTGCCAGAGAGTCCGGAAACCCACGTCATCGACTATCGCGCGGCCGAGCAGCTGCTCGCCGCTCGGGATCCGCGCGGGGCTGTGAAGCTGCTGGACTCGGTCATCGGGGCCCACCCGGAGAACACGGCGGCCAGACTGCTGCGCGCCCGCGCGTTCTTCGCCGCGGCCCAGCTGCGCCCCGCCGAGCTGGAATTCGAGCTGGTCCTGGAGCGGGAGCCGGACAACGCCTTCGCGCACTTCGCCCTCGCCCGTACGTTCGAGCGGTCGGGCCGCCCCGAGCTGGCCAAGCGGCACTTCCGGCTGGCGGCTGCGCTGGATCCCAAGCCGGAGTACATGAAGGCGGCGCGTTTCGACCTCGACGGCGGCGGCGCCGGGGAGTGAGCCTCCCCGCTCAGCGCCCGCTGCCCGCGGTCGGTCCGTGTCCGGGTATGCGGGTGCGGTGCCTGGGTACGCGGGTGCGGTTGCGCAGCTGGCGGAGCCGGTCGCGTTCCCGCTCGCGGTTCTCCTCAAGCACCACATTCCGGCCGTGTCCCGGCGGATACGGCGGGACGTCCCGGCCCGGCTGGAAACGCGGGCCCTGACGGATCCGCCACCGCACCACGACGAGGTCGGCCGCCACGATCAGCGCGAGCACCCCGCAGGCCAGCGCCCACCAGATCTGCCCGGCCACCGCGAACGCCGCCGTACCGCCGGTGGTCCAGAGCAGCCCCCACACGCTCAGCCAGAAGCGCATGCGCAGCGCGCTGCGCGCGGTCACCGGCTCGCTTCCCGTCCGTCCCGTACGCATGGGCACATCGCACCTCCCGTCCGCCTTGTAACCGCTATGTACCCACGAGGCGTGTCCGCTATGCGAACCATGATTTGGCGTGATATCGCCAGCACGCGGCGGAACGGCGCCCCGGCGGTGCGCGTTTTGCTGTTCATGAGCACTCAAATGCGTGTGGGGCATGAGGGCACTGGACCGGGGGCGATCACACCGGACGGCTGCGCTGTCGATCTTTACTCCCGGCTCACCGCGGGCCGGGAGCCCGATGTCATCGCGGCGGCGGTCCCGGCCGGGGCGTCGCTGCTGGAGCTGGGCTGCGGCGCGGGCCGGGTCACACATCCGCTGATCGAGCGCGGGTTCGTGGTGACGGCCGTGGACGAGTCCCCCGAGATGCTGGAGAGGATCCGGGGCGCCCGTACGGTCCTGAGCCCGATCGAGACACTGGAGCTGGACGAGACGTTCGACGTGGTGATGCTCGCGTCGTATCTGGTCCACTTCGCCGAACACCGTTTGCGGGACGCCCTGTTGCGGGCCTGCCGCCGGCATGTCGCCGACGACGGGTGCGTGCTGATCCAGCGCGAGGGCCTGGACTGGCACAGGGCGGTGCCCTGGGAGCGGTACGACGAGGCGGCCGGCTGCCAGGTGCGGATGGTGGCGTGCGAGCCGGTGGGGGACGGGGTGGACGCCCTGCGGGCCGAGTACATCTTCCCGGACGTGACCTGGAAGCAGACGTTCCACTCGCGTGAGCTGACGAAGGAGGCGTTCGAGGGATATCTCGACCAGGCGGGACTGGCGGTCGACGCGTACCTCACGGACGACGGCACCTGGGTGCGGGCCGTACCGAAGTAGCGCCGAACCGCGCCGAACCGAAGGAGCGTCCGAGCGCCCCCGGCCGGGGGCCGTGGGTGCCGCGGCTGTCAGTGCACCAGGGTGTAGCTGCGCCATACCCCGGCGCCGGGGGCGACCTCGTCGGCGGTCGCGGTGGGGATGTAGACCGTGTTCCCGCCCGCGCAGTGGTCCGACGGGTACATGACCAGGTCCACACGGGTGCGGTTCGTGACCTTGACCGCGCCCGCCGCGGCGAATCGGTGGCAGCCCCTGACTCGGGGGCTGTCCACCTGGACGAGGTGCTTGTTCGCCGTCTCGTAGGCGATGGTGCCGAGCCCTGTCCGGTCCAGACTCGCGCAGCCGGTGGCGCCGCCGAGGGTGAGGAGGGCCGCCCCGGCGGCGAGGGCGAGGCGCCGGTGATCGATCACGGACATGGGCGGCCTCGTCTCTGCGGGAAGCGGACGTACGGCGGGGCGTCCGGCGGCGGGTGGGTACGCCCGGCGCCAGTGCCCCTCCCGGCAAGCTTTGCCCCGTCGCGCCGCGTCGGCACCCGGTGCGCGGCCGGGCGGGCTACGGAGCCGGGTCCGTAGCCCCCATGTCTTCTTACCCGTGTCACGCCTCTCGCCCCGGGGTCATCCAAGGCATACCGTGGTAATAGCACCATCGGTCCGGCGTCTGGGAGCCCATCATGGCCGAGGAACTGGTCATCGCGGTCGTCGCGGTGATTTGCGCGTGCGCGGTTTACGCGATGGCGGCCGCGCGGGTCGTCAAACAGTACGAGCGAGGTGTGGTCTTCCGGCTCGGCCGGCTGCGGGACGGCGTCCGGGGGCCGGGATTCACGACGGTCATCCCGTTCGTGGACAAGCTGCACAAGGTCAATATGCAGATCGTGACGATGCCGGTGCCCGCGCAGGACGGCATCACCCGGGACAACGTCACGGTGCGCGTCGACGCGGTGATCTACTTCAAGGTCGTGGACGCGGCGGACGCGCTGATCCGGGTGGAGGACTACCGGTTCGCCGTCTCGCAGATGGCGCAGACCTCCCTGCGGTCGATCATCGGCAAGAGCGATCTCGACGATCTGCTGTCGAACCGGGAGAAGCTGAACCAGGGGCTGGAGCTGATGATCGACAGCCCGTCCATCGGCTGGGGCGTGCAGATCGACCGGGTGGAGATCAAGGACGTCTCGCTGCCGGAGACGATGAAACGGTCGATGGCACGGCAGGCGGAGGCGGACCGGGAGCGCCGGGCCCGTGTGATCAACGCGGACGCCGAGCTTCAGGCGTCCAAGAAGCTCTCGGAGGCGGCCCGGCAGATGTCCGGACAGCCCGCCGCGCTCCAGCTGCGGCTGTTGCAGACGGTGGTCGCCGTCGCCGCCGAGAAGAACTCGACACTCGTCCTGCCGTTCCCCGTCGAGCTGCTCCGGTTCCTGGAACGGGCCACGCCCGCCGAGGCGGTGCAGGCCGTCCAGGCCGTCTCCGGAGCCGTCCAGGCGGCACCCGCCGCCGCCGAACCGGCCGGCGCCTCGCCCGTCGCTACGGAGGCCGTCGCCTCCGAGGCGGAGAGCGCCGACGTGCTCAACAGCGCCGACGTGCTCAACAGCGCTGACAGCGCCGACAGCACCGACAGCGCCGACGACCGCTCCGCGCGCGAGACCGTGCCCCACCGAGGCTGAGCGCACGCCGTCACGCGCACGCCGTCACACCGATGCCCGGCCGGGCTCTCCGGCCGGGCGTCGTGCTGTCCCGCCCAGCGGTCGAGGCCCATTGTCAGACCCCCCGCCTAGACTCGCAGAGGTAGTCGGATCCAGCGGCGATCCCAGGTGGGAGGGGATGAACGGCATGACGCAGTTCCCGCACGACCTCGCTCCGCCACCTGTGCCCGCACATGTGCCCATGGCCCCGGACCCGCCCTCGCCCGCCCTCGTGCGGTGCGCCGCGGTCTTCCTGCCCGCCGGGCTGCCCCGGGACGGGAAGGTCGCCTTCTGGTCGCCGGAGGGCGATCCGCCGCCCGCGGCGGACCAGGAGCTGACGGTCGTACGGAGCCACGGGGCCGGGGTGCGCCGGCGCACGGTCCCCGCCGTGCTGCTGTCCGTCACCGACGCCTTCCCGCTGCTGGCCCGGGCCCGGCACGACAGATCCGCCCATCCCGCCGCCGCGTGCTGGGGCGCCGCCGCGCTGCACGCGCTCCAGCTCACCGCGCGCGGCCGGCTGCTCCCCGGCCTCACCGCCTCCGACCACGACGCCTGGCGGGCCGGGCCGCTCGACGCCGACGACATCGCGCAGCTCAGAGCCATCGCCGCCGCCATGCCGCCCGAGGCACACGCCGTACCGCTCCCCGCGGAACGCCCGCTGCGGCTGCCCGACCCCGAAGCGCTCGTACGGGCGTTCCTGGACGCCGTGGCCGACTCCCTGCCGCGCACCCCGGCCGCCGAGCACGCCGCGGGCGCCCCGTTCGCGGCCCGCGCCGGACAGCATCTCCCGGGCGCCCGGACCTGGGCGGCCGAGGCGGCGGCCGGTATGGACGCCGGGGTCCGCGTCTCACTGCGGCTCGACCTGTCCGCGTACGAGCTGTTCGACCACGAGGAGACCGCGCCGGGAGCGGCCGACGGGGACAGCGCCCGGCGCGCCGGGGCCGCCCTCGTCCAGATCCACAGCCTGGCCGACCCCACGCTGGTCATCGACGCCACGGCCCTGTGGGCCGGCGGGGGCGCCGAGACCTTCGGACCGCGCGCCCGGATCGACGCCATGCTCGCGCTGCGCCGCGCGGCCCGCGTCTGGACGCCGCTCGCCCGGCTGCTGGAGCGGGACGTCCCCGACGCGCTGCCGCTCTCCGAGGACGAGCTGTACGAGCTGCTCGGCCCCGGCGCCGCCCGGCTGGCCGCGGCGGGCGTCGCCGTGCACTGGCCCCGGGAGCTGGCCCGTACGCTGACCGCCGCCGCGGTCGTCCGGCCCGCGCCCGGCTCCGCGACGGACGGCACCCTCTTCTTCGACAGCGCCGAACTGCTGAAGTTCAACTGGCAGCTGGCGCTCGACGGGGACCCCCTCACCGAGGGGGAGATGGACGCGCTCGCCGAGGCGCACCGCCCGATCGTGCGGCTGCGCGACCAGTGGGTGGTGGTCGACCCCGCCCTCGTCCGCAAGGCGCGCAAACGCGAACTGGGCCTGCTGGAGCCGGTCGACGCGCTGGCGGTGGCCCTCACCGGCACCGCCGACGTGGACGGCGAGACGGTGCGGGCCGTGCCGACGGGCGCGCTCGCGGCCCTGCGCGACCGGCTCGTCGACGGGCCCGCCGCCGTTCCCCAGCCGCCCGCCCTCGCCGCCACCCTCCGGGACTACCAGCTGCGCGGGCTGGCCTGGCTCGACCTGATGACCTCGCTCGGCCTCGGCGGCTGCCTCGCGGACGACATGGGCCTGGGCAAGACCATCACCCTCATCGCCCTGCACCTGCACCGCGCCCGGCCCGCGCCGACCCTGGTCGTCTGCCCCGCCTCCCTCCTCGGCAACTGGCAGCGCGAGATCACCCGCTTCGCGCCGGGCGTCCCCGTACACCGCTACCACGGCGCCGGGCGCACCCTCGACGCCGTCACGGACGGCTTCGTCCTCACCACGTACGGCACGATGCGCGGCAGCGCCGACATCCTGGCCGGGCACGCCTGGGGCATGGTCGTCGCCGACGAGGCGCAGCACGTGAAGAACCCGTTCTCGTCCACCGCCAAGGCGCTGCGCACCATCCCGGCGCCCGCCAGGATCGCGCTCACCGGCACCCCCGTGGAGAACAACCTCTCCGAGCTGTGGGCGCTGCTCGACTGGACCACGCCCGGGCTGCTCGGCCCCCTCAAGGCGTTCCGGGCCCGCCACGCGCGCGTCGTGGAGAACGTGGAGAACGCCAAGAGCGCCGACATCAAGGACCTGGCGAACGAGGAGGCGGTGGAGCGGCTCGCCCGGCTGGTCAGACCGTTCCTGCTGCGCAGGAGGAAGTCCGACCCCGGCATCGTGCCCGAGCTGCCCCCGAAGACCGAGACCGACCATCCCGTCGCCCTCACCCGCGAACAGGCGTCCCTGTACGAGGCGGTCGTCCGCGAGACGATGGCGGCCATCGCGGCGGCCGAGGGCATCGCGCGCCGCGGACTGGTGATGAAACTGCTCACCGCCCTCAAACAGATCTGCAACCACCCCGCGCAGTATCTGAAGGAGGACACGGACCGGGGCACGGCCCGGCTCACCGGCCGCTCCGGCAAGCTCGCCCTCCTCGACGAGCTGCTCGACACGATCCTCACCGAGGACGGCTCGGTCCTGATCTTCACCCAGTACGTGTCGCTGGCGCGGCTGCTCTCCGCCCATCTCACGGCCCGCGCGATCCCCTCCCAGCTGCTCCACGGCGGCACGCCCGTCCAGGAGCGCGAGCGCATGGTGGACCGCTTCCAGTCCGGCGAGGTCCCCGTCTTCGTCCTCTCGCTGAAAGCGGCCGGCACCGGCCTCAACCTGACCCGGGCCGGCCATGTCGTCCACTTCGACCGCTGGTGGAACCCGGCCGTGGAGGAGCAGGCCACGGACCGCGCCTACCGCATCGGCCAGACCCAGCCCGTCCAGGTCCACCGGCTGATCGCGGAGGGCACGGTCGAGGACCGGATCGCCGAGATGCTCGCCTCCAAGCGGGCGCTGGCCGACGCCGTCCTCGGCTCGGGCGAGGCCGCCCTCACCGAGCTGACCGACCGTGAACTGCGCGACCTGGTCTCCCTGCGGAGGACGTCATGACAGCACCGCGCGCCCTCCGCGGCTCCCGCACCGCCCGGGTCCCCCGGCACGACGACCGCCGCCGTACGTTCCCCGCGCTGCCCCCGCGCCCCGGCACACAGGGCGACTTCGCCGCCACCTGGTGGGGCAACGCCTGGGTGGAGTCCATGGAGGAGACCGCCCTCGACACCGCCCGGCTCCAGCGCGGCCGGAAGTACGCGGGGAGCGGCCATGTCGACGCGATCACGGTCACCCCCGGCCGTGTCACGGCGTATGTCCACGGCTCCCGGCCCCGCCCGTACCGTACGGAGATCCGGCTGCGCACCCTCGACGACGAGGGCTGGGAGGATCTGCTCGACGCGGCGGCGGCCCGCCCCGACCACATCGCCGCCCTCCTCGACAAGGACATGCCGCACACCCTCGCCGCCTCCGCCGACCTGCTGCCCACCGCCGGTGACCTCACCCCGGACTGCTCCTGCCCCGACGACGGCTACCCGTGCAAACACGCCGCCGCGCTCTGCTACCAGACGGCCAGACTCCTGGACGAGGACCCGTTCGTCCTCTTCCTGATGCGGGGCCGCGGTGAGCAGGAGGTCCTCGCCGATCTCACCCGGCGCAGCCTCACCCGCGCGGCCACCGAGCGGGCCGCGACCCCGCCGCCGATGCCCACGGTCGCGGCCGCCCAGGCTCTCGCGCCGCGCACCAGACCGGCGCTTCCGCCACCGTTCCCCGTCCCCGCGCAGCCCGGCCGTCCGCCCTCCTATCCGCAGGTCAGCGGCGCGCCGGACCCGCTCGCGCTCGATCTCCTCGCCAGTGAGGCGGCGGCCCGCGCGCACACCTTCCTCACCACCGGACTCGACCCCGTCGGCGCCCTCACCCCCTGGCAGGACGCCGTGCGGCTGGCCGCCGCCCACCCCGGATCCGGGCTGACCGCCTCCACCCGAGCGCTCTACCGGGACCTGGCCGCCGCGCTCGACCGCACCCCGACCGACCTGGCCCGCGCCGTGGCGGCCTGGCGCCAGGGCGGACCGGCCGGGCTCGCCGCGCTCGAAGAGCCCTGGGACCCGCCCGCCGGACCCTTCGACCGGGCCCGGCCGGCGCTCGTCGCCGCGGACTTCCCGCACTTCCGCCCCTGGCGGAACAGACTCTCCACCGGCTCCCTCCAGCTCCGGTTCGGCCGCGACACGCTCTGGTACGGATACGAGTCGGACCGCGGCCGCGAGGACTGGTGGCCGCGTGGCACCCCCGACACCGACCCGGTCGGCGCACTCGCCGCCCTGCTGGGGAGGTGACCGGTAAGGTCGGTTGTCCGTACGGTTCAACGGTCGAAGGGGGCCCGGTGGGAGCCGAGTTGGCCATTGCGGTGATGACGGCGGTGCTCCAGCAGGTCGCGACGGACGGCTGGACACGCGCCCGCGACGGGGTCGTGCGGCTCTTCCGGCGGCGGCGCTCCGGGGCCCCGGACTCCGTGGCGTCCGAGCTGGAGTCCGCCCGGGCCGCGCTCGCCGAGGCCCGCCGGCGCAACGACGACGCGACCGCCGACCGGCTGATCGCCGAATGGAGCGACCGGCTGCTCCGCGACGTACTGACGGATCCGGCCGCCGAGCCCGAACTCCGCGCCCTGCTGGAGGAACTGGCACCGGGATCGGTGACGTTCAACGGCGATGTCAGCGCGCGGTCCGCGATCCAGGCGGGGGAGATCGGCACCCTGAACCAGCATCTTCACTTCCACACGGCCACCGCGGAACCGCCCCTCACGACCGCCGCGGCCCACCGGCTTCCGGCGGAGGTGCCGCCGTTCGTGAACAGGGACGAGCAGCGGACCCAGCTGCTGCGGGCCGTCGACGAACGCGGCGAAGCCCCGCTCGTCAGCCCGCTGACCGTGGTGCTGAGCGGGGTGGCCGGTATCGGCAAGACCGCGCTGGCCGTCCGCTTCGCCTGGGAACTCGCCCCGAGGTTCCCGGCCGGGACCTTCTACGTCGATCTGGACCAGTGGCGCACCGACCGCTCCATCGACGTCGAGGCCGTCCTGCGCCACCAGCTCCGCCGGCTGGGCGTGGCCGAGGACTGGCTGCGGGCGGAGTACCCCGCGCTGGTCGAGCTGTACGGGGAGAAGACACGCGGCGCGCGCATGGCGCTCGTCCTCGACAACGTATGGTCCGCCGACGAGATCACCACCCTGCTGCCCGCCTCCGCCGACGCGCTCGTCCTCGTCACCGGACAGCGGCGGCTGCCCCTGCTGGAGGCCCGGGGCGCGATCGGCCTCGCCCTCGGACCGCTGTCCCCGGCACACAGCGCCGCGATGCTCCGGAAGATCGTGACCGGCGCGACCGGCGCATCGGACGCGGCCACCCCGACCGACCCGGCCGACGGGCAGCCGCGCGAGTCGCCCGAGACCGTGGACGCCCTCGCCCGGCTCTGCGAGGGATTTCCCGCCGCCCTGCGCGCCGCGGGCACCCTGCTCCACCTCCACCGGCACCGCGGTATCGAACGGCTCGTCGCGGATCTCACCGCCCAGCTCCACGAGAGGGGCCTGCCCGTGGTGGAAGCCGTCTGGAACGCGAGTTACGGAGAGCTGCCCGCGCCCGCCGCCCGCCTCTACCGGCTGCTGCCGGGCCACCCCGGCTACGACATCACGGTCGAGGCCGCCGCCGCCCTCCTCGGGACCGGGCGGTACGAAGCGGAGGACGCGGTCGAGGCGCTCCTCGGGGCCGGGCTGCTGGCCGTATCACCAGCGGCGCCGGTGCTGCGCGGACGCACCCGGTTCCGGCTGCACGGACTGCTGCGCTCCCACGCCGTGCGCTGCGCCGACCGGCACGGCGACGGGGCCGAGACCGAAGAGGCGCTGCGCCGGCTCCTCGTCTGGTACCGGCGGCAGGCCGAGCGGGCCGACCGCGCCGTACAGACGGACCGGCTGCGCCTGGCCGACCCCGTCCCCGAGCTGCCGTACGCGCCCGATCTCGCCTTCGCCGACGAGGCGGGCGCGCGGGCCTGGCTCGACACGGAACGCAAGGCGCTCTACGCCTGGGTGCGGATCGCGGCCGACCTCGGCGAGGACACCCACGCCTGGGCCCTGTGCGAACCGCTGTGGAAGCACTACGAGGACCACGGCAATCACGACGACGCGATCCGGGCGTTCACCCCCGGCCGGGACGCCGCCGAGCGCGCGGAGCGCCCCGACGCGCTGATCCGGCTGCGCTGCCAGCTCGCGCAGGCGCTCTGGCGGGCGGGCAGGGCGCCGGAGGCGGACTCCGAGACGGAACGGGCGGTGCGCGCCGCCGCGTCGGCCGTCCCCGGGACCCGGCTGCACGCCTCGGCGCTGGAGTTCCGGGGCAAGTTCCTCGCCTGGCGCGGCGAGCCCGACCGGGCCGTCACGTACTTCCGGCAGTCCCGCGACATCCATGGCGCGCTGCCCGTCCCGAACACCTACGGTGTGCTGCTCCAGGGCTTTCTGCTCGGCCGGGCGCTGCGCTCCGCCGGCCGGCCCGCCGAGGCGGAGGACGAGCTGGACACCGCGCTGGCCCTGGCGCGCGCGAGCCACCACCTACGGATGACCGCCCGCTGTCTGGCCGAACTCGGCCGCGTCCACCGGGCGCTGGGCCGCACCGGCCGGGCCGTGACCGCGCTGACGGAGGCGGCCGAGGTGGAGGGGCGCCGGGGCGCCGGTTACGACGAGGCACGGCTCCACGGGGAACTCGCCGAGCTGGCCGGGGCGAACGGCGACGCGCTCGCGGCGGAGCGGCATCGCGCGCGGGCGCGCGAACTGCGGGAAGGGGCGGGCGCCGCGCCGGAGAGCAGCTGAGGACGCGGTCCGGTCCTGGCGGGCGGTCAGAGTTCCGCGTCGCCTTCGGCCAGGCGGCCTTCCGCCATGCCGCCTCCAGCCATACCGCCTTCCGCCATGTTTCCTTCCGCGGCGCTCGCCAGGACGACCCTCACCCGTCGGCCGCCCACCGCGCAGTCGAGCGTCACGGGCAGCGCCGGACCGGTGCCGTCCGCACCGGCGGGGCCGCCCGGGTTCGCCTCCAGCCAGTCGTGGACACCGCAGAGCACGGCGGCGGGATCGGCCCGTACCAGCGGCTCGCCCCGTACCGGCGCGGCGGCGGCGATCCGTATGGAGAGAAGGCGGCCCGGCCCGTCGGTGCCCGGCGCCCCGCGCCGGCGCAGCACGCAGTGATCGTGCGCGAGCACGGCGGCGGCGGTCCGGCAGCCGGGCAGCTCCGCCAGGACCCGGGCTGTCCAGGCAGCCACGGTCCAGCCCACGCCGGACGCCGCCGCGGACCCCGCTGAGGGCGCGGGCACCGGTGTGTACGCGGGCGCGACCGACCGCGCGCGCCGGACGACGATCCCGGCGCTCCGCATCTCGTTCAGCGTCGAGAAGCCGTCCTCCGCCATCACATGGCCGGCGTGCGGACCGCCGTCCAGCGGATGGCGCGCCACCGCGACCGTGTTCCCGGTGGTACGGACCCGCGCGCCGAGTGCCGTCGGCCGCCGCGCGGCGGTCCGGGGTACGGGCAGCGGCCTGACGGCGGGCGCCCCGGGGTACGGATCGAGCCCGAGCAGCGCGTAACAGCGGTCCCGCAGCCGCTCCAGCGAACGCCCCTGCTCGGCGAAGGCGCCCGCCGCGAGCGCGAGGGAGTCCCCCGGCCGGTACGCGGCGACGGCGGCGTCGAGCTGGTCCTCGGCCGGCGCGTCGTCCGACCAGCGGGGCGCGTGGGAGAGGAGACCGGCCATGGGGCTGGCGGGAATCAGCTCCGTACCGCCGTCGTAGCAGCCGATCACCGGCCGGTCCTGGGCCGCCGCGTAGAGCGCGGTGGAGCCGTGGTCGGTCAGCACACAGTCGGCGGCGACGAGGATCGCGGCCCACTCCTCGTACGGCCGCGCCACCAGCAGTCCGGCGTCCGGCGCGGGCGCGAGCCACTGCCGCAGCGCGAACTCGCCGAGGTCGCTGTGGACATTGGGGTGGGCTACCAGCGCCACCTGATAGGCGTCGTACGGCAGTTCGGCGGTCAGCCGCCGGGGCAGCCGGGGCCGGCGCGCCAGCAGCGACTCGGGCCCCCAGGTGGAGACCACGGCCACCAGCCGCCGGCCCCCGGTCCCCAGCGCGTCGCGGTAGCGCTCCCGGCGCGGCCCGGACGCCAGGATCCGGTCCAGCGTCGGATCCCCCACGACCACCGCGCGCTCCGCCACGGCGGGCGACTCCCTGGCGAGCGCGGCCAGCTGGTCGGGGTGCGCGAGGGCGTGCAGCGCTGCCAGCGGAGCCCCGTCGCGCAGGAGCTGGCGCGGATGGAGCCCGGACGCGGAGTCGCCCTCGGAGGTGTACGGCAGCCGCTTGTTGAATCCCGCCCCGTGCGGCAGCAGCACCAGCGGCCCGGGCAGTTCGTCCAGCGGCCCGTTGGGGCTCGCCGCCACCACCAGATCGTGCCCGCCCCGTACGGCCCGCTCCCAGGGAACGGTCCTGGCCCCGGCCCCGTCGAGCGCGGCGAGCGCGTCCGTACCGAAGTCCGATCCGGGCACCAGGGTGAACCGGGGCCGTACGCGGTGGTCCCCGGCGAACACGGGCAGCGCGTCGAGCAGCCGGTTGAGCGCGGTGGCCGACCGTACGGCGTACAGCACGGTGCGCTGCCCGGTGGCCGCGCCGGCCGCGCGGTGTTCCCCAACTGCCCATGCGGCTGAGGGCCCGTACGGTGGCTCCGGCGACATGCTGGAGATCGTACGCGTACGGGCGAAACCCGGCCCGGCCCGGCACACGACACGGCCGGGGCCCGGGCCGGGGGTGGCGGTACCCCCGGCCCGCGCCCCGGCGCCGGATGTCAGCTGGATGTCAGCCGGACGGCACCGGATGGCACCGGACGACAGTGTGCGAGGTCAGGCGGTATGCAGGGTCAGGCCGTAGCGGCTGAGGATCGGGTTGATCGGCTGGTAGAAGGAGTTGCCGCCGCTGCTGCAGTTTCCGCTGGCGCCGGAGGTGACGCCCTGCGCCTGGTCACCGGTGATGAACGAGCCGCCGGAGTCGCCGCCCTCCGCGCAGGCGCTGGTCTGGGTCAGGCTGTAGACGAGCCGGCCGCTGCCGTAGTTGACCGTGATGTTCTTGCCCTGGAGCGTGCCGCAGCGCCATTTGGTCGTGGAGCCGGAGCGGCAGATGTACGCGCCGACCGGGGCCTCGTTGGAGCCGCGGACGAGCGCGTCGGAGACGGTGCCCCAGCCGAGGACGACCGGGACGGTCCACCAGCCGCTGCCGACGTTCACCCAGGCGTAGTCGTTGCCGGGGAAGGTCGAGCCCTGGAAGTTGCCGATGTACGTGTTGTCCCAGCCCCTGACCTGGGCGCCGACCGAGCCGCAGTGGCCGGCGGTGACAAAGCCGCCGCGGACGGAGAAGCCGATGGAACAGCGGACGTTGCCGGTGTAGTACGGGTCGCCGCCGACGGTGCCCGCGGCGGTGGTGGTGACGGCCTCGGCGGTCTCCTCGACGGTGACGGGACCGGCCTGCCGGGCGCGGGCGAGGAAGGCGCGGACATCGTTGTCGTCACGCTGGTCGGCGACGACGGTCACCACGACCTTGTTGGTCTCCTGGTCGACGCCCCAGCTGCTGACGCCGTCGGGCACGGCGGTGGCGAGGGTGTCGATCTTCTTCTTGACGGCGTCGAGCTGCTTCGCGCTGTGCTCGACGAACCGCACGGTCGCGCCGGTCGCGCGGACGGCGGCGGCCGTCCGCTCGCCGGTGACCGCGACGGTCAGGGTGTCGCTCTCCGAGTCGTACCAGGAACCGCCGTACGACGAGCCCGCCGCGCGTACGGCCCGCTTCTCGACGGCGGTCGCGGTCTTGGTCGCGGCAATCCGGGCTCTGGCCTGGTCGGCGGTGAGCCCCAGGTCCTTCTGCATGGCGGTCAGCAGCCCGGCGGAGGCGGGTGCCTCGGCGGCGGGTGAGGTGGCGGGGGAGGCGGGGGCCGCGACGGCGGGGGCGAGCCCGGCGGTCGCCCAGGTGCCGACGAGGAGGAGCGCGGACAGGCCGGTGCGTATGACAGTCGTGCGTTTCATCGGGTGGGCCCTTCTTGTGTTCCAGACGAGGTGGGGGTGGAACAGCACGTACCGGAGAGCGCCGTTGGGCACTTTCAGGCGGGAGCGTAGCGAAGGAACATTGGCAGGTCCATACCAATCGCAAGGGCGCGATCGCGTCAACCGCCGTTTCCGGTAGGGCGGTTGGGGCGAGCGATCCGGCCAGATGGTCTGTTAGCCGGATAATCGTTCGATGGCCGGTGCGTGACCTTGTTAAGGTCCACATATGGCGAAGCTCAATCAGATCATCGCAGTCGAGAAGGGCGTCAAGTCCAAGGCGCACCAGGACCTGACGGCGGTTCAGCACGGCCTTCAGAAGCCCGCGCTGCTGGCCGGAATCTCCCGTACGTATCAGGCCAAGGACGAGGAGGGCGAGCAGCTTCCTCCCGAGTCCACCCGGGTCCAGGTCCAGGCCGAGGATGTCCTGAAGGAGACCGCCAGGACCCTGACCAGACTGTTCGATGTGACCGCCACCAAGGACTGGGCGAACTGCTCGGCCCGCGCGGATGTCACCGTCGACGGCCGGGTGCTGCTGGCCGAGGTGCCGGTGGCGTATCTGCTCTTCCTGGAGAAGCAGCTGACGGAGCTGAACGCCTTCGTCCGCAAGCTCCCGGTGCTGGACGCGTCGGAGTCCTGGAGCCAGGATCCGTCGACGGACGCGTGGAAGACGGAGGCGGTACGGACCCTCCGGACGAAGAAGGTCCCCCGCAACCATGTGAAGGCGGAGGCCACCGACAAGCACCCGGCGCAGGTCGAGGTGTACTACGAGGACATCCCCGTCGGCTACTGGACCACGGTGAAATTCAGCGGGTCCCTGCCCGCCCGCCGGGTCAACGAGCTGCTGGACCGCGTCGAGCGGCTCCAGCAGGCCGTGAAGTTCGCGCGCGAGGAGGCCAATGGCGCCGAGGTCACCGACCAGCGGGTCGGGGACGCGGTGTTCGGCTACCTGTTCGGGTAGCCTCAGTGATTCCCCGGCCGCCCGCTCTCGGGTGAGCCGGGGTGCGCGAGGAGCGCAGGCTGAAACTGAAGCTTGTCGTGAAGGCGCGGTCCGTCCGTGAGGCGACCGCGTTCAATCTCAGACTATTGCTCCAGACTCAGTATCCGCCGCCGATCGCCGGATCCAACGGGCTCGGGCCTCGGACGTCGAAATGCCGGTTCAAGTCCGGCCCGCGCAGCTCGATGCGCGGTGGTCCAAAGGCAGGACGCGGCGACTTCATGACTGCCCCGGGCTCTTAAACGCTCCGGCGTGCGATATGGGTGGCATTTCAGGCCCCGGAGGCAGGCTACGCCTCCGGGGCCGCTCCGTTTCCGGATGCGTACGCGGCGGTCGCGTGTGCGTACGCGGGGGTCTCGTATGCGTACGCGGGGGTCTCGTATGCGTACGCGCTGGTTCCGCATACGTACACACCGGCGCGCGACGGCCTCACTGGCGGTATCCGCTCAGGAAGCGGCCGATCCTGCTGATCGCCGCGTCGAGATCGTCCGCGTACGGGAGCGTCAGGATCCGGAAGTGGTCGGGGCGCGGCCAGTTGAAGCCCGTTCCCTGGACCACCTGGATCTTCTCGCGCAGCAGCAGGTCCAGGACGAACCGCTCGTCGTCGTGGATCTTGTGGACCTTGGGGTCGAGCCGGGGGAAGGCGTACAGCGCGCCCTTCGGCTTGACGCACGAGACGCCGGGGATCTCGTTGAGCTTCTCCCAGGCCCGGTCGCGCTGCTCGTACAGCCTGCCGCCGGGCCGGACCAGCTCCTTGATGGACTGCCGGCCGCCGAGCGCGGCCTGAATGGCGTACTGGGCGGGCGCGTTGGGGCACAGCCGCATCGAGGCGAGCATCGTGAGCCCCTCCAGATAGCTGCGGGCGTGCTGCTTGGGGCCGGTGACGACCAGCCAGCCGGAGCGGAATCCGGCCACACGGTAGGTCTTGGAGAGCCCGCTGAACGTCAGGACGACCAGGTCGGGCGCGAGGGCCGCGGCCGTGTGGTGGACGGCGTCGTCGTAGACGATCTGGTCGTACATCTCGTCGGCGAACACCATGAGCCCGTGGCGGCGCGCGAGATCGAGGATGCCCTCGACGATCGCGCGCGGATAGACGGCGCCGGTGGGGTTGTTGGGGTTGATGATCACAACGGCCTTGGTGCGGTCGGTGATCTTCGACGCCATGTCGTCCAGATCCGGGTACCACTCCGCCGACTCGTCGCAGAGATAGTGCACGGCCCGGCCGCCGGCCATCGTGGTGACCGCCGTCCAGAGCGGGAAGTCGGGGGCCGGGATGAGGACCTCGTCGCCGTCCTCCAGCAGTGCCTGCACGGACATCGCGATCAGCTCGGAGGCGCCGTTGCCGAGGAAGATGTCGTCGACGGTGACCTCGGTCAGCCCCAGGGTCTGGTAGCGCTGGGCGACGGCGCGGCGTGCGGAGAGGATGCCGCGCGAGTCCGTGTAGCCGTGGGCCTGGGGCAGCATCCGGATCATGTCCTGGACGATCTCCTCCGGCGCCTCGAACCCGAAGAGCGCGGGGTTGCCGGTGTTGAGGCGCAGCACGCTGTGACCGGCCTCCTCCAGGGCGTCGGCGTGCTCGATCACCGGGCCGCGGATCTCGTAGCAGACCTCGTTGAGCTTGCTCGACTGCCGGAATTCCATGCGGTGGCCTCCCAGACCTTGTTTCGATACTTGGTTTTACCAAGTGCGAGCTTGGAAAGTCCAACGATATGTCTAGACTGAGTCGCATGCCACGCCGTCGAAGCTACGACCAGTACTGTGCCGCCGCCCGTGCCCTCGATGCCGTGGGTGACCGCTGGACCCTGCTGATCGTCAGGGAACTGCTGGCGGGGCCCCGCCGCTACACCGATCTGCACGCCGATCTGCCGGGCGTCAGCACCGATGTCCTCGCGTCCCGGCTCAAGGATATGGAACGGGACGAACTGGCCACGCGGCGCAAACTCCCACCGCCCGCCGCCGCGTACGTGTACGAGCTGACCGAGCGGGGGCGCGGGCTGCTGCCGGTGCTCACGGCCCTGGCGCGGTGGGGCGCGCCCGCGCTGAGCGAGCGCCGGCCGACCGATGCCGTACGGGCGCACTGGTTCGCCGTACCGCTGCTGCGGGCGCTGTCCGCGGCGCCGGGCGGTCAGGAGGGGCGGCCGGCGGCGGGGGAGCCGGCCGGTGTGCTGGAGGTACGGCTCGACGAGGGCGTGTTCCATATGCGGCTCGGCGGCGGTACGGAGGCGGCCGGGACTGGAGGGACCGGAGGGGCCGGTGAGGCGGTGTACGGCGACGGGCCGGCCGAGCGCCCCGACGCCTGTCTCGCGCTGGATTCGGTGGCCTGCCGCGAGCTGAGCGACGGCTCGCTGACGGTCGCGGACGGGGTGCGGGCGGGGCGGATCGAGGTGTCGGGGGACGGGGTGCTCGCCAAGGCGCTGCGCGGGGAGTGAGGACGGCGGTGCGCGGGGAGTGGGTCGCGGCCGGTGCGCGGGGGTGAGTGACGGCCGGTGGTGGCGGCGTGTCGCCGTTTCCGGCGAGGGGAAAAGGGGAAGATTCACCCCTGATGTCATATTTGAAGACGTTCGCATCGATCATGTTCGTGTCCCTCGATACGAAGACGGTCGTATCGACGGGATCGACGGTGGCCCACAGGGTGGGATGAGCGACGATGACGCGACCGGAGGCACCCACGGGGGCGGACACCGCCTCGGCGGTCATCGACGCGCGGGGTGTCGTGGCGCGGTGGAGCGACGGCGCCCGCGCCCTGCTCGGCTACGGCGCGGCGGAGATCGTACGGCGCCCCGCCCGGGTGCTCCTCGCGGATGGTGACGGCGGTGGCGGCGGCGCGGGTGCGCCCCCTGCCCGCCTCGGCGAGGCCCTGCGCGCCCTGGACGAGACATACCGGTGGAGCGGTACGGCGACGCTGCGGCACCGCGACGGCTCCGCCCGCTCCGTACCGCTGCTCGCCCACCGCCGTACCGCGCGCGACGGCGCCGCCGAGTGGTTCGTCGTCTCCCGGCCCGACCCGTCCGTCCTCGGTGCAGGGCTGGACGGACTGGACGGACTGGACGAGGAGCTGCTGGAGCAGTCCTTCGTGCAGTCCCCGTGCACGGAGGCGATCTACGACACGCGACTGCGCGTCCGGCGCCTGAGCGACAGTATGCAGGCGCTGCTCGGTCTGTCGGAGGACGAGGTGCGCGGGCTGCGGCCGACGGAGACCGCCCCCGGTGCGGTGGCCGAGGAGACCGAGCGCCATATGCGGCGGGTGCTGGAGACCGGGAAGCCGGAGCAGCTGGAGCTGTCCGCCCGCGTCCCCGGCCACCCCGTTCACTCCGCTGACCCGGGTCACTCCTCTCACACAGGTCCCCCGACACTCGCCCGCCCCCTCTTCCTGTCGCTCTCCATCGCCCCGATGCGCGATGCCGCCGGGCGGATCCTGGGCGTGATCGTCGCGGCCCACGACCGGACCCGGCAGTACCACACCCGGCAGCGGCTGCTGCTGGTCAACGAGGCCAGCAGCAGGATCGGCACCACCCTCGACATCGGGCGCACCGCGCAGGAGCTGGCCGATGTGGCGGTCCCTGTGCTCGCCGACTTCGTCACCGTCGATCTGCTGCCGACCGTCAGCGACGGCGGCGAACCGCCCCCCGGCCCGCTCACCGGCGATGTCACCCTGCGCCGGGTCGGCGCGGCATCGGTCCTGGAGGGCTGTCCGGAACTGGTCGTGCCGCTGGGCGACAGCGGTGTCTACCCCGCCTCGTCACCCGCCGCCGAGGCCCTGCGCGACCGGCGGCCGGTCATGGAGGCCGTGACGGACCCGGGGATGGCCCGCTGGGAGAAGCAGGCCCCGGGCCGGGCCGCCAAGATGAGGGCGTTCGGGTTCCACTCCACGATGGCCGTCGCCCTCAGCGCCCGCGGCACCACGCTCGGGGTGGCCACCTTCTCCCGTCACCAGCGGCCGGAACCGTTCGAACAGGACGATCTGCTGCTCGCCGAGGAGCTGACCGCGCGCGCCGCCGTCTGCATCGACAACGCCCGCCGCTACACCCGCGAACGCGAGATCGCCCTCGCCCTCCAGCGCAGCCTGCTGCCGACCGCGCTCCCCGCACACGCCGCCGTCGAGGTCGCCTTCCGCTATCTGCCGACCGACACGGGGGCCGGGGTGGGCGGCGACTGGTTCGATGTGATCCCGCTGTCCGGCTCGCGGGTCGCCCTGGTCGTGGGCGATGTGGTCGGGCACGGCGTCCAGGCGTCGGCGACGATGGGCCGGCTCCGTACGGCCGTCCGCACGCTGGCCGATGTCGACCTCCCCCCGGACGAGCTGCTCACCCACCTCGACGATCTCGTCACCCATCTCTCCGCGGAGGCGGAGGCCGCGGCCGAGCTGCGCCCCGCCGCCGAGCGCGAGACCAGCGGGGATGTCGGCGCGACCTGCCTCTACGCGGTCTACGACCCGGTCTCCCGCCGCTGTTCGGTGGCGCGCGCCGGACATCCGGAGCCCGCCGTGGTCACCCCCGACGGGACCGTGACCTTTCTCGACGTGCCCGCGGGCGCGCCGCTCGGGCTGGGCGGGCTGCCCTTCGAGTCGGCCGAGGTGCGGCTGGCGGAGGGCAGCCTGCTCGCCCTTTACACCAACGGCCTCATCGGGTCCCGCGAGCGCGCGCCCGACGAGTCGCTGACCGTGCTGCGCGAGGCCCTGGCCCGGCCCGCCGCGCCGCTGGAGGAGATCTGCGACACCGTACTGACCTCGCTGCTGCCCGACCGGCCCGCCGACGATGTCGCCCTGCTGCTCGCCCGGACGCGCGCGCTCGGCGCGGACCAGGTGGTCACGTGGGAGCTGTCCTGCGATCCCGCCATCGTCGCGGAGGCCCGCAGAAAGGTCTCCGCCCAACTGGCCGTGTGGGGACTGGAAGAGGCCGTCTTCACCACGGAACTGGTCGTCAGCGAGCTGGTCACCAACGCGATCCGGTACGGCGTGGCGCCCATCCAGCTCCGGCTGATCCACGACGGCAGCCTGATCTGCGAGGTCTCCGACGGCAGCAACACCGCGCCGCATCTGCGCCGGGCACGGGTGTCCGACGAGGGCGGGCGCGGTCTGATGCTGGTGGCCCAGCTGACCCAGAGCTGGGGGACACGGCAGGGGGAGGGCGGTAAGACGATCTGGGCGGAACAGACGCTTCCGGTGGACCCCGCCGATCTGTTCTGACCGTTGCCGACCGGATGCCCGGCCGGACGTACGGCCGGATGTCCGCCAGGAGGTCTTCGCCGCCCGACCGGGTACGTGAGCGACGATGACCGGGTGCGATTCGAAGCGATCACCTGGGAGCGGCTGACCGACGCGCTCGCCGAGCGGGTGCTGAAGACCGGTCCGGCGGACGGCGGTTCGTGGACGCGCGTCGCCGTCGACGGCGCGCCGGCCGCCGGGACCGGCGCGTTGGCCGCCGCGCTCGCCGACGCGCTGCGGCTGCGCGGGCGTTCGGTGCTGGCCGTCGGCACGGCCGGCTTCCTGCGGCCCGCGTCGCTGCGGTACGAGTACGGGCGCGAGGACCCCGACACGTACTACGACGGCTGGTTCGACACGGGCGCGCTCCGGCGGGAGGTCTTCGGACCGCTGGAGCCGGGCGGTACGGGGCTGGTGCTGCCCGACCTCTGGGACCCGGCGGGCGACCGGGCGACCCGCAGCCCGCGGGTGGCGCTCGCGCCGGGCGGGGTGCTCGTGCTGCACGGGCCGCTGCTGCTGGGCCACTGGTTCCCCTTCGACCTCACGGTCCATCTGCGGCTCTCCCCGGCCGCGCTCCGGCGCCGCACCGAGGCCGGAGAGCGGTGGACGCTCCCCGCCTTCGAACGGTACGAGGCCGAGGAGGACCCGGCGCGGGCCGCCGATGTGGTCGTACGCGCCGACGACCCGCGCCACCCGGCCTGGCACGGCCCGGAGGGATAGGGAGGAGCCCGGGCGCGGCCCGTACCGCACTCACCCCTGCGGGCGTCCGCCCGGGAGGGTGACCGCGTGTGCCCCCGCGCGGCAGCCCTCCGCCGCCGCTGCCGCGGGGGACGCGCCCGCGAGCAGGGCGGCCAGATAGGTGCCGGTGAAGGCGTCGCCCGCGCCCGTCGAGTCGACCGCGCGGGCCGGGACCGGGGGCAGCCGGGCCGTGACCGCGCCCGCGCGCGCCACCAGCGCCCCGGCGGCGCCGAGCGTGACCACCGCGAGCGGGACCCGGCGGCTCAGCTCGGCGGCGGCCACCGCCGGGTCGGACCGGCCGGTGAGAAGTCTCGCCTCGTCCGCGTTGGGCAGAAGCGTTTCGGCGCCCTCGACTGCCGTCAGAAAGCGGTGGACCCCCCACTCCTCGATGAAGCCCGCGGAAGCGGGATCCACACTCACCGGAACGCCCCGCTCCGAGGCCGACTCCATCGCCGCCGCGGCCAGTCGGCGGCTGGTGTCCGCGAAGAACAGATAACCGGAGAGATGGAGCCGGCCGACCCCGTCCAGCAGGGACGGCGACCAGTCCGCGGGCGTCAGACACAGGGCGGCGCCGCTGTCGGTGAGCAGCGTGCGTTCGGCGGCGGCGTCGACCAGGCAGATCACCGTACCGGTCGGCCGCCGCTCGTCGCGGACGAGCCGGGCCCGTACCCCCGCCCGGCGCAGCCGCTCCCCGTGCCAGTCGTGGGCGTCCGCGCCGACGCGCGCCAGCAGCCGTACGTCGGCGCAGCCGGCGCGCGCCGCCCAGCATGCCGCGTTGGCCCCGGCGCCGCCCGGCATCGTATGGATCTCGGCGGCCGTGTCCGTACCGTGCGCGAGCGGCGTACGGTAACGCGCCACGACGTCCGTGATCACGTCCCCGACGACGAGCAGCGCGCGGCCACCGCCGCTCACCGGGCCGCCGCGGCCCGCGCGACGGCGATCCGCGCCGCCAGCCGCACATTGCCGCGCACCGCCGCGAGGTTGGCCTCCAGGGAGGCGCCGCCGGTCCGCCGCATCAGCTGGTCCAGCAGGAACGGGGTGACGGCCTGCCCGCCGATGCCCCGCTCCTGGCACGCGTCGAGCGCCTCCGCCAGCACCCGGTCGTGCAGCGCCGGATCCAACTGCTCCGCCTCCGGTACGGGGTTCGCCACGATGACCGCCGACTCCGGTCCGCCGAGCGCGTCCTGGGCGGCCGTCACCGTCGCGACTTCCTCGGGCGTACGGACCGTCCAGTCGACGGGCTCGCCGGACGAGGCCAGATAGAAGCCGGGGAAGCGGTCCGTTCCGTAGCCGAGGACCGTGACGCCGAGCGTCTCCAGCCGCTGGAGCGTCGCCGGTACGTCGAGGATCGACTTCACGCCCGCGCACACGACCGTGATCCGGGTCCTCGCCAGCAGCCGCAGATCCGCCGACTCGTCCTGGGTGTCGATCCAGCCCCGGTGGACCCCGCCCAGACCGCCCGTGGCGAAGACCCGGATCCCGGCCCGCGCGGCCAGGAACGCGGTCGCGGAGACGGTCGTCGCGCCGCAGGCTCCGGACGCGAGCGCGGGCGCCAGATCCCGGTGGCCCAGCTTCCGTACGGAGTCGTCCTCGGCGACCCGCTCCAGCTCGTCCTTGACCAGCCCCACCCTGGGCCGGCCGTCCAGCACGGCCACCGTGGCGGGCACGGCGCCACCGGCCCGTACGAGCGCCTCCAGCTCCTCCGCGACCGCCAGATTGCGCGGGCGCGGCAGTCCGTGCGCGATGATCGTCGACTCCAGGGCGACCACGGGACGGCCCGCGGCGAGCGCCTCACGTACCTCGGGGGACAGGTCGGGTGTGGTGCGGTGCGATGTGGTGTCTGACATGTCCCATCCCTGGCACGCGCGGCGCCCGCGCAAACGTCAGGCCGCCTGCACGCCGTCCAGCGCGCCGTGCGGGTTGAGCACGTACTTACGGCTCGCGCCGTGGTCGAACTCCGCGTAACCGCGCGGCGCTTCGTCCAGCGTGATCACCGTCGCGTTCACCGCCTTGGCGATATGGACCTTGTCGTGCAGGATCGCCATCGCCAGGCCCCGGTGGTACTTCATCACCGGGCACTGGCCCGTGTTGAACTGATGGCTCTTCGCCCAGCCGAGACCGAGCCGCACCTTCAGCGTGCCGGTCCTGGCGTCCTGGTCGACACCGCCCGGGTCCTCGGTCACGTACAGCCCGGGGATGCCCAGCGCACCGCCGGCCCGCACCACGCCCATCAGGGAGTTGAGGACCGTCGCCGGGGCCTCCTCGGAGTCCCGGCCGTGGGCGCGCGCTTCAAAGCCGACCGCGTCGACCGCCGCGTCCACCTCGGGCTCGCCGAGGATCTGGGCTATCTGGTCCTCGACCGTCCCCTGGGTGAGATCGACGGTCTCGCAGCCGAAGCTGCGGGCCTGGGCCAGCCGTTCCGCGTTCAGGTCGCCGACGATGACCACCGCCGCGCCGAGCAGCTGGGCCGAGGCGGCCGCCGCGAGACCCACCGGCCCCGCGCCCGCCACGTACACCGTGGAACCGACGCCCGTGCCCGCGGTGACCGCGCCGTGGAAGCCGGTCGGGAAGATGTCCGAGAGCATCGTGAGATCGAGGAGCTTCTCGCGGGCCGCGTCCCGGTCGGGGAAGCGGAGCAGATTGAAGTCGGCGTACGGCACCATCACGTACTCCGCCTGGCCGCCGACCCAGCCGCCCATGTCGACATAGCCGTACGCCGCGCCCGGCCGGGCCGGGTTGACGTTCAGACAGATGCCGGTCTGGCGCTCCTTGCAGTTGCGGCAGCGCCCGCAGGCGATGTTGAAGGGGACCGAGACGACATCGCCGACCTCGATGAACTCGACGTCGGGACCGCGCTCGACGACCTCCCCGGTGATCTCGTGTCCGAGGACCAGGCCCTCGGGCGCCGTGGTGCGGCCGCGCACCATGTGCTGGTCGCTGCCGCAGATATTGGTGGCCAGGACCTTGAGAATGACCCCGTGCCGGCAGGTGCGGCCGACATTGGCCGGGGCGACGCCCGGTCCGTCCTGGAGTTCCAGTGTCGGGTAATCCGTGGACCTCACCTCCACTTCACCCGGCTTGATGTACGCGACCGCCTTGTTTCCACCGCTCATTGCCGATTCGCCGTCCTCTCGGATCCTGCTCGTCCAGCCGATGACCCGGTCAGCGGAGAGCCCGCCCGCCGCCGCGTTGAGCGTGGCCCGACGCGGGCGCTCCCTTCCTCAGCCTAAGCCCGCCGCACAAGGCGGACAAGTGCCGGTAAAGCCTGGCAATTCACCCAGAACTTCGCCCTGAGCTTCGCCCCGAACCTCACGCCGGAGCCTCACCCCAGAACTTCACGCCAGAGCTTCACCCCAGAACCTCACCCCGGAACGTCACCTCAGAACAAGGGCTCGGGATGGATTCCCTCCAGCGCCAGCAGCCGCCGCTTCGTCTCCAGCCCGCCACCGAACCCGCCGAGCCCCCCGCCGCTCTCCACCACCCGGTGGCACGGCACGACCACCGGCAGCGGATTGGAGCCCATCGCGGCGCCCACCGCCTGCCCGGCCCCCGGCCGGCCCACCCGCGCGGCCAGCTCGCCGTAACCGATCACCGCGCCGTACGGCACGCCCGCGGCCAGCTCCCGCAGCACCTGCCGGTGGAAACCCGAGGAAAGCGACCAGTCGAGCGGCAGCCCGAAGTCCCGCAGCTCGCCCGCGAAGTACGCGGACAGCTCGCGTATCGCCCCGGCCAGCCGACCCGACGCCGACTCGACCGGCTCCGCACCCAGCCGGCTCCGCAGCCCGTCGAGCGTCCGCTCCCGCACGGGGCCCTCGGCGTGGAAGGCCACGCTGACCAGCCCCCGCTCCGTCGCGGCCAGCAGCAGCGGCCCGATGGCGCTCGGCACGACGGCCCACTCCACCGACGGCCGCGACTCTCCGTACTCGTTCATGCCACCACGGTACGGTCCCCCACTGACAACGGGCCCGCCCCGGATCGGCCCACCGCGCTCCGCACCACATCGGGCCGGTTGGTGATGATCCCGTCCACGCCCATGTCCCTGACCCGCACCGCGCCCGCCGCGTCGTCGACGGTCCAGGTGCTGACCGCGAGCGGCTTGCCGTGCGGGCCCCTCAGCCCGTGCGCCGCGGCGACGTACGCCCCCGTGAGCGAGGTGTGCGACGGGTTGATCTGGTCGGCGAACGCGGCGTACGCGGGCAGCTCCGTCACCGCCGGCGAGCCGAGGAACCCGGTGGTGATGTCCGGGCGCAGTGTGTGCACCGTACGGATGCTGTCCGCGCCGAAGCTCTGGACGACGAGCCGGCGCGCGACATGCGCCCGGTCCAGCCAGCCCTCCTCGCGCAGCACCCGCAGAATGTCCTCCTCGATGCCCGGATACCGCTCGGGCCCCTTGATCTCCAGCAGCAGACTCTGCCGGTTGGCCTCGACGGCCCGCAGATAGCGCGCGAGTGTCGGCACGCGCGTGCCCGACCACCGAGGCGCGAACCAGCCGCCCGCGTCCAGCCGCGCGATCTCCGCCGCCGTGAAGTCACCGACCCGCCAGGGCGCCCGGCCGGGGAAGACCCGCTCCACGTCCGTGGTCCGGGCCAGCGTCTCGTCGTGGAGCACGACCAGCTCGCCGTCCTTGGTGCGCTGGACGTCGTTCTCCACCCAGTCAATGCCGAGGGCATGTGCCATGTCGACGGCCGCGAGCGTGTTCTCCGGCGCGTACGCGGAGGCCCCGCGATGGGCGATGACCAGCGGAACAGCGGTGGTGGGAGCGGTGGGAACGGTGCTCTCCGGGGCCGCCACGGCGCCCGGCGCCAGCAGCAGAAGGGAACCCACTAACGCGAGTGAGGCAAACGTCATATCGACAAGTCTCCAGCCTGCTGTTTGATTCGTGCGTCCGCCGTCCTACCCTCCCGGAACCAGCGCATCCGTACAGTTAGGCACAAGGGGCGAAGGGCACAGACTATGCAGGGCACCATCGACGGATTCAGTTATGGCCTCGTCACACCCGTGGCGGCCTTTCTCATGGCCTGCCTCGGCGCTGCGCTCGGCCTGCGCTGCACCGCGAGATCCCTGCGCACCTGCCGTCCCTGGAAACCGGGCGGGCTGGCGCTCGGCGCCGCCACCATCGGCTCCGGCGTCTGGACCATGCACTTCATCGCGATGACGGGGTTCACCGTCGCCGAGGCCCGCATCGGCTACGACGCGCCGACGACCTTCGCCAGCCTGGCCGTGGGCATCGTCATGGTCGGCATCGGGATCTTCATCGTCGGCTACCGGGGCTCGTCCCCGATGGCGCTGGGCACCGGCGGCACGATCATCGGCCTCGGCATCGCGACCATGCACTACCTCGGCATGGCCGGACTGCGGGTGGACGGGCGCGTCGACTACGACACCGGGATCGTCACCCTCTCCGTACTGATCGCCGTGGGCGCGGCGACCGCCGCCCTGTGGGTCATCGTCTCGTACCGCGGTCTGATGGCGAGCGTGGCCGCCAGCCTGGTGATGGGCTTCGCCGCGACCGGCATGCACTACACGGGCATGGCCGCCGTCCATGTCCATCTGCCGCAGAACGCCGGCGCGCCGGGCGGCGAACCCGCCGCCGAACTGCTCCTGCCGATGCTGCTCGGCCCGGCCGTCTTCCTGCTGCTGTCCGCGGTGGCGATGGTGTTCGACCCCCTGCTGGTGACCGGTGGCCGCAAGCGCGAGCGCGCCGCCAAGGCCGCCGCCGACCCCTGCGGGAGCGTCGGCGTCCCGGCCCAGCGGATCCGCCCGCGCCCGGCCCGCCGCGACCCCGCCGCCAAGGCCGCGGACAAGGCCGCCGAGCGCGCCGCCTCCCGCGTCGGCCGGACCCGCCGCGGCTCCCCGGACCTCCACGACTGGTGACGGACCGGCCGGCCGGACCCGACTGTCAGTGGGGCGTCGTACGGTGGATCCATGCGGCCCGTTTCCAAGATCGAACGTACGGTGGCGCCCTTCGAGGTCGTCAGCTCCTACCAGCCCAGCGGCGATCAGCCCACGGCCATCGCCGACCTGGAGCGGCGTGTCCGCGCGGGTGAGGAGGACGTCGTCCTGCTCGGCGCGACCGGCACGGGAAAGTCGGCGACGACCGCCTGGATGATCGAGAAGCTCCAGCGCCCCACCCTGGTCATGGCGCCCAACAAGACGCTCGCCGCCCAGCTGGCGAACGAGTTCCGGGAGCTGCTCCCCAACAACGCCGTCGAGTACTTCGTCTCGTACTACGACTACTACCAGCCCGAGGCGTACGTCCCCCAGTCGGACACCTACATCGAGAAGGACTCCTCCATCAACGAGGAGGTCGAGCGGCTGCGCCACTCGGCGACGAACTCCCTGCTCACCCGCCGCGACGTGATCGTCGTCGCCTCCGTCTCCTGCATCTACGGCCTCGGCACGCCCCAGGAGTACGTGGACCGCATGGTGCCGCTCAAGGTCGGCGCGGAGCTGGACCGCGACCAGCTGCTGCGCCGCTTTGTCGACATCCAGTACACGCGCAACGACCTGGCGTTCACCCGGGGCACCTTCCGGGTCCGCGGCGACACCATCGAGATCTTCCCGGTCTACGAGGAGCTGGCCGTCCGGATCGAGATGTTCGGGGACGAGATCGAGGCGCTCTCCACACTCCACCCGCTCACCGGCGAGGTCATCAGCGACGACCAGGAGCTGTACATCTTCCCGGCCAGCCACTACGTCGCCGGACCCGAGCGGCTGGAGAAGGCGGTCAACGGGATCGAGCACGAGCTGGAGACCCGGCTGGCCGAGCTGGACAAGCAGGGCAAGCTGCTGGAGTCCCAGCGGCTGCGCATGCGCACGACGTACGACATCGAGATGATGCGCCAGATCGGCTCCTGCTCCGGTATCGAGAACTACTCGATGCACTTCGACGACCGGGACCCCGGCTCCCCGCCCAACACCCTCCTCGACTACTTCCCCGAGGACTTCCTGCTGGTCATCGACGAGTCGCATGTCACGGTGCCGCAGATCGGCGCGATGTACGAGGGCGACGCCTCCCGCAAGCGCACCCTGGTCGACCACGGCTTCCGGCTGCCGTCCGCCCTCGACAACAGGCCGCTGAGGTGGGAGGAGTTCCAGGAGCGGATCGGCCAGACCGTCTATCTCTCCGCCACCCCGGGAGCCTACGAGCTGTCCCGCTCCGACGGCTTCGTGGAGCAGATCATCCGCCCCACCGGCCTTGTCGACCCGGAGGTCGTCGTCAAGCCCACCGAGGGCCAGATCGACGACCTGGTGCACGAGATCCGCGAGCGCACCGCCAAGGACGAACGCGTCCTGGTGACCACCCTCACCAAGAAGATGGCCGAGGACCTCACGGACTACTTCCTGGAGCTGGGCATCCAGGTGCGCTATCTCCACAGCGACGTCGACACCCTGCGCCGGATCGAGCTGCTGCGCGAGCTGCGCGCCGGGGAGTACGACGTCCTGGTCGGCATCAACCTCCTGCGGGAGGGCCTCGACCTCCCCGAGGTCTCGCTCGTCGCCATCCTCGACGCCGACAAGCAGGGCTTCCTGCGCTCCGGCACCTCACTGATCCAGACCATCGGCCGGGCCGCGCGCAATGTGTCGGGGCAGGTCCATATGTACGCGGACAAGATCACCCCGGCGATGGAGAAGGCCATCGACGAGACGAACCGCCGCCGGGAGAAGCAGACCGCGTACAACACCGAGCGCGGTATCGACCCCCAGCCCCTCCGCAAGAAGATCAACGACATCGTCGCGACCATCGCGCGCGAGGAGGTCGACACCGAGGCGCTGCTCGGCACGGGCTACCGCCAGGGCAAGGACGGCAAGCCCGGCAGGGCGCCGGTGCCCGCGCTCGCCACCCGGACCGCGCAGGGCGCGAAGGGCGGCAGGGCGGGAGCGGTGGTCACCGACCGGCCCGCCGCGGAACTGGCCGGGATCATCGAGGAGATGACCGACCGGATGCGGGCCGCCGCCGCCGAATTGCAGTTCGAGGTGGCCGCCCGGCTGCGCGACGAAGTCGGTGAGCTGAAGAAGGAATTGCGGCAGATGAGAGAGGCGGGACTGGCCTGACACACCGGGACATCCGGTGTGTTGCAAGACCGACACAGATGCGGCCGGAGCCTGCTGCGGGGCCCGCGTCGCTGCGTAGGGTTCCGCACAACCGCATACGGACGGTTGCGGGGGACTGTGCGAGAGGGGACAGCACGTGGCTGACGTATCCAAGGGCGCCGCGCCCGGGGGACCCGGGGTCAATCTGACCAAGGGGCAGGCCATCAGTCTGGAGAAGAAGGGCGGGGGCACCCTGACCGCGGTGCGGATGGGGCTCGGCTGGCAGGCCGCGCCCCGCCGGGGGCTGTTCGGCTCCCGTACGCGCGAGATCGACCTCGACGCCTCGGCGGTGCTCTTCGCCGACAAGCAGCCGGTCGACGTGGTCTTCTTCCGCCATCTCGTCAGCGACGACGGCTCGGTGAAGCACACCGGGGACAATCTGGTCGGCGGCGCGGGACAGGGCGGCGACGACGAGGCGGTCCTCGTCGATCTGGAGCGCGTCCCGGTCCATGTCGACCAGATCGTCTTCACGGTGAACTCGTTCACCGGCCAGACCTTCCAGGAGGTCCAGAACGCGTTCTGCCGCATCGTCGACGAGACGAACGGCCAGGAGCTGGCCCGCTACACCCTGGACGGCGGCGGCCAGTACACCGCGCAGATCATGGCGAAGGTCAGCCGCGCGGGCGCGGGCTGGCGGATGACAGCCCTGGGCACCGCGGCCAACGGCCGTACGTTCCAGGACCTGATGCCGGCGATCCTGCTGCACCTGTAGACCCGCCCTACGGCAACCGCGCGGTCCCCGGCGAGACACACCGCCGCCGGGGACCGCGCCCCTGCCCACCACCACCGCCGACGAGGGGACAGAGCCGATGACGGCCGAGCTGGTCCGGGGGCAGAACCATCCACTGCCCCGCACCCGGCTGGAGATACGGGTGACGGCCGCCGCCCCCGTCCTGGGCTGTGTCACGCTCGGCGACGAGCACGGCACCACCCCCGACGCCGGCTGGACGGCCCACCCGGGCTCGCCCGCCCTGCCCGGTGTCGAGGTCTCCCGCCAGGCCGCCGCCGCGCTGCGCTTCCACATCGACCTGGCGGCCCTGCCCGAACGGGCCCGGCTGGTACGGGTGGTGCTCGCGCTCCCCGAGAGCGCCGCCGGACCCGCCCGCTTCGGCGCCACCGCCGCCCCCTTCGCCGCCGTCACCTCCACCGACGGCGCCGCGATCGCCGACTTCACCCTCACCGGACTGGACGCCGAATCCGCCGTCATCGCGCTGGAGCTGTACCGCCGCGAGGACGCCTGGAAGGTGCGCGCCGTCGGCCAGGGGTACGCGGGCGGCCTCGCCGAACTCCTCGCCGACCAGGGGCTGCCGGGCGCCGGGGAGACCGCCGCCGCTGCCCAGGACGCGGTCGCCCGGCATCTGGCCGGCGCCGTACAGGCCCCCGCCGCCGCGCCCGGAGCCGTGGACTACACCCACCCGAAGCGGCGGCGCGCGGCCCCCGCGCCCCCGGCCGCTCCGGCCCCCGCCCCGGCGGGCGAGCCGCCCCGGCCCGTCGCTGGCGACGCCACCGGCTGGACCATGGACGAGCGCCTCTACAACCAGGTCTGGGGCATGTTCGAGGACCTGGCCCGTACGGTCGCCGCGTACCGCAGCGCGCGGGACTTCGCCCAGTCACGGCTGGACCGGGAGCTTGACGACGCCCTGGCCGACCCCCGCCGGCGGGTCGGCGCGGCGGCCGACGCGGCCCGCGCCGACGCCCGGGCCAGACATGACGAGCTGGCCGAGCGGGCCCGCGCCGTCCTCGACCGCGACCTCGACCGGCTCACCGCCGAGTCCGAGGTCGTCGAACCGGCGCTGCCCCCGGCCTACGCGCGGTGGGACAGCCCCGTCTGGCACGCCTACCGGCCGCCCCGGGAGATCCCGATGGCGCTGCGCCTCGGCGATGTCCATCTGCCCGAGCGCCCCGGCCTGCGGATCCCGATGCTCATCCGGCTGCCGCTGGAGCGCGGGCTGTGGATCGACAGCGGCCGGTCCGGCTCCGGCACGGCCCCGGCGGGCGCGGCCCCGGGGGCCGGCGGGACCGGGCCGGGGCTGTCGGCCATGGACACGGCGGTCGTCCATGCCGCGCGTCTCCTCGCCGTCTACCCGCCCGGCGAATTCACCGTGCAGGTGATCGACCCGGCCCGGTCGGCGGCCCACGCACTGGCCCCGCTGACCGCTTCCGGCGTGCTCGACGGGCCGCCCGCGGCCGGCGCGGCGGGCGTGGCGTCGGTCCTCGCCCGGCTCACCCAGCGGGTGGACCTGGTGCAGATGGCGGTGCGCGCCGGCGCCACCGGGTCACTGCCGGCGGAGCTGGACACCGCCGAGCAGCTGCTGATCATCAATGACTTCCCGCACGGCTTCGACGACCGCGCGGTGACGCAGCTGCGCTATCTCGCCGACGAGGGCCCGTCGGTCGGCGTGCATCTGATGATGGTCGCCGACCGCGCGGACGCCGCCGGTTACGGCCCGGTGCTGGACCCGTTCTGGCGCTCGCTGCTGCGGATCACCGCGCTGCCCGACGACCATCTGGCAGATCCCTGGGTGGGTCATACCTGGACATATGATCCACTGGTGGTGTCGCGCGGGAGCCGTGTGGTGCGCCAGGTGTTGGGACAGGTGGCCGATGCCCGCCGAACTTGGCGCCGCTGACCTGCGGTTTTTGTAGTCCCTTACCTTTTTCTTTACCATTTCTTGGGTTTTGCTGTTACTGTTTTCGGCGTGGACGTTTCCCTGAACTTGTGGGTGCTGACCATCCTTGGTCTGTGCGCCCTGATCGCCGTCGACTTCTTCATCGGGCGCAAGCCCCATGACGTCTCGATGAAGGAAGCCGGCATCTGGACCGCCGTCTGGATCGCCCTCGCCGTGCTGTTCGGCTTCGGCCTGATGGTGTTCGGGACGGGCCAGGCCGCCGGTGAGTTCTTCGCGGGCTTCATCACCGAGAAGTCACTGAGCGTCGACAACCTCTTCGTCTTCGTCCTGATCATGGCGAAGTTCTCGGTGCCCTCCCAGCTCCAGCAGCGTGTGCTGCTCATCGGCGTGCTGATAGCGCTGGTCCTGCGGGCCGGATTCATCGCGGCGGGCGCCGCGATCATCGCGAGCTTCTCGTGGGTCTTCTTCATCTTCGGCGCGTTCCTGATCTACACCGCCTGGAAGCTCATCCAGGAGGCGCGCTCCGGCGACGAGGAGGAGGAGTTCGAGGAGAACCGCCTGCTGAAGTCGGTCGAACGCCGCTTCGGGGTGGCCGACCGGTACCACGGCACCAAGCTCTTCATCCAGGCCAACGGCAAGCGGATCATGACCCCGCTGATGGTGGTCATGCTCGCCATCGGCACCACGGACGTGCTGTTCGCGCTGGACTCCATCCCGGCGATCTTCGGGCTCACCCAGGACCCGTACATCGTCTTCACCGCCAACGCCTTCGCGCTGATGGGGCTGCGCCAGCTCTACTTCCTCATCGGCGGGCTGCTGCGGAAGCTGGTGCACCTCAGCTACGGCCTGTCGGTGATCCTCGGCTTCATCGGGGTCAAGCTGGTGCTGCACGCGCTGCACGAGACCGGGGTCCATGTCCCCGTCATCTCCATACCGGTCTCGCTGTCCGTCATCTGCGGTGTGCTGGTCATCACGACCATCACCAGCCTGATCGCCTCGAAGAAGCAGGCCGAGCGCGACGCGGCCGAGGCCGCGGACGGCCAGGGCAAGGACAACGTGCAGGTCTGACCCGTACGGGGCCGATCCGGTCAGGGGCGAGGCGCCCAGGTCCGGGGGACCGGGCGCCGGCGCCGCTCACCAGCCGCGCGCCCGCCACTCCGCCAGGTGCGGGCGCTCGGCGCCGAGGGTGGAGTCATTGCCGTGGCCGGGGTAGATCCACGCCTCGTCCGGCAGGGCGGCGAAGATCTTCGTTTCGAGCCCGTCCATCAGACTGGCGAACTCGCCGGGGGTCGTGGTGCGCCCCGGACCGCCGGGGAAGAGGCAGTCACCGGTGAAGACATGCGGATGGCCGAACGGGTCGTCGTAGACCAGCGCGATGGAGCCGGGTGTGTGGCCCACCAGCCGCACGGCCCGCAGCGCGATCTCACCGACCCGGATCGTGTCGCCGTCCTCGACCGCCACATCGGTCGGCACGGGGATGCCCTCGGCGTCGTACCGCCCGGCGTAGGTGCGGGCGCCGGTGGCCGCCACGACCTCGGCCAGCGCCTGCCAGTGGTCGCCGTGGCGGTGGGTGGTGACGACGGACGCGATGCCGTCGTCACCGATCAGGGTCAGCAGGGTCGCGGCGTCATTGGCCGCGTCGATCAGCAGCTGCTCGCCGGTGGCCCGGCAGCGCAGCAGATAGGCGTTGTTCTCCATCGGCCCGACGGCCGCCTTGGAGATGATCAGGGCGGACAGCTCGTGCACATCCGCCGGTCCGCCGACCTTCACCGCTCCGCTGTACGTCATGCGGTCAGCCTATAGCGGCGGCAGTACGGGGAGAGCGGTGCCCGGACGGTCCAGCACGGCCCCGTCCCGCCGTCCCGCCAGCCACCCCAGCAGCTCGACCGCCGGGCCGGAGACGGCGATGGGCGTTCCCGCCGTCCCGCCGGTGCGCCAGTTCCGGCCGTCCGGCGCGGTGAGCGCCAGCGGCGGCAGCGCCGGGTGCCCGGCGAAGCGCTCCGCCAGGAAGTCGATCTCCCGTCCGGTGAACTCCGCCGGGAGATCTTCGAGGTCGCGGCCGATGCCCAGATCGATGTGGTGCAGCTCGATCTCGATCCAGCGGCGGAAGGGGACGCGCGCGGCGGCGTCCGTGACACCGTTGCGCAGCGCCACCACCCGGCTCCAGTCGGCGGGGCGCGCGGCGGATTCCTGGAAGCGGTCCGCGCTCCGCCGTACGTCCGCGAGCTGGACCGCGAGGGGCCTCGGCGCGTCCCGCCCGATGTCCGCGTCGCGGGTCGTGGCGTCCGGATACATCGGCCGGCCTTCGAGCACGTTCACCAGAGCGTCCGCGTTCCGGGCGAGATGCGCCAGCACATGACCGCGACTCCAGCCCGGCAGCCGTGACGGCGCGGCGACGTCCGCGTTGTCCAGTACGGCGACCGCGTCGAGCAGCCGGTCCGTCGCTTTCCGTACAGATGCCAGGTCCCGCACATGATCGGTCATGGCGCGACGATAACGCGGCCACTCGATCGGGTGAAGGTGGCCGGGAGCCGCCATAATTCGAATGTACGTGCTATAGGCTCGGAAGAGGCATCCTGGCATATAGGCAATCCCGTCCGGCGTTCCACCACCGGACCTCCGTCCCGGCGACCCCCGAGATCCGGACCCCCACGGTCCGGACGGGGGGCTCCGCCCCTGCTCTTCTCCAGAAAGGTGCGGACCGGCGTGGCCGACCGTCTCATCGTCCGTGGCGCGCGCGAGCACAATCTCAAGAACGTCTCGCTCGACCTCCCCCGTGACTCACTCATCGTCTTCACCGGGCTCTCCGGGTCGGGCAAGTCCTCTCTCGCGTTCGACACGATCTTCGCCGAGGGGCAGCGCCGGTACGTGGAGTCGCTCTCCTCGTACGCCCGGCAGTTCCTCGGCCAGATGGACAAGCCCGACGTCGACTTCATCGAAGGACTCTCCCCGGCCGTCTCCATCGACCAGAAGTCCACTTCCCGCAACCCGCGCTCGACGGTCGGCACCATCACCGAGGTCTACGACTACCTCCGGCTGCTCTTCGCCCGGATCGGCAAGCCGCACTGCCCCGAGTGCTCCCGGCCGATCTCCCGGCAGTCGCCGCAGGCCATCGTGGACCGGGTGCTGGAGCTGCCCGAGGGCAGCCGCTTCCAGGTCCTCTCGCCGCTGGTGCGCGAGCGCAAGGGCGAGTTCGTCGACCTCTTCGCGGACCTCCAGACCAAGGGGTACAGCCGGGCCAGGGTCGACGGACAGACCGTCCAGCTCACCGAGCCGCCCGCGCTCAAGAAGCAGGAGAAGCACACCATCGAGGTGGTCGTCGACCGCCTCACGGTCAAGGACAGCGCCAAGCGCCGGCTCACCGACTCCGTCGAGACCGCCCTCGGGCTCTCCGGCGGCATGGTCGTGCTCGACTTCGTCGACCTCCCCGAGGACGACCCCGAGCGCGAGCGGATGTACTCCGAGCATCTGTACTGCCCGTACGACGACCTCTCCTTCGAGGAGCTGGAGCCCCGCTCCTTCTCCTTCAACTCGCCCTTCGGCGCCTGCACCGACTGCACGGGCATCGGCACGCGCATGGAGGTCGACCCGGAGCTGATCATCCCCGACGAGGACAAGTCCCTCGACGAGGGCGCGATCCACCCCTGGTCCCACGGCCACACCAAGGAGTACTTCGGACGGCTGATCGGCGGCCTCGCCCAGGCCCTCGGCTTCCGTACGGACATCCCGTGGGCCGGGCTGCCCCAGCGCGCCAAGAAGGCCCTGCTGTACGGCCACAAGACCCAGGTCGAGGTCCGCTACCGGAACAGGTACGGGCGCGAGCGCGCCTACACCACCCCCGCCTTCGAGGGCGCGGTCACCTTCGTCAAGCGCCGCCACACCGAGGCCGAGAGCGACACCAGCAGGGAGCGCTTCGAGGGCTATATGCGCGAGGTGCCCTGCCCGGCCTGCGAGGGCACCCGGCTCAAGCCGATCGTGCTCGCGGTCACGGTCATGGACAAGTCCATCGCCGAGGTCTCCGCGCTGTCGATCAGCGACTGCGCCGACTTCCTCGGCCGCCTCACGCTGAACGCGCGCGACAAGAAGATCGCCGAGCGGGTCCTCAAGGAGGTCAACGAGCGGCTCAGGTTCCTGGTCGACGTCGGCCTCGACTACCTCTCGCTGAACCGCGCTGCGGGCACCCTCTCCGGCGGCGAGGCCCAGCGCATCCGGCTCGCCACCCAGATCGGCTCGGGACTGGTCGGCGTGCTGTACGTGCTGGACGAGCCGTCCATCGGCCTGCACCAGCGCGACAACCACCGGCTCATCGAGACCCTGGTCCGGCTCCGCGACATGGGCAACACCCTGATCGTCGTCGAACACGACGAGGACACCATCAAGGTGGCCGACTGGGTGGTCGACATCGGCCCCGGCGCGGGGGAGCACGGCGGCAAGGTCGTGCACTCGGGCCCCCTGAAGGGGCTGCTCGCCAACAAGGAGTCGATGACCGGCCAGTACCTCTCGGGCAAGCGGTCCATCCCGACCCCGGACATCCGCAGGCCCGTCGACCCGGACCGCCGGCTCACCGTGCACGGCGCGCGGGAGAACAACCTGCGGGACATCGACGTATCGTTCCCGCTCGGGGTGTTCACCGCGGTCACCGGAGTCTCCGGATCCGGCAAGTCCACCCTGGTCAACGACATCCTCTACACGCATCTGGCGCGCGAGCTGAACGGCGCCAAGTCCGTCCCCGGCCGGCACACCCGGGTCGACGGCGACGACCTCGTCGACAAGGTCGTGCACGTCGACCAGTCGCCCATCGGCCGCACCCCCCGGTCCAACCCGGCCACGTACACCGGGGTCTTCGACCATGTCCGCAAGCTCTTCGCGGAGACGATGGAGGCCAAGGTCCGCGGCTATCTCCCGGGGCGCTTCTCCTTCAACGTCAAGGGCGGGCGCTGCGAGAACTGCTCGGGCGACGGCACGATCAAGATCGAGATGAACTTCCTGCCGGACGTCTATGTCCCGTGCGAGGTGTGCCACGGCGCGCGCTACAACCGGGAGACCCTGGAGGTCCACTACAAGGGCAAGTCCATCGCCGAGGTCCTGGACATGCCGATCGAGGAGGGGCTGGCCTTCTTCGAGGCCGTGCCGACGATCGCGCGCCATCTGCGCACACTCAACGAGGTCGGGCTCGGCTATGTCCGGCTCGGCCAGTCCGCGCCGACCCTCTCGGGCGGCGAGGCGCAGCGCGTGAAGCTGTCGAGCGAACTCCAGAAGCGCTCCACCGGCCGTACGGTCTACGTCCTGGACGAGCCGACCACCGGTCTGCACTTCGAGGACATCAGCAAGCTGATCACGGTCCTGTCGGGGCTGGTCGACAAGGGCAACTCGGTGATCGTCATCGAGCACAACCTGGACGTCATCAAGACGGCGGACTGGGTGGTCGACATGGGCCCCGAGGGCGGCAGCGGCGGCGGCCTGGTCATCGCCGAGGGCACCCCGGAGCAGGTCGCCGGGGAACCGGCCAGCCACACCGGCAAGTTCCTCCGCGAGATCCTCGACCCCGACCGCATCAGCGACGCGGCACCGGCGAAGAAGACCGCGGCCCGGCGGACCGCGGCGAAGAAGGCACCGGCCAAGAAGACCGCGGCCCGCACCCGCCGCGCCTGACGGCCGCCGCGGGGGCGGCGCGCCGTAGCACCGCCCCCGCGGACCGTCCCGGGCCGTGCGCGGACCCCGTACCGCACGGGTCCGCGCACGCTACGGGCGGCCCCCGGCCGGGCGCGGGAAGGGCGCCGGTATCGTCGGGTATGCCCGCGCCCCGCCGGCGCCCCCGCCCCGTACCCCGCTCGCGCCCCCGCCCGTACCCCTGACCCGTGGAGCCACCATGTCCGGCCCGTCAGCCCCCCGTCGCACCCTGCTCAAGGGGGCCGCGCTCGCCGGTGCGGCCGGACTCGGCGTGGCCGCCTGCTCGACCCAGTCGAAGCTCGGGCACGCCGAGGCCCCCACCCCGACCGAGCCCGTCGACCTCGGCGACGCCTCCGCGGTACCGGTCGGCGGCGCCACCCTCTACCGGAAGCAGCGGCTCGTGGTCAGCTGCCCGGCCGCCGGTACGTACAAGGCGTTCAGCGCGCAGTGCACCCACGGCGGCTGTCTGCTGGCGAAGGTGGAGGGCACCGAGGGCGACTGCACCTGCCACGGCAGCAAGTTCGACGTCACGACCGGCGAGCCCATTCACGGTCCGGCCACCGCGCCCCTGCCCGAGGTGCCGGTCTCGGCGCGCGGCGGACGGCTCGTCGCGGGACCGGGCGCCGGCCCCGCCGAGGGCCTCAAGCGCTGAGACCGGCGGGCGAGCACGGCCCGTCCCGCGCCCCGTACGGGAGGCCGGTCACCTCCGGTCACTCCGGCCACCCCGCTGTCAGTGGCCGACAGTAGGGTGGAGTACATGGCCGACCCCTCCAGCTACCGCCCCAAGCCGGGACAGATCCCCGACTCGCCGGGGGTCTACAAATTCCGCGACGAACACCACCGGGTGATCTACGTCGGGAAGGCGAAAAGCCTGCGCCAGCGGCTCGCCAGCTACTTCCAGGACCTGTCGGGACTGCATCCGCGCACCCGCACCATGGTCACCACGGCCGCCGCCGTCGAGTGGACCGTCGTCTCCACCGAGGTCGAGGCGCTCCAGCTGGAGTACTCGTGGATCAAGGAGTACGACCCCCGGTTCAACGTCAAGTACCGCGACGACAAGAGCTATCCGTACCTCGCCGTCACGCTCAACGAGGAGTTCCCCCGGGTCCAGGTCATGCGCGGCGCCAAGAAGAAGGGCGTGCGCTACTTCGGACCGTACGGACACGCCTGGGCCATCCGTGAGACCGTCGACCTGATGCTCCGTGTCTTCCCCGTACGCACCTGCTCCGCGGGGGTGTTCAAGAACGCGGCGCGCACCGGCCGCCCCTGCCTCCTCGGCTACATCGACAAGTGCTCGGCGCCCTGCGTCGGCCGGGTCACCCCCGAGGAGCACCGCGAACTGGCCGACGAGTTCTGCGACTTCATGGCCGGCCGCACCGGTACGTACATCCGCCGGCTGGAGCGGCGGATGACGGACGCCGCCGAGGAGATGGAGTACGAGCGGGCCGCCCGGCTGCGCGACGACATAGAGGCCCTGCGCCGCGCCATGGAGAAGAACGCGGTCGTCCTCGCAGACGCCACCGACGCCGACCTGATCGCCGTCGCCGAGGACGAACTGGAGGCCGCCGTACAGATCTTCCACGTCCGCGGCGGCCGGGTCCGCGGCCAGCGCGGCTGGGTCACCGACAAGGTCGAGGCCGTCGACACGGCCGGCCTCGTGGAGCACGCGCTCCAGCAGCTCTACGGCGAGGAGCGCGGCGACGCCGTCCCCAAGGAAGTGCTCGTCCCCGCCCTCCCGGAGGACGCCGGCGCCGTCACGGAGTGGCTCAGCACGCGCCGCGGCGCCCAGGTCTCGCTGCGTATCCCCCAACGCGGCGACAAGAAGGACCTGATGGCGACCGTCGGGCGCAACGCCCAGCAGTCCCTGATCCTGCACAAGACCAAACGCGCCAGCGACCTCACCACCCGCTCCCGCGCCCTGGAGGAGATCTCCGGAGCCCTCGGCCTCGACAGCGTGCCGCTGCGCGTCGAGTGCTTCGACATCTCGCACCTCCAGGGTGACGACGTCGTCGCGTCCATGGTGGTCTTCGAGGACGGCCTCGCCCGCAAGAGCGAGTACCGCCGCTTCCAGATCAAGACCTTCGAGGGCCAGGACGACGTCCGGTCGATGCACGAGGTCATCACGCGCCGCTTCCGCCGCTATCTCCAGGAGAAGGAGCGGACGGGGGAGTGGGCCGAGGAGAGCGGCGCATCCCCTGAATCCCCCGCATCCCCCGAATCCGCTGAATCCGCCGAATCTTCCGGCTCCCTCACCGAGGACGACGGCCGTCCCAAGCGCTTCGCCTACCCGCCCCAGCTCGTCGTGGTCGACGGCGGACAGCCCCAGGTCGCCGCCGCCCAGCGCGCCCTCGACGAACTGGGCATCGACGACGTCGCCGTCTGCGGCCTCGCCAAGCGCCTCGAAGAGGTCTGGCTGCCCGGCGAGAGCGACCCGGTGGTGCTGCCGCGCTCCAGCGAGGGCCTCTATCTGCTCCAGCGGGTACGGGACGAGGCACACCGCTTCGCCATCACGTATCAGCGGGCCAAACGGGCCAAACGCATCAGGTCGGGCCCGCTGGACGAGGTCGCCGGCCTCGGCGAGTCCCGGAAACAGGCACTCATCAAGCATTTCGGCTCGGTGAAGCGGCTCCGGCAGGCGACAATCGACCAGATCTGCGAGGTTCCCGGTGTGGGACGCAAGACCGCGGAGGCGGTCGCCGTCGCCCTCGCCGCCGCGGCCCCGGCCGCACCCGCCGTGAACACGGCAACAGGAGAGATCATGGAAGACAACGGGGGCACCACGCATGACTGAGCACGACCGGGACGGAGCAGGGCACGTGAGTACGGGCACCACGAAGGAGAACGGTGAGGCCGTCGAGGCGGCCATCCCCGAGCTGGTGATCATCTCCGGCATGTCGGGCGCCGGCCGCAGCACCGCCGCCAAGTGTCTGGAGGACCTCGGCTGGTTCGTCGTCGACAACCTGCCGCCCGCGCTGATCCCCACCATGGTGGAGCTGGGCGCCCGCTCGCAGGGCAATGTGGCCCGGATCGCGGTCGTCGTCGACGTCCGCGGCCGGCGCTTCTTCGACAACCTCCGCGAATCCCTCGCCGACCTCGACGCCAAGGAGGTCACCCGGCGGATCGTCTTCCTGGAGTCCTCCGACGAGGCCCTGGTCCGCCGCTTCGAATCCGTCCGCCGCCCGCACCCCCTCCAGGGCGACGGCCGTATCGTCGACGGCATCGCGGCCGAGCGCGACCTCCTGCGCGAGCTGCGCGGCGACGCCGACCTGGTGATCGACACCTCCGACCTCAACGTCCACGAGCTGCGCAGCAAGATGGACGCGCAGTTCGCGGGCGACGAGAAGCCGGAGCTGCGGGCCACCGTCATGTCCTTCGGCTACAAGTACGGCCTGCCCGTCGACGCCGACCTCGTCGTGGACTGCCGCTTCCTGCCCAACCCGCACTGGGTCCCCGAGCTGCGCCCCTTCACCGGGCTCAACGACGAGGTCTCCACCTATGTCTTCAACCAGCCGGGCGCCAAGGAGTTCCTCGACCGCTACACCGAGCTGCTCCAGCTGATCGCCGCCGGCTACCGCCGCGAGGGCAAGCGCTATGTGACCGTCGCCGTCGGCTGCACGGGCGGCAAGCACCGCTCCGTCGCGATGTCCGAGAAGCTCGGCGCGCGGCTGGCCGCGGAGGGCGTCGAGACCGTCGTCGTGCACCGGGACCTGGGGCGCGAGTGACCGGACGGACCTTCCGTATGCGCCGGCTGCGCCGGGGCGTACCGACGCTGTCGGCGCGCGGGCGCGGGCGCGGCGCCCAGCCGAAGGTCGTCGCCCTCGGCGGTGGCATGGGGCTGTCGGCCTCCCTCGCCGCCCTCCGCCGGATCACCGGCGATCTCACGGCCGTCGTCACCGTCGCCGACGACGGCGGCTCCAGCGGCCGGCTCCGCGACGAGCTGGGCGTCCTGCCGCCCGGCGATCTCCGCAAGGCCCTGGCGGCGCTCTGCGGCGACGACGACTGGGGCCAGACCTGGTCACGGGTGATCCAGCACCGCTTCCAGTCCAAGGGCGAGCTGCACGAACACGCGGTCGGCAATCTGCTGATCGTCGCCCTCTGGGAGCAGCTCGGTGACCATGTCCAGGCCCTCGACCTGGTTGGCAAGCTCCTGGGCGCCCACGGCCGGGTGCTGCCCATGTCCGCCGTACCGCTGGAGCTGCAAGCGCTCGTACGGGGGCACGATCCGGCGCGCCCGGACGAGGTCGACACCGTACGCGGCCAGGCGACCGTCGCCCTCACCCGCGGCGAGGTGCAGTCCGTCCACCTCGTGCCGAACGATCCGCCGGCCGTCCCCGAGGCGGTCGCCGCCGTCCTGGATGCCGACTGGGTGGTGCTCGGCCCCGGGTCCTGGTTTTCCTCCGTGATCCCGCACCTGCTCGTGCCCGAGCTGCTCGACGCGCTCGTCGCGACGAAGGCCCGCCGGGTCCTCTCGCTGAACCTCGCCCCGCAACCGGGCGAAACCGATGGCTTCTCACCGCAGCGTCATTTGGAGGTTTTGGGGCGACACGCCCCTAAACTCGCCTTGGACGTGGTGCTGGCCGACGAGGCCGCCGTGCCTGACTGCGAGTCTCTCTCCGATGCCGCGAAACGGTTCGGTGCCGCGGTCGAGCTGGCGCCGGTGGCAGCGCCCGACAGCTCGCCGGTCCATGATCCCGAGCTGTTGGCAGCCGCGTACGACCGTATTTTTCGGATGCATGGAAGGATCGGCCCATGGCGATGACGCCAGCGGTGAAGGACGAGATCGCCCGCCTCCCCGTCACCCGGACGTGCTGCAGGAAGGCGGAGGTCTCGGCGATCCTTCGGTTCGCGGGCGGGCTGCACCTGGTGAGCGGCCGCATCGTGATCGAGGCGGAGCTGGACACCAGCATCGCCGCGCGACGGCTGCGCAAGGACATCCTGGAGATCTTCGGGCACAACTCGGAGCTGGTGGTGATGGCCCCCGGCGGGCTGCGCCGCGGCAGCCGTTACGTCGTACGGGTGATCACCGGCGGTGATCAGCTGGCCCGGCAGACCGGACTGGTGGACGGCCGGGGGCGCCCGATCCGCGGGCTGCCCCCGCAGGTCGTCTCCGGCGCCACCTGTGACGCGGAGGCCGCCTGGCGCGGCGCGTTCCTGGCGCACGGGTCGCTGACGGAGCCGGGCCGCTCCTCCTCGCTGGAGGTGACGTGCCCCGGGCCCGAGGCCGCTCTCGCGCTGGTCGGCGCGGCCCGCAGGCTCCAGATCGCCGCCAAGGCCCGCGAGGTGCGCGGGGTGGACCGTGTGGTCGTCCGGGACGGCGACGCGATCGGCGCGCTGCTGACCCGGCTCGGGGCGCACGAGTCGGTGCTGGCCTGGGAGGAGCGGCGGATGCGCCGCGAGGTCCGGGCCACGGCCAACCGCCTCGCCAACTTCGACGACGCGAACCTGCGCCGGTCCGCCCGCGCGGCGGTCGCCGCCGGTGCCCGGGTGCAGCGCGCGCTGGAGATCCTCGGCGAGGAGGTGCCCGAGCATCTCGCCGCCGCCGGGCGGCTGCGCATGGAGCACAAGCAGGCGTCGCTGGAGGAGCTGGGCGCGCTGGCCGACCCGCCGCTGACCAAGGACGCGGTCGCCGGCCGGATCCGGCGGCTGCTGGCCATGGCCGACAAGCGGGCGCAGGACCTGGGGATCCCGGGCACCGAATCCAACCTCAGCGAGGATCTGGCCGATGGCCTCGTGGGCTGACGCGCACGCCTGCGCACACACCGGCGCACACGCCCCTGCGGGCTGACCCGGGCGGCGCCGGGTCTGTCCGTACTCGTCGGTAATGGCGGGTGCGGGCCGGGCCCGGCTCCCGGGGCGACATGGGATGTCACCCCGCGGCCCGGGGAGAGGTAGGGTCATAAGCGGTCGGGGACATCCCATACAACTCGCCGGCGTCGAAACCCGGCGTACCAACGAGGAGATCGGTTCGTGACGATCCGCGTAGGCATCAACGGCTTTGGCCGCATCGGTCGTAACTACTTCCGCGCGCTGCTGGAGCAGGGTGCAGACATCGAGATCGTGGCTGTCAACGACCTGGGTGACACTGCGACCACGGCGCATCTGCTGAAGTACGACACCATCCTGGGCCGCCTCAAGGCCGAGGTGACCCACACCGCCGACACGATCACGGTCGACGGTCACACCATCAAGGTGCTCTCCGAGCGCGACCCGGCCGACATCCCCTGGGGTGAGCTGGGCGTCGACATCGTCATCGAGTCGACCGGCATCTTCACCAAGAAGGCCGACGCCGCGAAGCACATCGCGGGTGGCGCCAAGAAGGTCCTCATCTCGGCTCCGGCCTCGGACGAGGACATCACGATCGTGCTCGGTGTCAACGAGGACAAGTACGACCCGGCGAACCACCACATCATCTCCAACGCCTCCTGCACCACCAACTGTGTGGCGCCGATGGCCAAGGTTCTCCTGGAGAACTTCGGCATCGTCTCGGGCCTGATGACCACGGTCCACGCGTACACCAGCGACCAGCGTCTCCAGGACTTCCCGCACAAGGACCTGCGCCGCGCCCGCGCCGCCGCCGAGAACATCATTCCGGCGAGCACCGGTGCGGCCAAGGCCCTCGGCCTGGTCATCCCGGAGCTGGCGGGCAAGCTCAACGGCATGGCGATGCGCGTTCCGGTCCCGACCGGATCCGTCACCGACCTGGTCGTCGAGACGGAGCGCGCGGTGACCAAGGAAGAGGTCAACGCGGCCTTCCAGAAGGCGTCCCAGGGCGAGCTGAAGGGCTACCTCGACTACACCGAGGACCCGATCGTCTCCTCGGACATCGTCAACTGGCCGGCCTCCTGCACCTTCGACTCCTCCCTGACCATGGTCCAGGGCAACAGTGTGAAGATCATCGGCTGGTACGACAACGAGTGGGGCTACTCCAACCGTCTGGTCGACCTGACCGTCTTCGTCGGCGGCCGGCTCTGATTCAGGGCCTCTGAATTCAGGGCCGACAGGCATCTCGATATGAGCGACAGGGCTCGGTCGGCGCACACGCGGCGCTGTTCGAGCCCTGTTGGCCTGTCCAGACATTCCAAGGAGTGCAGCAGCAGATGAAGACGATCGACGAACTTCTCGCAGAAGGGGTCGCCGGCAAGCGCGTATTCGTCCGCGCCGACCTCAATGTGCCGCTGGACGGCACCACCATCACCGACGACGGCCGGATCCGCGCCGTCCGGCCGACGATCGCCCGGCTCGCCGAGGCCGGCGCCCGTGTGATCGTCGCCTCGCACCTGGGCCGCCCCAAGGGCGCCCCGGACCCCGCCTTCTCCCTCGCGCCCGCCGCCGCGCGCCTCGGTGAACTCCTCGGCGCCGACGTGGCGTTCGCGACCGACACGGTCGGCGAGTCCGCCACCGCCACCGTCGCGGCGCTCACTGACGGACAGGTCGCCGTCATCGAGAACCTCCGCTTCAACGCGGGCGAGACCGCGAAGGACGACGCCGAGCGCGGCGCCTTCGCCGGCCAACTGGCCGCGCTGGCCGATGTGTACGTGGGCGACGGCTTCGGCGCCGTACACCGCAAGCACGCCTCGGTGTTCGACCTGCCGGCCCGGCTGCCGCACGCCGCCGGATATCTGATCGCCACCGAGGTCGGTGTGCTCAAGAAGCTCACCGACGAGGTGAAGCGGCCGTACGCGGTCGTCCTCGGCGGCGCCAAGGTCTCCGACAAGCTCGCGGTCATCGACCACCTGCTGGAGCGCGCCGACCGGATCCTGGTCGGCGGCGGCATGGTCTTCACCTTCCTCAAGGCCCAGGGCCACGAGATCGGCTCCTCGCTCGTCCAGGAGGACCAGATCCCCGCCGTCCGCGAGTACCTGGAGCGGGCGAAGGAGCGCGGCGTGGAGTTCGTGCTCCCCGTCGACGTCGTGGTCGCGGACGGCTTCCCCGACCTGAAGGCCAAGGCGCCGACCCACCCCGAGACGGTGGCGGCCGACGCCATCCCGGCCGGCCGGATGGGCCTGGACATCGGCCCGGAGACCGGCCGGCTCTACGCCTCGAAGCTCGCCGACGCGGCCACCGTCTTCTGGAACGGTCCGATGGGCGTCTTCGAGCACCCCGACTACGCCGAGGGCACCCGGGCCGTCGCCCAGGCCCTCGTCGACTCCCCGGGCTTCTCCGTGGTCGGCGGTGGCGACTCCGCCGCCGCCGTCCGCATCCTGGGCTTCGACGAGAAGGCATTCGGCCATATCTCGACCGGTGGCGGCGCCAGCCTCGAATACCTCGAGGGCAAGACGCTTCCCGGCCTCGCCGCACTGGAGGACTGAACAGCTCATGAGCACTTCGAACGGAACGACCGGCCGTATCCCGCTGATGGCGGGCAACTGGAAGATGAACCTCAACCACCTTGAGGCCATCGCGCACACCCAGAAGCTGGCCTTCGCGCTGACCGACAAGGACTACGACGCCGTGGAGGTCGCCGTCCTGGCGCCCTTCACCGATCTGCGGTCCGTCCAGACGCTGGTCGACGGCGACAAACTCAAGATCAAGTACGGCGCCCAGGACATCTCGGCGCACGACTCCGGCGCGTACACCGGGGAGATCTCCGGCCCGATGCTCGCCAAGCTGAAATGCGCGTACGTGGCCGTCGGGCACTCCGAGCGGCGGCAGTACCACGCCGAGTCGGACGAGATCTGCAACGCCAAGGTGAAGGCCGCGTTCAAGCACGGGCTGACCCCGATCCTCTGCGTCGGCGAGGGTCTGGACATCCGCAAGGCCGGTGACCAGGTCTCCTACACCCTGGCCCAGCTCGACGGCGGGCTGAAGGACATCCCGGCCGAGCAGGCCGAGACCGTCGTGATCGCGTACGAGCCGGTGTGGGCCATCGGCACCGGCGAGGTCGCCACCCCCGAGGACGCCCAGGAGGTCTGCGCGGCCATCCGCGGGCGGCTCGCCGAGCTGTACTCGCAGGAGCTGGCCGACAAGGTCCGCATCCAGTACGGCGGCTCCGTCAAGTCCGGGAATGTCGCCGCGATCATGGCGCAGCCGGACGTGGACGGGGCGCTGGTGGGCGGTGCCGCGCTCGACACCGACGAGTTCGTCAAGATCGTCAGGTTCCGCGACCAGTGAGTATGCGGTAGCAAGGATCCGTCGTACCCTGGCGGGGGCCGGGAGGCACTGCCCCTCGGCCCCCGCCATCCGTTGTCCGGCAGGTCGGTCCTGCCGGTTCTGCCCGTCCGAGGAAGTTGGTCCAGCCGTGGTCATGGGGTTCTCGATCGCCCTCATCATCTTCAGCCTGCTGATGATGCTGCTGGTGCTGATGCACAAGGGGAAGGGCGGCGGCCTCTCCGACATGTTCGGTGGCGGAATGCAGTCGTCCGTCGGGGGTTCCTCGGTCGCCGAGCGTAACCTCGACCGCATCACCGTTGTTGTCGGTCTGCTGTGGTTCGCGTGCATTGTCGTGCTTGGCCTGCTGCTGAAGCTGGACAGCTGAGCATACGTACGGTACGGCACCCGGGCGCGGCCTATCATGAGGTTCCGCGCCCGGCGGCTGAGGGAGTAACTCCCTTTACTGGACGCGCGTTGGGCCTTACGTAGACTGTGGTCAGCCCGGCAGCGGAGCTGCCTACCGACGCATTGCGGCACCATCACGCAGGGAGTTACGACCGTGGCAAGTGGCAACGCGATCCGGGGAAGCCGGGTCGGCGCGGGGCCGATGGGTGAGGCCGAGCGCGGCGAGTCCGCGCCCCGCCTGCGCATTTCCTTCTGGTGCTCGAACGGGCATGAGACGGTGCCGAGCTTCGCCAGCGACGCGCAGGTTCCGGAGACGTGGGACTGCCCGCGCTGTGGCTTCCCGGCCGGTCAGGACCGGGACAATCCGCCGGACCCGCCGCGCACCGAGCCGTACAAGACGCATCTCGCGTATGTGCGGGAGCGGCGCAGCGACGCGGACGGCGAAGCGATCCTCGCCGAGGCCCTCGCCAAGCTGCGTGGCGAGTTCTAGCCACTTTTTCCGGCCGGACACGAGACAGGTGTCCGGCCGAACCATTTTTGCCCGGCATTGTCCCGTTCTGTGGGCTGTCGGTGCCCGAGCGCCGTTGTCAGTGCCACCCCTTACGGTCTGAAGCAGTCGATCGAAGGGGGAACGGTGACGGCTGTCGATGCCGTGGAAGCGGCGGCGCCGCCATGGCGCGGAGGGTTCGGCCGGCTCTGGTCGGCCGCGATCGTCTCGCGCTTCGGAGACGCGCTGCGGACCGCGGCCCTGCCCCTGCTGGCTGCCTCGCTCACGGACGATCCCCTGCTGATCGCCTCCGTGACCGCCTGCGGCTATCTGCCGTGGCTGCTGTTCGGACTGCTCGGCGGAGCGGTCGCCGACCGGGTGGACCAGCGGCGGGCGATGTGGGGCGTCGATCTGGTCCGGGGCGCGCTGATGGGGGCCTTCGCGCTCGCCGTGGGCTTCGGCCAGGCGTCGATCGCGCTCCTGCTCCTGCTCGCTTTCTTCCTGACGACACTTCAGACACTGTTCGACAACGCGGCGACGGCCCTGCTGCCGTCACTGGTCGAGCGGCGCGAACTCGGCAGTGCCAACGCCCGCCTGATGACCGGTCAGCAGATAGCGGGCAGCCTTCTCGCGGCCCCGCTGGTGCCCCTGCTGCTCCTGGTGGACGTGGCCGCGCCCCACGCGGTCAACGCGGTCACCTACGGTCTGGCGGCGCTGCTGATCCTCTCGCTGCGGGCCGGGGCCCCGGAGCGGCCTCCGCGCAAGGCCGGCTCCACCCTGCGCGGCGAGATCGCCGAAGGGCTGCGCTTCCTGGCGGGCGACCGGACGCTGCGCGGGCTGTGTCTGGCGACGACGCTGTGCAACATAGGGATGAGCGCGCTGATCGCGACCCTGGTGCTGCATGTCACGGGCTGGCTGGACGCGGGGAACAGCGGATACGCCCTGACGCTCACCGCCTTCGGGGTGGGCAGCGTGGTGGGCGGGCTGCTGGCGAAGCGGCTCGCCGAGTGGACCGGCCGGGTGCGCGCGATGCTCCTCGCCGGCACGGTCCAGATCTGCTCTCTGGCCGTCCTCGGATCGGTGCGCCGGATCGGGGTGGCGGTCTGCTGCCTGGCGGTCCTCGGCGCCATGGGCATGGTGTGGAACGTGCAGCAGGCGACCCTGACACAGGAGCGCAGCCCCCGGGAGATGCTGGGCCGGATCAGCTCGGCCTTCCGCACCCTCGCGCTGGCCGGAGCACCGCTCGGCGCGCTGCTGGGCGGCGCCGCGGCGGCCGGCTGGGGACTCAACGCCCCGGCTCTCCTGACCGCCGGGTTCTTCGTACTGGCTATCGCATCGCTCAGCCCCCTGATCAATTAAGTTGGGAGGACAGCGGGGTTCGCGTACACGCACGACAATGAATGGGCTGATGTCCGAATGAACGCAGAGGGACGCACCAGGCTCAACCGGACGCCCGAGTGGAGCGCGCTGGGCAAGCACCGGGACCAGCTCGGAGAGGTGAGCCTGCGGGAGCTGTTCGACGCCGATCCGGCGCGCGGCACCGGCTACACCCTCCAAGTGGGCGATCTCCACCTGGACTACTCCAAGCACCTGGTGACGGACGAGACACTGGCGCTGCTGCGTGAGCTGGCCGCGGCCACCGGGGTCGCGGAGCTGCGCGACGCCATGTTCCGCGGCGAGAAGATCAACACCACGGAGGACCGGGCGGTGCTGCACACCGCGCTGCGCGCGCCCCGTGACGCCGTCATCGAGGTGGACGGCGAGAACGTCGTACCGGCGGTGCACGCCGTACTGGACAAGATGGGCTCCTTCGCCGGCCGGATCAGGTCCGGCGAGTGGACCGGGCACACCGGCCGCCCCATCAAGAACATCGTCAACGTCGGTATCGGCGGCTCGGACCTCGGGCCCGCGATGGCCTACGAGGCGCTGCGCTCCTTCACCGACCGCGAGCTGACGGTCCGCTTCGTCTCCAACGTGGACGGCGCCGACCTGCACGAGGCCGTGCGGGACCTGGACCCGGCCGAGACGCTGTTCATCATCGCGTCCAAGACCTTCACCACCATCGAGACCATCACGAACGCCACCTCCGCGCGGGACTGGCTGCTGACGGGCCTGCGCGCCGACCAGAGCGCCGTCGCCAAGCACTTCGTGGCGCTCTCCACCAACGCCGGGAAGGTCGCCGACTTCGGTATCGACACGGCGAACATGTTCGAGTTCTGGGACTGGGTCGGCGGGCGTTACTCGTTCGACTCGGCCATCGGGCTCTCCCTGATGATCGCGATCGGGCCCGACCGGTTCCGCGAGATGCTCGACGGCTTCCACCTCGTCGACGAGCACTTCCGTACCGCGCCCCCGGAGGAGAACGCGCCGCTGCTGCTGGGTCTGCTCGGCGTCTGGTACGGGGCGTTCTTCGACGCGCAGGCGCACGCCGTCCTGCCGTACAGCCACTACCTGTCGAAGTTCACCGCGTATCTCCAGCAGCTGGACATGGAGTCCAACGGCAAGTCGGTCGACCGGGACGGCGTCCCGGTGGAGTGGCAGACCGGACCGGTCGTCTGGGGCACGCCCGGCACGAACGGCCAGCACGCGTACTACCAGCTGATCCACCAGGGCACGAAGGTCATCCCGGCCGACTTCATCGGCTTCGCCCGGCCGGCCGCCGACCTGCTGCCCGGACTGGTCGCGCAGCACGACCTGCTGATGGCCAACTTCTTCGCGCAGACGCAGGCGCTGGCCTTCGGCAAGACGCCCGAGGAGGTACGGGCGGAAGGGGTGCCCGAGGAGCTGGTGGCGCACAAGACCTTCCGCGGCAACCACCCGACGACCACGATCCTCGCTGGGGACCTCACCCCGTCGGTCCTGGGCCAGCTGATCGCGCTGTACGAGCACAAGGTGTTCGTCCAGGGCGCCGTCTGGAACATCGACTCCTTCGACCAGTGGGGCGTCGAGCTGGGCAAGGTCCTCGCCAAGAAGATCGAGCCCGTGCTCACCGGGGAGGACAAGGGCGAGGAGCTGGACGGCTCGACCGCGGCGCTCGTCGCCGCGTACCGCTCGCTGCGCGGTCGCTGAGCCGATGACCGGGAGGGGGAGAGGGTGACGGGGGAGACCGTGACGGGGACGGGCGCGGGGCCGGGCGGGGGCGCCGGTACGGGCACGGGGCCGGGGCGCGGGCCGGGGCCGGGCGCGGGGACGGTCCGGCTCCGGCCGCCGGCCAACACGCTCGACGCGCGCGCCATCGGCTGGTGGCGTACGCAGTGGGCGCTGCTCACGGTGGCGCCGGTCGCCGTCCTCGCCGTGCTGGGGGCGTTCATCGACCCGGCGCGGACCTGGCTGCTGGCCGGCGCCGCCGTACTGGCGGTGCTGGGGCTGCTGTGCACGCTGCTGATACCGCTGTGGTGGTTCCGGGTGCACCGCTGGGAGGTGACGGACGCGGCCGTCTATGTCCGTACCGGCTTCTTCCGGCAGGTGTGGCGGATCGCGCCGATGTCCCGGATCCAGACGGTGGACACCGTGCGCGGTCCGCTGGAGCAGCTCTTCAGACTCTCCACGGTGATCGTCACCACCGCCTCGGCGGCGGGCGCCGTGGAGATCCGCGGGCTCGACCACGAGCTGGCGGCGGAGCTGGCCGAGCGGCTGACGGTGATCACCCAGGCCACCCCGGGGGATGCCACATGAGCGGGCCCCTGGAGTACGCGGGGACCGACGGACCGGCCGAACCGGCGGGCACCGCCGGGACCGCCGGGACCGCCGGGACCGCCGGGCTCGCTGGGGCTGTCGGGGCTGCCGGGGAGGAGTGGCGGCAGCTCGCGCCGCGTGCTCTGCTGGTGCACGCCCTCGTCATGGCGGGCGTCGTCGTCGGCGGCGGGGTGCCCGCCTTTCTTGCCCTGGCCGCGAGAATGCCGGCGCGCCAGGCGCTCGCCTGGCTGCTGGCCGGTGCCGTGCTCCTGCTCCTCGCCACGACGGCCGGGGAGTATGTCCGGTGGCGCCGTACCCGCTACCGCATCGGCCCCGAGCGGGCCGAACTGCACACGGGCCTGTTCGTGCTCGAACGGCGCTCGCTGGCCCGCGAGCGGATCCGCAGCGTCGATCTGACCGCCAGCCTCCTCCCGAGGCTCCTCGGCCTGGTCACGGTCCGGATCGGTACGGGCGAGCACGCCGGCGCGGAAGCCACGCTGGAACTCGACCCCGTCACCAGGGCCGAGGGCGAGCGCCTCCGTACGGAACTCCTCGGCCGCGCCCCCGCCGAGGCGCCGGGAGCGCACCGCGAGGGCGTACTGGCGGCGCTCGACCTGGCCTGGGCGCGGTACGCGCCGATGTCGTTCGTCGCCCCGGTGCTCGGTGGAGCCGCCATCGGGGCCGTGTTCCAGATCAGCGACTGGTTCGGCGCGCAGAAGCAGGTGTTCCACTGGCTCGACGACCGCTTCCACGACACCCCGTTCGGCTGGATCGTCGCGACCGTCGTGGCCGGTGCCGCGCTCGCCGGTGTGATCGGCGCGCTCGGGCTCTGGACCGAGATGTGGTGGAACTACCGGCTGGAGCGGGAGCCGGGCGGCACCCTGCGGGTCCGGCGCGGGCTGCTCACCTCCCGCTCCGTCTCCATCGAGGAGCGGCGGCTGCGCGGTGTGGAGCTGGTCGAGCCGCTCGGGATACGGCTCGCGGGCGCGGCCCGGCTCGACGCCGTCGCCACCGGCCTCTCCCAGGGCGGCGAGGAGGACGAGCACGCCGACCAGAAGTCCCTGCTCCCCGCCGCCCCGCGCGCGCTCGCCGAGTCCGTGGCCGCGCGGGTCCTGCGCGAGCCGCAGTCCCCGACGCGGGCGGCGCTCCTCACCGCGCACCCCCGCGCCGCCCGGGGCCGCCGGCTGCGCTGGGCGCTGGCCGCCGCGCTGGCCCCCGTCGTGGTCCTCGCCGTCCTCGGCGCGCTCTTCACCGACGTGCTGCTGTACGCGGCGCTGGTCTGCGCCGTGGTGCTGCCGGCGCTCGCCGTCGCGCTCGCCCTCGACGCGTACCGCAATCTGGGCCACGGCATCGGCGGCGGCTATCTGGTCGCGCGCTCCGGCACCCTGCGCCGTACGACGGTCGCCCTCCAGCGCGGCGGTGTCATCGGCTGGACGGTCTCCCAGTCGTACTTCCAGCGCCGCGCCGGACTGCTGACGCTCACCGCGACCACCGCGGCGGGCGAGGGCGCCTACCACGTCCACGACGCGGCGACGGGCGAGGGACTGGCCTTCGCGGCCGAGGCCGTACCGGGGCTGCTGGAGCCCTTCCTCGTCCGCGAGCACAGCGCTGTACCGGGCACCACCCCACCGGGCACCCCACCGAGCAGGGAGACGACGACCGCATGACCTCCACCAGCCGCCGTACGGTCCTCACCGCCCTCGCCACCGCCGCCGTGAGCGGCCCGGTGCTGATCGGCGCGGGCGCCGCGCCCGCCCACGCGGCCGACGACCTGTACACCTCCAACACCGACCTCTACACCCGGCTCGCGGGCCGGGAGGGAACGGACTTCGGCCGGCGCTACAAACGCCACGAGCAGTCCGACAACAGCATCAGCACCGCCTACCCGTTCCCCCGCACCACCGTCATGGCCCCGCACGGCGGCGGTATCGAGACCGGCACCTCGGAGCTGTGCCTTGCCGTCGCGGGCTACCACCCGGCCACCTTCGAACGCAGTCCGGCGGGCGGTCCGGTCCACGACTACTGGATGTTCGAGGGCCTGCGGTCGAGCAACAACGGCGAACTGCACGTCACCTCGGTGAACTGCGACGATCGGGTGGCCCTCTCGATGGCGGGCGGCAGCCTCAACGTACTGAGCCTGCACGGCTGTACGGCCGCCCAGGCCGGCGTCGCCGGTACCCGGCCCGAGGCCGTGGTCGTGGGCGGTCTGCACACCGCCTTCAAGGACTATCTGCGCGCGGCGTTCGGCAGCGCCGGATTCCGGACCGTCGACGGCTCGACCGTGCCCGCGCTGGCCGGGGTCCAGCCCCTGAACATCGCCAACCGCACGGTCCTCGGCAAGGGCGGCCAGCTGGAGATCACCACCGAGCTGCGCCAGGCGATGTTCGGCGTCAACACCCGCGCCGGGCGGCCCGGTTCCACCACCGAGGTCTTCGACCGGTTCGTGGCCGCCGCCCGCACGGCGATCGCGCGCCTGGAGGCCCGGCCGGACCAGGCCATTCTCTGAGCGCACCGCAAAAGCATCGGCCCGCCCCCCGGGAAACGGGGGGCGGGCCGATGCGGTCGTACGATCGTACGGTCAGGCCGAGGAGGGCGGATAGAGGCCGCGCGGCAGGGCCGAGGCCGCCGCCGCGTCCAGCAGCCACAGGGTGCGGCCACGGCCGTACGCCCCCGCCGCCGGGGCCTGGATCTCGCCCGCGCCGGACAGCGCGATCTCCGCCGCCTTCGCCTTGTCCTCGCCCGCGGCCAGCAGCCACACCTCCTGAGCCGCCCGGATCGCGGGCAGCGTCAGCGAGATACGGACCGGCGGCGGCTTGGGCGCGCCATGCACGGCGACGACCGTGCGCTCCGTCTCCCGGACCGCGGGCAGCTCCGGGAAGAGCGACGCGACATGGGTGTCGGGCCCGACACCCAGCATCAGCACGTCGAACGTCGGCACCGGACCGTGGTCCTCGGGCCGGGACGCGGCGGCCAGCTCCGTGGCGTACGCGGCGGCCGCCGCGTCCACATCGCTGCCGTACGCGCCGTCCGACGCCGGCATCGCGTGGACCCGCGCGGGGTCCAGCGGCACCGAGTCGAGCAGCGCCGCCCGCGCCTGGGTGATGTTGCGCTCCGGATCGCCCTCGGGCAGGAAGCGCTCGTCCCCCCACCACAGATCCAGCCGGGACCAGTCCACCGCGTCCCGGGCGGGCGCCACCGACAGCGCCGCCAGCAGCCCGTTGCCGTTGCGGCCGCCCGTCAGCACCACCGAGGCGGTGCCGCGGGCGGCCTGGGCGTCCACGATCTTCGTGATCAGCCGGGCCGCCGCGGCCTGGGCCATCAGCTCCTTGTCGCGGTGGACGACGAGCTGGGGGGTGTTCACTTGGTGGCCGCCTTCTTCACCGGCATGCTCGCCGGAGTGGCCGTCGCGCCCGGGCCCGGGGTGTGCTCAGAGGAGCCCGCCTCCCGGGTCGGCAGCGGCGGCAGCGCCGGCTTCCCCGGGTCGCCCAGCCGGTGCACGCCGAAGCGCAGCGCCGACGCGTAGGTGTCGTCCGGGTCCAGCCGGCGCAGCTCCTCCGCGATCAGCTCGGCCGTGTCGCGCCGCTTCAGGGCGACCGCGCGGTCCGGCTGGCCCTGGATGGACAGCGTCGCCAGCGCGCCGTCCGCCCGGTCCAGACTGATCGGCCCGCAGGTCGTCTCCATCCGTACGGCCGTCAGCCCGGGGCCGCCCGAGACCGTGCGCCGCACGGGGACGTGCAGCCGGTTCGCCAGCCACATGGCCAGCAGCTCACAGCTCGGGTTGTGCTCCTCGCCCTCGACCTCGACCGAGGTGACCTCGCAGTCCACCTGGTCCAGGGCGGCGGCGACCATCGAGCGCCACGGGGTGATCCGGGTCCACGACAGGTCCGTGTCGCCCGGGGTGTACGCGTCGGCGCGCGCCGTCAGCTCCTCCACCGGGTTCTCGGAGGCGTAGGTGTCGGTCACCCGCCGCTGCGCCAGCTTGCCCAGCGAGTCCTTCGTCGGGTTGACCGGCGCGTCGACCGGCCACCACACGACGACCGGCGCGTCCGGCAGCAGCAGCGGCAGGACCACCGACTGCGCGTGGTCCATCACATCGCCGTACAGCCGCAGGATGACCGTCTCGCCCGTGCCCGCGTCCGCCCCGACCCGTACCTCGGCGTCGAGGCGGGCCACGGCGCGGTCGCGCGCCGAGCGGGAGACCCGCTTGACGACGACCAGCTTGCGCGAGGGGTGCTCGCGGGACGCGTCGTTGGCCGCCTTGAGGGCGTCGTACGCGTTCTCCTCGTCGGTGACGAGAACCAGGGTGAGGACCATCCCGACGGCGGGGGTGCCGATCGCGCGGCGCCCCTGCACCAGGGCCTTGTTGATCTTGCTGGACGTGGTGTCCGTAAGGTCGATCTTCATGGCCGACGCCAGCTCCGTCCGTCTCGTGCGAGCATTTCGTCCGCCTCGACCGGACCCCAGGTCCCGGACTCGTACTGCGCGGGCTTGCCGTGCGTGTCCCAGTACCGCTCGATCGGGTCGAGGATCTTCCAGGACAGCTCGACCTCCTCCACGCGCGGGAAGAGGTTCGAGTCGCCGAGCAGCACATCGAGGATGAGCCGCTCGTACGCCTCGGGGCTCGACTCCGTGAAGGACTCGCCGTAGGCGAAGTCCATCGAGACGTCCCGGACCTCCATCGAGGTGCCGGGCACCTTCGAACCGAACCGCATGGTCACGCCCTCGTCCGGCTGGACCCGGATGACCAGGGCGTTCTGCCCCAGCTCCTCCGTGGCCGTGTGGTCGAAGGGCGAGTGCGGGGCGCGCTGGAAGACGACCGCGATCTCGGTGACCCGGCGGCCGAGCCGCTTGCCGGTCCGGAGATAGAAGGGCACACCCGCCCAGCGGCGGTTGTCGATCCCCAGCTTCACGGCGGCGTACGTGTCGGTCTTCGACCGGGGGTCGATCCCGTCCTCCTGGAGGTAGCCGACGGCCTGCTCGCCGCCCTGCCACCCCTCGGCGTACTGTCCGCGCACCGTGTCCGCGCCGAGGTCCTGCGGCAGCTTCACCGCGCCGAGCACCTTGGTCTTCTCGGCGGCCAGCGCGTCCGCGTCGAAGGAGGCGGGCTCCTCCATCGCGGTCAGCGCGAGCAGCTGGAGCAGATGGTTCTGGATGACGTCACGGGCGGCGCCGATGCCGTCGTAGTAGCCGGCCCGGCCGCCGATCCCGATGTCCTCGGCCATGGTGATCTGGACATGGTCGACATAGGACCGGTTCCAGATCGGCTCGAAGAGGGTGTTGGCGAAGCGGAGCGCCAGAATGTTCTGGACGGTCTCCTTGCCGAGGTAGTGGTCGATCCGGAAGACCTCGTTGGACGGGAAGACCTCGTGGACGACCTTGTTCAGCTCGATCGCCGACTCCAGGTCGTGCCCGAAGGGCTTCTCGATGACGGCACGCCGCCAGGAGCCCTCCTTCTGGTCCGCCAGCCCGTGCTTCTTGAGCTGCTGGACGACCTGCGGGAAGAACTTCGGCGGTACGGAGAGGTAGAAGGCGAAGTTGCCGCCCGTCCCCTGCACCTTGTCCAGCTCCGCGATGGTCGCCTTCAGGTTCTCGAACGCCTCGTCGTCGTCGAAGACGCCCTGGACGAAGCGCATCCCCTGGACCAGCTGCTGCCAGACCTCCTCGCGGAACGGCGTGCGCGCGTGCTCCTTGACCGCGTCGTGGACCTCCTGTGCGAAGTCCTCGTGCTGCCATTCGCGGCGCGCGAAGCCGATCAGGGAGAAGCCCGGCGGCAGCAGACCACGGTTGGCGAGGTCATAGACGGCAGGCATCAGCTTTTTGCGGGACAAATCGCCCGTGACGCCAAAGATGACCAGGCCCGACGGCCCCGCGATACGCGGGAGCCGTCGGTCCGCGGCGTCACGGAGCGGGTTCACTCCGTGGGTTGAGGTCAAGGGATCAGCCCTCCGAAGGGGCGAGGCGCTTCAGCTCCGCCTCGGTCGACTTGAGCAGGTCAATCCAGGCAGCTTCGAACTTCTCGACGCCCTCGTCCTCAAGCAGCTGTACGACGTCGTCGTAGGAGATGCCGAGCTTGGCGACGGCTTCCAGCTCCGCGCGCGCCTGGTCGTACGTACCCCGGACGGTGTCGCCGGTGATCTGTCCGTGGTCACCGGTGGCTTCGAGGGTGGCCTCGGGCATGGTGTTGACCGTGTTGGGGGCGACGAGGTCGTCCACGTACAGGGTGTCCTTGTACGCGGGGTCCTTGACGCCGGTCGAGGCCCACAGCGGACGCTGCTTGTTGGCCTGCGCGCGGTCCAGCACGGCCCAGCTGTCGCCGCCGAAGACCTCTTCGTACGCCTCGTAGGCGAGGCGGGCGTTGGCGAGGGCGGCCTTGCCCTTGAGGGCCTTGGCCTCGGCGCTGTCCAGCCCGTCGAGCCGCTTGTCGATCTCGGTGTCCACACGGGAGACGAAGAAGGACGCGACCGAGTGGATCGTCGAGAGGTCGAGACCGGCGGCCTGCGCCTTCTCCAGGCCGGCGATGTAGGCGGCCATGACCTCGCGGTAGCGCTCCAGGGAGAAGATCAGCGTGACGTTGACGCTGATGCCCCGGGCGATCGTCTCGGTGATCGCGGGCAGCCCGGCCTTGGTGGCCGGGATCTTGATGAGGGTGTTGGGACGGTCCACCAGCCAGGCGAGCTGGCGCGCCTCGGCGATGGTCGCCGCGGTGTTGTGGGCGAGACGTGGGTCGACCTCGATGGAGACCCGGCCGTCCTGGCCCTGCGTCGCGTCGAAGACCGGGCGCAGGATGTCCGCGGCGTCGCGGACGTCCGCCGTCGTGATCATGCGGACGGCTTCCTCGACGGTGACCTTGCGGGTGGCGAGGTCGGTGAGCTGGGCCTCGTACCCGTCGCCGCCGGAGATCGCCTTCTGGAAGATCGACGGGTTGGTGGTGACACCCACCACGTGCGACTGGTCGATCAGCTCGGCGAGATTGCCGGACGTGATCCGCTTGCGCGACAGGTCGTCGAGCCAGATCGCGACGCCTTCGTCGGAGAGGCGCTTGAGTGCGTCTGTCATGAGGTTTGCATCTCCTACTGGTCGTATATAAGCGTCAGCGCGCGGCGGCGGCGAGTGATTCCCGGGCGGCGGTGGCGACCGCGTCGGCCGTGAAGCCGAACTCACGGAAGAGGACCTTCGCGTCGGCCGAGGCACCGAAGTGCTCCAGCGACACGATGCGGCCGGCGTCGCCCACGAAGCGGTGCCAGGTCAGCCCGATGCCCGCCTCGACCGCCACCCGCGCCTTCACGGACGGCGGCAGCACACTGTCCTTGTACGCCTGGTCCTGCTCGTCGAACCACTCGACCGACGGCATCGACACGACCCGCGTCGGCACCCCCGCGGCCTGGAGCTGCTCACGCGCCTCCACGGCCAGCTGCACCTCGGAGCCGGTGCCGATCAGCACGACCTGCGGCGCGCCGCCCTCGGCCTCGAACAGCACGTAACCGCCCTTGGCGGCCTCGTCGTTGGCCTCGTACGTCGGCACGCCCTGGCGGGTGAGCGCCAGACCGTGCGGGGCGCCCTTGTCGTGGCGCTTGAGGATCTCGCGCCAGGCGATCGCCGTCTCGTTGGCGTCGGCCGGGCGGACGATGTTGAGGCCCGGGATGGCGCGCAGCGCGGCCAGGTGCTCGACCGGCTGGTGGGTCGGGCCGTCCTCGCCGAGACCGATCGAGTCGTGCGTCCACACGTAGGTGACCGGGAGCTGCATCAGCGCGGCCAGCCGGACGGCCGGGCGCATGTAGTCCGAGAACACCAGGAAGGTGCCGCCGTAGATACGGGTGTTGCCGTGCAGCGAGATGCCGTTCATCGTCGAGCCCATGGCGTGCTCGCGGATGCCGTAGTGCACCGTGCGGCCGTACGGGTCGGCCTCCGGCAGGGGGTTGCCCGCAGGGAGGAACGACGACGTCTTGTCGATGGTGGTGTTGTTCGAGCCGGCCAGGTCGGCCGAGCCGCCCCACAGCTCCGGGATGATCTCGCCGAGCGCCTGGAGGACCTTGCCGGACGCGGCACGCGTCGCGACGGCCTTGCCGGTCTCGAACGCCGGGAGCTTGTCCTCCCAGCCGGCGGGCAGTTCACCCGCGCGGACCCGGTCGAACGTCGCCGCGCGCTCCGGGTTGGCGGTGCGCCAGGCGGCGAACGTCTTCTCCCACTCGCCGCGCGCCTCACGGCCGCGGTCGAGGGCCTCACGGGTGTGCGTGATGACCTCGTCGGAGACCTCGAAGGACTTCTCGGGATCGAAGCCGAGCACCTTCTTCGTGGCGGCGACCTCTTCGGCGCCGAGCGCCGAGCCGTGTGCCGCTTCGGTGTTCTGCGCGTGCGGGGCGGGCCACGCGATGATCGAGCGGGCCGCGATGAACGAGGGGCGGTCGGTCACGGCCTTGGCCGCCACCAGCGCCTCGTAGAGTCCCGCCGGGTCGAGGTCGCCGTCGGGCGACTGCGCGACGCGCTGGACGTGCCATCCGTACGCCTCGTACCGCTTGAGGGTGTCCTCGGAGACCGCGGTCTCCGTGTCGCCCTCGATGGAGATGTGGTTGTCGTCCCAGAGCACGACGAGATTGCCGAGCTTCTGGTGGCCGGCCAGCGAGGACGCCTCCGCGGAGATGCCCTCCTGGAGGCAGCCGTCACCGGCGATCACATAGATGGTGTGGTCGAACGGCGATGTGCCGGGCGCGGCGTCCGGGTCGTACAGGCCGCGCTCGTAGCGGGCGGCCATCGCCATGCCCACCGCGTTGGCGACGCCCTGGCCGAGCGGGCCGGTCGTGGTCTCGACGCCGACCGTGTGTCCGTACTCCGGGTGGCCCGGGGTCTTCGAACCCCAGGTGCGGAAGGACTCCAGGTCGCTCAGCTCCAGGCCGTATCCGGCCAGGTAGAGCTGGGTGTAGAGCGTCAGCGACGAGTGGCCCGCCGAGAGGACGAACCGGTCACGGCCGGTCCACTGGGCGTCGGCCGGGTCGTGCCGCATGAGCTTCTGGAAGAGCAGATACGCGGCGGGAGCCAGGCTCATGGCCGTACCCGGATGGCCGTTGCCGACCTTCTGTACGGAGTCCATGGCCAGGACGCGGGCGGTGTCAACGGCCCGGCGGTCCACATCGGTCCACTCGAGGTCTGTTGTGGTCGGCTTGGTGCTCACCCTGAGTCAGGGCTCCTCTCCACATGTTCGAATTCCGGTGTCTGAGGGCGCACCGGTTCGCTGTTCGTTGTCGAGCCTACCCGCAGCGTGTGACATCTTTCCGAGTGCGTTTCCAGGGTGCGGCGCGTGCGGGGACTTCGCCTCTCGGCAGGCTCTCGGCAGGGTGTACGGGCCGTGTCGGGACGGCGTTCAACACGAGTCCCGGCGACCCGACCCCGGCGGCGATCGGCATGGGGGCAACGTCTACAGTGGCGTGGTACGCGCAGGTCTTTACCGGGACTTAACGCCGGTGGCTTGCTGGAATTTCTCTGTCAGGGGTGTGCGTGACGGCCGTCGAGTCCCGACCCGCAGGGGTCGTCCTGACTCCGAGCTCGGGTGGCCATCGGCCGTTCGGGGCCCGCGTCAAAGCGTTCGTGGCACTGACCAAGCCGCGGATCATCGAACTACTGCTCATCACCACCGTGCCGGTGATGTTCCTGGCCGAGCAGGGTGTGCCGGATCTGTGGCTGGTGCTCACCACCTGTATCGGCGGCTATCTCTCCGCCGGCGGCGCCAACGCGCTGAACATGTACATCGACCGTGACATCGACGCCCTGATGGACCGTACGTCCCAGCGTCCGCTGGTGACCGGAATGGTCTCGCCGCGCGAGGCGCTGGTCTTCGGCATCACGCTCGCCGTGGGCTCGACCCTCTGGCTCGGCTACCTGGTCAACTGGTTCTCCGCCTGGCTCGCGCTCGGCGCGCTGCTCTTCTATGTCGTCGTCTACACGATGATCCTCAAGCGGCGCACCTCGCAGAACATCGTCTGGGGCGGGATCGCGGGCTGCATGCCCGTACTGATCGGCTGGTCGTCCGTCACCGACTCGATGTCCTGGGCCGCCGTCATCCTCTTCCTGGTGATGTTCTTCTGGACGCCGCCGCACTACTGGCCGCTCTCCATGAAGGTGAAGGACGACTACGCGCGCGTGGGCGTGCCGATGCTCCCTGTTGTCGCCGGAAACCGCGCGGTGGCCAAGCAGATCGTCCTCTACAGCTGGGTGATGGTCGCGGTCTCGCTGCTGCTCACCCCGCTGGGGTACACGGGCTGGTTCTACACGGCCGTGGCGCTGCTGGCCGGCGGCGCCTGGCTGTGGGAGGCGCACGGTCTCCAGGCCCGCGCGAAGGCCGGCCTGGAGGGCGCCAAGCTCAAGGAGATGCGCCTGTTCCACTGGTCCATCACCTATGTGTCGCTGCTCTTCGTGGCCGTGGCCGTGGACCCCTTCCTGCGGTAGACCGGGTCGACCTCCCGACGACGGGCGGGGCGCGTGGCTGACACCACGTACCCCGCCCGTCGCCATGTCGGACTACCCGTCGGTAGCATCCCTGTCATGGCAGAGACCCAGCAGGTGGACGAGGACCGGAACGACTCCGAGGGCGACGGCGGCCGTCCCCGGGACGGCGAGGACCGGGCCCGCGCCCGGCGCGAGGCCCGCGACCGGCGCCGGACGGCGAGGATCGCCAAGCGGATCGGCGTCTTCGCCCGCGCGCACGGCGGCGCCGAGGGGCAGCTCGCTCACCTCGGGCAGGCCGGCACCCGTATCGTGCTCGTCGGCGAGGACGGCGCGTGGGGCGATCTCGTCGCCCCCACCCACGACATCGCGCGTGGCGCGGCCGAGCTGGCGGGCCTTACGCTCCACGAGTCCTTCGACGGTGAGTTCGCCGCCAAGGTGCGCACCGGACCGTACGAGTGGAACCGGATGGCCGGACTCCAGATCGGTGGCCGCCAGAGCGCCTGAGGCGCCGGCACCGCCACCCGACCGGTGTTCACCCCGTTAGGACTCAGGAGAAGGCCGCCCGGCGAGCGGCGGTCGATGGTCCAAGGTCCATGAACGGGAATCCCGATGATCGAAACAGCGTCCCTGGTGTCCCCGGCGTCCCCGGTGTCCCTCGTGGACCAGCACTGCCACGGAGTGCTCCGTACGGAGCTGGGCCTCGGCACCTTCGAGACCCGGCTCGGCGCGCCGGCGGCCGGCCGCGCCGCCGCCGGCACCACCCTCTTCGACACCCAACTGGGCTTCGCCGTACGGCGCTGGTGCCCACCACTGCTCGGCCTCGCACCGCACTGCCCGCCCGCCCGCTATCTGGCGCGCCGCCGGGAACTCGGCGCGCTGGAGACCGCCCGGCGGCTGCTGCGCGCCACCGGGATCACCACCTATCTGGTGGACTCGGCCGCGGACGAGGGCACGGACGAGCGGTCCGGGCCCGAGGAGATGGCGTCGCTGGGCGCCGCCGGGGCCCGTCGGATCGTCCGGCTCGAACGGCTCGCGGAGCGCGTCGCCGATGTCTCGGGCGGGGCGGGCTCCTTCCTCGCGGGCCTGGCCGAGACCGTACACACCGAGGCGGCCACGGCCGTGGCCTTCAGCTGCGCGAGCGGTACGGGCGGCAGCAGTGGTACGGGAGGCGGGGCATGCGAGTCGGAATTGCCGGAGCCGCCCGCGCCCGGTGCCGTCCGGGGCGCCGCCGCCCGCTGGCTGGCCGGGCGCCGGGCCGGGGGAGCGCTCACCGACCCCTTACTGCTGCGCCACCTGCTCTGGACGGCGATCGCCACCGGACGCCCGCTGCAACTGCTCCCGGGCGGCGCCGATCCCACGGCGCTCACCGGTTTCGCGGCGGCCACGGCCGGGCTCGGCACCGATCTCGTCCTGCTCGACCCCTATCCGTACCACCGGCAGGCCGCGCGGCTGGCGAGCGTCTTCCCGCATGTGTACGCCGACCTCGGGCCCGCCCTCGCACGGACCGGGCCGAGGGCCGCGGCCGTACTGGCGGAGAGCCTGGAGAGCGCCCCGTTCGGGAAGCTGCTGTTCTCCAGCGGCGCGCGCGGGCTGCCCGAACTCCAAGTGGTCGCGGTCCGGGCGTTCACCGAGGCGGTGGACCGGGTGCTGGGCGGCTGGGTCGCCGAGGGCGCCTGGGCGGCGGCGGACGCCACGCGCGTGGCCGGGCTGATCGCCGGGGGCAACGCCCGCCGGGTGTACGGACTTCCGCCCGCCGGCGGCTGACCGGCGGGCGGAAGAAGTCCTGCGGAACTCCGGACTCAGACGGTCGAGGCCGAGAGCGTGGGGTCCGGCTGCGCGGGGATCGTGGCCGTCGTGTGCGGGCGCTCGCGGGTGCTCATCGCCACTCGCAGCACCGCGATCCACACCAGGCAGGAGCCCAACATGTGGCTGCCGACCAGGACTTCCGGGGTGTCCGTGAAGTACTGCACATAACCGATGACGCCCTGCGCGAGCAGCACCAGCACCAGATCGCGGGCGCGCGCCCGGGTGTCGGCCGGCGCGTCCACCACCCGCAGCACCAGCCACATCGCCACCGCCAGCGCGCAGACGACCCAGGCGAACACCGCGTGCACATGCGCGACGGTCACATAGTCGAACGGCATCCGCGGCACCTCGCTGCTGTCGCCCGCGTGCCGGCCCGACCCCGTCACCGTCGTCCCGGCCGCGATCAGCACCACCGAGGAGACGATCAGCGCCCAGGACAGCTTGCGCACCGGGCGCGGCACGCGCGGGCGGGGGGCGCCGTCGCCCTCGTGGGTGCGCAGCCAGGTGAGGGTGGTGACGGTGAGCAGGGCGGTGGCGAGGAGGAAGTGCCCCGCCACGGTCCACGGGTTCAGCTCCGTCAGCACGGTGATCCCGCCGATGATGCCGTTGGCCATCACCAGCCAGAACTGTGACCAGGCCAGCTGGGTCAGTCCGGGGCGCCGGGGCTTCGCGGAACGCGCCGCGATGATCGCCCAGCCCACCGCCGCGCACAGCACGTACGTCAGCATCCGGTTGCCGAACTCGATCGCGCCGTGCAGCCCCTGCTCCGGGGTGGCGATCAGGCTGTCGTCCGTGCACTTGGGCCAGGTGTCGCAGCCGAGGCCGGAACCGGTCAGCCGCACCGCGCCGCCGGTCACGACGATCAGCACGCTCATCACGACGGCGCTGAGCGCGGCGCGCCGGACGATACGGGGTGACGGCGTCCAGCGCTGGGCGATATACGCGAGGGGTGTCAACACGGCCTCTATCGTAGGACGGAGCTTGTGCAGGATTTCACGAGGGGTACGTATCCGGCGTTACGGCACGTCGCCGCGGTCCCCGGCGGCCTCACTCCCAGCGGAAGAACCGGCCGGCCGCGGCGAGTCCGGGCACCGCCCACAGGACCAGGATCCCCAGCTCGCGCCACGGCATCGCCGCGCCGTGCTGGAGGACGTCCCGCAGCCCTTGCGAGAGCGCCGAGATCGGCAGCCAGCCGAGCACCGAGGCCGCCGCGTCCGGGAACTTGTCCAGCGGTACGACCACCCCGCCGCCCATCAGGAGCAGCAGGAAGACCAGGTTCGCGGCGGCCAGGGTCGCCTCCGCCCGGAGCGTGCCCGCCATCAGCAGACCGATCCCGGAGAACGCGGCGGTGCCGAGCACGAGCAGCAGGAGTACGGCGACGGGGTTGCCGTGCGGCGACCAGCCCAGCGCCAGCGCGATCACCGCCAGCAGCACGATCTGGAGCACCTCGGTGACCAGCACGGAGAACGACTTCGCGGTCATCAGCGCCCAGCGCGGCAGCGGCGACACCGCGAGCCGCTTGAGCACCCCGTACCGCCGCTCGAAGCCGGTGGCGATGGCCTGGCCGGTGAACGCCGTCGACATGACCGCCAGCGCGAGGATGCCGGGCGCGAGGAAGTCGACGGCCTCGCCCGCGCCGGTGTCGACGATGTCCACGGTCGAGAAGAGCACCAGCAGCAGGGACGGGATGATCACCGTCAGCAGCAGCTGCTCGCCGTTGCGCAGCAGCAGCTTCGTCTCGAACGCGGTCTGGGCCGCGATCATGCGGAGCAGCGGGGCCGCCCCGGGCGCCGGGGCGTACGTACCGGCGCCGGTGTGGGTCCCTGTGCTCACGAACGCAGCTCCTTGCCGGTCAGTTCGAGGAAGACGTCCTCCAGCGTGCGGCGCTCGACGGAGATCCCGTCCGCCATCACCCCGTGCTGCGCGCACCAGGACGCGACGGTGGCCAGCAGCTGCGGGTCGATCCCGCCGCTGATCCGGTACAGCCCCGGTGTCAGCTCGGCGGCGGCGGTGCCGTCGGGCAGCGCCTTCAGCAGCGAGCCGAGGTCGAGACCGGCGCGGCCGGTGAAGCGCAGGGTGTTCTCGGCGCCGCCCCGGCACAGCTCCTCGGGGCTGCCCTGGGCGATCACCCGGCCCGCGTCGATGATCACGACATCGTCGGCGAGGGACTCGGCCTCGTCCATGAAGTGCGTGGTGAGTACGGTGCCGACGCCGTCGGCGCGCAGCTCGCGTACCAGCTCCCAGGTGGAGCGGCGGGCCTGCGGGTCGAGTCCGGCGGTCGGCTCGTCGAGGAAGACCAGCTCGGGGCGGCCGACCACGGCCAGCGCCAGCGCGAGCCGCTGCTGCTGGCCGCCGGAGAGCCGGCGGTAGGCCGTACGGCCGCAGCTGCCGAGACCGAGCCGCTCGATCAGCGCGTCCACGTCGAGCGGGTGGGCGTGCAGCCGGGCCATGTGGCGGAGCATCTCGTCGGCGCGCGCGCCGGAGTACACGCCCCCGGACTGGAGCATCACGCCGATACGCGGGCGGAGCCGGGCGGCGTCGGCCACCGGGTCGAGACCGAGGACCCGTACGGTCCCGGCGTCGGGACGGCGGTAGCCCTCGCAGATTTCGACGGTGGTGGTCTTGCCGGCGCCGTTGGGGCCGAGGACGGCGGTGACCGTACCGGCGCGTACCACCAGATCGAGGCCGTCGACCGCGGTTTTGGCCCCGTACCGCTTCACCAGCCCCCGTACCTCTACGAGACTGTCGGGCGGGGTGCCACCCGGGGAGACCGTTTGCATGCCCGGAGTCTAGGCAGCTCCCGCCGGGCCCGGGCCCGGCGGGGTGAGAAAGGCGTGCGGCCCCGGCCCGGCGGGGCGGGAAAGGCCCGGGGGACCTGGGGGAGGGCCCGCTTCCGCCCTATTTCTTAGGTAACCCTTAGTGACGAAGGGCACCGTCGCCCAGGTGGGACGGCGGTTGTCACCGCCGGAGGAATTACGCAACAATGGCGTTGTGAAATACGTTGGCGAGGCTCCTCCGGAGGAACTCGCGACCGGCGAGCACTCCACTCGCAACCGGGTCGCGCGCTCCATCCTGGACCACGGCCCGTCCACCGTGACCGAGCTGGCCGGGCGCCTCGGGCTCACCCCGGCGGCCGTCCGCCGCCACCTCGACGCCCTGGCCGCCGATGCCATGGTGGAGCCGCGCGACCAGCGCGTCCACGGCTCGCGCGGGCGCGGCCGGCCCGCCAAGGCGTTCGCGCTGACCGACTGCGGCCGGGACGCCTTCGACCAGTCCTACGACCAGCTCGCCGCCGACGCGCTGCGCTGGATTGCTACCGCGGCCGGCGGCGGGGAGCGCGGCGAGGCCGCCGTCGCCGCCTTCGCCCGGGCCCGGATCGCCGACCAGGGCGCCGCGTACCGCGCGGCGGTCGAGACGGCCGGGACCGACGGCGGCCGGCTGACCGAGGCCCTCGCCGCGGCACTGACCGCGGACGGGTACGCTGCTACGGCTCGTAGCGCGCCGAACCAGCAGGGTGAACAGCTCTGCCAGCACCACTGCCCGGTCGCGCACGTAGCCGCGCAGTTCCCCCAGCTGTGCGAGGCGGAGACGGAATTCTTCTCCCAGTTGCTCGGGACCCATGTGCAGCGGCTGGCCACCATCGCCCATGGCGACGGCGTCTGCACGACCTTCATCCCCGGGGCGACCGCACAGCCCGCCGCACCGCCCCCACAGACCACCCATCACGCTTCTGAAAGCACAGCCGGGAGGAACCCCGCATGACGCTCCCCACGGAGACTGCCCACCCTGAGCTCGATGGCCTGGGCACGTACGAATTCGGCTGGGCCGACTCCGACGCCGCCGGTGCCGCGGCCAAGCGCGGCCTGTCCGAGGCTGTCGTCCGCGACATCTCGGCGAAGAAGAACGAGCCGGAGTGGATGCTGAAGCTGCGGCTCAAGGGCCTGCGGCTGTTCGACAAGAAGCCCATGCCGAGCTGGGGCTCCGACCTGTCGGGGATCCACTTCGACAACATCAAGTACTTCGTGCGCTCCACCGAGAAGCAGGCCGCTTCGTGGGAGGAGCTGCCGGAGGACATCAAGAACACGTACGACAAGCTCGGCATCCCGGAGGCGGAGAAGCAGCGCCTGGTCGCCGGTGTCGCCGCGCAGTACGAGTCCGAGGTGGTCTACCACCAGATCCGCGAGGACCTGGAGGAGAAGGGTGTCATCTTCCTCGACACCGACACCGCGCTCAAGGAGCACCCCGAGCTGTTCCAGGAGTACTTCGGCACGGTGATCCCGGTCGGCGACAACAAGTTCGCCTCCCTGAACACCTCCGTGTGGTCCGGCGGCTCGTTCATCTACGTGCCGAAGGGCGTGCACGTCGACATCCCGCTCCAGGCGTACTTCCGTATCAACACGGAGAACATGGGCCAGTTCGAGCGGACGCTGATCATCGTCGACGAGGACGCCTACGTCCACTACGTCGAGGGCTGTACCGCCCCGATCTACTCCTCGGACTCGCTGCACAGCGCCGTCGTCGAGATCATCGTCAAGAAGGGCGGCCGCTGCCGCTACACGACCATCCAGAACTGGTCGAACAACGTCTACAACCTGGTGACCAAGCGCGCCGTGGCCTACGAGGGCGCGACGATGGAGTGGGTCGACGGCAACATCGGCTCCAAGGTCACCATGAAGTACCCGGCGATCTACCTGATGGGCGAGCACGCCAAGGGCGAGACCCTGTCCATCGCCTTCGCGGGCGAGGGCCAGCACCAGGACGCCGGCGCCAAGATGGTCCACATGGCCCCGAACACCTCGTCCAACATCGTCTCCAAGTCGGTGGCGCGCGGTGGCGGCCGTACCTCGTACCGCGGTCTGATCGAGATCGGCGAGGGCGCCGAGGGCTCCAAGTCCAATGTGCTCTGCGACGCGCTGCTGGTCGACACCATCTCGCGCTCCGACACCTACCCGTACGTCGACGTCCGCGAGGACGACGTCTCCATGGGCCACGAGGCGACGGTCTCCAAGGTCTCCGAGGACCAGCTCTTCTACCTGATGAGCCGCGGCATGACCGAGTTCGAGGCCATGGCGATGATCGTGCGCGGCTTCGTCGAGCCGATCGCGAAGGAGCTGCCCATGGAGTACGCCCTGGAGCTGAACCGGCTGATCGAGCTTCAGATGGAGGGCTCCGTCGGCTGACCCCGGACGGCCGGCCCCCGGGCCGGCCGCCCCAGCCCCACCGGCGGCCGCCGGAACTCCCCCCGGCCGCGCCCGTATTTCCTACGCAGAGGCAGAGAGAGAGCACGACGACAGCCATGGCTGAGGCTCAGAACATTCCGGCGGGTTCCACCACCGCCGGTTCGATCGCGGTGGCCGCCGAGTCGACCGTCGCCACGCGCATGAGCGCGCCCCCGTCCTTCGACGTCGCGGACTTCCCCGTCCCGCACGGCCGCGAGGAGGAGTGGCGGTTCACCCCGCTGGAGCGGCTGCGCGGGCTGCACGACGGCACGGCCGTCGCGGCCGACGGCGTCACGGTCGAGGTGACCGCGCCCGAGGGCGTCGTCGTCGAGACCGTCGGCCGCGAGGACGCGCGCGTCGGCCGGGCCGGTACGCCGGTCGACCGGGTCGCCGCCCAGGCGTACTCCTCGTTCGAGAAGGCGTCCGTCATCTCCGTACCCAAGGAGACGGTGGTCGCCGAGCCGATCAGGATCGCCGTGCACGGCGAGGGCGGTGTCGCCTACGGCCAGCAGATCATCGAACTCGGAGCCTTCGCCGAGGCCGTCGTGGTCATCGACCACACCGGCGACGCGGTCGTCGCGGCCAACGTCGACTACCTCATCGGTGACGGCGCCAAGCTGACCGTCGTCTCCGTACAGGACTGGGACGACAAGGCCGTCCACGTCGCCCAGCACAACGCGCTGGTCGGCCGCGACGCCTCGTTCAAGTCGATCGTCGTCACCTTCGGCGGCGACCTCGTACGGATCCAGCCGCGCGTGCAGTACGCGGCGCCCGGCGGCGAGGCCGAGCTGTTCGGCCTCTACTTCACCGACAAGGGCCAGCACCAGGAACACCGGCTCTTCGTCGACCACAACGCCCCGCACTGCAAGTCCGACGCCGCCTACAAGGGCGCGCTCCAGGGCGTCGACGCCCACGCGGTCTGGATCGGTGACGTGCTCATCCGCGCCTCGGCCGAGGGCACCGACACCTACGAGATGAACCGCAACCTCGTCCTCACGGACGGCGCGCGCGTCGACTCCGTACCGAACCTGGAGATCGAGACCGGCGAGATCGCCGGCGCCGGACACGCCTCCGCGACCGGCCGGTTCGACGACGAACAGCTCTTCTACCTGATGGCGCGCGGCATCCCGGAGTCCGAGGCACGCCGCCTCGTCGTCCGCGGCTTCTTCGCCGAGCTGGTCCAGAAGATCGGACTGCCGGACGTCGAGGAGCGCCTCATGGCCAAGATCGAGTCGGAGCTGGAGGCGGCAGTCTGATGACCTTCGTCCGTGCCTGTGGGCTGAGCGAGCTGACCGAGGACACCCCCAAGCGGGTGGAACTCGACGGCACGCCCGTCTCCGTCGTCCGCACCGAGGGCGAGGTGTTCGCGATCAACGACATCTGCTCGCACGCGAACGTGTCCCTCTCGGAGGGCGAGGTCGAGGACTGCATGATCGAGTGCTGGCTGCACGGCTCCAGCTTCGACCTCCGTACCGGCAAGCCGTCCGGCCTTCCCGCGACGCGCCCCGTTCCCGTATACCCCGTAAAGATCGAAGGGGACGATGTGCTCGTCTCCGTCACCCAGGAGTCCTGAGGCACATGGCTACCCTTGAAATCCACGACCTGCACGTCACCGTCGAGGCCGACAACGCCACGAAGGAGATCCTGCGCGGTGTCGACCTCACCGTGAAGCAGGGCGAGACGCACGCCATCATGGGCCCCAACGGCTCGGGCAAGTCGACCCTCGCGTACTCCCTCGCCGGTCACCCGAAATACACCATCACCGGCGGCACCGTCACCCTCGACGGTGAGGACGTCCTGGAGATGACCGTCGACGAGCGCGCCCGCGCCGGTCTCTTCCTGGCCATGCAGTACCCCGTCGAGGTCCCCGGCGTCTCCGTCTCCAACTTCCTGCGCACCTCGGCCACCGCCGTCCGCGGCGAGGCCCCCAAGCTGCGTACGTGGGTCAAGGAGGTCCGGGAGGCCATGGAGCGCCTCCAGATGGACCCCGCCTTCGCCGAGCGGAGCCTCAACGAGGGCTTCTCCGGCGGTGAGAAGAAGCGCCACGAGATTCTCCAGCTCGAACTGCTCAAGCCCAGGATCGCCATCCTCGACGAGACCGACTCCGGTCTCGACGTGGACGCGCTGCGGGTCGTCTCCGAGGGCGTCAACCGCGTCCGCGAGACCGGCGAGGTCGGCACCCTGCTGATCACGCACTACACCCGGATCCTCCGCTACATCAAGCCCGACTTCGTGCATGTCTTCGCCCAGGGCCGTATCGCCGAGTCCGGCGGCGCGGAGCTGGCCGACAAGCTGGAGAACGAGGGCTACGAGGCATACGCGAAGGGTGGCGTCCCCGCGTGACACAACTGCCGGGCCTTCTCCCCACGTCGGGCCGTCTCCTGGACGAGGCGATCCGCAAGGACTTCCCGATCCTCGACCGGGTGATCCACGGCAAGAAGCTCGTGTACCTGGACTCCGCGGCGACCTCGCAGAAGCCGCGCCAGGTGCTCGACGCGCTCAACGAGTACTACGAGCAGCACAACGCGAATGTCCACCGCGGGGTGTACACCATCGCCGAGGAGGCCACGGCGCTGTACGAGGGCGCCCGTGACAAGGTCGCCGCGTTCATCAACGCGCCGAGCCGCGACGAGGTCATATTCACCAAGAACGCGTCCGAGTCGCTCAACCTCGTGGCCAACATGCTCGGCTGGGCCGACGAGCCCTACCGGGTCGACCACGAGACCGAGATCGTCATCACGGAGATGGAGCACCACTCCAACATCGTGCCGTGGCAGCTGCTCGCGCAGCGCACCGGCGCGAAGCTGAAGTGGTTCGGCATCACCGACGACGGCCGGCTCGACCTGTCGAACATCAACGAGATCATCACCGAGAAGACGAAGATCGTCTCCTTTGTGCTGGTCTCCAACATCCTCGGCACCCAGAACCCGGTCGAGGCGATCGTCCGCCGCGCGCAGGAGGTCGGCGCGCTGGTCTGCGTCGACGCCTCGCAGGCGGCGCCGCACCAGGTGCTCGACGTCCAGGCGCTCCAGGCGGACTTCGTGGCCTTCACCGGCCACAAGATGGTCGGCCCGACCGGTATCGGTGTCCTGTGGGGCCGCCAGGAGCTGCTGGAGGACCTCCCGCCGTTCCTGGGCGGCGGCGAGATGATCGAGACCGTGTCGATGCACTCGTCCACCTACGCCCCGGCGCCGCACAAGTTCGAGGCCGGTACGCCCCCGATCGCCCAGGCCGTCGGCCTCGGCGCGGCCGTGGACTACCTGTCCGCGATCGGCATGGACAAGATCGCCGAGCATGAGCACGCGATCACCGAGTACGCGGTCCGGCGCCTGCTGGACGTACCCGACCTGCGGATCATCGGCCCGACGACGGCCGAGGACCGGGGCGCGACGATCTCCTTCACCCTCGGCGACATCCACCCGCACGACGTGGGCCAGGTCCTCGACGAGCAGGGCATCGCGGTCCGGGTCGGCCACCACTGCGCCCGTCCGGTCTGCCTGCGGTACGGAATTCCCGCGACCACGCGAGCGTCTTTCTATCTGTACTCCACTCCGGCCGAGGTCGATGCCCTGGTCGAGGGGCTGGAGCACGTCCGTAATTTCTTCGGATGAGGGTTTGAGGGGCTGAACTCGTGAAGTTGGATTCGATGTACCAGGACGTCATCCTGGACCACTACAAGCACCCTCACGGGCGCGGTCTGCGGGACGGCGACGCCGAGGTGCACCACGTGAACCCGACGTGCGGTGACGAGATCACCCTGCGTGTGCGGTACGAGGGCTCGCGCGTCGCGGATGTCTCGTACGAGGGCCAGGGCTGCTCCATCAGCCAGGCCAGCGCCTCCGTACTGAACGACCTGCTGGTCGGCAGGGAGCTGGCCGAGGCGCGGAAGATCCAGGGCACCTTCCTGGAGCTGATGCAGTCCCGCGGCAGGATCGAGCCGGACGACGCGATGGAGGAGGTGCTGGAGGACGCGGTCGCGTTCGCCGGCGTCTCGAAGTACCCCGCCCGCGTGAAGTGCGCCCTGCTCGCCTGGATGGCCTGGAAGGACGCCACGGCCCAGGCCCTGGGCGACGGGTCCCCGGACACGGGTTCGGGCGCCGGTTCGGGCGATGACTCTTTGAAGGAGACGGCATGAGCGAGAACGACACCGTGACGATGAAGCCCGCCTCCGAGGACGAGGTCCGCGAGGCGCTGTACGACGTGGTCGACCCCGAGCTGGGCATCGACGTCGTCAACCTGGGCCTGATCTACGGCATCCACATCGACGATTCCAATATCGCGACACTGGACATGACCCTGACGTCGGCGGCCTGTCCGCTGACCGATGTGATCGAGGACCAGGCGAAGTCCGCGACGGACGGACTGGTCAGCGAGCTGAAGATCAACTGGGTCTGGATGCCCCCGTGGGGCCCGGACAAGATCACCGACGACGGCCGCGAGCAGCTGCGCGCGCTGGGCTTCAACGTCTGAGGTGACGGCGCCCGTCCCCGGATGTGCCGCGAGACCCCCACGGTCCTTTCCCGGACCCGTGGGGGTCTCGCGTTGAGTGGGTGAGTCCGCCCGATATGGCAGGTGAGACAACGATCACCCGTGTTGGCGAAGAAGGATCGATCCCATGGCTGCTTCCCCCTCCCGCCGTACCCGCACCGCTCTGTTGTCGGCCGGCGCCGTGGCGCTTGTCGTGGTGGGGGTGGGGACATGGGCCTGGACGCGTGACGACGGCGGCAGTGCGTGCTCGGTCCTGCGCGAGGACGGCAGGATCCGGACGGTGCTGGGCTCCGCCTACCGTGACGACCTCGACTGCGCGGCCCTCGGGGAGAAGCTCAAGGACTCCGCGACCGGGAGCGGGGAGGGGGCACACTCCGTCGAACAGGCTCGGGCCATGCGGGACATCATCTCGGCTACCGGTGACACCTTGAAGAGCGACGGCCTCGCTCTGGACAGCGCTCTGCGGATGCCACTGGCCGAGATTCTGGCGGACTACACGCCCGACACGCACGAGATCCTCAGGCGGCTCGATTTCGATTACGAGAAGCATCTGTCGGACGGTGAGCCGTGGGAGGACGATTCGGGGGTGCGCGTGACGGTGCCGAACGACACCCTTGTGCGCGTCATCCGGGCGATCTCCCAGGACCCCGCCGCCTATGCGGTCATCAGGATCGCCGAGGGGCGCCATGCGGCGGGGAAGCTGGTTGCGATTCCCGCCCGAGCGGATGATCTGAAGATAAATCTGGCGGCGTGCGGGAATGCCAGGACGCTCGGCTCCCTCGACGGAATCGCGGCCGACACCACGGCCGGGCTGTCGAAGGAGAAGCGAACCCGCTGGGAGAACCAGGTGATCGAGGCCCTCTCGGCACAGGCTTCCTCCTCCGGCATACCGCCCTACAAGACCGACCCCGTAGGGCATGTGACGGGGACCTGGGCGGGAAAACTGCACGTCGGCGAGGTGAAACACTTCTCCGTGACATTCCGTGCGCAAGCCGTGGAATACGTCAATACCTGGGCGCGATACCGCACGGTGGAACCGGCGCTGCTGGAGAATCTCGCGGTCGAGTGCCGGAAGAGCGCCACCAATATGTATGTGGAGACCCTGCGCACCCTTGAGAAGAAGTGACCCGATCTCAGGGAAGTGGTCCTGACGCCGACGCTCGGCGTCGGCGTCAGGACCGGTGAAAGAGGGCCGGAAGTCTCATTCGAAGGTCTTCAGGGGGTCCTCGCCGCTGGTCCACAGGACGCCGAGTCGTTGGCGGGCCAGGCGCCAGCCGTTCGGGGTGCGGTGGAAGTTCCAGTCGTACGGGCCGCCCATGGCGTACGGGGTGGAGGTTCCGCCGGGTGTGGTGACGGCGACGAACCACATGTAGCCGATGCCGGTCGCCAGGTCGCCGTCGATGTCGAAGTGCATGTTGAGGATGTGGTGCTGCATGCTCGGGTAGGGCGCCTCCGCCTTCGCCACCGTCGCCCGGATCGCCTCCCTTCCGCGGATCCTGTCCCACGGCCCGAACTCCAGGACCGCGTCCTCGGTCCAGCAGGCGATCCAGGTCTCCCAGTCCTTGCGGTCGAGCGCCCGCCAGCCCCGGATCATGAGGGCGCGCAGTGCTTCGCCGTCCTCCAGGGCGCGTACTCTGCGGGCCAGGCCGGCGGGGTCGGCGGTTTCTTCCTCCGGGCGGCTCACTGGGCGCTCGCGGTGGGGCGTACGACGATCTCGTTCACGTCGACCTGTGGCGGCTGGGAGAGCGCGTACGCGATGGCGTCCGCGATGGCCGAGGCGGGCAGTGCCACCGAGCGGTAGGTCTTCATCTCCTCCCTGGCCTCCGGATCCGCGATGGCGTCGGCGAGTTCGGACTCGGTCACGCCCGGCGAGACGAGGGTGACCCGGATGTCCCCGGCGGACTCCTGGCGCAGCCCCTCGGAGATCGCGCGGACGGCGAACTTGGTGGCGCAGTAGACGGCGGCGGTGGGCGAGACCTCGTACGCGCCGACAGAGGCGATGTTCACGAGGTGCCCGCCGCCCTGGGCGCGCATCACGGGCAGCGCGGCGGCGATGCCGTGCAGCACCCCGCGTACGTTCACGTCGATCATGCGGTCCCACTCCTCGGTCCTGAGCGCGGCCAGCGGGGAGAGGGGCATCAGGCCCGCGTTGTTCACGAGGGCGTCGAGCCGGCCGTACGCGCGAACCGCCGCGTCGACAAACGCGCGGGTGTCCGCCGCGTCGGTGACGTCCAGCCGCTGGAAGGAGGCGGTACCGCCCTCCTTGGTGATCTCCTCGACCAGCCGCTCCAGCCGGTCGGTACGGCGCGCGCCGAGCAGGACCCGGTGCCCGTCCGCCGCGAGCCGGCGCGCCGTCGCCTCACCGATGCCGCTGCTCGCGCCGGTGATGGCCACGGCTTTCGTGGTGTGCCGCGTCATGTTGTTCCTCCTGGTGGGGGGAAGAGAACGAGGTGTTGTCGTTCCCCGGAGTCTGGGCGGCGGCGGACGCCCCAACCAGGACGGGCTGTGCCGGGACGGGCTGTGCCGGGACAGGCTGTGCCGGGCCGCGCCGTGGCTGGGTACGGCGCACCCAGGTACGCGGCGGGCGGCCGTTCTAGCCTGACGGGGTGACCAGCAACGCTCTCGGCGACTTCCTCCGCGCCCACCGTGCCCGGCTGCGCCCCGGCGATGTGGGGCTCGCCTCCTACGGCCGCCGCCGGGTCGCCGGGCTCCGGCGGGAGGAGGTCGCCGTACTGGCCGGCATGAACACCGACTACTACACCCGGCTGGAACAGGGCCGGGAGCGCGGTCCCTCGCCCCAGATCCTCGACGCGATCGGCCACGCCCTGCGCCTGGACCGCGAGGCGCGCGAACACCTGCACCGGCTCGCGGGCACCCTCCCGGACGGCCACCGGCCACAGCCGCGCGAGACCGTAGGCCCGATGCTGCGGCAACTGCTCGACGGCTACCCGAACACCCCGGCCTTCGTCCTCAACCCGGCGCTCGACCTCCTGGCCGCCAACAGCCTGGCCGACGCGCTCTTCACCCCGTTCGGGGCGGCGGACAACCTCGCCCGTATGACCTTCCTCGACCCGGCGGGCCGTACCTTCTACCCGCAGTGGCACCGCGTCGCCGAGGCGGTCGTCGCGGAACTGCGCCGGGCCACCGGCCTCGTACCGGACTATCCGCGCCTGAACGACCTGGTGAGCGCGCTCAGCGCGGCGAGCGACGAATTCGCCGCGCTCTGGTCCGCGCACAGCGTCCGCGGCAAGACCCACGACGCCAAGGAACTCGTCCATCCCGAGGTGGGGCCGCTCTCCCTCACGTACCAGACCTTCGACGTACGCGGAGCCACCGGCCAGCAGGTCGTGATCTACCACGCGGAACCGGGCAGCCCCAGCTCCCTCGCCCTCACCCTGCTCGGCACGCTCCACGCGACGCGGCGCGGGGAGGACGGGCACCGGCAGCGGGGCTCGGGGCGGTAGCCGGCCGTTCAGGCCGAAGGCACGCCGTCGCCGTGGGCGGCGCGGGCACTGCCCGGGGTGTCATGCGCGTCGGCGCCCAGGACATTCCGGCGGCCCCACGCGCCGAGCGGGCCCAGCGCGTCGTTGAGCGAGACGCCCAGCGGCGTCAGCGCGTACTCGACACGCGGCGGCACCTCGTCGTACTCCGTACGGCAAACGATGCCGTCGCCCTCCAGCTCCCGCAGATGGGAGGCGAGCACCTTCTCGGTGATTCCCGGCACCAGGCGGCGCAGCTCACCGAAGCGGCAGACCGTCCGGTCGTTCAGCGCCCAGAGGATGAGCACCTTCCACTTGCCGCCGATCACATCCATCGCGGCATCGATCCCGCAGACGTACGCGCCCGGTCTCCGTACGGTCGCCATGCTCCCCGTTCCTCCCACCCGCTACCTGCTCGCTCACCTCGGGGTAACCACCCACAACCAAGTGCGTACTTGATCGTTCCGTGCGCTGCGAACAGCCTAATCACCATGACTGACAACACCGTTGGAAAGATTCCGCTCACCCTTCTCGGGCTCGGCGCCATGGGCACCGCGCTCGCCCGCACCTGGCTCACCGCCGGACATCCGCTGACCGTCTGGAACCGTACCGCCGCCCGTTGCGAACCCCTGGCCGCCGAGGGCGCCATGGTCGCCGCCGACCCGGCCGAGGCCGTGGCGGCGAGCGGGCCGGTGGTGCTGTGCCTGCTCGACGACGACTCGGTCGACGAGGCCCTGGCCGGTGTCGATCCGGCCGGCAAGGACCTCGTCAACCTCACCACCAGCACCCCCGGCCAGGCCCGTGCCCGCGCCGCGTGGGCGCGGGAGCGCGGCGCCCGCTTCCTGGACGGCGGGATCATGGCGGTCCCGCCGATGATCGGCGTGCCGGAGGCGGGCGGTTACGTCTTCTACAGCGGCGACCGCGCCGTCTTCGACGCCCACCGCGATGTGCTGTCCGTACCGGCCGCCACCACCTACGTCGGCCCGGACCCCGGCTTCGCCGCGCTCCACGATGTCGCGCTGCTGAGCGCGATGAACGGCATGCTCGCGGGCGTCGCCCACGCGTTCGCGCTGATCCGCGACGAGGACATCCCGCCGAAGGACTTCGCTCCGCTGCTCGCGGGCTGGCTCGCGGCCATGTCCGCGTCCGTACACAGGACCGCCGACCAGATCCAGAGCGGCGACTACGCGAAGGACGTCGTCTCCAACCTCGCCATGCAGGTCGCGGGAGCGCCGACGCTGCTGCGCACCGCCGAGGAACAGGGCGTCAGCACCGAGCTGTTGACCCCGTACGTGGCCCTGCTGGAGCGCCGCCTCGCGGACGGCCACGGCGCGGAGGACACGACGGGAGTCATCGACCTGCTGGCGCGGTAGCGCTGGCGGGGGCCGGTCCGGGGCGGGGGCTGGTCCGGGGCTGGGGCCCGCCCCGGACCCCGGTTACAGCCACATGAGCTGCGGCGTCACCTGGGCGCCCACGCGGTACGCGCGCAGCGCGCGGTCCGGGGACACGGCGCGCATACGGCGGTCCCCCTCGACGCTGATCACCTCCGCGTGGTCCTCGAACGCCATCCCCGTACGGACGCGTGCGCGCGCTGTCCGTGCCTGGGTCACCAGTCGGTGAGATCCACCAGGTACCGGCAGTGCGGGTCGTCCACCGCTTCCGAGGCCCGCCACTCCTCGCCGAGCAGTGAGGGCAGCGCGGCCAAGAGGGCGGTCAGCGCACCGCCTGGCCGTACGTCGGCGGCGATCACGCCGGAGATGTCGTCCGCGCTGTCCATGTACAGGCGCAACAGGCCCTTTTTCCTGAACAGGAACCCGCGCAGACGTGCCCCGGGCTGTGGGTGGCCAGGTCGCGCAGGGTGGTGGTGTCGGGGTTGGCGCTGAAGGCGCGGATGCGGCGGGGGCCGTACACGGTGGATGTCGTGATCGCGGCCAGGGCGGGGGCGGAGAGGCCGACGGTGACCAGCCGGCCGCCCTTGGCCAGCCGGCTGCGGTAGCAGTGCAGTTCCGTGCCGACCGTGTCGACGATGACGTCGAACGGGTCGATCCCGTCCGAGGTGGTGGAGCCGTAGTCCAGGACCCGGTCGGCGCCCAGGGCGGTGAGTGTCTCGGCGTGGCGGTCGCGGGCCAAGGCCGTCACATGGCCGCCCATCGCGTGGGCCAGTTGTACGGCGGCGGTGCCGACTCCGCCCGCCGAGCCCCGGACGAGGACGCGTTCGCCGCTCGCGGGGGTGCACCGTGCCCCAGACCCGGTCCCCGGGCTTCGGGTTCCAGGGCGTCGGACCTCCGGGGCTTGGATTCCCGGTGCTTAGCCCTCCGGCCTCGGCGCCCGTCTCCACTACTACGCCCGCGAAGTCCAGCCCGACCCCCAGCGGAAGGCGCCTGCCCGACACGATCTTCAGCTCCCCGGCGCGCACGATCACGTCGTGTCCGTTCACACTGGACGCCTCGACCGCCACCAGCACCTCCCCCGCGCCGGGAACAGGGCGCTCGACGTCCTCCACCCGCATGATTCGGGCTGCCTTCATCGCGAGGTTCCTTAGGGAGGGGGGTGGTTGTTGTGGGTCCATGCTCGCGTCCGCGATCTCGGGCGTTCCCCTTTTCCTGGGACCGGCAGACCCACCTGCGGGCCCGCCGGACGTGGCTCCGTCCCGAGGATGTCGGGCTGGAGCCCGGGCCCCGGCGGCGTGTCGCCGGGCTGCGGCGGGAGGAGCTGGCCCTGCTGGCGGGGGTGAGCGCGGACTACTACCAGCGCATGGAGCAGGGGCGCGATGTACAGCCCTCGGACCAGGTCCTGGACGCTCGCGCGCGCCCTCGGTTTCACCGCAGCTGCCCACCACGCTGCGGCTGCTGCGGACCATGACCACGCTCGCCTTGGTCGTCGGGCGCTTCCTGGACGTGCTGGCCTGGAATCCGCTCGCCGGTGTCCTGCTCGGCGAGTTCACCCAGCAGCCGCTGGACGGGCGGAATCTGCTGGCGCTGCTGCTGCACCCGGAGGCGGACCGGGCCTGTCCGGACCGGGCCGCCACCGTCGTCGAGCTGACCGCGATGCTACGGGCGCAGGTCGCGGACGGGCCGGGGCATCCGCGCGCGGTGGAGCTGGTCGGTGAACTCGCCGTACGCAGCGATGAGTTCGCCGCCACATGGGCCCGCCACGATGTGGTGGGGACGACCCGCGGCCGGATGCGTCTCAACCATCCGCTGATCGGGGAGACCACCCTGGACTGGGACGCCTACCCGATGCCGGGCGCCCCCGGTCGTCAGTGCGTCGGCGGGGTGCCCGGGGTGCCCATGGCGGGCGTGACGCCTGCCGCGTCCGCCAGGACCGGGGCCAGGTTCTCGTTCCGGATGCGCTGGTCCACGTAGAGCAGATTGACCACGAGCTGCGGAAGGGTCGCCGTGATGATCTGGCTGATCACGCCCGCGACCAGGGTGATGACCATGTAGATGCCCATGAACGCCAGGAATTGCGTGGCCGGGGATCTGGACTCGGAGGTGGTGAGGGTCAGTTGGCCGCTGAGCAGCCCGACCACGTTGACGACCTGCTGGATCATGGCCGCGGCGACGCTCGCCAGGGCGTAGCCGAGGAGGGAGATGCCGAAGATCCGCCACCACGCGCCGTCCACCAGCCGCGCGGAGCGGCGCATGGAGGCGACCGGGCCGCTGGACTCGATGACCGCGACCGAGGGGGCCAGGCTGAAGCGGGTCCAGAGCCAGGCGCTGAGCGGCATCAGGGCGAGCGCGCCGAGCATGCCGACCGGGAAGAGCCACTTCGGCCCCTCGAAGGGCCATTCGTCGACCTGGTTCGGCAGGAACAGCAGGCCGGCGAAGCCGATGAGGAACAGAATGATCGGCGGCAGGGCGATCAGGACGGTCAGCAGGACGGTGCCCAGGACCGAGCCGAGCCGTGAAGCGGCCCTGCGGGCGGTCTCGTCGATCGTGATCGGACGGCCCAGGACCGCCTGCTGGACGATCGCCGGGCAGGCCGTCTGGATCACGACGTTGGCGAGCACCACCAGCGCGACCGAGACGATCCAGAAGCAGGCGAAGGCGATCAGCAGCGGGCGGATCTCCGGCCATGTCGGCTCGTCCGCCCCGCGCATGTTGAAGACCGCTCGCGCCTGGTCGCTGACGGAGGCGTACGCGATGAACCCGGCCGCGATCATCAGGAACGCGGCCACGCCGTACGCCGCCAGGGCCGTGCCGAGCAACTGCTTCCAGTAGCGGCCGATGGTGGTGAACGCGCCGTTGAGTATGTCGCTGACGCGCAGCGGACCCAGCGGGATCACACCGGGCTTGGGCGGTCCGGGGGGTGGCGTCCAGCCGCCGTCCCAGCCTTCGTTCCAGCCGCCGTTCGGGCCGTCGTTCGGGCCGCCGGGGCCGTATCCGCCGCCCGGTCCGTAGCCGCCTCCGGGGCCGTATCCGCCCGGTCCGTATCCGCCGGGCCCGTATCCACCGGGTCCCACGTTCTGTGTCATGTGCCGTACCCCCGTACATGTTTATCCGCTCATAAGAACAGCACACCGTATCGGGCCGTGCGGTATCCGTGTTGTGTACGGTCGTACATAGTCATGTGTACACTCGTACACATGGGATACGGACTGCTCGCCGCGGCGATCGCGGCGGAGGTGGCCGGCACGACGGCCATGAAGTACAGCGAGGGATTCACACGGCTCTGGCCCTCGGTGCTGACCGTGGCCGGCTATCTGGTGGCGTTCGGTCTGCTGGCGCAGACGCTCAAGACGCTCTCCATCGGTACGGCCTACGCGATCTGGGCCGGCGCGGGCACGGCGGTCATCGCCGTCATCGGCATGCTCTTCCTGAACGAGTCGGCGAGTCCGGTCAAACTGGCCGGTATCGCCCTGGTGGTCGCGGGCGTTGTCGTCCTCAACCTCGGGGGAGCCCACTGATGACAGGGGTACATGACAGGAGTACGGCGATGAGCAGGAGTGCGGCGATCAGCGGGAGTGCGGCGACGACAGGAGCCCGCCGGTGACCCGTCGTTACGATCCCGAGCGGCGCCAGCGCATCATCGACGCGGCGATCCGGGTGGTCGGGCGCGGTGGTATCGCCGGGCTGAGCCATCGCACGGTCGCCGCCGAGGCCGATGTGCCGCTCGGCTCGACCACGTACCACTTCGGCTCGCTGGACGAGCTGCTGATCGCCACGTTGCGCCAGGCCAACGAGGGGTTCGCGGCGGTGTTCCTGGAGCGCGGCTCGTTCGACGGTCCGGAGTGCGACATCGCGGGGGAGCTGGCCCGGGTCACGGGCGAGTGGCTGGCCCGCGACCGTACCGGTGTGGAGCTGGAGTTCGAGCTGTACCTCGCGGCCCTGCGCCGGCCCGCGCTGCGGCCGGTCGCGGCGGAGTGGAGCGCCGCGCTCAGCGCCCTGCTCGCGCCGTACACCGATCCGGTCACCGCGCGGGCGCTGGTCGCGATGGTGGACGGGATCTGCCTCCAGGTCCTGCTGACGGACATGGAGTACGACGCCGGGTACGCCCGCGAGATGTTCGCCCGGCTGCTTCCGGCGGTACGTTGACGTGATGAGCGCCCCCGGAACTCCGCCCGTCCCGCCCGTGTCGTCGGTCCCGTCGGTCCCGCCCGCCGGCCCCGAGATCACCCATGGCGAGTGCCGGCAGTGCGGCACCCTCATCGCCGGGCTCGACGGCCGCTACAGCTGCGGGGTGTGCGGCTGGGTCAACCACCACTCGGAGGGGCACCGGCCGCTGCCGCGCGCCGAGGACGACATCGACCACGCGGTCGGCGGCTCCGAGGCGAACCGGCTGAGTTGAGCGCGGCGGTAAGGGGCAGGGCGCGGCGGTAAGGGGTGGGACGCGGCGGTAAGGGGTGGGGCCGGTCGGCGACCGATACCTGAGACCGGTTGGCCCGGCGCCGCCCGGACCGTTAGGTTTTGCCGTATGACCGACTCGTCTTCCCCCAGTACCCCCCGGGCCACCGGCGCCGTCGCCGCCGGTCTCGCCACCCTCACCGAGGACGGCACCGTCCTCGACACCTGGTTCCCGTCCCCGGCGCTCGCCGCCGAGCCCGGCCCGGCCGGCACGGAGCGGCTGAGCGCCGAGCGCGCCGCGGAACTGCTGGGGGCGGGCGCGGCGAAAGCCGTCGGGCCCGACGCGCGGCGCGGGGTCGAGGTCGTCGCCGTCCGTACGGTCATCGCCTCGCTCGACGACAAGCCGCTCGACGCCCATGACGCGTATCTGCGGCTGCATCTGCTCAGCCACCGGCTGGTGAAGCCGCACGGCCAGAGCCTGGAGGGGCTCTTCGGGCTGCTCGCCAACGTCGCCTGGACCTCGCTCGGGCCGGTCGCGGTGGACACGCTGGAGACCGTACGGCTGAACGCGCGCGCCGAGGGGCTGCACCTCCAGGTGACCTCGGTCGACAAGTTCCCGCGCATGACGGACTACGTGGCGCCCAAGGGCGTCCGGATCGCGGACGCGGACCGGGTGCGGCTCGGCGCGCACCTCGCCGAGGGCACGACCGTGATGCACGAGGGTTTCGTCAACTTCAACGCGGGCACGCTCGGCACGTCCATGGTCGAGGGCCGGATCTCCGCGGGCGTCGTCGTGGGTGACGGCTCCGACATCGGCGGCGGCGCCTCCACCATGGGCACGCTCTCCGGCGGCGGTACGCAGCGCATCGTCATCGGTGAGCGCTGCCTGATCGGCGCCGAGGCGGGCGTCGGGATCGCGCTGGGCGACGAGTGCGTCGTGGAGGCCGGGCTGTATGTCACGGCGGGCACCCGGGTCACGCTGCCCGACGGGCAGATCGTCAAGGCGCGCGAGCTGTCCGGCGCGAGCAACATCCTCTTCCGCCGCAACTCGGTGACGGGCACGGTCGAGGCCCGCCCGAACAACGCGGTCTGGGGCGGTCTGAACGACATGCTCCACAGCCACAACTGACCCGGTCGCCCCGCCTGGTTGCTTGAGCCCGGCGCCCGGCCGATTCAGCCGGCCGTCACTGCCGGCATCGTCACCAGTTCCTCGTACGTCCTCAGCAGCCCGTCGGCCGTCTCCCGGCCGGCGGGCCGCAGTGGTTCGCGGACCGGGCCCGCGGGCAGACCGAGCCGGCCGAGCAGGGCCTTGGTGGTGACCGTGCCCGGCAGACCGGCCGCCATCATCCGCTCGATGAGAGGGAGTGCGCGCGCGTTGAGCCGGGCCGCCTCGGCGGTCGCGCCCGCGTCGTACGCGTCGATCGGGGCCCGCAGCGCGCGGGGCGCGGCGTTCGCGACCGTACTGACGAATCCGGCGCCGCCGACCGCGTACAGCGGGAGGTTCAGCTCCTCGCTGCCGGAGTAGTACGCGAGTGACGTGCGGGCGATCACCCCGGCGCTGCCCAGCGGGTCGTACGCGCAGTCCTTGACGGCTACGACGCGCGGATGCGCGGCGAGCCGCAGCATGGTCGCGGGCTCGATCCGGCTTCCGGTGCGGGCCGGGATGTCGTACAGCATCAGCGGAATGCCGGAGGCGTCGGCGACCCGCAGGAAGTGGGCTTCGATGTCCCCCTGCGGCGGGCGGCTGTAGTACGGGGTGACCACCAGCAGGCCGTGCGCGCCGGCGTGTTCGGCCTCGCGCGCCAGCGCGAGGGTGTGCCGGGTGCTGGGGCCGCCGACCCCCGCGACGACATACGCCCGGTCGCCCACCTCCGCGCACACGGCCCGGACGAGCGCGGTCTTCTCGGCGTCGGTGGTGGTGGGCGATTCGCCGGTGGTGCCGTTGAGGACGAGGCCGTCGCAGCCTTCGTCGACGAGCCGGGCGGCCAGTTCGCGCGCGCCTGCCGGGTCGAGTTCGCCGGTGGGGGTGAAGGGGGTGACCATCGCGCAGAGGGCGCGGCCGAAGGGGCGCGGAGGGCCGGGGAGGGTGCTGGGTGCAGTGCTCATGGCGCCAGTGTCGGGCGCTTGTTCTGTGAAGGTCTACTTAGTTCTGCTACGGGTGAGTGTGTAGCAATGCTGAATCCTGAGGGCTTGCCGCACGCCGTCGCTTTCCGGACAGGTTTCCGTGTCGGCTTCGGGCGGTTCGACCCGGTCCGGCGGCGCGGGGCGCGAGGTTGGCGGGCGCACGAGTACGCGGGGGACGGACGCGGTCGTATCGTACGGCTCAGCGCTGACCGCGACGCCCGTGTGCGGACGGACTGTCAGTGGGTGCTGGTCCAATAGAGGACATGGGGGCATGGAGAAGCATGAACAGCCAAAGCCGATTCGCCGACCGCGGCGAAGCTTTCAGAAGTGAACTCGACGCGTTGCGTGCGGCCTTCCCGCCCGAGCACTGTCTGCCGCCGCTGGGCTGGAACGCCGTGCGGGATTTCGAGCGCGAGCACGGAATCGTCCTGCCGGAGCCCTATCGCACGCTGGTCGCCGAGATCTGCGACGGCTGCCCGGAGGGGCCGGCCGATGTCGACGGGCTGATACCCCTGGCGGCGCTGCCCGCCGACTGGGGGTGCGCCCAGACGCAGCGTGTGCTGGCGGAGCCCTTCCCGCTCACCGAGACATGGGTGTGGGAGGACGACACCCGGCCGTACGAGGAGATAGAGCCACTCATCGACGAGGTCTCCAACCACGGGAGTGTGGTGCTGGGCACGGACGGCTGCGGGATGTACTGGCATCTGGTCGTCACCGGCGCCGACCGGGGACGGATCTGGAACATCAGCGATGTGGGCGCGGCCCCGTTCGGAGCGGCGTTCGGACACCGTACGGAAGGGGAGGGCTTCGCCGGCTGGGTGGCGCACTGGGCCGCCGCGCGCCGGTCGTGGTTCGACATGGTGGTGTGAGGTTGAAGTGAGGCGAGGTGAGAGCGGGGGGGTGACGGGACGGGCTTGACCTCAACCGCGCTTCATCTTCGAGCATGGTGAGTGCCCGCGCACCAGGGGGGTGCGCGCACTTCAGGAGGCACCGTCACCATGTCCGTTCCTCTCACCGCGGCTCCCGATCCCGCCAGGTCCGGCGTCGGAGCCGTCACAGCGAGTACCTGGCGCGTGGGTACGCCCGCGCGCCAGCGGGCCTGCGTCGAGGCCATCTCCCGGGTGTGGCGCGCCCGCCCCTGGCCGGACGCCGGGCTGCTCTCGTACAGCGTGGCCGTCGGGGAGGACGGCGACACCCTGCTCCACTACGCGCAGTGGAGCGACACGGCGGCGAACGAGAGGTTCACCGCGCTCTCGCGGGACGAGCGCGTGGCGGAGATCGACGCGGCGGTGCCCGGTATCGAGCGCGTCGGCCTGAGCCGCTTCGAGCTGTACCGGAGCGGGACGCGTCCGGCCGGTGACACGCGCGCGCCCGGCTGTGTGGTGATCGTGGACATCGAGTTCGAGCCCGACGCGGCGGGCCTGCGTGAAGCGGGCGGGCGCGAAGGGTGGGTCGACGCCGTCTTTGCGGCCCTCGACACCGATCCCCGGCTGCCCCCGGGCGGCCTCTCCGCCCACTTCCACCTCAGTACGGACGGGACGCGCGTCCTCAACTACGCGGAGTGGGAGAGCGCCCAGGCGCATATCGACGCGCTCGCGGCGGCCGGGGAGGGGGTCGGCTCACCGACCCCGGAGTGGGCGCGGGTCCGCGCGTACCCCGGCGTACGGGGCAGCACGGTGACGCGGTACACGCCTGCCCTCAGTCTGAGCGCTGGGTAGCGTGCGCGGGCGGTTGTTCCGGCGGGTTGCCCGAAACGATGCGCCGGGGTGCCCTCGTAGCGGAGCTACCAGGGCATTTCGGCAACGCGGCGAGCGTGCGTGCTGGGCGCCGCCGGGCAGACGGGACTTCGGACTTACTCGTCTAGGCTGGGGACCCGCCCCGCGTCGTCCGCGTATGTCACAAGGAGACCCCCCAGATGCCCGGAGACCACCCCACCCTGCCGCCGGTGCGACTGCCCTCGGACGCCGAACTGGCCCGGGACGCGCTGGCCGCGCCGCTGCTCGCCCGGGCGGTGCGCCTCGCCCGCTGGGCCGGGCCGCAGACCCGGGTCGGCGCCGGCGGTGACCTGGTCGACGAACAGCTGCCCGCGGCGGCCGAAGTCCTCGGTCTCGGCGGGGAGTCGGACGAACTGTCCGAGGGCGACGGCGAGGCGTACGCGAGCGAGGCGTGGCGGGTCGCGGTCGACACCGGGCTGGTGGCGGTGGAAGACCCGGCCGACGAGGAGCACGGCCGGTCCGACGAGGACGCGACCGGCACCGTCACCCCCGGCGAGCAGCTCGCGCTGGTCACCTCCGGCGGCCCGCAGGACATTCTCGCGCTCTGGCTGGACGCCCTCGACGTCGTGTTCGCCGACGCGACCGCGCCGGTGCTGGACGATCTGGCCGGTGTCATCGGGGACGACGGCGAGATCGACTTCGAGTCCCTCGACTGGGACCCGGAGGAGGAGGCGGAGTTCCTCGAAGGCGTCCTCGGCAATCTCTATCTGCTGACCGTCACCGACGGCGGCGGCGCCGACGGGCCCGTCCCGCTGCCCGTGCTCGCCGCGTCGATGATCGTCCCCGACGACATGGGCGAGCCCACCGACGACGTCCTGGAGCAGGTGTCGGAGGCCATGATGCGGCTGGACGACCAGTTCCGGCTGCTGGAGCCGATCGGGCTCGTCTCGTATCTGCCCGTCGACGAGGCCCTGATGGTCGAGGACGGCGAGGACCCCGACGCGGCCGACGGGATCGGCGCCGGGGGCGGCGACGGCTCCTCGCCCGTGGACGAGGAGGACGTGACCCGCTACGGGATGGTCCGGCTGACGCCCCTCGGGCTCTACGGGATCCGGGCGCGGATGCTGGAGGCCGGTGTTGACGCGCCCCTGGTCGGCGCCCTCGCGGACAAGGACGCGCACGCGCTGCTCGACGGTGTCGCGGGCTTCCCCGAGCTGTCGGCCCGCGCCGAGACCGAGCAGTGGCTCGCCCGCCGCTCGCCCGCCGACGCCGCGCGTGATCTGCTGGCCGCCGCCCGGGGTACGGACGGGGGCGCGCCGCTGCGCCGGCTCCACTGCCAGCAGGCGCTGTCGCTGGTCGGCGCCGAGGCGGAGACGGCCGTACGGGATGTGCTGGACGACGCGGAGCTGGGCGGGCTGGCCCGGGTCTGGCTCGCGGAGCTGGGCCGGGGGGACGTACCGCCGCCGCCCGAGTCGATGATCTTCTGGCTGGCGATCGACACCATCGCCGCGCAGCTGGACGCGGAGGACGAGCCCGAGGAGCTTCAGGAGCTGGTGGAGGGGCTGGTCGGACAGCACAGCGGCTTCTTCGAGGCGGCCTGGCGCGTGGACCACCCGGCCACGGGCGATGTCCTGGAGGCCATGGGGCGTCTGCACCGGGACCGTACGGTCTCCAAGGACGCGCGAAAGGCGGCGTTCAAGGCGAGGTCCCGCGCGGGAGGCTGAGCCGGGAGGCGGTCGCCGGGCGCCGGGCCGCTGGGAGGCGGGCGTCGGGCCGCTGGGCGCTGGAAGGCGTCGGGCAGGGTGCGGGAGGGGCTCGGGGGGCGCTCGGGGGGCGTGTGTTCGGGGCCCGCGATGCCGGTGGGACAGGCGTGAAAACCGCTTGTGCGCCCCTCCGGGAGAGGGGATCCGGGGGCCGGTCGGTTGTCGGGCATGGCGCGGCGGCCCACATTGGGCGCATACTCAAAGTAATGACAAAGTCAGCCGGATCCCGGCGCCACCTGCCGTCCAGTCCCTTCAACCGCCAGGCCCCGGCCTCACCCCCGCCCGAGCAGTTCGCCGTGGGGGACCGGGTCTCCCACGACCAGTTCGGGTTGGGAAGAGTCATCGGAGTCGAGGGCGAACAAGCCGTGCTCATCGATTTCTCGGGGCGCCAGGGGAGGATCCTGAGCCCCTTCTCCAAACTGACCAAGCTCTGAGGCCACCCACCCCGGAGCCGGGTACGTACCGAGCCGGGCCCCTGGGCCACCGCTGACCTTCAGGATCCGCGGTGGCCCAGGGGCTTCGTCGTGTCCGGAGCCGCGACGTGTCCGGAGCCGTGTCCGGAGTCGCGTACGGGGCCCGGGTCAGAGGCTCTGTGCCGCCGGCTTCACCATCCCGCGTACCGTGCGGGACTTCACGAAGTCGCCCAGCGCGGTCATCTCCCACTCCCCGGAGAACTGCCGGATCAACTTCGCCATCATCACGCCGGTCTGCGCCTCGGCGCCGGTGAGGTCGAAGCGCACCAGCTCCTCGTCGGTGGCCGCGTCGACCAGCCGGCAGTACGCCTTGGCGACCTCGGTGAACTTCTGGCCGGAGAAGGAGTTGACCGTGAAGACCAGCCCGGACGCCTCGGCGGGGATCCGGCCGAGGTCGACCACGATCACCTCGTCGTCGCCCGCGCCGTCGCCGGTGAGATTGTCACCGGAGTGCTTGATCGCCCCGTTGAGAATGGAGAGTTTGCCGAAGTAGCAGCTGTCCAGGTGGTTGCGGTTCGGTCCGTACGCGATCACCGAGGCGTCGAGGTCGATATCGGCGCCTCCGTACGCCGGCTCCCAGCCGAGGCCCATCTTGACCTGGGTGAGCAGCGGGCGGCCCGCCTTGACCAGGGACACCGTCTGGTTCTTCCGGAGGCTGACCCGCCCCTTGTCCAGGTTGATCTTCCCCGTCCCGGGCGCGGCGGCCGGTGCGGGGGCCGCCGGCGGGGCCGCGGGGACCGGGGGAGCGGCGACGGGCGCGGGCGGCGCCACGGGGGCGGGCGCGGGGGCGGCCGGTTCCTCGACGGAGACGCCGAAGTCGGTGGCGATGCCGGCCAGTCCGTTCGCGTACCCCTGGCCGACCGCGCGGGCCTTCCACGCGCCGTTGCGGAGGTAGACCTCCACGATCACCAGCGCTGTCTCCGCGCCCAGCCGCGGCGGGGTGAAGGTCGCCAGGACGCTGCCGGTGGCCCCGTCCCGGATGGTGGCGGTGGGCTCGATGCCCTGGAAGCTCTGGCCCGCGGCGTCCGGGCTCGCGGTCACGACGATCTTCTCGATACCGGCGGGCACGGCGCTGGTGTCGATGACGATCGCGTCGGGCGCCGTGCCGCCTCCCGAGCGGTAGCTCACGCCGGGGCCGGCGGGCTGGTTGTAGAAAATGAAGTCGTCGTCCGAGCGCACCTTGCCGTCACCGGTGAGCAGCAGGCCCGATACGTCGAGCCGCACGGGGGCGGCGACGTCCACCGCCACATGGGCGGTGGAGAGGGGGATGTTCGCGCCGGGGGTCATTGCTGTCATGCCGCCTGTAACGAACGACCCGGCTTTGCCGTTCCCTTACCGTTTCCGGCGATGCCGGTCCCCCGCGGCCGTACCCGCCGTGTCAGTGCCGTGTTCAATGCGGCCACCTCGGCGGGTCGGTGACGAAGGCGCCGCCCAGATGGGCGTGGTCCGGGTTCGCCGGGTCCAGCTCGCCCTGTTCGGCGATGAGCTTCTCCGCGTACGGCTCGGAGTCGTCCCTCGGTTCGTAACCCAGCGCCCGCGCGCTCGTCAGGTCCCACCACAGCCGGGTGTTGGCGGAGGAGCCGTACACGACGGTGTGGCCGACGCCGTCGGCGGTGAGCGCGGCGTGGAAGAGACGGGCGCAGTCGGCGGGGCTCATCCAGAGGGAGAGCATGCGGACCGAGGTGGGCTCGGGGAAGCAGGAACCGATCCGTACGGAGACGGTCTCCAGGCCGAACTTGTCCCAGTAGAACTGGGACAGATCCTCGCCGAAGCACTTGGAGAGCCCGTAGAACGTGTCCGGCCGGTGCGGCACCTCCACCGGGATCAGCGCGCCGCCGGCCCGGCGGTCGCCGTCGCCGGCGTCCTCGCTGTCGCCCTGGGGGCGCGGGGTGAAGCCGACGGCGTGGTTGCTGGAGGCGAAGACGACGCGCCGGACGCCCTCGGCGCGCGCGGCCTCGTACAGGTTGTACGTGCCCTCGATGTTCGCGCGCAGGATCTTCTCGAAGGACGCCTCCAGGGAGATACCGGCGAGATGGATCACGGCGTCGACCCCGCGCACGGCCTCGCGCAGCGCCTCCTTGTCCGCCAGATCGACGGTGAGGGCGCCGGGTTCGCCCTCGACGGGGACCATGTCGAGGAGCCGCAGTTCGTAGCCGTACGCGGGCAGCAGCCCCCGCATCAGGGTGCCGAGACCGCCGGCGGCGCCGGTGAGCAGGACGGTGCGGGGTGCGGGGGCGGGCATGGCGAATCTCCTCGGCGGCTCCGGCGCGGCGCATGTGAGCAGCTGGCATTCACATGCTTGGACAAGGTATGGAGGGCGGCGGGTACCGTCAAGGGTGGTCGCCCCTTGACCTCGTTCGAAAAGCTGCCCTAGCGTGGCGGTGTTCAGGATTGTTCAGGAATATGGATACCAATCAGATCTGTGCATGATTGTGGTGCGCAGGGCCGGGGAGCGCCCGTGAAGACCTCCACGTTCGTCTACCCCTGGGACGTCATCGGTGACCCGGGCGCCGCCGCCAGGATCGCGGATCTCGGCGTCCAGCAGGTCACCCTCGCCGCCGCCTACCACTCCACGCGCGCGCTGACCCCGCGCCATCCGCGCCACCGCGTCGTCACCGCCGAACACGCCGCCGTCCTCTACCCGCCGGACCCGGCGCGCTGGGCGGACCACGACGTACGGCCGTACGCGGCCGGGGACTGGGCGTCCGGGGACGCGTACGGCGAGGCCGCCGAGGCGCTGACCGCCGCCGGGCTCGACGTGCACAGCTGGGTCGTCCTCGCGCACAGCTCCCGCCTTGGCGCCGAGCGTCCCGACACCTCCGTCGTCAACGCCTACGGCGACCGTTACCCCTGGGCGCCCTGTATCGCCCGGCCCGCCGTCGCCGCGTATCTGACCGAACTCGCCGCCGAGGCCGCCGTACGGCCCGGGACCGGGACGCGCGGCGTCGAGCTGGAGTCCTGCGGCTGGTACGGCTTCGAGCATCTGCACGCCCATGACAAGACGGCGGGTGTCGCGCTCGGGGACGCGGCGCGGTATCTGCTGTCGCTCTGCTTCTGCACCGACTGCCGGGCGGGTTACGGGGGCCTCGGCGCCGACCCGGACGAGCTGGCCGCCGCCGTGCGCGGTGCGCTGGCGCCCGGTTGGGCCGCCGGGGCCGGCGGGGCCGGCGAGTCGGGACTTCAGGGCATCGAGGGGCTCCTCGGCGCGGACCTCGCGGCCGTCACCCTCGACTGGCGCGGCGGGGTCGCCCGTACGCTCCAGGAGGCGGCGGTCAGGGCGGTACGGGCCGAGGCGGTACGGGCGGGGGCGGCGGCCCGGGCGGGCGCGGGCGTGGATGCGGTGGCCGGGGGCTCCGGGCGCGGCTTTCAGGTGCTGCTGCACGCCGACCCCGCGCCGTACCGCACCGGGGCCAACTCCGGTGTGGACCCCGCGCACATCCTGGGCGTCGCGGACGGGGTCGTGCTGCCCTGCACGGGAGGCGCGGCCGGGGCGATGCTCGGCCCCTTCGCGGACCACCGGAGCGGATCCACCGTCCTGGCCGCCAACTTCAACATCGTCCGGGGCATGGGCGGCGACCCGGCCGGACTCGCGGAGGACGCCGTACGCGCGCGGGCGCTCGGCGCGACCGAACTGCGGCTCTACCACGCGGGACTGGCGTCGGACGCGGACCTGGCGGACGTCAGGGACGCGCTGGCGAAGTCGGCCGGCTAGCACGGTTCAGGTGGGGTGTCAGCCGTCGAGTTCCTCGCGGGCGCGGCGGGACGGGCGGAAGGCGTACAGATCGAGGATGCCGGGCGGGTCTGCGAGGCCGGGGCCGCCCGCCCGGATCCACTCCGCGATGTCGGCCGAGGCGTCGGGGTCGTTGACCAGGCCCAGCCAGACGGGCCGGCCACCGGCCGCGCGGCCGGCGGCGGACGGCTGGACGACGATGACATTGGCGTGTTCGCAGGCGTCCAGGCAGGGCACCGGGCGGACCCGGGCGTCCTCCGCGAGCGACCGGCGCAACTCGGCGAGCTGGGCGGCGTGATCGACGCCCGGGACCTTCGGGGTGCCGCAGCAGCAGCCCCGGCAGACCGTGACGGTGGGCCGGGTGGCTCCCGGTGTACGAGGGGGCAGGGAGCGTCGGCTCATGATGGCAGGCTACGCGGTGCCGCCGGCCCGCCCTCAGCCGGTCCGCCGCCGGGCCGTACCGTTCGGACCAGCACGTATGCCGTCAGCAGACCGGCCGCGCCCGTCACCGGCAGAAGTACGGCCGGTTCCACGGCGGCGATGAGCGCGGCGCCGAGGGCGAGGGCGACCGCGTTCGGCGCGTAGACCAGGGTGTTGGCGGTGGCGGACGCGCGCCCGAGGAGCGCGTCCGGGATCTCGCGCTGGACCGCCGTCAGCGCGGCGACCAGCACACACGGCAGCCCGAGCCCCACCCCGACGGCGCTCGCCAGCACCACCGCGTCGTACGGCACCGCCCGCGCCCCGACGGACAGCGCGAACACGCCGATCCCAGCACCGGCGAACACCCGCTCCGGCACCCGGCGCAACAGCGGCCCGGCCAACAGCCCCGCCAGCACGGGACCGGCGCCCTGCACCGCGTACAACACCCCCACGTACGTGGGGGAGTGACCGAGCCCCCGGTCCACGACCGCGTAGATCGCGGCACCGTTGAGCCCGGCGAACAGCATGGTGACGGACGCGGCGAGAAGCAGCGGACGCACCGTGGGCGTCCGCCACAGGAGACGCATGGACGCGGCGGTGCGGGGGTCGGGGCCGGGACCGGAGCCGTGGTCTGCGCCGTGGTCTGCGCCCGGGCCTGGACCCGTACCCGGACCCCCGCCCCGGCGCTTCGTCGGGTGTTCCTCCCGTACCCGCATCAGTGCGAAGAGCCCGGCGGCCAGGGTGAAGGTCGCGGCGTCCAGCAGCGCTACCGTTGGGCCGCCGAAGTGGGCGTAGAGGGCTGCGCCTGCCAGGGGGGCGAGTAGTTTCATGGCCTCGTTGGCGGTGAGGCGCAGTCCGTTGAAGGCGCCCAGCAGTCGCCGGTCGACCACCGTGGCGACCAGCGCGGTCTCCGCCGCGTCCTGGATTACGCCGCTCACCCCGTACAGGAACAGCACGCAGAACAGGATCCAGACGCGGTCCGCCGTGTCGACGGCCAGCAGTGCGCAGAGCGGTACGGTCATCGCCAGGTTGCAGCCGATCAGCAGGGGGCGTCGGCGCATTCGGTCGGCTACCGCGCCCAGAACGGGGCCCGCCAGCACCGGCGCCCACATCGCGAAGACCGTGAGCGCGGCCAGGCTGTCCGATCCGGTCAGTGACTTGACCCAGACTCCGGCCGCCAGCCACATCGCTGACGTACCGAAACCGGACACGACCACGCCGGACAGATACAGCGCCGCGTTCCGGTCCCGCAGGACTCCGCCCTCGTTCGTCACCGGGGCAGCGTGGCGCCTGAGGTCCGGGGAGCGGCATCGGGCGATCGCCCTATTTCCGTGTTCCGTCGCTGGGGCGTCCGTTACGTATGGGAAGCATGTGCTCAATGTGACGGTCATAGATGGCTGATGAAGTCATCTGGCACCCCCCGCATGTGCACGGCCCTTCCCGGAGGTTTCCTTGAGCCAGCCTCAACCGCCCACCCAGGAGCAGTTGGACGCCTACATAAGGACCAGACTCGCGCTCGCGGGCGTCGACCTCGCGATGCTGCCCGAGACGCCGGATCCCGCGACCGGAGTGCCGACGCGGGATCAGGCGCTGCGCTCGCTGCGGTCGTTCGTCACCGCAGGGCCCGTCGCCATCGCCGGGTGGACGCCGCCCGTGAGCGGCGCGCCCGCCGCCGTATACGCGCAGCAGGCGGCGCCGCCGCTGCTCTATCCGTCGATCACCGAGGCGTGGACCGGAAAGGCGGACGGCAAGTGAGTGACTCCGGCGGTAACAGAAGAGCCCTCAACCGGCGTGTCTTTCTGGCCGGTTCGGCCGCCGCGTCGGCCGCCGCCGTCAGCGGGATCGCGCTCGCGCCGCCCGCCGCCGCCGCGCCGGTCGCCTCCCGTACGCCTCCGCCCACACCGCCGCACCTCCCCGACATCGACGTACGGGACGCGGCCCGCCGCGATCCGACCGAGGCGACGCTCGCCGAGGCCGCCGTCCTGATGGGGCGGCGCAAGCTGAAGGCGACCACGCTGGTCGAGGCGTATCTCGACCGGATCGCGACCTACGACTCCACCTATCAGGCGTACTCCGAGGTGACCGGCAAGTCGGCGCTCGCCGCCGCGCGCGCCGCCGACCGGCTCGGCGGCCGGCGCGGGGTCCTCCGTGGCATCCCGCTCTGCATCAAGGACAACTACTTCACGCGCGGCGTCCCGACGCGCTGCAACTCCTACATCTTCGAGGACTTCGTCCCGGACTACGACGCCACCGCCGTCGCCCGGCTGACCGCCGCCGGCGGGATCGTCCTCGGCAAGGGGCAGATGGGGCCGCTGGCCACCACTCGCGCGACAACGCCGAACGGTACGGTCACCACCGTCAACGCCTGGACCCCGGACAACCCCGCCACCGATCCCGGCGGTTCGTCCACCGGGCCCGCCACGGCCGTCGCCGGGCGGCTGGCCGCGTCGTCGATCGGCACCCAGACCGGCGGCTCGATCGTCCTGCCGGCCAACCGGCAGAACCTGACCGGGCTCAAGCCCACCATGGGCCGGGTCTCCGCGTACGGCGTGATCCCGCTCTCGTACACCCGCGACCACCCGGGACCGCTGGCGCGCGACGCGATGGACGCGGCGCTGATGCTCGCCGTACTCGCCGGGCCCGATCCGCACGACCCGCGTACGCAGGGGCTGCCGCGACTGCCCGATCTCGTACGGGCGGCCACCCCGGTCGTCTCGAAAGGCAAGGTACGGCTGCGGCGGGCCACCAGGATCGGCGTGCCCGCGGACTTCCTCAACACCGCGACCGAGGTCCGCAAGGCGTTCCTGGACCGGTTGAGCGCCATTCCCGGGGTCACGCTGGTCAATGTCACCTATCCGGATGACTGGTCGCTGCTGACCGGTTCGTTCAACGACGCCCGGCTGGCCGAGCGGACCGAGCCGTTCCGGCACTGGCTGCGGGAGGACCCGGCCAAGTTCGGGGTCTCGCTGCTCAGCTGGCTCCAGGGGCTGATGCTCTCCGGCGACGAGTGGATCACCGCGCAGCGCGCCAAGAACCATCTGCTGCGGGAGGTGCTGGACGGGGTCATGGCGCGCTGTGACGTACTGCTCCAGACCGGGCCCGTGCCGTTCGACATCCTGGGCCTGCCCGAGATCGCGTTCCCGGTGGGCTTCACGGCGGGCGCCGTCCCGGCCGGCGTCATCCTCGGCGGCCAGCCGTACGAGGAGGACCGGCTGCTGGAGGTCGCGGCGGCGTACCAGGCGGTGACCGACTGGCACACCCGCCGCCCGGCGAACCCGGCCCGTACTGCGGCGACGGCGAACGGCCGGAGCGCGGCGTCCGCGACCGCCGCCGGCCGGCCGCGGCTCACGGCGGAACAGGCGGCGGCGAGCAGCGCCTGACGACAACGCCGCGTGCGCGTGAGCGCGGGCGGGCGCGGCCGGCTGCTGAGCTGAGCAGCCGGCCGCGCACCGGCCTGCGGCCCCGCGCCTGCGGACCGTTCACGCGCGGCTCGCGAGCACGTTCCCCGGCGTTCGTGCCCCCGGCGCCGTCCCGTCGCGTTCAGGCGGCCGTTTCGGTTTCCGTTTCCGATTCCAGCTGTTCCGTCAGTGTCTTCAGTACCGCGCGGGCCGCCTCCACCTGCGCCCCCGAGCCCGGCACCGCCGGGAAGCCCTGCGGGAGTTCCGCCAGGACCGCCGTGTGGATCGACGCCCGGCGGGCGTAGCGGGCCGAGGGCGGCAGTTCGAAGAGGGCCGCGATCAGGCGGTCCGCCGCCTCCGTCGAGTGGATCGCGTCCCAGGCCGCGCGCTCCGGGCCCGCGCCGTGCGGCGGTTCGGCCGGGGGAGTCCGGCGCAGGGTGGCGGTGGCCGGGGCGTCGAGTGTCAGGTGGCCTTCGGGGGCGGTGGTGATCACGACGCCGTAGTCGCGGGCGGCGGCCGTCTCCGTGACCAGGCCGCGCCGGACGTCGCCGAGGACCGCCTCCGCGTCCCGGGTCCACGGGTCGCCGTAGCCGCCCGCGCCCGAGGTACGCAGGGTGACCGTGTCGCCCTTGCGCAGCCCCACCATGTCGATCTTCCCGTAACGGCGCTCGTCGTCGCGGCCCTCGTTCACGACGAGTTCGGCCGGTACGCCGGGGCCGCCGCCCGCCGAGCCCCACGGGCGGAAGCGCATCCGCTCCAGACCGCGCGCGAGCAGCCGGCAGTCGTCGCCGAGGATCCGGAAGACGAGTTCCAGACCGCAGCCGCCGCGCCAGCGTCCCGGACCGCCCGAGTCGGGGCGCAGCGCGTACCGGACGATCTCCGCGCCGATCTCCGTCTCGACGGTCTCCACCGGGTTGTTCGCCAGGTTCGAGATCCCGCTGTCGCGTCCGTCCACGCCGTCCGCGCCCTCGCGCGCGCCCGTACCGCCGACCATGGGCTCCAGCACCTGGACGTTCTGGCCGCCGCCCGGCGCGTTCTCCGCGACCACGACCGGCACCACGAGACCGCTGCTCGCCGCCGGCATCACCTCGGGCGCCGCCAGCCCCAGCGCGCCGCCCAGCGCGTCGTTGACGCGCGACGCGGTGGCGTGCCGGATGCCCACGGCGGCCGGCGGGCGGGCGTTGACGACCGAGCCCTCCGGGGCGGTGACCGTCACCGGCCTGATCAGCCCGCCGTTCAGCGGGATCGCCGGGTCGAGGGTGCAGATCAGCGCGAGCACCCGGGTGGTGATCCAGGCGTGTGCCCGGCCGTGGCTGGCGATGTTGAACGCGGCGTCCACCTGCGGGTCCGTACCCGTGAAGTCCAGATGCAGCGCGCCCCGGTCCAGCGTGACGGAGACGGAGATCCGCACCGGTACGGGCGAGACGGCGTCGTCGTCCAGATAGTCCGTGAAGCGGTACGTGCCGTCCCGCAGCCCGGCGAGCGCCGCCCGCGCCTTGTCCGCCGTGTAGTCCACGAGGTCGGTGTGCGCGGCGGCCACATCGGCCGCGCCGTGCTGCGCGATCACCCGCGCCAGCCGCTCCCGGCCGGTGCGCAGCGCCGCGAGCATGGCGCGCAGATCGCCGTCGTTGGCCTCCGGGGTACGGCTGTTGGCGGCGAGCAGCGCGGCGACATCGCGGCTGGGCTCACCGGCCCGCACCAGCTTGACCGGCGGGATACGCAGACCCTCCTGGTAGATCTCGTGGTTCGTCGGCGCGAGGCTGCTGGGCACCCGCCCGCCGATGTCCGAGCAGTGGATGAACGCCCAGCCGTAGCCGGCGATCTCGCCCTCGTGGAAGTACGGCTCGATGAGCTGGATGTCCGGCAGATGCGTGGCGAGCCCGCCCGAGGAGTACGGGTCGTTGGTGATAATCACGTCACCCGGCTCCAGCGGCCCGGCCTGCTCGACGGCCGTGCGCACATCGAGCCCGACGAACCCGGACACCCCGATGCCGCGCGGGTACGCGGTGAACCGGCCGTCGGGCCCGGCGAGCGCGCAGCAGAAGTCGGCGGTCTCCTTGACGTACAGGGAGCGGCTGGTGCGCTGGAGGGTGAGGCACATCTCCTCGGTCAGGGCGCCGAGCTTGTTGCCGATGATCTCCAGGGTGACCGGGTCGAGCTTCATGGGCGGGTGTGTCCTTGCCGTTGTCAGAAGGCGGTTGAGGGCGGGGCCGGGGGATCGGGCGCTCAGGCGTGGGTGAGCCGCAGGTTGCCCAGCGGGTCCACCCCCGCCGACCAGCCCGGCGGCACCAGCACCGTCGTGTCGTCCTGCTCGACGACGGCCGGCCCGGCCAGCGTCTGGCCGGGGCGCAGCTCCTCCCGCCGGTGTACGTCGGCGGCGACCCGGCGCCCGGCCAGCAGGACGTCCCGCCGGCCGGCCGGTACGGGCGGCGCCGGGTCCCCGGTGACCGGCACGGCCGCGGGTACGATCTCCGGCCCGGCCGAGCTGATGGCCAGCCGCGCGGTGCCCAGGCGGACGGCCGCGCCGGCGTCGCGGAAGCCGTACAGCCGCTCGTGCTCCTGGTGGAACGCCTCGCGCAGCGCGGCGAGTTCAAGGGTCCCGGACGATGCCGGCAGCGGTACGCGCAGTTCGTACGCCTGTCCCGCGTAGCTCATGTCGGCGGCGAGCGTCAGTACGGGCGCGCCGCTCGCGGGCCCCTGCTCGGCGAGCCAGGCGCGTGCCCGCGCCTCCAGACCGGCGAGGATGTCGCGCAGCGCGCCGACCGTCGTGGCGTCCAGCTCGCGGCGGAGGCTGCGCGCGAAGTCCCGGCGCAGATCGGCGCCGACCGCGCCGAGCGCGCAGAACGTCGCGGCGGTCGGCGGGACGACGATCTCGCGGATGCCGACTTCCTCGGCGAGCACGGCCGCGTGGGTGGGGCCCGCGCCGCCGAACGGTACGAGGGTGAACTCGGCCGGGTCCAGGCCCCGTCCGGCCAGCGTCTTCTGGAGTTCGACGGCCATTCCGGCGGTCGCGACGCGCAGCGCGCCGTCAGCGGCGGCGTCCGCGCCCGCGCCCGTACGGTCATTCCCGAAGCCGAGTCCCTCGGCCACCTCGCCCAGCGCCCGCGCGGCGGCGGGCGCGTCGAGCGTCATCCGGCCGCCGAGGAAGGTCGCCGGGTCGATGACGCCGGTGTGCAGATAGCAGTCCGTGACGGTGGGGCGGGTGCCGCCCCGGCCGTACGCGACGGGGCCGGGCGCGGCGCCCGCGCTCTCCGGGCCGACCTTCAGCACACCGTGCTCGTCCGCCCGTACGACCGAGCCGCCGCCCGCGCCGATGGCGCTCACCGCGACCACGGGCAGGATCAGCGGCAGCCCGCCGATCGTGGTGTGGGTGGCGAACTCCGGCTCGCCGTCGACGGCCACCGCGATATCGCTGCTCGTGCCGCCCATGTCGAAGGTGACGAGCCGGGATATCCCGGCGGCCCGGCCCAGCCGGGTCGCGGCCGTGACACCCGCCGCCGGGCCCGACAGTACGGTCTCGATGGGCCGGTCGGCGGCCGAACGCAGGCTCAGCGAGCCCCCGTTGGAGGCGGCGATATAGACGGGCGCGGTCACCCCGAGCCCGTCCAGCAGCGCTTCGAGCCGGTCGAAGTACTGGCGCATCAGCGGCTGGATGTACACGTTCAGACAGGTGACGAGCGCCCGCTCGAACTCCCGTACCTCCGGCCAGATCGCCGCCGACGACGTCAGCGGCAGCTCCGGCAGCAGCGCGCCGAGCCGCCGGGTCACCTCCGCCTCGAACTCCGGGTCGGTGTGTCCGTGCAGCACGAGTACGGCGGCGGCCTCGGCGCCCGTGGCCGCCAACTGCTCCGCCACCCGCGCCAGTTCGGCGTCGGTGGGGGTACGGACCGGACGCCCGTCGGGGCCGAGCCGCGCGGGGATCTCGACGATCCGGTCGCGCGGGACCAGCGGCTCCTCCTTCGAGGCGTGCAGATCGAAGGAGGACGGCATCCGGCTGCGGCCGATCTCCAGGATGTCCCGGTACCCCTCGGTGACGACCAGCGCGATCCGGGCGCCCCGGCGCTGGATGATCGCGTTCAGCCCGATCGTGGTGCCGTGTGTGATCGAGGCGAGGTCCCCGGCGCGCAGCCCCGCCCGGCCGAGCACGGCGGCGATCCCGTCGGCGACCGCGCGCGCCGGATCGCCGGGGGTGCTGGGCTCCTTGTGGTGCAGCAGACCGCGCGGATCGCCGGGCAGCGCGAGGACGAAGTCCGTGAACGTACCGCCCACGTCGATCCCGATCCGGGCACCGGCGACGGCCTGCGCGGAGGTAGGGGCAGCGGGCATGGTCAGAGCACCTCGGAGAAGTTGGTGAACCGGTCGACGGCCACCAGCACGACCACACTGGCCAGCATCAGCAGCGTGGAGACGGCGGCCACGGACGGATCGAGCTGGAACTGCACGGCGGAGAAGATCCGTACCGGCACGGTGGTGGTGTTGGATCCGGACACCAGCGCGGAGACCGCGACCTCACCGAGCGAGGTGACGGCCGCGAAGACCGCGCCCGCGAGGATGCCGGGCCGCAGCAGCGGCAGTGTGACGGTCAGGAACGTACGCGCCCGCCCGGCGCCGAGGGAGGCCGCCGCCCGCTCCAGGGTCGGATCGAGCGCTTGCGCGCTGACCATCACCGTACGGATGACGAAGGGCAGCGCCACCAGCGAGTGCGCCAGCCAGAGCCCGCTCAGGGTGTTGACCAGGCCGAGGCCCTGGAAGTAGTAGAGCAGCCCCAGCGCGATGATGATCTCGGGCACCATCAGCGGCGCCAGCGCCAGCCCGGAGAGCACCCCGCGCCCCGGGAAGTTCCCCCTGACCAGCCCGTACGCGGCGAGCGTGCCGATTGTCACCGTGGTCAGCACGACCAGCAGCACCAGCACCCCGCTGAGCCGGAACGACGCCTGCCAGTCGGGGGACGACAGCACTTCGCCGTACCAGCGCAGGGACAGGCCCTTCGGCGGGAAGCTCAGCGAGCTGGTCGCGTTGAACGAGCTGAGCGCCAGCACTGCGAGCGGCGCCAGCAGGAAGACGAAGACGGCGGCGGCGGGCAGCCCGGTGGCGATCCGCCCGGCCCGGCGCAGCGCACGCGGGGTACGTGTGGCGGGCGCGACGGGTGTGGCAGGTGAGGTGGGTGAGGTGCGTGTGTCGGGCGCCGTACGGGCGTCGGGCGAGACCTTCGACGTGTCAGCCATGAAGCCTCTTCTCCCAGAAGCGGAACCCGGTGCCGAGCACGGAGACGCCCAGCAGGGTGAGCAGCAGCAGGACCAGGCTCAGCGCCGCCGCCACCGGATAGTCGAAGACGGCGGTGATCTGCGAGTAGACGCGCAGCCCGGCGAGCGGCTGGTTCGCGCCGCCGACCAGCAGCGGGGTGATGTAGATGCCCATGGCCAGCGGGAAGACCACGGTGGCGCCGACGGCGATGCCGGGCAGGCTGAGCGGGACCGTGACCTTCCAGAAGGTACGGACCGGACCCGCGCCCAGGCTCCGCGAGGCGCGCCGGAGATTGTCGTCGATCCCGCCGAGGGCCGTGGTCAGCGGCAGGATCGCGAACGGCAGCATGACATGCACGACCGAGACGACCACCACGAGATAGCTGGTCAGCAGATGCGCGGGCTGGTCCAGGAAACCGAGCCACACCAGCGTCCGGTTCACCACGCCGTTGGCGGAGAACAGCACGACCCAGCCGTAGCTGCGCACGACCACGCTGGTCAGCAGCGGTGAGACGACCGCCACGAACAGCAGCGTGCGCACCACGCCCTTGCGGGCCCGGGAGAGCGCGTACGCGGCGGGGAAGCCGAGCAGCACGCTCAGTACGGTGACCAGCAGCGCGGTGAGCAGGCTGTGCCAGAGCGCCTCGGAGAAGAATGACTCGGTGAAGACCCGGCGGTACTGGACGAACGAATAGCCGTCCAGCGGATAGCCGTTGGCGTCGACCGGATGCAGGCTGAGCGCGAACACCCGCACCAGCGGGACCACGAACAGGGCCGCCAGGAAGACCACGACCGGGGTGACGGGCAGCAGCCCGCGCAGCCGGCGCGGCTTCTTGAGGGCCGGCGAAGTGGCCGGCGAAAGGGCCGGCGAAGTGGACGGCGCGCTCATATGACCTTCTCGGCTCGCTCCAGCACGATGACGTCCGACGCGGCCCAGCCGAAGACCACCGACGCACCGACCTCCGGCGGCTCCTCGGCCGTACGGGCGTTGATCGCGACGCCCTCGGCGACGACGATCTGGGTCTGCCACGCCTCACCGGTGAACGCCCGGTAGCCGACGATCCCGGAGCCGCGCCGGACGCTCTCCCCGGGGAAGGCCGCCTCGCCGTTACCGGACTCGCCGTCCCCGTCCCCGCCCGCCGGGAGCACCGCGACGCGCTCGGGCCGTACGGCGACGGTGACCGCCTCCCCGTCCCGTACGCCCGCCAGACCCGAGTCCAGCCGGGCCGCGCCCACCGCGAGCGTCGTCGTCCCGTCCGCCGCGCCCGCGCCCGTACCGTCCAGGATGTTGGCCGCGCCGATGAACTCGGCGACGAAGCGTGTCGCCGGGGTCCGGTAGATCTCGGTCGGCGTGCCGAGCTGTTCGAGACGGCCGCCGTTCATCACGGCGATCCGGTCGGACAGCGACATGGCCTCCTCCTGGTCGTGTGTGACGAAGACCATCGTGATGCCGAGGCGCTGCTGGAGTTCCCGCAGCTCCACCCGCATCTCGCGGCGCAGCTTCGCGTCCAGGTTCGACAGCGGCTCGTCGAGCAGCAGCACGGCCGGCCGGGTGGCCAGCGCGCGCGCCACCGCCACGCGCTGCTGCTGGCCGCCCGAGAGCTGCTTGGGCCGGCGGGCCGCGTACTGCTCCAGACCGACGAGGCGCAGCGCCTCGGTGACCCGCTCGGTCCGCTCGGCACGCTCCACCCGGCGCACCTTCAGCCCGTACGCGACATTGTCCGCGACGGTCATGTGCGGAAACAGCGCGTAGTTCTGGAAGACCAGACCGAGGCCCCGGCGGTGGGTCGGGACATCGGTCAGGTCCACCCCGTCGATCGTGATCCGGCCCTCGGTGGGGCGGACGAACCCGGCCAGGCTGTTCAGCAGGGTCGTCTTGCCGCAGCCGCTGGGGCCGAGGACGGACAGGAACTCGCCGCGCCGGATGGAGAGCCGGTCGACGTCGAGCACCCGCTGTCCCTCGTACCCGGAGGCGAGACCGTCGATCTCGATGTGAGGAGCGTCGAGCGGGGGGTGCGGTGCGTGGGGGTGCTGCGGTGAGCTGGTCACATCAGGTCCTCGGGTCTGTCTTCCGCCGGTGTCTGCCGATCTACTTGAAGATCTGGTTCCAGCGCTGCTGCCACTCGTTGAGCTTGGGGGTGGCGGTCTTGTAGTCGACCCAGGTGAACTTCTTGTAGACGTCCTCGCCGTACTTCACCTTGGCCTTGAAGTCGGCGTCGTAGTCGATGCTGTCGTTGCCCGCGCCGTAGAACGTGCCCTGGGCGAACGGCTTCTGGTACTCCGCCGCGCTCAGGTAGTTCAGGAACTTGTACGCGGCGGCCGTGTGCTTCGAGCCCTTGGGGACGTAGTACGAGGTCAGCGCGCCGACCGCGCCCGAGGAGGGGTACGTGAAGCCGATCGGCTGGCCCTCCTTCTCCATGGCGAAGGCGCGGCCGTCCCAGAACGGGACGATCCAGGCGTCGCCGTTCTGGAGGACGGTGGCGACGCTGCCGGCGTCCGCCGGGTACGCCGAGACGCAGCCCTTCAGCTCGGCGAGCTTCTTGAAGCCCTTGTCGACGTCGGCGGGGTTGGAGAGCTTGCCGCCGCCCTGGGACACCAGGGCGGAGAAGAACTCCAGCCCGGCGTTGTAGGTCAGCGGGGGCAGCGCGACATGACCGCAGTACTTCTTGTCGAAGATGTCGGTCCAGTCCTTGGGCGCCTGCTTGATCTTGTCCGTGCGGTAGAGCAGCCCGTTGGAACCGGTCGTCAGCGGCACGCCGTACGACGCGCCGTCGATCGTGGACCGCTCGGTCAGCACCGGGTCGAGCTGCTTCCAGTGGCTGAGGTCGGCGGTCTTCAGCGGCTCCAGGAGATCGCCGCCGACGGCCTGGTGCAGCGAGCCGGGGGTGAGGGCGAGCACGTCGAACGGCGCGTTCTTGCCGCCGGCCGCGCGCAGCTTGGTGACCCAGTCCGAGTCGGCGCCGTACACCAGGTTCACCTTGATGCCGGTGTCCTTCTCGAACGGCTCCACGAAGGACGACTTGAACAGCTCGCCCCACGCGCCGGCGAAGGCGGTGACGGTGATCGACTCGCCCTTGCCGTCGCCCGAGCCGCTGCCGGAGGAGCCCGAGCCGCCACCCGTGTCGACGCCGCCACAGCCGGTCAGGGTGAGCGCGGTGACGGTGCCGGCCGAGGCGAGCGCCAGCAGATAGCCGCGCCGGCGGGCGCGGGCGGGGCGGGGCAGGAAAGATCTCATGAGAGAGAACTCCTCAGTGCGGTGAGTGAATACGGCGAGTGGCGCGCGTGTGGCCGGCGCCGGGCATGGTGCCGGTGCCGGGGGCCGGACCGGGAGACACGAGGCAGGTGGCGCGCGGCGAATCGCGAGGTCATTCCGTACTCCCGTCAGGTCCAGGACCTGACCGACAGGTCCGCGCTTGCTCCCGGCACATCGGTGTGCGCGTGGAGCCGTGTCATCACCCGGGGCACCCCACCGCAGAAGGAGGGTTGCCGCTCAGCAAGCCGGGGCTTGTCGCTGAGACTCGTGACGTCGAAAAAGTAACATTCATTTAAGCCAAACCAAAGATGACCTGGATCACAACGGGAGTGGTCCAGGTCACCGCGCGACGCGGCTCGGCGCTACGGATCTCTTCGGATCGCTATCCCAGGGCCGCCGCCATCATCTTCTGCGCGACCGGCGCCGCCAGACCGTTGCCGCTGACCTCCGAGCGCGCCGCGCCCGAGTCCTCGACGACGACCGCGACCGCCACCTCCTTGCCGCTCGACGCGTCCTTCGCGTACGAGGTGAACCAGGCGTACGGCGTCCCGTCGTTGTCCACGCCGTGCTGGGCGGTGCCGGTCTTGCCGCCCACCTCGGCGCCGCTGACCTTGGCGTTCGTCCCCGTCCCCTCCTCCACGACCGTCACCATCGCGCTGCGCAGCTGCTCGGCCGTGGACGAGGAGACGACGCGGGTGGTGTCGCTGTCCTCGTACGACCGCACCGTACCGCCGCTGCTGTCGACCACCTTGGACACCATGTGCGGCGCCGCCATCAGTCCGTCGTTGGCGAGCGCCGCCGAGACCATCGCCATCTGGAGCGGGGTGGCCGTCACATCGAACTGGCCGATTCCCGACAGCGCTGTCTGCGCCTCGTCCATCCCGGTGGGGTAGACGCTCGCGGCGGCGCGTACGGGCACGTCCTGGGTGGTGTTGTCGAAGCCGAACTTCTCCGCCATGGCCCGGAGCTTCGTCTGTCCCAGCTCCACCGCCATCCTCGCGAAGACGGTGTTGCAGGAGTACCGCAGGGCGGTGCGGATCGTGGCGTTCTCGCACGGCGCCGAGGCGCTCTCGTTCTCCAGCACGGTCCGGGTGTTCGGCAGGGTGTACGGGTCCGGGCTGTCCGTCGCCTCGTCGACCGAGGAGTACAGCCCGTTCTCCAGCGCCGCCGCCGCGACGACCAGCTTGAACGTCGAACCGGGCGGCAGCGGCTGGCGCAGCGCGCGGTTGAGCATCGGCTGGTCCGTGCTGGTGGTCAGCTTCTTCCAGGCGGCGCCGTCGGTCGTCCCGCTGATCTCCGTCGGGTCGTACGACGGGGTGGAGACCACCGCGAGGATTCGGCCGGTCTTCGGGTCGATCGCGACGGCCGCGCCCTTCTTGTCGCCGAGCGCCGCGTAGCCCGCCTTCTGGACCGCCGGGTCGATCGTGGTGAGGACGTCGCCGGGCGTGGTCTGCTTGCCGGTGAGCGCGTCGACCGGGTTCTTGAGCGCGCTGTCCGTCCCGTCGAGGACGTCCGCGAAGATGCCCTCCAGCTGGGTGGAGCCGTACGCCTGCGAGCTGTAGCCGGTGACGGGCGCGTACAGCGCGCCGTCGGTGTATGTCCGCGCGTAGGCGAGATCGCCGCTGTCCGTACGCCGGGAACCGGTGACCGGCGAGCCGGCCACGATGATGTCGCCCTGCGGCTGCGCGTACTGGGCGATGGCGGTCCGCCGGTTGTACGGGCTGTCCGCGAGCGCCTTCGCCTCGTACGCCTGCACCCAGGTCGCCCGCAGCATCAGCGCGAGGACCATGAGCAGACAGATGACCGCCGTGTGCCTGATCGTCTTGTTCATCTCATAAGCGAGGGACGAGCGGGCGGAGGGCGGGGTTCCGTGGGGCCGGGCTTCTCAGGAAGTCTTCATAAAGGTCGCTATAAGGGGCGAAAGGAATCGACTGTCGCGCGGTGTCGTGCCGGTGCCGCTTTCAGAGGCGGCGGGTCGCGAGGGTGAGCCGGTCGCGGGCGTCGAAGAGCGCGTCCTTGATCATCTGTTCATGCCCCGGGGTCAGCCGGGCCACCGGCACCGAGCAGCTGATCGCGTCGCGCGCCGGGGTGCGGTACGGGATCGCGACACCGAAGCAGCGCAGCCCGAGGGTGTTCTCCTCGCGGTCCACGGCGAAGCCCTGCTCCCGGATCACCGCCAGCTCCGCGATGAGCTTCTCGCGGTCCGTGAGGGTGTGCTCGGTCAGCGCGGGCAGGGTCTCCGGCAGCAGCGCCCGCACCTGGTCGTCGGTGTGCGACGCGAGCAGCGCCTTGCCGAGGGAGGTGGAGTGCGCGGGCAGCCGACGGCCGACCCGGGTGAAGGGGCGCAGATAGTGCTGTGACTGGCGGGTCGCGAGATAGACGACATTGGTGCCGTCGAGGCGCGCGAGGTGGATGGTCTCGCTGGTGTCGTCCGAGAGCCGGTCCAGGGTGGGCCGGGCCGCGGCGACCACCTCGTCCCCGTCGATGTACGAGGTGCCGACCAGCAGCGCCCGTACGCCGATGCCGTAGCGGGTGCCCGTCGCGTCCGTCTCGACCCAGCCCAGCTCGACCAGCGTCCGCAGCAGCATGTAGAGGCTGGACTTGGGGTAGCCGACCGCCTCCTGGACCGTGGCCAGCGAGTGCATCCCGGGGCTCCCCGCGAAGTACTCCAGCAGCTCCACCGTCCGCACCGCGGACTTGACCTGGGCCCCGCCGCTCTCCGCAGCCGCCATCGTCACTCACTTCCTCTCACCGCTCGGACCGCTCTTGACCGGGCGGAACACGCGGAAATAGAGTCCCTGAAACATTCACTATCAGGAACCTTGTTCAGAATACCGAACAAAAACTGAGGCGCGGCAATCGCGCCGGTGGATGGCAGTGGTCTCGCAGTGGTCCGCAGTACGCGCAGTCGGGAAGGAAGCCGCGGTGGCAGCAGCACCAGTCTGGAGTGTCGACCCCCGAACGGGAAAGCCTCGTGAGGAGGTCGCGCAGGAGGCCACGACCGAGGAAGTGGATCTCGCGGTACGGGGCGCCCACGCCGCCGTCGCCGCGCTCGCCGACCGCGCCACGCGCGCCGCGCTGCTGCGCCGGGCGGCCGAGCTGCTGGACGAGGCGGGTCCGCACGTCATCGAGGCGGCCGACGCCGAGACCGCGCTCGGCCCCGTCCGGCTCACCGGCGAACTCGCCCGTACGACAGCCCAGTTGAGGGCGTTCGCGACGGTCGTCGACGAGGGCGCGTTCCTCGACGTCTATATCGACCACGCCGACGCCGGACAGACCCCGCCCTGGCCCGACCTGCGCCGCTACAAGGTGCCGCTCGGTGTTGTCGCCGTCTACGCCGCGAGCAACTTCCCGCTCGCCTTCTCCGTCCCCGGCGGTGACACCGCGAGCGCGCTCGCGGCCGGCTGCCCGGTCGTCGTCAAGGCGCACCCCGACCACCCGGCCACCTCGGAACTGTGCGCCTCCGTGCTGCGCAGGGCCGCCGCCGAGGTCGGGCTGCCCGAGAACGTGATCACACTCGTGCACGGCTTCGACGCGGGCGTCGCCCTCGTCGGCCACCCGCTGGTGACCGCGGCCGGCTTCACCGGTTCGGTACGGGGCGGACGCGCCCTCTTCGACGCGGCTGCCGCCCGGCCCACGCCCATCCCCTTCCACGGCGAGCTGGGCTCCCTCAACCCGGTCGTCATCACCGAGGCCGCCGCCGCCGAGCGCGCCGAGGAGATCGGCGCGGGGCTGGCCGGCTCGATGACGCTGGGGGTCGGGCAGTTCTGCACCAAGCCCGGCTTCGTCCTCGCCCCCGCCGGTGAGACCGGCGACCGGCTGCTGAAGTCCCTGACGGCCGCCGTCAGCGACACCGCCCCCGGCGTGCTGCTCGACCACCGGATGCGGGACGCCTTCGTCGCGGGCGTCGCCGAGCGCGTCGCGCTGCCGGACGTCGAGTCCCCGGTCACCCCCGGCGCGGGCGGTGAACACACCGTCAGCGCGGGCTATGTCACGGTGCCCGCCGCGTCGCTGGCCGCCGAGGGCCCGCACGATCTGCTGCTGGAGGAGTGCTTCGGGCCGGTCACGGTCGTCGCGCGCTACTCCTCGGCGGACGAGATCACCGCCGTGCTCTCCCGGCTCCCCGGCAACCTCACCGCCACCCTCCACCTCGCCGAGGCGGAGGGCGCCGGCACCGCGCCCGGCGGCGCCGAACTGCTCGCCGCCCTGACCCCGCTCGCCGGCCGTATCCTCGTCAACGGCTGGCCGACCGGCGTCGCCGTGGCCCCCGCGCAGCACCACGGAGGCCCGTACCCGGCGACGACCTCCACCTCCACCTCGGTCGGCGCGACGGCGATCGAACGCTGGCTGCGCCCGGTCTCGTACCAGTCCACGCCCGCCGCCCTGCTCCCCCCGGAGCTGCGCGACGACAATCCCCAGGGCCTCCCGCGCCGCTTCAACGGCCGCCAGGAGAACTGACCTGCGACGCGAACGGCCGGGCCCCGGTTGCTGGTTGCGCTGACGCGCCCGGCAACCGGGGCCCGGCCGTTTGGCGTCCTCGCCCGTATGGACACGCACTACAACGAGACCCACGACGGCACCCACATCGCCACCCACACCGCCACCCACACCGCAACCCGGCTCGCGGCCCCCGCCGACCTGGACGCCATCGCCGTACTCCACGCCGAGGCCCGCGCCACGTACTACCGGGGCCATCTCCCGGAGGACGACTTCGACGGCCCGGCGGAGCGGGCGCGTACCCGCGAGGGCTGGGCGGGCGCCCTCACCCGGCAGGAACAGGCGCGGGAGCAGGGGCAGCAGCGGGAGCGGGGCGCGGCGGTGCTCTGCGCCGAGTACGGGGGCGCGCTCGCCGGCGTCGCCGCGTACGGCCTGATCGATACGGTGATGACGCTCACTCAGCTCCATGTCTCCCCCGCCCACTGGCGCCACGGCATCGGCACCGCCCTGCACACCGCGTGCGTCGCGGCCTGGCGGGAGACCGGGGTCAAGTCCGCCCGGCTGGAGGTCTTCGAGCCGAATCTGCGCGCCCGTTCCTTCTACGAGCGCCACGGCTGGTACCCGGACCCGGACACCCCGCGCCATGACACGCATCTGGTGCTGCGGCTGACGGTCGCTTGAACTGACGGTCGCTTGAGCTGACGGGGCGCTCGTGACAGCCGGATCGTGATGCGCCGCTCGTGACAGCCGGATCGTGATGGATCTTTCGCGGGGGACAGTTGAAAGCAAAATCCCACTTAGCTTAGGCTTACCTAAGATTTTGCGATCCGCGCTGGAATCCGCCGATCCGTTCTCGGCCGGCTGTCAACGAACACGTGAAGGACCCCCCCCCATGCCAACCTGGTTCAAGCGCGCGCGCCGTCAGACCCTCGCCGTACCGGCCACCGCCGCCGCCCTGGCCCTGGTGCTCGGCGGCTGCTCGTCCGGCTCGGACGAGACGGAGTCCACCGGCTCGAAGTCGACGAAGACGGAGGCAGGCGCGTTCCCGGTCTCCATCAAGAGCGCGCTCGGCACGGCGAAGATCACCGAGCAGCCGGAGCGCGTCGTCACGCTGGGCCAGGGCTCCACAGAGACCGCCATCGCGCTCGGGCACACGCCCGTGGGCATCGAGAGCTACGAGTGGGGCAGCGACAAGACCGGCTATCTGCCCTGGATCCACGAGGCGGTGGAGAAGAACGGCGAGAAGCTGCCCACCCAGTTCGCGGGCGGCGAGGACATCGACTTCGAGGCCATCACCGAGCTGGAGCCCGATGTCATCCTCGCCCCCTGGTCGGGCATCACGCAGGAGCAGTACGACATCCTCGCCGACATCGCGCCCACGGTCGCCTACCCGAAGCTGGCGTGGAGCACGGACTGGGACGAGCAGATCGAGATCATCGCCAAGGCGCTCGGCGCGCCCGACGAGGCCAAGACGCTGACGACGAAGATCGAGAAGCAGCTCGCCGACGCCGCCGCCACCCGGCCGCAGTACAAGGACGTCTCGTTCTCGTACATCTACACGACGGGACCGGGCACGCTCGGGGTGTTCCTGCCGGAGGAGCAGCGCGTCTCGATGGTCAGCTCCCTCGGCCTCACACCCGACCCGGTGGTGAAGACGTTCAAGGAGACCGAGGGCACCGCCTCCGCCATCATCGGTCTGGAGAACGGCGAGAAGCTCAAGGACAGCGACCTGATCTTCACGTTCTACAGCGACGCCAAGAGCAAGAAGGAGGTCGAGGGACAGAAGCTGTACGCGGCGATCCCGGCCATCAAGCGCGGTTCCGTCGTCGCCGGTACGGACAACTCCTTCGTCACCGCGTCCTCGATCATCAACCCGCTGACCGTCCCGTGGGTCATCGACCGCTACCTGCCGATGATCGACAAGGCCGTCGCCACCCTCGACAAGTAACCCGACGAGTGAGGCGTAGCAGAACCGGATGACCATCACCGCACCGGCCCGGCCCGGCGGACCCCGCGCCACCACACGTGTGGGGCCCGCCCGGCTGGCGTACAGCCTGCTCGCCGCGGTGGCCCTGCTGGCGCTCGCCGTACTGGCGAGCGTCATGTTCGGCTCCAGGACCACCTCGTTCGGCGATGTCCTGGACGCCGTCGCCGGCACGGCCGACCCGTATGTCACCACCGTCATCGAGAGCCGCTACCCGAGGACCGCGCTCGGGCTGCTCGCCGGGGTCTGCCTCGCCGTCGCCGGGACGCTGATGCAGGGCGTCACCCGTAACCCCCTCGCGGATCCGGGGCTGCTCGGCATCAACGCGGGCGCGGCGGCGAGCGTCGTGGCCGCCACGGCCTTCTTCGGCGCGTCGGGCCGTACGGACACCATGTGGTGGGCGCTGCCGGGCGCGCTGCTCGCCGGGGTGCTGGTGCACGCCATCGGCTCGGCGGGCGCGAGCACGAGTCTCGTACGGCTTGTCCTCGCCGGAGCGGTCCTCTCCGCCGTCCTGATGGCCTTCATCCAGGCGGTCACCCTGAGCCGGCCGAAGGTCTTCGACAGCTACCGGTACTGGGTCGTCGGCGCGCTCGGCGGCCGGGACTTCGACGTGTTCACCGCCGTCCTGCCCTTCGCGGCCACCGGTCTCGTCCTCGCGCTGCTGCTCGGGCCGGGGCTCAACACGCTCGCCCTCGGCGACGACTCCGCCACCTCGCTGGGCGCCAACCCGGCCCTGCTGCGCGGCGGCGGGCTGATCGCGGCGACGCTGCTGAGCGCGGCGGCGACGGCGGCCGTCGGGCCCATCGCCTTCGTCGGGCTGGCCGTCCCGCATATCGTGCGGGCCCTGGTCGGTATCGACTTCCGGGTCCAGATCGTGTTCTCCGCGCTCGTGGGCCCGACGCTGCTGCTGGCGGCGGATGTCGTCGGCCGGGTGGTGCTGCGCCCGCAGGAGCTGATGGTCGGGGTGGTGACGGCGTTCGTCGGAGCGCCGGCGCTGCTCTTCGCCGTACGCAGGATGAGGGGGAACGGATGACGGCGGGTTCTGCGGCGGGTACGAAGCCGGGTGCATCGGGGGGTACTTCGGGGGGTACGAAGCCGGTCGTGCCGCGCGGCTCGGGCGGCCCGCGCGGCTACCTCACCCTCGGCGGCGCCGTCGCCCTGCCCGTCCGGCGGGTCTCGGTCGTGGTGGCGCTCTGCACCGTCCTCCTGACGGCCGTCGCCGCCGTCGCCACGCTCTCGCTCGGCCGGCTCGGTATCTCCCTGGCCGACCTCCCCGGCGCCCTCACCGGCGGGGCCACCGGCAAGAACGCCTTCGTGCTGGAGCGGCTGCGCGGACCGCGGCTGGTCGTCGGGATCGGCACCGGCGCGGCCCTCGGGCTGTCGGGCGCGCTCTTCCAGTCGGTCACCCGCAACCCTCTGGGCAGCCCGGACGTGATCGGACTGGGCGCCGGGGCGGGCGCGGGGGCGGCGATCGTCGCCCTGCTGCTGCCCGGCACGGTCCCGGTGTGGGCGGGCGCCCTCGCCGGCGCCGCGCTCGCCATGGCGCTGGTGTACGTGTCGACGGGCAGCGGCTTCCGCAACCCCGGACGGCTGGTCGTCGCCGGGATCGGGGTGGCCGCCATCGCCACGGCGGTCATCCAGTACGTCGTCTACGCCGTCGAGCGCGACAAGGCGGCGGTGCTCACCGCGTACGTCAACGGCAGCCTGGCGGCCCGCTCCTGGGACCACGCCACCACCATCTGGCTCGTCCTGCTGGTCACCGTCCCGCTCACCGCCCTCATCGCCCGCCGGCTCTCCCTCGGGGAGATGGGCGACGAGATCGCGGCCGGGCTGGGCGCCGAACCCCGGACGACGAAGAGCCTCGCCGTCCTGCTCTCCATCGTGCTCTCCGCGGGCGCCGTCAGCGTGGCCGGACCGATCGCCTTCATCGCCCTGACCGCCCCGCAGATCGCCAAACGCCTCACCCGCTCCTCCGGCCCCCACCTCACCCTCTCCGCCCTGTTCGGCGCCCTCCTTCTGGTCACCGCCGACCTCTGCGCCCAGCAGCTGCCCCTCTTCGAGAACCTGCCCGTCGGCATCTACACAATGGCCATCGGGGGCGCGTATCTCGGCTTTCTGCTGATGCGGGAGTGGCGCAAGGGGGTGCTGTGACGGCAGACGGCCCTCCCCGCCCTGTTTGAGCGGCCCGCTGTTTGAGCGCCCCGCTGTTTGAGCGGCCCGGCGGCGCGGAAATCATGCGTCGCCGGACGGGCCGGGGCACCCCGGGACGTCGCGCCGATGCTCAGCCGATGCTCACGGGAGGCTCACCATGCACTACGAGATGCGCGCCGAATACGCGGACGGGACCACGCCCCGGGACCCCGACGCGCGGTTCGAGGTGTGGCACATGGTGCGCGCCGGCGAGGAGACGGCGCTCTGCGGGCGCGACCTGAGCCCGGACGCGGTCACCCAGTCGGCCGACGCGTGGGGCACGGAGGCGGGGACACCGCTCTGCCACGCGTGCGGCGCGCTGTACATCCACCAGGTGCGTTAGGGCCTGTGTGGAGTTGTGCTCCGGGAACGCCCCGGGAATGCCCCGGCGGGCGATCGCGTTGGCGTACGTGCGGAGGGTGCCTCCGTACCGTCTCGCGACCCTGGAGAGAAGCAGACACATGCGCGTCGAGATCTGGAGCGACATCGCCTGTCCCTGGTGCTACATCGGCAAGGCCCGGTTCGAGAAGGGACTCGCCGGCTTCGCGCACCGGGACGGTGTCGAGGTGGTGCACCGGTCCTTCGAGCTGGACCCGGGGCGGGCCAAGGGCGACACCGTACAGGTGACGGACATGCTGGCCGCCAAGTACGGGCGCGGCGCCGACGAGGTGCGGGCCATGGAGGAGCACGTCGCCACGCAGGCGCGGTCCGAGGGGCTCGGCTACCGGAGCGAGGGCCGCGACCACGGCTCCACCTTCGACATCCACCGGCTGCTGCACCTGGCCAGGGCCCGGGGCCGCCAGAACGAGCTGCTCGATCTCGCCTACCGCGCCAACTTCGCGGAGGAGCGGTCCGTCTACGACGACGGGACCCTGGTCCGGCTCGCCGTCGAGGCCGGGCTCGCGGAGACGGAGGTACGGGAGGTCCTCGCGGACCCCGACGCCTACGCCGACGCGGTACGGGACGACGAGCGCGAGGCCGCCGAACTGGGCGCGAACGGAGTGCCGTTCTTCGTGTTCGACCGGCGCATCGGGGTCTCGGGCGGCCAGCCGGCCGAGGTCTTCACCCAGGCGCTGGAGCAGGCGTGGGGGAGCCGTACGACGGTCACGATGGTCGGCGCCGGCGCCGGTTCCGGCGAGGTGAGCGGCGAGGCAGGCGGCGAGGTGTGCGACACCGACGGCGCGTGCGCGGTGCCGGCCTCGAAGTCCGGCCCGGCGTCGGACCCGGCGTCCGCGCAGGCCGGGGCCCCTTCGTAGACATCGCCTATGGGCGGCCGCCGGCGATGCGTGATTGACCGCGCGGACCGGGGGTTCCAAGGTGGAGCCATGGAACCCCTGGGAGGCGCCGAGTTCGCGCCCGACGCGACGTATCTGAACACCTCCAGCTGCGGGCTGCTGCCCCGCCGGGCCATCACCGCCGTCCAGCGGCTGGCCGAGTCGAACGCGACCGGGCGGCAGGGGGAGGGCGCGGGCAGCTTAGAGTCCCTGGCCGCCGTGCGCGCCTCCTTCGCCCGGCTGGCCGGGGTGCCCGCCGAGCGGGTCGCGCTGGGCGGCTGTGTCTCCGTACATGTCGGGCTGATCGCCGCCTCGCTGGAGCCGGGCGCCGAAGTGCTCCTGCCGGAGGGGGAGTTCAGCTCGGTCGTCACACCCTTCGCGGTCCGCGGCGATCTCCGGCTCCGGTACGTACCGCTGGAGAAGCTGGCCGACGAGGTGCGGCCGGACACCGCGCTGGTGGCCTTCTCCGCCGTACAGTCGGCCGACGGCCGGCTCGCGGACCTCACGGGCGTACGGGCGGCGGCCGAGGCGCACGGCGCCCGTACGCTGCTGGACGCCAGCCAGTCCGCCGGCTGGCTCCCGCTGGACGCCGGGGCGTACGACTACACCGTCACCGGCGCGTTCAAGTACCTGCTCTGTCCGCGCGGCGCGTCGTTCCTGACGGTGACCGAGGACGCCCAGGAGTCGCTGCGCCCGATCCACGCGGGCTGGCTCACCGGCGAGGACCTCTGGGGCAGCAACTACGGCGCGGTCTCCCCGCTGACCAGCACCGCGCGCCGCTACGACGAGGCGCCGTCCTTCCTCGCGTACCACGGCGCCGAGCAGTCGCTCGCGCTGGTGGAGGAGCTGGGCATCGACCCGCTCCACACCCGCGCCACCACTCTCGCGGCCCGCTTCCGCGCCGGTCTGACCTCCCTGGGCCTCGAACCGGTCCCGGTCTCGGGCCCCTCCGCCATCGTCTCCGTACCCGGCCTGGAGCACCGCGCGGACGATCTGCGGCGGGCGGAGGTGTACATCTCGCTGCGCGCGGGCAACGTCCGGGCCTCCTTCCACCTGTACAACACCACCGCCGACGTGGACCGCGCGCTGGACGTACTGGCGGGCTGAGCCGCGTCGCTCAGGCGCGGTCCGGGCTGCCTTGGCGGTCCGGGCTGTCCGGGCACTCCGCCGTTTCCGTGCAGAGGTTCTTCTCGACCTTGGCGAGCAGCCGGGCCAGCTCCGCGCGTTCGGTGGCGTCCAGGCCGGCCAGCGTGTGGTTCTCCAGCTCCGTCCAGGCGCTGCGTACCTCCGCGCCCAGCGGGCAGCTGCTGTCGGTGGCCTCGACCAGCACCGCGCGGCCGTCGCTCGGGTCGGGGCGGCGCTGTACGTACCCCGCGCTGTCGAGCCGCTGGAGCATCTTGGTGACGGTCGACGGGTCGAGGTCCATCGACCTGATCAGCTCGGACTGGCGGACCGGGGAGCGGTCCCACAGGTGCATCATCAGGAACTCCTGGCCCGGGTAGAGGCCGGTGTCCCGCAGCAGCTTGGCCGCGGCGATGCGGTGCAGCCTGGCGACCCGGGACAGCGTGTGGCTGACGGGGCCACCGCGCGCGGTGGTGGGCAGCTCGTCCGTACAGGCGGGGTCCGGGTTCATGGGAAAGAGTTTAGCTTGGTCGGCCAATTAATGCGTTACAGTGACCCTGGTTATTTATTTGGCCGACCACATAAGCCGCCACGTAACAGGAGCGCCCCCATGACGACCGCCTTCGATCCGCTCGATCTCGCGGGCACGCCGCTCAGCAACCGGATAGCCCTCGCCCCGATGACCCGCAGCCGCGCGTTCGGCCCCGGGAACTCGCCCACCGACTCGACGGCGGAGTACTACGCCCAGCGGGCCTCCGGCGGGCTGCTGATCACCGAGGGGATCCAGCCGTCGGTGATCGGCCAGGGCTACCCGGACACGCCCGGGCTGCACAGCCAGGAGCAGATCGACGCGTGGCGCAAGGTCACCGACGCCGTGCACGCCAAGGGCGGGAAGATCGTCGCGCAGCTCATGCACGGCGGCCGGATCGGCCACCCGGACCTGCTGCCGGACGGTCTCGTCCCCGTCGCACCCTCGGCCGTCGCCGCGCCGGGCCAGGTCTATCTGCACAGCGGTCCCAAGGACTACGTGACGCCGAAGGAGCTGACCTCCGAGGAGATCACGGCGACCGTCGCGGACTTCGTCTCGGCGGCCCGCAACGCCATCGAGGCGGGCTTCGACGGCGTCGAGCTGCACGGCGCCAACGGCTATCTGATCCACCAGTTCCTGGCGCCCAACTCCAATGTGCGCACCGACGAGTGGGGCGGCTCGGCCGAGAACCGGATCCGCTTCGCGGTGGAGGTCGCCCGCGCGGTCGTCGCCGAGATCGGCGCCGCCAGGACCGGTATCCGGCTCTCGCCGTCGAACGGCAGCCTCGGCCTCGAAGAGCCGGACTTCGAGCCCACGTACACGGCGCTCGTACGTGAGCTGGCGACGCTCGACCTCGCGTTCCTGCATCTGATCGAGATCAACCGCGAGTTCACCGAGACCGTGCGCAAGCTGTTCCCGGGGACGTTCATCCTCAACGTCAAGACCGAGGGCCCGACGAGCGCCGCCGAGCTGAAGCTGATCGAGGACGGCACGGCCGACGTGATCTCGTACGGCGTGCTCTTCCTCAGCAACCCGGACCTGCCGGCCCGGCTCAAGGCGGGCGGCCCGTACAACGACGTCGACCCGTCGACGTTCTTCGGCGGCGACGACAAGGGGTACACGGACTACCCGTTCCTGGAGGGCTGAGCCCTCGACCGCAGGGGCGCGGCCCGGTCACTGTTGACCGGGCCGCGCCTGCCGTTTCAGCCGCGCGCTTCCCATACGCTGTCGGCCGCGCGCACCGCGCCCGCCACGTCCACCGGGGCGCCCGAGCCGCCCAGCGCGGAGCCGCCCAGCGCGGAGGCGAGTGCCGTGCCCAGCGCGGTCAGCGAATCCCGTACCGCCTCGGGGGTCGCGTCGGCGCCGTAGTGGTTGACGCGGACCATCCCGGCCGCCAGCGCGCCGCCGCCCGCGATCAGCGGGAGCCCGGGGCCGGCCGCCAGCGCCTTCGCCACCAGCTCCGAGGCGTCGACCCCGGCCGGGGTACGCAGCGTCGTGGCGACCGGGGCGGCCTCCGCGGCGTTGTGGACGTACGGCGCGAGGCCGCCCCCGAGCGCCAGCGCGCCCGCGCGGGTGGCCGCGGCGGCCGTGGTGTGCCGGGCGATCACGGTGTCGAGACCGGCCGCCTCGATCCGCTCCAGACACGCTTCGAGCGCGAGCATCTCCAACTGGGCGGGGGCGTGCGGCAGGGCCCTGCGGCCGGTGTCGATCCAGCGCTCCTTCCAGTCGAGCAGCGAGAGGTACGAGCGCCGGGGCGCGCGCGGGTTGGCGGCGAGCCGCTCCCAGGCGCGCGGGCTCACCGACACCGCCGAGACGCCCGCCGGGCCGCCCATCGCCTTCTGAGCGCCGATGACGCACAGATCGACGCCCCAGACGTCCGGCAGCAGCGGCTCGGCGGCGACCGAGGCGACGGCGTCCAGCATGAACAGCGCGCCGTGGGCCCGTACGGCCTCACCGATCTCCGCGACCGGGTTGGTGTTGCCGGTCGCGGCCTCGGCGTGCACCAGCGAGACGAAGTCGATCTCCGGGCGCGCGGCGAGGGCGCGCTCCACCTGCTCGGCGGTGACGGCCGTGTCGAACGGCACCTCCAGGTCGACCACGTCGGCGCCGCAGTCCCGCAGCCAGTTGCCGAAGGTCTGCCCGTAGGGGCCCGTGACCACGTTCAGCGCGGCCGAACCCGGCCGCGCGCCACCGCGTACACACCCTTCGAGCGGCAGCAGGGCCTCGCCCTGGGCGATCACGACATCGTGCGCGGTGGCGAGGAGCGAGCCGACACGGCGCTCGATCGCGGCGAAGCGCTCGGCGGTCAGCGGGGGCAGGTCCAGCAGGGGGTGGGTCACGGCGGTGCTCTCTTCGGGGCGGTGTCGGGGAGTGGGGACGTGGGGGAGGGAAGGGGGAATCCCTCGCGGTAGAGCGTACTCACGGCCTCGTACAGTGCTGGCCATGAGCGATCACGAGGTGCTGCGGGTCACGGGACGGGTGCTGGCCGGCCCCGAGGAGGTCAGGGACGAACTGTGGGTGGTGGGCGGCCGGATCACCTACACCCGGCCCGCCGGCACCGGTGCGCGTGAGGCCCGTACGGTACGGGGCTGGGCGCTGCCCGGACTGGTGGACGCGCACTGCCATGTCGGGCTAGACGGCCATGGCGCGGTCGACGCCGCGACCAGCGAGAAGCAGACGCTGACCGACCGGGACGCGGGCGCGCTGCTGCTCAGGGACGCGGGCTCACCGGCCGACACCCGCTGGACGGACGCGCGCGAGGATCTGCCGAAGATCATCCGGGCGGGCCGCCATATCGCCCGTACCCGCCGCTACATCCGTAACTACGCACACGAGATCGAGCCCGCCGACCTCGTCGCGTACGTGGCCCGCGAAGCACGCCGCGGCGACGGCTGGGTCAAGCTCGTGGGGGACTGGATCGACCGCGACGCCGGCGATCTGACCGCCTGCTGGCCGCGCGCGGAGGTGACGGCGGCGATCGCGGAGGCCCACCGCCTGGGCGCGCGCGTCACCGCGCACTGCTTCGCGGAGGACGCGCTGCGCGACCTGGTCGAGGCGGGCATCGACTGTATCGAGCACGCCACGGGACTCACCGAGGACACCATCCCGCTGTTCGCGGAACGCGGCGTCGCCATCGTCCCCACACTCGTCAACATCGCCACCTTCCCCGCGCTGGCGGCGGGCGGCGCGGCCAAGTTCCCCCGCTGGTCCGCCCATATGAACCGCTTGTACGAACGCCGCTACGACACGGTCCGCGCGGCCCACGACGCCGGCGTCCCCATCTTCGTCGGCACGGACGCGGGCGGCAGCCTCCCCCACGGCCTGGTGGCGGCCGAGGTCCAAGAACTGACACGAGCCGGCATCCCACCCCTGTCCGCCCTGTCCGCCACCACCTGGCACGCCCGCACCTGGCTGGGCCGCCCCTCCCTGGACGAGGGCGCCCCCGCCGACCTCGTCGTCTACGACGAGGACCCCCGGGCGGACGTACGGGTACTGGCCGCGCCACGCCGAATCGTACTGAACGGCCGAGTGGTCGGCTGACGTACGGCTCCTCGCATGTGGCGGGGAAGGCGTCGAAGGTGTGCCACGCGGTTCCCGTGCCGCGCCACGCGGCACGTACACCGCGAAGAAGGCCGCCCCCAGTGTCCTCGTGATGACGGAGACGTGTGTGTGCAGTCACAACGACTCCGGCGAGTGCTGGCTCGGGGACAAGCGCGGCATGAACACCGACAAGACCACCGAAATCCTCGGAGTCCAAGCAGTGACACAGGCCGAGGCCGGCGCGGACATCGTCGGCCCCGCCTCGATGATCCCGGGATCTGTCCACGCCGTCCGCGCGGCCCTTGACGCGGCCGGTCACAAACGGGTGGCGATCATGCCCCACCTCATCTTCGCGTCGTCCCTCTACGAGGGATATCGCGCCACTATGAGGGCCACACCTCAGTCCGGCGCGCGGGCGTTCCAGATCGACCCGAAGCAGCCGGAGTTCGCCGTTCACGTCGCACGCGAGATGGTGGACGAGGGAGCGGACATGATCCTCACGGAGCCCGCGCTTCACACCGTGGACACCCTTGTCCACCTGAAGAACAAGGTGCCCGTCCCTCTTGTGCCCTTCTCCGTGTCCGGTGAGTACCTGCGTCTGACCAACCGCCGCGAGGATGGTGAGCGGGATGTGAAGGGACTGGTCGAGGCGTACACGGTCCTGAAGCGAGCGGGCGCCGCGCGGGTTGTCACCTACGGCGCCCTGGAGATCGCCCGCGCGCTCAGGACTTCGTGATCGCTGCCAGGATGTCCGCCGCACCCTGCGCGAGGAGTTCGGAGGCGATGAGGGTGCCGAGCTTCACGGGGTCGTCCGCCGGTCCCTCTCCGGCTGCCGTGACCTGCTCCGCGCCGTCCAGGGAGGTGACTGCGGCGGAGAGGTGCAGGAGTCCGTCCGGCCCGATCCGGCCCCAGGCTCCGACCGGAACTGAGCAGCCTCCGTGAAGCTCGGCCAGGAGGGCTCGCTCGGCACGTACGCACGCGTCGACATGAAGATCGCCGGTCTGCGCCAGGAGTTCGGCGGCCCGGGAGCCGACGCGGACTTGAATGCCGAGCGCGCCTTGTCCGGGAGACGGAGGGAAGACCGCCGTGTCGAGTGCCTCGTGCACGTCCGGGGTCAATTCGAGCCGGTTCAAGCCCGCCGCCGCGAGGACCACCGCGTCAAGGGGGCCCTTGGTCGCTCGTGCGAGCCGCCCGGGGACGTTTCCGCGGACCGGCACCACGTCCAGATCCGGACGCAGGAAGAGGAGTTGAGCGACTCGCCGCGGGGCGCCTGTCCCGACACGAGCACCCCGCGGGAGGTCAGCCAGCGTCGATCCGCAGAGCACGTCCCGCACATCCTCGCGCGGGCCGGGCGTCGTCAGCAGGAAGGTGCCCTCGTGCACAGAGGTGGGCAAGTCCTTGAGCGAATGGACGATCACATCGACTCGCCCCGTGACGAGTGCCGCCTCCTGGTTCGTGGAGAAGGCCGACCCGCCGGCTGTCTTCGCCACCTCGGCAAGAGTCGGCGTCACGCGGTCCTGGTCGCCGTCTTCGAGGATGATCTCCCGCTTGAACCGGACGCCCGGAAAACGCTCAACGATCGGCGTGAGCCACTCCGTGACCTGCGTTCGGGCCAGCTTGCTGGCTCGGGAGCCGATTCGCACCACGCCGTCCATTTGGTCAACTCCTCGCCTTGTACGGATCGTTGGCGAGCCATCGTACTTGCGCAGGAATCATGCAGTTTCCGACAGATTGTCACTAAAGGAGAGCTTCTTGATGACTCTGCTGCGTATCGGAGCCCGGGCCTCTCGGGAGCCGCGTCGTTTGCCGTTTGATTTTCGGAGTGGGCGGCTACGCTCCCGGGCCATGAGTGATGCCATGAGTGACGCATCCGAGCGAGGGGCCATGCGTGATGCCTCCGTTGTCGTGGCCCGGGACGTGGACGGTACGGTCGCCGTCCTGAGCGCTGAATTTCCGCGCCACGGTGGGGAGTACGTGTTCCTGCCCGGGGGACGTCGGGAAGGTGGGGAGACGGCGGAGGAGTGTGCGCGGCGGGAGCTTCGTGAGGAGGCCGGTGTTACTGCCCATGACTGGCGCTCCCTCGGTTCGTACGCCATCACTCTGAAGTCCACGGCCCGTATCCATCTTTTCCTGGCTGAGGGGCTTACGCGCGGGCCCCAGCAACTCGGGCCGGGTGAAGGGGACTTCACGTTGATGTGGTGGCCGGTGGCTGATGCGGTCGAGGCGGGTGTCCGGGGGCGTTTTCTGCTTCAGGGGGGTCCCCTGGCGCTGTTGTTGGCCCAGCGGGTCGGTGCGGGCTGAGGTCGGTGGGCTGGGGAACGTGTGTCCCACAAGAATCGAATTTGGACCCGAAAACCCCACTTTAGAGTGAACTCACTTCAGGTGCTCGCTCGTTCACTCTAAGTGCGTAAAGATGACTGGTGTCTCAGTCGTCACTGCCCGCGTGTCCCCGCGGACAGCAGCGACGCCATGTCTCTTGTGGGGGTTCCACCATTTTGAACAGCAATACCTTCCGCCTGCCCGCGCGCCGTTGCGCCGCCGTCGTGGCCGCCGCCACGCTGACGGCGGGGCCGGTGCTTCTCGCCGCGCCGGCGCAGGCCACCGAGGGCGGGCACGAGGGAAAGGCGAGTGCGGTCGTGCTCAGCGTCGGGCTCGATGTGTCCCTGCTCAACAAGTCCGTCAACCTGCCGCTCAAGGTCGCGCTCAACGAGGTCCAGGCGCCCGCGACCGCGGAGAAGACGGCGCTGACCGCCCAGCTCGACGGGGTCGACAGGGGCAGGCCCTTCACCCTGCTGCGGGCCGACGTCGCCACCGCGAAGGCGACGGCCGACAAGCACCGGGCCGAGGGCTACAGCAATATCGCGCACGCCAAGGTCCACGTCCCCGGGCTGCCGCTGCTCTCGCTGATCGAGATTCAGGAGGTCACCTCCAAGGCGGTCTGCGAGGCGGGCAAGGAGCCGACCGCCGAGTCGAATCTGCTCGGTCCCGTGACCGTCCTCGGCAAGAGGATCACGCTCTCCGCGGCCGGGACCACGCGCGTCGAGGTGCCCGCCGTCGGTGAGGTCTCGCTCGCGCTGTCGAAGACGCACACCACGTCCCGTACGGCCGCGGCGGCGGCGCTCGAACTGAAGGTGTCGGTCAACCCGCTCAAGCTGAACGTCGCCGAGGTCGAGGGCACCGTCACACTCGCCGGGGCCACCTGCGAGTCGCCGGACGCGCCCGCCACCGCGCCGGACAAGCCGGCCGAGAAGCCCGACGACAAGCCGGGCGACAAGCCCGACGAAAAGCCGGAGGAGCAGAAGCCCGACCCCGGGAAGCCGGCCGAGCAGCCCGCCGCCGACCCGGAGGAGGGCACCAAGCCCGCCACCGGCGACAAGCCCGCGGCCGGGGACGACACCCCGGACACGGACAAGCCGGCGGCCGAGCAGGCGGCCGACAAGGGCTCCGGCAACGGCACCGGCCAGGAGTCGGCCGCCGACGGCGGTCTGAAGGCGCAGTCCGCCGGGGAGCCGGTGGAGGCCAACCTCGCCTCGACCGGCGGCAGTTCCACCACGCCCTACCTCGCGGGCGGCGCGGCGGCGCTGCTCGCCCTGGGCGGCGGCGCCATGCTCGTGGCCCGGAAGAACCGCGCCGCCAAGCGCTGACGTAGCCACGTAGTCCCCAGGAGCTGATCAGGGGCGGCGCTCCGGTACGCACACCAAGTGCGCCGGAGTGCCGCCCCCTGCGTACCGGCTACGTACCCGCCGCCGTCAGCGCCTGGTCCAGTGCCTGGAGGAAACGATTTGTCGTGGCCCGGTCCCGGACCGCGATCCGCAGCCACTGCGGCCCAAGACCCGGAAACGTGTCACCCCGGCGGGCGGCGAAGCCCAGCGTGCGCAGCCGCGCCCGGACCGCCTCCGCGCGCTCCATCCGTAGGAGCACGAACGGCCCCTCGGCCGCCTCCACCGTCCGCACCTCCTCGAACTCCGCCAGCCCCGCCAGCAGATGCGCCCGCTCCACCCTCATCCGGCAGGCCGCCCGCTCCGCCTCCGCGAGCGCCTCGGGCGTCACACACGCCTCCGCCGCCGCCAGCGCCGGTGTCGACACGGGCCACAGCGGCTGCGCCCGCTCCAGCACCGCCACCGTCGTCGGCTCGGCCAGTACGTAACCGATCCGCAGCCCCGCCAGACCCCAGGTCTTCGTCAGGCTGCGCAGCACGACCAGCCCCGGCACATCCGTCCGCCCCGCCAGGGACTCCGGCTCACCGGGCACCGCGTCCATGAACGCCTCGTCCACCACCAGTGTCCGCCCGGGCCGGGCGAGCTTCGCGAGGGTCTCGGCCGGATGCAGCACCGACGTCGGGTTGGTCGGATTGCCCAGGACGACCAGATCCGCGTCGTCGGGCACCGCCCCGGGATCGAGCCGGAAGCCGTCCCGCGCGTGCAGCAGCACCCGCCGGACCTCGCGCCCGGCGTCCCGCAGGGCCGCCTCCGGCTCGGTGAACTGCGGATGGACGATCACCGGCCGCCGGGCCGGCAGGGCGCGCGCGAGCAGTACGAACGCCTCCGCCGCCCCCGCCGTCAGCAGCACCCGCTCCACCGGCAGCCCGTGCCGTGCCGCGACCGCCGCGCGGGCGGCCCGCCCGTCGGGATAGGCGGCGAGCCCGGTCAGCGACTCGGCGATGCGCTCGCGCAGCCAGGCCGGGGGAGTCCCCGTACGGACGTTGACCGCGAGGTCGATCAGCCCGGCGCCCGCGTCCCGCATCTCGGCGTCGCCGTGATGGCGCAGGTCGTGGCTATCAGCGCGCGTAGACATGGCCGTCACGGAGGTAGGCGCGGACTATCGCGCGGGCCGGGGCGTCGGCCGGGGCAACGGGGGCGTGGGCCGAGTCGACGGCCGGGGCGGTGGCCCACTCGACGGCCCGGGTGGCGGCCGGGGTGGCGGCCGGTCTCCGGCGCGTACGGCTGTGCTCGGTCTTCCGAGCGTGCTGAGCGCGCTCAGCGTTCTTGATGGTCCGGACGGTACGGGTCACCGGGCTCCTCCCCTCGTGCCACCGGTGTCCCGGGGCGTCTGCCGTGCCTGCCGTGCTCTGCGGTCACTACCGACATCATGTCCTCCCCGTCCCGTTCCACTCCGCTTGACCCCCATCGTGTGTGGCATCTACTCGCCACCGCACAGGTAACCCCCGCCCGCCGCCCGTCCGGAGCCGACTTCCGTTTCGGTACGAGCAGGGTCCCGCCGCAGGCCAGCGCCGCGGCCTCCGCGACGGACGGCGTTCCCACCGCCCTGGCCGGTGCCGCCGACGGGTTCGGTACGGCGACCCGGGCAAGCAGCCCGGCCGCGTACGCCCGTACGGGCACCCCGAGCCGGGCCGCCGCCGTGACGATCGCGGGCCGCCCGGCCGCGGTCTCGACCGTCGCCAGTTCGACGACCGACTCCGGCGGCAGGCCCGCGTCCCGCAGCGTGCGCGCGATCAGCGCGAGCACGTCATCGGCGGACGCGCCGCTGCTCGCGCCGATCCCGACGACCAGCGCCGGCGGCTCCGGCTCTCCGGCCGGCTCGTACGCCCGCTCGCACGCCCCCGCGTACGCCCTCCCGTACGCCCGCTCCTGACATGCGCGGGACCGGTCCGATCGGCTATGCAGGGGCCCATGGCGGTCTTCGTCGCGCTCGGCGCGTTCCTCATGACGCTGTTCGGCGGCTGGACCGCGCAGCGGGTCACCGACCGCCGCCATCTCGTGCTGGGACTGGCCGGGGGGCTGATGCTCGGCGTGGTCGGGCTCGATCTGCTGCCCGAGGCGATGCACGCGGCCGGCCACGAGATCCTCGGGGTGCCGCAGGCCCTGCTGCTCTTCGTCGGCGGCTTCCTCGTCGCCCATATGGTCGAACGGCTGCTGGCCGTCCGTCAGGACACCGGCGGACCGCACGGCGCCGAGGCCGTCAGGACCGGCCAGGCCGCCCCGGGTCCCCACGAGCGCCCCCGCGAGCGCGTCCCCGAGGTCGGGCTCACCGCCGCCTCGGCCATGGTCGGCCACAGCCTCATGGACGGCATCGCGCTCGGCGCCGCGTTCCAGGTCGGCGGTGGCATGGGCACCGCCGTCGCCCTCGCCGTCATCGCCCACGACTTCGCCGACGGGTTCAACACGTACACCCTGACCAGCCTGTACGGGAACGGCCGGCGCCGGGCGGCCACGATGCTCGTCGCGGACGCGATCGCGCCGGTCGTCGGCGCCGCCTCCACCCTGCTCTTCACGCTCCCCGCCGAGGCGCTCGGCAGCTACCTCGGCTTCTTCGGCGGCGCGCTGCTCTATCTCGCCGCCGCCGAGATCCTGCCCGAGGCCCACCACGACCATCCGGCGCGCTCCACGGTGTGCTGCACGGTCCTGGGCGTCGGCTTCGTCTGGCTGGTGGTCGGCATCGCGGGCTGAAGAACGGGCGCGCGGCCTCACATCCGTACGCCCCGTACGCCCCGGTTCGCGCCGCCCCGTACGCCGCCCCTCGCGCCGCCCCTCATACCTCCGCCGTAACTGCCGTCGCGCACCGCTCGACCAGCCGTCGCGCCATCTCCGGCGCCGCCGCCCAGTGCGTGTGCAGATAGCTGGCGTGCACCCCCCGCCGGACAAACCCCTCCAGCCGGCGTTCCGGGTGCACCAGACCCCAGGCGGGAGCCGCCCCGGCGCCCGGCTCCAGCACCGTCCGGTGGAACTCGTGCCCGCGTACGCGGGTCCCGGCCGCCGCCAGCGCGCTGTCGCCGACCGCCACCGCCTCCCGGTAGCCCAGCGTCAGCCGGCCCGACATCCGCGCGTCCGCGTCCAGCACCCCGCACATCGGCTTCCCGTCCAGGGAGCGCGCCAGATACAGCAGCCCGGCGCACTCGGCGGCCACCGGCGCGCCGGAGTGCGCCAGCTCCGCGACCGCCTTGCGCAGCGGCTCGTTGGCCGACAGCTCCGGCGCGTACACCTCGGGGAACCCGCCGCCGATCACCAGCCCCCGGGTGCCCGCGGGCAGCGACTCGTCCCGCAGCGGATCGAACGGTACGACCTCGGCGCCCGCCGCCGTCAGCAGCTCCGTGTGCTCCGCGTACGAGAAGGTGAACGCCGATCCGGCGGCCACCGCGATCACCGGCCGCGCCCCGGACACCGCGTCCACGGCAGACTCCAGCGCCGGTTCCCACGCCGCCGCGTCCAGCGGCGGCGCGCTCCGCGCCAGCGCCAGCAGCGCCTCCAGGTCACACCCCGCCCGCACCCGCCCGGCCAGCTCCCGCATCGCCGTCAGCGCGTCCGCCCGCCGCTCCGCGACCGGCACCAGCCCCAGATGGCGCGAGGGCGCGGCGACCTGGTCGGTCCGGCGCAGCACCCCCATGACCGGTACGCCCGACTCGTCCAGCGCGTCCCGCAGCAGCCGCTCGTGCCGGTCGGTGGCGACCTTGTTGAGGATCACCCCGCCGATCCGCACCTCCGGATCCCACGACGCGAAGCCGTGCACCAGCGCCGCCACCGAACGCGACTGCGACGACGCGTCCACCACCAGCACCACCGGCGCCCGCAGCAGCTTCGACACCTGCGCCGTCGACGCCAGCTCGCCCTGGCCCGAGGCGCCGTCGTACAGCCCCATCACGCCCTCGACGACCGCCAGATCGGCCCCCGCCGCGCCATGCGCGAACAGCGGCCCGACCAGGCCGGTGCCGCACATGTACGCGTCGAGGTTCCGGCCCGGCCGCGTGGCCGTACCGCCGCTGCCCGCCGACACCGCCAGCGCGTGGTAGCCCGGGTCGATGTAGTCGGGCCCGACCTTGTGCGGGGACACGGCCAGGCCGCGTTCCGAGAAGGCCGCCATCAGGCCCGTCGCGACCGTGGTCTTGCCGCTGCCCGAGGCGGGCGCGGCGATGACCAGCCGGGGGACGTTCACCACTCGATGCCCCTCTGCCCCTTCTGCCCCGCGTCCATCGGGTGCTTGACCTTCGTCATCTCCGTGACGAGATCCGCGAAGTCCATCAGCTCGGGCGGCGCGTTGCGGCCGGTGATCACCACATGCTGGGTGCCGGGCCTGGTCCGCAGCACCTCGATCACCTCGGCGGTGTCCACCCAGCCCCAGTGCAGCGGATACGCGAACTCGTCCAGCACGTACAGCTTGTGCGTCTCGGCCGCCAGATCCCGCTTGACCTGCTCCCAGCCCTCGCGCGCCGCCTCCTCGTTGGAGAGCTGGGAGTCGCGCTGCACCCAGGACCAGCCCTCGCCCATCTTGTGCCAGGCCACGCTGCCGCCCTCGCCGCTCGCGCCCAGCGTCTTCAGCGCCTGCTCCTCGCCGACCTTCCACTTCGCCGACTTCACGAACTGGAAGACCCCGATCGGCCACCCCTGCGTCCACGCGCGCAGCGCGAGCCCGAAGGCGGCGGTCGACTTGCCCTTGCCCGTGCCCGTATGGACGAGCACCAGCGGGCGGTTGCGTCGCTGACGGGTCGTCAGGCCGTCGTCCGGTACGTTCTCCGGCTGTCCCTGCGGCATTACGCGGCCCTCCTGGCTGCTTGTCCTTGGCGGACTTGGTCCTGTGCGCCGGCCCGGTCCCGCCGGCCGGCCCGGTCCTGCTGCTGTACGTCCCTGACCAGCCCCGCGATACTGTCCGCGCGCAGCTCGTCCAGGGTGATCGCGGTACCCGCCAGCGAGGTGGCCAGCGCACCCGCGAGCCCCAGCCGGACCGGCCCCGACTCGCAGTCCACGACCACCGAGGCCGTCCCCTCCGCCGCGTGCAGCCGCGCCGCGCGCGCCGCCAGCGCCACCGGATCCAGACCACCGGCCGCACCGCCCGCGCCACGCCCGCCCGTCGCCCGGCCGTCCGTCACCACCACCAGCAGCGCCCGGCGCGCCGGGTCCCGCAGCCGCTCCACCCGCAGCACGTCATGCGCCTTGAGCAGCCCGGCCGCGAGCGGTGTGCGCCCGCCCGTGGGCAGCGACTCCAGCCGTACCGCCGCCGCGTCCACCGACGACGTCGGCGGCAGCGCCACCTCGGCGTCCTTCCCCCGGAACGTGATCAGCCCGACCTTGTCCCGCCGCTGGTACGCGTCGAGCAGCAGCGAGAGCACCGCGCCCTTCACCGCGCTCATCCGCCGCCTGGCCGCCATCGACCCGGACGCGTCGACCACGAAGAGCACCAGGTTCCCCTCGCGCCCCTCCCGTGTCGCCTGCCGCAGATCGTCCTTGCGCACCACCAGCCCCGGGCCGCTGCGCCCGCGCGCCCGCTGGTGCGGCGCCGCCGCCCGTACGGTCGCCGTCAGATGCAGCGAGGTCAGCGCGGTCCTGGGCCGCCGGGATCCGGTCGTCCTGCCGTGTTCGGTACGGGCCCGGGAGCGGCGCCCGGCCGCACCGTCGCCCAGGCCGGGCACGCTCAGCGCCTTGGTGCGGAACGGCTCGGCGGCCCGTACGGCGGACTGCTCCCCGGCGCCCGCGCCGGCGGGCCGGGGCTCGGGCTGGGACGGCGCCTCGGGCTCAGGGCCGGCCGGCGCGTCAGAGGCCGGCGTGTCGTCCTGCCCGGACGCCGGCTCCCGCGGCGTGTCGGAGCCCTCGGGCCCCTGCTGCGGCGGAATCCCGCCCCCGCCGCCCCCGTCCGGACCACCCTCCGGACCGGGGTCGTCGTCGCCGTCGCCGTCCCCGTCGCCCTTGAACTCCTCCAGCGTGTCGTCGAGCTTGTCCTCGTCGATCCCCGGCGCGTCGAACGGATTGCGCCGCCGCCGGTGCGGCAGCGCCAGCAGCGCCGCCTGCCGTACGTCCTCGGCCAGCACGTCCGTCCGCCCCGCCCACGCGGCCAGCGCCGTCGCCGTCCGCGCCATCACGATGTCCGCGCGCATCCCGTCCACCTCGAACGCGGCGCAGGTCGCGGCGATCTGGAGCAGCGCCGTGTCCCCGAGCCGCACCTCGGGCAGCAGCGCCCGCGCGGCGGCGATCCGCTCCCGCAGCCCGCTCTCCTCACCGGCCCAGCGCGCGGCGAAGCCCGCCGGATCGTCCTCGTACGCGATCCGCCGCCGGACCACCTCCACCCGCAGCTCCGGCTCGCGCGACGCCTTGACCTCCACGGTCAGCCCGAAGCGGTCCAGCAGCTGCGGACGCAGCTCGCCCTCCTCGGGGTTCATCGTCCCGACGAGCAGGAAGCGCGCCGCGTGCCGTACGGAGACGCCCTCGCGCTCCACGTACGAGGCGCCCATCGCGGCGGCGTCCAGCAGCACATCGATCAGATGGTCGTGCAGAAGATTGACCTCGTCGACGTAGAGCACCCCGCGGTGCGCGTCCGCGAGCAGCCCCGGCTCGAACGCCTTCACGCCCTCCGACAGCGCCCGCTCGATGTCCAGCGCGCCCACCAGCCGGTCCTCGGAGGCGCCCACCGGCAGCTCGACCACCCGCGCCGGCCGCGCCGCGCCCGCGCCCGGCTCGTGCGGCCCGTCCGGGCACCCCGGGTCGGGCGCCGCCGGATCGCAGCTGAACCGGCAGCCCGGCACGACCGCCAGCTCCGGCAGCAGCGCCGAGAGGGCCCGTACGGCCGTGGACTTCGCCGTGCCCTTCTCACCCCGGACAAGAACGCCGCCGACCGCCGGGCTGACCGCGTTCAGCAGCAGGGCGAGGCGCAGATCGGCCATCCCCACGACGGCGGTGAACGGAAAAGGGGTGCTCATATGCTGCTCGCTCCTTCGAAGATGGTGGTCACGGGGCCCCCGGGGGAATGAAGGGCAGTCCCGCGGGCGCCCCCTCCTCGATCAGCCGCAGCAGCGCGTCCGTGTCCGCGTGCTCCTCGATCAGATCGCCGAGCAGATCAAGCTGCTCCTCGCGCAGCGCGCCGAAGCTCGTACCGGGCGCCGGGACGAAACGCCGGCCGGCCGCCCGCGCCACCTCCGTCAGGAACGCCCGCCGGAACGCGTCGCTCTCCAGCGCCCCGTGCCAGTGCGTGCCCTGGACGGACCCCACCCGGCAGCCGTCCAGCGCCCCGCCCGCCGCGTCCACGACAAAGGGCTCGCCGCCGTACACCTCCGCCACACCGTGGTGGATCTCGTACCCCTCGACGCTCTCGCCGAGTGCCACCCCGACCGGCCTGGCCAGCGTCTTCTCCGGCGCGAAGCGGACCCGTACGGGCAGCAGCCCGAGCCCCGCCACCGTGCCCGCCCGGGACTCCACCTCGTCGTCGATCCGCTCGCCCAGCAGCTGGTAGCCGCCGCAGATGCCCAGCACGGGACGGCCCTCGGCGGCGCGCCGGGCGAGCGCGTCGGCGAGCCCGCGCTCCCGCAGCCACGCCAGCGCGCGGACCGTACCGCGGGTGCCCGGCACGACCACCAGATCGGCGTCGGCCAGCTCTTCGGGCCGGTCCACGAACCGCACCACGACCCCGGGTTCGGCCGCCAGCGCGTCCACATCCGTGAAGTTCGACATCAGCGGTACGGCGCAGACCGCGACCCGCAGCACATCGTCCCCGTGCGGGGGCGCCACCACCGACTCGCGTACGGCACCACGCATCGAGACGCGCAGCCCGTCCTCCTCGTCGATGCCCAGCCCGTGCCGGAAGGGCAGCACCCCGAGCGTCGCCCGCCCGGTCAGCCCGCGCAGCATCTCCAGCCCGGGCTCCAGCAGCGACACATCACCCCGGAACTTGTTCACGAGATAGCCCGCGACCAGCTCCTGGTCCGCCGGGGACAGCAGCGCCGTCGTACCGAAGAACGACGCGAAGACCCCGCCCCGGTCGATGTCCCCGACCACCATCACCGGCAGCCGGGCGGCCCGCGCGATCCCCATGTTCACCAGGTCGGTGCGGCGCAGATTGATCTCCGCCGGGGAGCCCGCGCCCTCGCAGATCACCGCGTCGTACGTGGCACGCAGCTCGGCCAGACACTCCAGTACGGTCCCGAGCAGCGCCTCGCGCCGCCCGCCCACGTACTCCGTGGCGCTCAGCTCGCCCACCGGCCGCCCCATCAGCACCACCTGGCTGCTGCGGTCGCTGCCCGGCTTGAGCAGGACGGGATTCATCAGCGCGGTCGGCTCCACCCGGCACGCCTGCGCCTGCATCGCCTGCGCACGGCCGATCTCGGCGCCCTCGCGCGTCACGAACGAGTTCAGGGACATGTTCTGCCCCTTGAACGGCGCGACCTTCACACCCTGGCGCACCAGCCACCGGCAGATCCCCGCCGTGACCACGCTCTTGCCCGCGTCCGAGGTGGTCCCGGCCACCAGCAGTCCGCCGCCGGTCATCGGCGCCCCCGTCCCTTCGCCCGTCCCCGTGACCTCAGCAGCCCGTACGCGGCGCGCCCGGCCACGCCCGCCGCGAGCGCGAGCACGTTCACCCGGTGCGAGAGCCGGACCGCCCGCTCGATGTCCGCGACCTCCACCGGCCGCCCGCCGCCGTTGAGCACCGGCCGGTGCTCGACCCGGCCGCCGTACGCCAGCGTCCCGCCCAGGCGTACGCCCAGCGCGCCGGCGAACGACGCCTCGACCGGGCCCGCGTTGGGGCTCGGGTGCTTCGCGGCGTCCGCCCGTACGGCCCGTACGGCGCCCCGGGGGTCGCCGCCCGCGGCGATCGCCAGCGCGGCCGTCAGCCGGGCGCCCGGCCAGCCCGCGACATCGTCGAGGCGGGCGGCGGCCCAGCCGAACCGCAGGTAGCGGGGCGACCGGTGGCCGACCATCGCGTCCAGCGTGTTCACCGCCCGGAACGCGACCAGCCCCGGCACCCCGGCGACCGCCCCCCACACCAGCGCGCCGACCACCGCGTCGGAGGTGTTCTCGGCGACGGACTCCACGACGGCGCGCGCGATCTGCTGGTCGTCCAGCGCCTGCGGATCGCGCCCGCACAGATGCGGCAGCCGCTCCCGGGCCGCCTCGGTGTCCCCGGCCGCGAGCGCGCCGCCGATGGTCCGCGCCTCCCGGCCCAGCGAGGTGCCGCCGATCACGGTCCAGGTCGCGGCGGCGGCGAGCACGGTCGCCGCGGCGGGAAGGCCGCGTACGGTACGGGCCGCCAGCGCGGCCAGCCCGGCGGCGCCACCGGCGCAGACGGCGGTGTGCAGCGCGCCCCGGCCCCGGTCGTCGCGCCACAGCACGCGCTCCACGGCCCCGGCCGCCCGGCCGAACGCGGCGACGGGATGGCCCCGGCGCGGATCACCGAAGAGCCGGTCGGCGAGGAATCCGGCGGCGAGGCCGAGGGCGACGGGGGAGAGGGCGGTACGCCCAAGGGGAGCGCGTCCGAGGGGAGCGCGTCCGGGGAGAGCGCGTCCGAGGGGAGCGCCGGCGGGCGCCCGTACGGCACTCGGTCCGCGCACGGCGGCGGAACCGCAGCCAGGCATGGCGAAATGTCCTCACTCAGGGTCCGCGCCCCGGCTCGACGTGACGCGGCGGCAGGAGTTCCTGGCTCCCGGGAGCGCCCGTCGTGGACGGGCTCCCCGGTGACAGTGGCGGGACCGCGCCGGATTCGCACCGGCTTCCTCTTCTGCCGCCGTGTATGGCCCCGGCAGTCCACCACGCCGTTCAGGGCCCGTCAACTCTGCCTTGACCTGCGCGGGGACAGTGTGCCGAGGCCCACTCGGACGCCCGGCGACCGTCAGGCCACGATCAGATAGATCCCGTACGCCACGGCCGCCACGCAGAGCGCGAAGCAGAGGTACGCGCCCGCCGAACGGACCGAGACCGCCGGGCCGCCGGTACCTCCCGTACCGCTCTCGCCGCCCGTCTCCCGCTGGGCGAGACCGACGATGCCGAGGGTGAACAGGCCCACGAGGGCGACGGTCGCCACAAGGCTGACGCCGAAGACGGAGCCGAGCGCTGCCCAGTCGATGTTCATGCGATGACTTCCTTGCGTGCCGGCTCGGTGGTGGTGCCGGTGGGGACGGGGGCGGGGATGGTGGCCGAGAGGCCGGACACGTCCGTGAGGACGGTGGCGGGGGCGGTCTCCGTCGCCGGCTCGGCCGGCTCGGTGGCGCCCTCGGTGGCGTTGACGTTGGTGTGGTCGACCGGGCGGCGCCGCGAGGCGAGGTAGATCCCGCCGGAGATCGTCACCAGCAGCACCGCGACGAGCGCGACACCCCAGTCGCCCTGCCCGGTCAGGAACTCGGCGCCCGCGGCGACCAGACCTGCGGCCGGCAGCGTCAGCCCCCAGGCGATGAACATCCGGCTCGCGGTGGACCAGCGGACCACCCCGCCCTTGCGGCCGAGCCCGGCGCCCATCACGGCGCCGGAGCAGGACTGGGTGGTGGAGAGCGAGAAGCCCAGGTGCGAGGAGGCCAGGATGACCGTCGCGGCGCTGGTCTGCGCGGCGAAGCCCTGCTGCGGCTGGAGGTCGGTGAGGCCGGTGCCCATGGTGCGGATGATGCGCCAGCCGCCGAGGTACGTACCGAGCGCGATCGCCACACCCGCCGAGACGATGACCCACACCGGCGGGTTGGCGCCGGGGGCGAGGACCCCGCCGGTCACCAGCGCCAGGGTGATGACACCCATGGTCTTCTGCGCGTCGTTGGTGCCGTGCGCGAGCGAGACCAGACCGGCGGAGGCGATCTGGCCCGCCCGGTAGCCCTTCGCGGTGGACTTCTCGTCGCTGTTCCGGCCGATGCGGTACGTCAGCTTCGTGGCCAGCATCGCCGCCAGGCCCGCGACGACCGGCGCGGCGAGCGCCGGGATCAGGATCTTCGTGATGACGACCCCGCCGTTGACACCGGAGGTGCCCACCGACATCAGGGTCGCGCCGATCAGCCCGCCGAAGAGCGCGTGCGACGAGCTGGAGGGGAGACCGAGCAGCCAGGTGAAGAGATTCCACAGAATGGCGCCGACCAGCGCCGCGAAGATCACTTCTGTTCTGATGCCCTGCTCGTTGATCAGGCCGCCGGAGATCGTCTTGGCGACCTCCACCGACAGGAACGCGCCGACGAGATTCAGGACCGCGGACATGGCGACCGCGGCCTTGGGCTTCATCGCACCGGTCGAGATGGTGGTGGCCATCGCGTTGGCGGTGTCGTGGAAACCATTAGTGAAATCGAACACAAGGGCTGTCACGATCACGATCGCGAGCAGCAGCGTGAGGTGTTCCATCGACCCGTTACCCAGGCAATCGTTCGACATCGGTGGCCTCGGTGAACGTAAGGAGTCAGGGTGAACGGAAGGTGAACTGAGTGGGTATTCACGGTGACTCCCACCGAGGGGGTGCCCCGGAGGCCAACACGGCGGGGCCGTGGGCCCGTTCCGGGCGCTTGGCAGTATCGCGGTACGACCGGCCGGCTCCCCGGCAGACGCGCCGGACGACCTCCGCGCGACCCACCGGAACGGCGGGCGGCGCGTCCCGGACGGCCCCGCCCGGTGGCCCGTCCGGACGGCGGCCGTGACACTGGGAGCGTGCGCCCGGCAAAAGCGACTAAAGCGAGCAGAATGACCAAGGTGACGGCCGCCGCCGCAGCGGCCGCCGTCTCCACCGCGGTCGGCGTCGGCGCGGCCACGGTCGCCGCCGGCCGGTACGCCAGCGACGCGGCGCTCAAGGTGCCGCCCGGCCGGCCGCTGCCCGGCGACCCCCGGCTCACCGTCCACGCCACCGCCGCCGGCCAGATCACCCTGACCCGCTGCCTCGCGGCCCTGCGCCCCGGCACGTACGGGATCGAGGGCCCCGGGGTGCACGCCGTCGTCGGACCGGTCCTGGAGGGCGTCGACCACCCCGCCGACACCGTGGTCCGCCGGCTGGAGCGCGTCGAGCGGGGCGCCCTGCGGCCCGGCACCCGCGTCCGTCTCACCCCGCGGATCCACCGCGGCGACCCCGGCACCGCGCTCGGGCTCCCCTTCCGCGACGTGTCCGTCCCCGGTGAGCTGGGCGCGCTGCCCGCCTGGTTCGTCCCCGGCGCGCGCGACACCTGGGTGATCACCGCGCACGGCCTGGGCGCCACCCGCGAACACCCCCTGAACGTCATGGAGTTCCTGGCCGGACAGCAGTTCCCGGTGCTCGACCTCGGCTACCGGGGCGACCCCGGCGCCCCCCGCCCGCCGGACGGCCTCGGCCGCCTCGGCGACTCCGAGTGGCGCGACCTCGACGCCGCGATCCGGTACGCCGTGCGGTACGGCGCCGAGCGCGTCGTGCTGTACGGCTGGTCCACCGGCGCGTCCATGGCCCTGCACGCCGCCGGCAACTCGGCGCTCAGCGAGCGGATCTCCGGGCTGGTGCTCGACTCGCCCGTGCTCGACTGGGAGGCCACCCTGCGGGCCCTGGCCGCCGCCCGCCGGGTGCCGGGACCGCTGCTGCCCCTCGCGGTCAGAGCGGCCCAGGGCCGGACCGGGATCCACGGCGACCGGCTGCTCGAAGCCGCCGACCCGCGCAATCTGCACGTACCGACACTGATCATCCACGGCCCGGACGACACCCTCGCCCCCTGGGAGCCGTCCCGGGAGCTGGCCGCGCACCGGCCGGACCTGATCACCCTGCACACCGTGGCGCACGCTCCGCACGGCGCGATGTGGAACGCGGATCCGGTGGGTTACGAGGAGACGCTCCGCCGCTTCCTCACGCCCCTGATGTAGCCCCCGGGGCGCCCCGGACCGGCTCCCGGCGCCCCCACCCGCGCACCCCTCCCGCCGCCCCTTCCGCGCCCCTCGATGTACCTCGCGATGTATCCCCCGGTGCGGCTCCGGCGTATCTCCCGCTGTATCCGCTTATGCGCCCCCGGCGACGACCGGCCGGCGCGAAAGCCCTGCTGGCGGCCGTCGCGGGCAGGGCGCGGGGACCCCTTCCTCCCCTTCCGTACCCCTGTGTCCCCCGCCGAAAGCGCCCCGCGCGCCGGACCGGAAGTGCCGCGACGGGTTCCGTTTGGGCTTTCGGGCGGTCACCGGGAAGACTGCCCCCGTGACGTCCCGAAAGCCTGATGAGCAATTGGCGCGCAACTCCAGACTCCGACTTGTCCGCGCGCGGCCGTTGACCACGGCCCGACGGGCCGTGACCGACGGGCGCAACCGGCCGGCACCCCGGCCGCCCGAGGGCACTCCACCCCCGGCGGAGCTGGCCCGCCAGGCGAGGGCGGTGCTCGCCGACGCCGTACGGGTCGCCCGCTGGGCCGCCGCCGACCGGGACCCCGGAGCGGGCCCGCTCACCGGCCCCGCCCGCGACCGGGCCGCCGCCGCGCTGGAGCTGACCCCCGGGCAGGTCGGCGCGGGCTGGGACCGGGCCAGACTGGCCGGACTCGTCGAGCTGCACGGCGACGCCGTACGCCCCGGCTGGCGCCTCCAGGCGTGGGACCGGGACGACAGCGCCGTCCAGCGCGGCTGGGTCGCCCTCTTCGACGCCTGGTCGCTGGTCCACCCGGCGCCCGAGGACGTCGCGGCGGCCACCGTCGCCGAGGTCGTCGAGGCCGTCCCCCAGGTGCTCTCGCTGCTCCAGCTCTCCGCCGGGCCCGTGCTCGTACCGGCCCTGCTCGACCTGCTCCAGCAGCGCGTGGCCGAACTCCACGGCGAGCGCTGCGAGGTCCCCTACGGGCCGCACCCCGAGCGCCCCGAGCCGCTCGCCGTACCGCCCGTCCCCGAACCCGTGGACGAGGCCCTGCTGCCCCCGCTGCTCGACTGGGCCCTGGAGGGCCTGGCCGCCGTCGGCGCGCTGACCCTGGGGGAGGGGCAGGCCACCCTCACCCCGCTCGGCAACTGGGCGGTCTGGGTCAAGCTGGAACAGATCTGCGTCGCCGCCCAGAGCCCGGCGGGCAACATCGAACAGTCCGCCCAGCACATGCTGCGCGGCTGCGCCCGCCTCACCCCGGGACCGGCCCGCGCCGAGTACCGGGCCTGGCTCGCCGCCCGTACCGTCGGCAGCGCCGTCACCGAACTGCTCGCGGTCGCCCGCGGCGAGGACGCGCTGCTGCGCGGCCTCGCCTTCGAGGCGCTCCGCGTCGTCGGCGCGCCCGCCGAGGGCGAGGTGCGGTCGGCCGCGGCCGAACCGTCCCTGCGCCCGTACGCCCTGCTCTGGCTGGCCGAGTACGAGGGCGCCGACCCCGACGACGCCTCCGAGGTGCTGACCCGCGAGGAGTCGACCTGGCTCTGGGTGGACACCGCCGCGGCCGTCGCCGACCACGGCGAGAGCGATCTGCTCGTACGCCATCTGGAATCGGCCGTGCAGGGCAATGTGCCCGCCCTGATCGACGAGGTCAGGGCCATCGGCCACCCCCGTACGGTCCAGGTCCTGGTCGCCCTGGCCGCCGCCCATCCGGACCCGGCGCTCGCCAAGGCCGTCCGCCGGGCGGCCTTCCAGGTCCACACCGGCGGCTCCTGACACCCGCGGCGGCCCCGGACCCGAGCCGGAGCCGCCGCCCGCGTCAGCGGAACGTGTCGCAGCGCGCCACGTCGCCCGAGTCGTAGCCGGTGTGGAACCACTGCTGGCGCTGCGCGGCCGAGCCGTGCGTCCACGACTCCGGGGTGACCTTGCCCTGGAACTTCTCCTGGATCCGGTCGTCGCCCACGGCCGCCGCCGCGTCCAGCCCGTCCTGGATGTCCTCGTCGGTGAGGCTGGTCAGCAGCGGGCGTCCCGTCCGCTCGGACGGCGTGGTCGTCGCGTGCCGGGCCCAGACGCCCGCGTAGCAGTCCGCCTGGAGCTCCACCTTCACCGCGTTGCTGTCCGGGCCCTGCTTGCCGTCGTGCGCCCGCGCCAGCGTCCCCTTCAGGTTCTGCACATGGTGCCCGTACTCGTGCGCCACCACATACGCCTGCGCGAACGGCCCGCCGCTCGCCCCGAACTTCGTCTTCAGCTCCTCGAAGAAGCCGAGGTCCAGATACGCCATCTTGTCCGCCGGGCAGTAGAACGGCCCGACCGCCGAGGTGGCCGCGCCGCACGCGGTGTTCACCCGGCCGGTGAAGAACTTCGTGTCCGCGTCCGTGTAGCGCTCACCGGTCCGCGCGTACTCCGCCCGCCAGTACGTCTGGACGCTGTTGACCACCGCGAGGATCCGGCAGTCCTCCCGCTCGTTGGCGTCCTTGCCGGTCTTGCAGTTCTCCTCGACCCCACTGGGGCCGGTGGCACCGGACGAGGGGGAAGAGTCACCGCCCGACGACAGCCCGAGCTTCTCCGGACTGACCCCGAAGTAGAGGCCGACGAGCAG